>CAMVPA010000038.1 GCA_947169245.1 uncultured Prevotellaceae bacterium
TATTACTACTAACCTAAAACAATCTATTAACCTTTTGACGATGCAAAGGTACAACGTTTTCTTGATTCCCGCAAGTGTTTGGACTGAAAAACTGCATAAATTAACAATATTCTTGACGTATATCAAGCAACTGTGCGCGAAAACAACAAATATTTACGCATTTTTCTTTGTTTTCACAAAACAATATAGTACCTTTGCGCCGCATTTGTGGCACAGGGATGCCGCTAAACGTTATAGAACAAGGGAAAAAATGAAGAAGTTGCTGTGGATTGTCATCGTGCTGCTCGTGGCTGTGGTCATGGCTGTTACGGCGCCTGCCGAGGAGAAGCACAAGGAGGCCATGATGAAGGCCGTGAAGGAGTATGTGGACGAGGAAGCCGAGAACCGCGGGTTCGGGGACAACGGCATCACCCGCCTGGGCAAGAATGTGGTGGTGCAGGCTGTGAAGACGGCGCTGAACTCGAAGCTGAAGTTCGACAACTACTACCTCTTTAATATGACGCACGTGACGCTGGATGGCGAGGACAAGACGCTCTCGCTGGGCATCCTGGGCATGGTGGTCACCTTCGACAAGGACATGCTGCGCGAGAACTTGGAGGAGGCTACGCGCACGAAGGAGGTGGAGAAAGTGGAGAAGGCTGCCGCCAAGGAGGAGGCTCGCGAGCTGAAGCGCCAGCTGAAGGAGCAGCGCAAGCTGGAGAAGAAGCTGGCTAAGGAGAAGCGCCGCCAGGAGCGGGCCGCCGCCAAGGAGGCGAAGCGCAAGGCCAAGGAGGAGAGTAAGAAAAGCAAGATTTAAGGATTTCTGACTTAAGATGCGTCGCCTTCGGCGAGTAGGAATTTAGAGTTAAGTTATTTCGCCTTCGGCGAGTAGGATTTCTGAATCAAGGGTGAGGGTACTGATAGTCAACACGAGTGACAGGACGGGGGGCGCCGCCGTGGCGGCTCACCGCCTGATGGAGGCGCTGAAGAACCACGGCGTGAAGGCGAAGATGCTGGTGCGCGACAGGTCGGGCGACTCGCTGACGGTTGTCGGCCTGCCCAGGTCGCCGCTGCTGCGCTGGCACTTCCTGTGGGAGCGGCTGGTGGTGTTCTTCCATCTTCGTTTCCAGCGCGAACGTCTTTTCGAGATTGACATTGCCAACGCCGGCAGCGACATTACGCGGCTGCCGGAGTTCAGGGAGGCCGACGTCGTGCACCTGCACTGGGTGAACCAGGGCATGTTGTCGCTGAAGGACATCAGGAGGATTCTGCGCGAGGGGAAGCCTGTGGTGTGGACGATGCACGACATCTGGCCGGCTACGGCGCTGTGCCACTACACGCGCGGTTGCAACAACTACAGGTCGCAGTGCCACCACTGCAGGTTGCTGCCCGGCGGCGGCTCGCGGTCGGACTTGGCGGCCCGCGTCTGGCAGCGGAAGGCGGCGCTGCTGGACGGCCAGAACGTCTTCTTCGTGGCGTGCAGCCGATGGCTTGAGGGCGAGGCAAGGAGGAGTGCGCTGCTGAAGGGGCAGCCCGTCACGTGTATTCCCAACGCCATCGACACGCGCATCTACTGTCCGCAGGACAAGCGGAAAGCGCGCCTGGAACTGGGGCTGCCTGTCGAGGGGCGTGTCATCTTGTTTGTGTCGCAGCGGGTGACAGATGAGCGCAAGGGCATTGCCTATCTCATTGAGGCTGTCAGGAAGCTTGTCGACAGCCGCCCTGAGCTGAGGGACGACACTACTGTGGCCATTCTTGGCAGTCATGCCCAGTCGGTGGCCGACCGGCTTGCGCTGCCTGTTCACGTCTTGGGCTACGTCAGCGACGAGCGTACCATCGTCAGTGTCTACAATGCTGCCGACGTCTTCGTGACGCCATCGCTCGAGGACAACCTTCCCAACACGATCATGGAGTCGATGGCATGCGGCGTGCCCTGCGTGGGGTTCCGTGTTGGCGGCATACCCGAGATGATTGACCATAAGAGCAATGGCTATGTGGCACAGCTGCGCGACAGCGACGACCTGGCCCGCGGCATGGGGTGGGTGCTCTGTGAGGCCGACGGCGACAGGCTGCGTCATGAGGCCGTCCGCAAGGTGTCGCAGCACTACTCCCAGACCAGTGTCTCACTGCGCTATATTGAAATCTACCAGCAGGCCATTGCACAGAAACATTTCCGTCTATGAAACCAAAGATTACGGTGGTCACCATTACTTATAACGCTGCTGCTGTGTTGCAGCGGACGCTCGACAGTGTGCTGGCGCAGAGCTATCCCTACGTGGAGCACCTGATTGTTGACGGTGCCTCGAAGGACACGACGCTGGCGATGGTGGACGACTACCGGGAGGAGAGCACGGAGACGGCTGCCTCGCACGAGGTGGTGGTCTTCTCGGAGCCCGACCGCGGCATCTACGACGCCATGAACAAGGGCTTGCAGCGCGCCACGGGCGACTATCTGGTGTTTCTGAACGCCGGCGACTCGCTGCCCTCGACTGACACGCTGGAGCTGGTGATGGACAAGGCCGGCGAAGGGGTGGGGGTGCTCTATGGCGACACTGACGTGGTCGACGGCGAAGGCAACTACCTGTACCACCGCCGCCTGCAACCGCCCGAGCGGCTGACGTGGCGCTCGTTCCGTCAGGGCATGCTGGTGTGCCACCAGGCTTTCTATGTGCGTACTGAGGTGGCTAAGACACAGGCGTACGACCTGCGCTACCGCTTCTCGGCCGACGTCGACTGGTGTATACGTGTGATGAAAGAGACGGAACGCCGACAGTTGCAGTTGGTGAATCTGCACACGGTGGTGGCCAACTACATGGAAGAGGGCACTACCACCAAAAATCACAAGGCATCACTGCGTGAGCGATACCTTGTGATGCAGAAACATTATGGCGTCGTTTCAACTTTCCTGATGCACTGCTGGTTTGTGGTGCGCGCCGTTGTCAAGAAGACAACGCGGTAGTTGTTTAAGAAGACAACTTAGACCGCTATCGAACTATCACTTTCTTGTTGTTGCGGATATAGATGCCCGGCTTCGTCGGCTGGCTGACACGTCGGCCGTCGAGGGTGTAGACGGGTGATGGCTGGTGGGTGACGGGCGACGTGATGGTGGCAATGTCGGTCACGACGCCCTGCAGGGCACCAGTCTCGCTGTAGTAGCCGCCATTGTGGAAGTCGAGGTCTGGGGTCTGCTGCCCGTTGTTATTGTTGTTGAAGATGATGAAGGTGGGCTGTGAGGTCAGCGTGCCGGTGTAGCTCCACTTCCACACGTACTTGCCGTTGTTTCTTCCGACCTTGGTGCAGGCTGCTCCTGGCCATGTGCCTCCCGTGTAATTGAGGGAGCCGTTCCACGCCCAGCACTTAACGGTTGACCACGAGTTGGGCGCCTCGAAGAAGGCACACACCTCACCGTCGGCCACCTGACAGAAGTCTGGCGCCGTAAACGTCTCGTCGTGGATGGCTTCGAGTGCCGAGAGGTCGACGTCTTCTGTAACCCACAGCTGGAAATTCGTGCCCTCGACGGCCAGCTTGTAGCCGCTGGTCGACGCTTCGGCGGCGCCTAACAGCAGCAGGGCACTGCCTTTTGTGCCCTCGACGACCACCGTGTAGCCATTGCCAGACACGCCCTTCGAGGCAATATTGCTCTGGTTGTGGATGCCCACAGCACGGCGCGTCAGAATCAACCTCTTGATAGTGTTCTTGTAAGTCATCCAGTGTTTCAGCCACACACAGGGTGTGCCCGGCATCGTCAGGATGAAGGCGTTGGCAGCCTCGACGTTGGCGTAGAGCGGACACTCGCCCTGGCGGCCCGTGTCGTGATTGTCGACGAAGGTCACGGCGTAGCGTTTGTAGTTGTTGTCGGTGCACAAGGCGCTGCCGTTCAGCCTGCTCCAGTTATTTCCGTTGTTGCTGAAAGCGTCGTTGATGTAGTACTTCATGGGGAAGTCGAAGGCGGCGCTCTGGATGACGCCGTCCTGCTTGGTGCCGTTGATCCAGTTGGTCACCACCGTCTTGTTGCCGTCCCAGCACTCGCCGACGGAGAACTGCACGCCGGCGGTCTTGTTGTAGAGACCCACGTACTTGGCTGCGAAGCCCTTCACGAAGTCGTAGCGGAAGCCCGTGTAGCCTAGGTCGTTGAGCAGGAAGTCCTCGTAGGCCATCACGTTCTTCTGTACGTTCTCGCCCGTATGGTCGAGGTCGCGGGCGCCGCCCCAGCCTTCGCCCGTGTCCTTGGCGCCGGTGGGGGTGTAGCCGTTGTCCTTGGCCTCGTCGTCCTGGCAGATGTCGGCCGCCGTCAGCTGGTAGGTCTCACCCTGATAGGTCTCGGCGGGGAAGCTGAGCCAGTTGCTGTTGACGCTGGCGCGGTGGTTGATGACCACGTCCTCGATGATGCCCGTGCCCTTCTGCTTGAACGTGCTGATCATGGAGCGCAGCTGAGCCTCCGTGCCGAAGGCGCTCTTGTGGTTAAACCAGTAGATGGGGTGGTAGCCCATGTTGTTCGACGTGGTGTTGCAGTAGCCCGAGTTGGGTACCCATATCAGGTCGAAGAACTGCGACATCTCGTCGGCCTGCGACTCCAGGTTCGTCCACTTCGAGTCGGCATAGGAGTCCCAGTAGAATCCCTGCAGCATGATGCCGCCGTAGTTCTCGGGCCACCCCTGCGCTGTCATGGTGAGTGTCGACAGGATGCTTATCAATAAGGTGAGTACTCTCTTCATTGTCTGATAGAAAAAGGCGGGCGCCGCCCTAAGTGTGAGCGGTGCCCGCTGTTGTGTTATTAGTTAGATAAAAGGTGTGTCGAACTTAGGTCTTCTCTCACTTAATCACGACCTTGTGGCCGTTCTTGATGGCGATGCCGCGGAAGTTGGCCTTCACGCGCTGACCCTGCAGGTTGTAGATAGCGCTGTTGGCAGTGAAGTTGCTCTTCAGGCTGTTGACCGACTCGGGATTAGCAGCCTCGGCAGTAGCATAGAGCTCCTTGCTCTCGGGGTTCCAGACGAAGGTCACGTCGTAGGCGCCTGCCGTCTCGACCGAAATAGTTACATTAGGACCGTCGGGCACACCGTCGGCGCCGTAGTTCTCGCCCCAGCTGTGGTTAGCCAGCACCTTGAACTCGTATTCCTTCTCGGCTTCCATCTCGACATTCTTCTTCACGAGCTGGTAGGTGCCGTCGCCCATGTTGGTCATGTCGTTGTTGGTATCGGTGTTGTCCCAGTTCGAACCCATCAGGGCCTCTACGCCTGCGATGGTCCAGGTCTTTTCTGCAATGACAGCGTCACCGGTCTTCTCGGTTTCGACAGAAATCTCCTTGGTGTCCTTGTTGAACTTGATGGTGACGGTGTATTTGCCAGTCTCGTTCACTGTGAAGGTGTAGTTGTCGCCGGGATAAGCCTCACCCCAATCGTGGTCGCCCACCACCTTGAAGGCATAGGAAACGCCTGCTTCCAGTACGAGGTCGGTCTTGACGATTGTGTAGTTGACGCCGTCGGTCGACTTCAGGTCGTTAGAGGTGTCTTTCGGATCCCATTCGCTTCCACAGATAGCTGCCACACCAGCAATCGTCCATGTTGTCTCTCCAAAGGAAGCCTCACCAGTTTTCTCAGCAGCACTGCTAACCTCCTTTGTTTCTGCGTTAAAGGTGAATGTTACGGTGTATGCGCCGTCTTCAGCAATCTCAACCAAGGCGTTTTCGCCAGGGTAAGCTTCGTCCCAACTGTGGTTCTTCACCACCTTGAACTCGTACTTGCCACCACCCTTCAGGGCGACGTCCTTCTTAACGAGGGTAAAGATTGTACCGTCGGTAGAAGTCATGTCATTGTTGGTGTCTTCAACACTCCAGCCACTTCCCAAGAGAGCCTCGGTACCAGCTACAGTCCATGTGTCCTGTGCCTGCATGCCAATGGCAGCAGTCAGCATTACGATAAGCGTAAAGATTTTCTTCATAATCATTCGTTTTAAAGTTGTAATAATGTTTATTGTGTATATTCGTTTCGTTGCGAACGGTTTTCGGGGACAAAGGTAAAGAATTATCTCATACGTTGTCACTCTGTTGTGTTAAAAAGGGACAAAGATGGTGTGTAATCGATTGCACGCACCTCGCCATCATGCAACAGGCGGACACCACGAATGGTGCCCGCCTGTCAAAACCGATAGGGCGGTGTGTTCTTACTCTGTAGGAACGAAGTGTGCAGCGCCGGTGATGTCGCAGAAGTACACGTAGTACGTGCCTGCCGGAACGACAATGTTCTTGGCGTCTTGTTTCAGCGTCTTGGCCCAGATGTCGTCGTTGACCGTCCATTCGCCGTCACTGTCGCCAAAGCCCCAGTTGGCTGCCCAGTCGTGGTTGGCACGGAACTTCAGCTGCGTCTCGGCAGCGATGGTCACTTTGGCAAACCAGTTGTGCTTGGCCTTGTCGGCAGGCTCCATGTCGACGTCGTTGTTCCAGTCGCCACCGATGCCGATGAGTGAGATGACATCGTAGCTTGTGGGGTTCTGGTCTTCCAGCTTCGTCCAGGTGTAGGTCAGTGCCTCCAGGTCGATGGTGAAGGTGTAGTACTCCTTGGTCGGCGAGAAGATGGACGAGTTGCGTCCCTGCTCCAGCTTGCCGGTCAGGCCCTTGTACGATGTCGGCTTCTCCTCGCCCGAGCCGTAGAGCTTCGAGAAGTCGTTGGTCTTGACGCCCTCCTGCCAGTACTTCGAGTTCCATACCTTCATGTCGCCGCTGCTGACGTACTTCGTCGTGTAGCTGAAGATGACGTCGCTCGTCGGGTCGGGCGTCATGATGGTCTTGTAGGCATCCTCTTTCTTGGCCGATGTGGCGTTGCCATAGACGTAATAGTAGGGATTCTCCACCTCCTCGGGTGTCACCCTCAGGGTGAAGTCGCCCAGAGTGATGAGCAATGCCTCCGTTCCCTTCACGGCGTCAGCAAAGAGCTTGGCTGTGAAGATGCGCTCGGTGGCCTTCTTGCCGTAGAAGGTGTAGACCAGATTGGCCAGCTCCTCCTTGGTCACCATGCCGTCCTCGGTGGCCTTCACCTTCGTTGCGATGGATTCAGTCTTGTCGGCCGGCCATGCTTCCAGACGGACGTTCTCCAGAGTGACGCCCTCGGGCAGCGTGCCCTGCTTGAGCGTAAACAGCTGGATGGCCTCCTCGGTCATGGTGCCGAGATTGATGTTGCTGGAGGCTGCTGCCGTGGGTGTAGCCTCGAAACCGTCAATCGTGATGGTTGCCTCCTGCGGATAGACCACGGGCTGGGCGTAGTCGTCGAAGCTCTCGTCGCAGGCGGTCAGCGACCAGCCAGCGATGGCGAGCATCAGGAAAAATGGTATCTTTTTCATATTACTTCTTTCTTTTTGGGGTTCATCACTGTCTTAAATCACCTGTGTCGTCAGAGAAGTTGAGGTGTACCTTCTGGCCTACCGAACCGTTGACACGCTCCTGGTCGGCACCGGCACCGCGGTAGACGATCTTCTTGTTGAACACGAAGAACTCGGACTTCCACCAGTCGTGGGTCTTGATCTTTACATAGGCACGGGTGCCGCCGTCGCCGTCGACAGGACTGGTGAGTGCCGGCGATACGAACTCGCCCTTCATGTCGGTAGGTGTCTCAAACTTCACGTATTGAGTGAAGTTGTCACGCAGCTCCTTCTCTTTCCAGCAGTTGGCCACAATGCCGTTGGCCGGATCGTCCTTGCCGTAGATGCCGGCGTCGGGGTTGACGATGCTCGAGCCGATGAGCCATACTTCGGCAGGCTGGAAGGAGAAGTCCATCTTCATGGTACGTTTGTCGTTGTCGCAGGTGCCGTCGATAATCATGGTGTACCAGCCTTCCTGCTCGGCAGTCACCTTGCCGTTCTCGTCGACGGAGAAGCCTGCTGTCTTGCTGTTGTAGGTCGTGGTGATGTAGTCGTCGGCCCAGTTGGCAGGACCCTTGGCAGGACTGATGTCGATGCCGTCCTTGTCAATCCAGCAGATGCGCCAGTGGGTGTCGGTGGCACTGTGGACGGGCTGTGTGGGCACGGCGTTGTCCCAGTTGTTGCCAGTGAACCGGCCGTTGACATAGAACTGTTCGGGCACCTTCACATCGGGCAGGGCGAACTTTGTCTTCACCTTGTTCAGCTTGACAATATTCGAGAAGGCCTCTGAGCCCTCGACACCATCAATGAACGCATGGATGCGGATGTAGACAGGTGCCTCTACAGGGAAGTTCTCCTGTTTGAGGTTCTGCTTGTCCATCATCTGCTTGGTGGTGGCTATAGCCAGCTCCTTGGCGGGTACGACCATCCTGTTGCTTGAGAAGGTGGTGGCCAGCTCGTTGGGCTTCGTCATGTCCTCATTCAGCGACAGCTGTACGACGTATGTCACCGTGGCGGGGAAACCGTAGTTGGGGGTCGTGCATGTCAGCAGCACGGAGTCGGTGTTCTCCAGGTCGTAGGTGCCGCTGGCAAACAGCGGTGAGTTCAGCGTGATGGGCTCCTGAGTCTTGGTCAGGTCGATGACGGGGTTGTCGTCACGGTCGGCATCGCAGGCCGTCACGAACAGTGCTCCCACCAGCAATGTGGCCCAAATACTTATCTTTTTCATATCTGTTACGTGTTTTAAGGTTGCTTATTGATAGTTCGGCTTGATGTTCGGGTTGGCGTTCAACTCACTGTCGGGGATGGGGAAGATGTTGAAGCGCTTGTCAAACGGCTTGCCGGCCTGTGAGCCGCCCATCCATTCCCAGGTGTATTCGGTCTGTCCGCCAAAGCGGTTCCAGCGGATGAGCACCATGCGGCGCATACCCTCGAAGCCGAACTCACGTGACCACTCCTGGAAGATGTCCTCGAGGGTGACCTTGTTGAGGGCGTCGGCACCGATGCCGTCATACTTGTTGCCGGTCTTCACGTTGGCACGCTGGCGCAACGCCTTGATGCGCTCTATGCCGGCAGTCGTGCAGTTGCCGTCATTCTCACGGGCGTCGCACTCGGCCGAGATGAGGTAAGCCTCTGCCAGACGCATCATCGGGTAGTCGGTGTCGACGAACTGTCCGCCGGCATGATGGCCGGCCGTGCCGTCCGAGTGGATGTTGTTGTACTTCATGTAGATGAGACCATGGTTCTTGTTATCCTCCTTCTGGATGCTCAGGTCCTGAGTGCTGGTGTAGAAGATGGCGCGGTCGTCGCCCACAGCCGGTACGACATCCTTCGGAGCGCCCTTGGTGATGCTGTTGTTCGAGGCGTTCTTGCCGAAGAACACCTTCGAGAACTCCTTGCGGGCACGCAGACCGATGTCCCATGCCTCTGTCGTGCCGTAGCCTACGACCTTGGCTGCCAGAGGAATGTCTTCAGCGGCCATTCCTGCATATTGCGGGTCGTCCTCACTGCCGTAGAGGTGCTCCTGCTTCATGGTCTCAGCCACGGGAGCGGCAATCATGAACAGCGAGCCGCCCCAGGTCTGCGTCTGCTCGCCGTCGTGCAGGGCGGGCAGGATGATCTCGTTCTGGGCGCCGTTGGTGTCGTTGTCGCCCATGAACAGCAGCTGGTAGGCGCTGAAGCCAGCCTTGCCTTCGGTGCAGAGCGTGTAGCTGGTGCCGATGGTCTGCTCGGCATACTTCTTGGCGTCGGCCCAGCGTGCGGTGCCGGTGTAGACCTCTGCATTCAGGTACATGCGTGCCAGCAGCAACATGCCGGCAGCCTTGTCGGCACGGCCGTAGTCTACGCTCTTGGCGTCGGCCAGCACCTCGTCGCCGTCACCCTCGCCGATGATGTCCTTCAGCTCGCTCTCGAGGAACTGGAAGAGGTCGGCACGCTGTATCTGCGGTGCGTTCTCGCTCGACAGCTTGGTGAGGAACGGCGGGTTGGCATAGAGGTCCATCAGGTAGAAGTAGTGGAGGGCGCGCATGAAACGGGCTTCGGCACGCTTCTGCTTGGTGGCGGCGTCGCTGCCGCTTGCGTTCTCCAGATAGAAGTTACAGAGTGTGACGCCGAACATCAGGCGGTAGTACAGCGCCTTGATCATGACGTTCGAGTTGGTCCACGTGTTGCGGTTCAGCTCCGGCATGCCGGGGTCGTTCCACCAGCAGTGGCCCTCGTCGGTGGTCAGCGTGTTGAGGTTCCATATCAGTCGGGTCATGTTCGACGTACCCTCGTCGATATCGTCCAGGTCAGAGTCGCCGTTAGGGCCAGTCTGTCCGGTCAGTACCAGATTGCCGTAGATCTTGTTGAAGATATAGTCCTCGTTGAAGTCTGACACCTCCTGCGGGTTGATGTTGTCTACCTCCAGGTCCTTCACGCAGGACGTGAGGACGGTGGCGCTGACAAGCACTGCGGCTGGTAATATATATTTCAGTTTCATAGCTATAGTCTTTTTTACTTGTTTACCGTTTTGCTTTTTCTCAGAAGTTCAGGCTTACACCAAGAATGGAGGTCATAGGACGGGGATAGATGTCGCCGTCGACGCCGCTGGCCACCTCGGGATCAATGCCCGTGTAGTTGGTGATGGTGAAGACGTTCTGCACCGTAGCGTAGACACGGCCGTTCAGCTTAGTGCCGAAGAGCTTGTCGAAGGCGTAGCCCAGCGTGATGTTGTCCATCTTGAGGAACGATGCGTTCTCGACGAAGTAGTCAGAGGCATACTGCTGTTGCGACACGTTGGTGAGTCCGCGCTCGACGGAAGCCACACGCAGGTTGCTGAGGTTGCCGTTAGTGTAGACAGCACCTGAGCCGACGTTAGAGGAGCCGGAGGCAGAGCTGTTGAAGACGTAGTTGCCGAGGCTGGCGCGTGCGGAGAAGCCGAAGTCCCACTGCTTGTACTGCAGCTTCGACGACAGGCCCATCAGCACGTCGGCGGCGGGCTTGTAATAGTAGTAGCGGTCGCCACCGTCCAGGTAGCCGTTGCCGTTACGGTCGACGAACGTGTTGGGGATGGGGTTGCCGTTCTGGTCGTACACCTGCTGGTAGACGTGGAAGGCACTGATGGGCTTGCCCACGGTGTGTGCCTGAACGTTGCCACCGGTACCGGTCAGGCCGCCGCCGGTCTCCACGAAGTAGTCCTCGGCGTCGCTGCCGATGAGCTCGTCAATCTCGTTGTGGTTAAAGGTGAAGTTATAGCTCACCTCCCAGCGCCAGTCCTTGGTCTGTACGGGGCGTACGGTAGTCATGAACTCGAAGCCCGTGTTGTGCAGCGAACCGATGTTCGAGGTCACCTTGTTACGGAAGTTCGAGCCGGCAGCCACGAAGACGGTGTTGATCAGGTCGGTCGTCTTGCGGTAGTACCAGTCGACATTGAACTCGATGCGGTTGTCGAGGAATGCCAGGTCGACACCGGCATTCCAGGTGGTGGTCTTCTCCCACGTCAGGTGCGGGTTGTAGGCCTGCGGACGGTAGGTCGTGCCGTCGCCCAGCACGGGATACATGGCATGGGTGTTGCTGTTGGGCTTGAAGACGGGAATATAGGTGAAGTCGCCGATGCCCTCCTGCTGGCCGGTCATACCCCAGCCCAGGCGCAGCTTGGCGTCGCTCAGCGCCTTGACGTCTTTCAGGAAGGCCTCTTCCTTCATGCGCCAGGCCAGTGCCAGTGCGGGGAAGTAGCCCCACTGCTGGTTGTCGTTGCCAGCCAGCCAGTTGAAGCGCGACGATCCGTCGGCACGCAGTGTGAAGGTCAGCATGTAGCGGTCCAGAAGCGTGTAGTTCAGACGGCCGAAGAACGAGACGAGGTAGTTCTCGGTCATGTAGTTCGTGATGGTACCCAGCTCCACGGGATCCTCGTGGTGGCTGCCCTCGGCATGCACGGTGTTGCCGGCCGGCCATGTGCCGTAGCCGCCCCAGTCGGTCTTCTTGTGGAAGTGCTGCCACTCGTAGCCGGCCATGGCGTCGAAGTGGTGGATCTTCGCGAAGTCCTTCATGTACTGGGCATAGAGCGACAGCTGGAGGTTGTAGGTATCCATGGTGTTCCAGCCGTCATAGCCGTAGTAGTAGGCGCCGGTGCCATAGCGGCTGCGGTCATACCACTGCTTACCCGTTGAGAGGTCCATGGCGGCGTTCATGTGCAGGTGCAGGTCTTCGAAACCGTGGATGGCGTAGTCGGCCTCAATGTTGCCGATGAGGCTCTTTGACGTGGCGTGGCTGTCGTTCTGCTCAAGTGTGGCCACGGGGTTGGATGTGCCCTTCGGCATGTACTTCCAGTTGGCACCGCCCTCGTAGGCTGCTGACGTGAAGTTCTGCACGTAGCCGCCGAAATAGTCTTTATAGATGGCGTTGTCGCTGGTGACGGCCTTGGTGGGGTCCATGGCGACGGCTGCGCCGACGACACCGTCGGCATAGCGGTTCTTGGCCACCATGCCCTTACCGTTGATGTTCAGCTTCAGGTGGTCGTTGAGCAGCGACGGTGAGATGCTGAAGTTACCTGTGTAGCGTTCAAACTTCGATGTCTTGATGATACCCTGGTTGCTGGTATAGCCGACAGACACGCGGTAGGGCATGTTCTTCAGGCCGCCCGACATCGTCACGTTGTGGTCGGTGGAGATGCCCGTACGGAATATCTCGTCCTGCCAGTCGGTATTGGCATACTGCTTGTTGCCGTTGGCGTCCAGGTAGCCCAGCTCGTTATAGGCATCGCTGTCCTCACCATAGAGGTTCTTGATAAACGCCATCAGCTCGGGGCCGTCGAGCACCTCGGTGGTCTTCTTCTTGTTGCTGAAGGAGACGTTGCCGTTATAGTTAAAGGTGGGCTTCTGACCCGAACGGCCTTTCTTTGTGGTGATGATAATGACGCCGTTGGAGGCACGGCTACCGTAGATGGCAGTGGCCGAGGCGTCCTTCAGGACGGTGAACGACTCAATATCGTTCGGGTTCACCATCGACAGGGGGTTGGCCAGACCCTGCACACCGTAGTTGTCCATGGCCAGACCGTCGATGACAATCAGAGGGTCGTTCGAGGCGTTCAGCGACGAACCGCCACGGATGCGGATCTGAGCGCCGCCACCGGGGGTACCGTCGCCGGCAATGACACTCACACCGGCAATCTTACCGCTGATCATGTCCTGGGCATTGACGTTCAAGCCGTGGTTCTTGTCATCGGGCTTGATGGCGGTGACGGAGCCCGTCAGGTCGCTCTTCTTGGCGCGGCCGTAACCGATGACGACCACATTCTCCAGCACGGCGGCATCGTCTTGCAGCGTGACAACCACGTTGGCGGCAGCTTTCACGGTGGCAGTCTGGTAGCCGACGTATGAAACGGAGATGTCTGCTCCCTGGTTGGCCTTCAGCGTAAAGTTACCGTCGAAGTCGCTGATGGTAGCTGTCTGCGTACCGACTACGCGGATGGTTGCGCCGATGATAGCTTCGCCAGTAGCATCTTTTACATGGCCTTTGACAGTGATCTGCGCAAAGGCTCCCATCGACAGAAAGATGCCCACAACGAGGGCTATCATCCTGAATGGTAGTTGAATGTTTACCTGCTTCATCATTAGTTGTATTAGTGTTAGAATATAGTTCTAGCGTGATAAATGATGGCGCAAAGGTAAGATATTTTCGCGCTTGTTATACTTTTTCGCGTGAAAAACCGTTATAATGAAAGCGCAAACGTTTGCGCATGGCTTCCGACATAATATAATAAGGTGAAAGGACAGCGTGTCGGATTATTATCTACCTTTGCAGCAGAAAAGCTGAAAACCTGAAATGGAAGAGAAAGGTGTTTTGACGATGAAGGACATTGCCCGCGAACTGGGCATCTCGGTGGCAACGGTGTCACGTGCCCTGCAGGATTCTCCGCGCATCAGCGTGGAGCGCCGCCGCATGATCCAGCAGTTTGCACGCGACCATAACTTCACGCCCAACGTGCTGGCCGAGTCGCTGCGACACAGCCGGGTACAGCCCTCGCGTGTCATCGGCGTCATCGTGCCTGAGTTCACGCACTACTACTTCTCCAGTATCCTCACCGGCATCGAGGAGGCGGCCATCGCGCGCGGGTATTATATTATGGTGGCGCTGTCGAACGAGCAGTACGAGCGCGAGGCCCGTATCTGTGAGATGTTCCACCGTCAGAAGGTGTGCGGCGTCATTGTCTCACAGGCCAAGGACACACGTCGCTACGACCACTTCCAGAAACTCATAGACTCGCACATCCCCATCGTCTTCTACGACCGCATTTGCACTGGTATCGACACCAGCCGCGTCGTTGTCGACGACTACATGGGGGCCTTCAATGCCGTCACCTACCTCATTGAAACCGGCTGCCGCCGCATCGCCTTCTACGGCGGACCGCGGCAGTTGGAGATTTCGAAGAACCGCTATAACGGCTATCGTGATGCCTTGCTGAAGCGTGGACTGCCCGTCGACGAGCAGCTGGTGCGCATCTGCGACAACCGTCAGGACGCCGAGATCATGACGCCCGACCTCTTCGACGGTGACAGCTATCCCGACGCCTTCTTTGCCGTCAACGACGACACGGCCATCGGCATCCTCTATACCGTCAAGCGCATGGGGCTGCGCGTGCCCGAGGACATCAGCATCTGCGGCTTCACCAACGGCCAGCGTGCCGTGGCTTGCGACCCCATGCTGACTACCGTCGAGCAGCGTGGCAAGCAGGTTGGCGAGGAGGCTGCCGACATCCTCATCGACAAGGTCGAGGGCCAGTCTCCCTTGGACAAGGTCGAGAAGCGCGTGGTGCGCACACGACTTGTCATACGTGGAACAACAAGATAATACATATTATGAAACAGAAACCTGATCTATCGTTTTGGAAGCTCTGGAACCTGAGCTTCGGATTCTTCGGAGTGCAGATAGCCTATGCACTCCAGAGTGCCAATATCTCTCGCATCTTCGCAACGCTGGGTGCAGACCCACATAACCTGAGTTACTTCTGGATACTGCCTCCATTGATGGGAATGATCGTGCAGCCGCTCGTGGGACTGTTCAGCGACAAGACGTGGACGCGCTTCGGACGACGCATCCCCTATCTCTTTGTGGGTGCTGCCCTCGCAGTGGCCGTGATGTGCCTGTTGCCCAACGCCGGCAACCTCGAGATAACCATCATGAGCGCCATGACCTTTGGCCTGCTCTCGCTGATGTTCCTCGACACCAGCATCAATATGGCTATGCAGCCTTTCAAGATGATGGTGGGCGATATGGTGAACGAACGACAGAAGGCCAAGGCCTACAGCATCCAGTCGTTCCTTTGCAATGCAGGAAGTCTGGTCGGCTATGTCTTCCCTTATCTCTTCACGGCCATCGGTATTGCCAGCGTGGCAGCGCCTGGCATCGTGCCCGACTCCGTGAAATGGTCGTTCTATATCGGTGCGGTCATCCTGATACTCTGTGTTATTTATACCACAGCGACGGTAAAAGAGTATACGCCAGCTGAGATGGCGGCTTTCCAGCAGCAGGCACAGAGCCAGCAGGCTGAGACCGCCGAGGCAGCTGGCGGAACGCGTAACAAGGCACTATGGGTGTTCCTGCAGGTGGGACTCGTACAGTTCTTCTGTTGGGCAGCGTTCCTCTATATGTGGACCTATACCAACGGCTCTATTGCCGAGACAGCCTTCGGCGTTGATATGTCCAACGCCGAGTATGCCGCCACCAAGGCTTACCAGGAAGCAGGCGACTGGGTGGGCATCCTCTTTATGGTTCAGGCCATTGGCTCCATGCTGTGGGCGGTCATGCTGCCGCGTTTCCGTCATATCAAGGTGGCTTATGCCCTGTCGTTGGTGGTTGGTGGCGCCGGTTTCGCCATGGTACCCTTCCTCGGCAACCAGTACGCTCTCTTCATACCCTATTTCCTCATTGGTTTTGCTTGGGCAGCCATGCTCTCTATGCCCTTCACCCTTGTCACTAATGCCCTTGAGGGCAGTAAGTACATGGGTACGTTCCTGGGGCTCTTCAACTGCACCATCTGCATACCGCAGATTGTGGCGGCAGCATTGGGCGGCACGGTACTCATGCTTGTGGGCAGCCATCAGTACTCCATGATGTATGTGGCTGGCGCACTGTTGTTTGTCGGCGCCCTCTGTGTCTTTGCTATCAAGTCCAAATAAGAGTTGTCCTTAGTTGTCTAAGTTGTCTTCTTACCCAAAGAGATTAAGTCCAAATAAATAGTTGTCTTTTTTATTTATGGAACAGACTGCTTTTTATGAGATCTGTGGCTGGCTTGCCAGCATCACGATGATCCTGGGCTACATGCCCCAGGCTATTGAAACTATCCGTACGCGTAACACCGACGGCATCGCCCTGCCAACGTTTCTGATGATGGGTATTGGTGGTGCCTGCTTCATGTTGCAGGGCCTCTTCCACAAGCCCGATGTGCTGTGGGCGCTCTTCATCACTAACCTCATCACGACCACTTGTAGCCTTATCGTCTTTGGCATTAAGGTCTACAACGACTACATCAAAAAGCGCTAATCATCCCTCGTCTCAGGATTCTGCGGCGGCCTCCCAGACTTCTGCGGGGCCGCCGCAGACTTCTCCGGGGCCGCCGCAGACTTCCCCGGGGCCGCCGCAGACTTCTCCGGGGCCGCCGCAGAAACGTCCCACGGCCTGGGACGTTGTCTTTTTCTGCGAGCAGTTGTCTTTCATCTGCATTATAGTATGGAATAGCCGTTTTGTCCTGCACTTCCCTCACTTCCTGCACGCTTGCCAAGTGCAATAAGTGCAAGAAGTGCAGGTGTTTTTCGTGTTTACCAATATATTATGCGCGCGCACACGCGCATGAGCCGGGCGCGAACTGCGCAAACGGTTGCACGCTAAAATCGCCACAAACCGGCATCCCATAGTTGCACCCGATCGAATTATTCCGTACCTTTGCCATTGCAACAACTAAAACCCGGAAAATACTATGAGGTTACAATTCAATCTGGAGTATCAGACGACCTTCGGCGAGGAGCTGATGCTTAACATTCTGACAGGCAATGAACAGACGGAGCAACATTGCATGACGACCAACGATGGTCTGCATTGGACGTGCGAGTTGACGAAGGCACTGGAGCCCGGCACATATATCGACTACTATTACGCCTTGATGCGTGGCGACGAGCAGGTGCGCCATGAGTGGCTTGTCGAGACCCATCGTCTGGAGTTTGCCGCCACGTTGGCCACGAGCTATACCGTCTATGACCACTGGATAGACATCCCCGAGGACTCGTATATGTACTCGTCGGCCTTTACCGACTGCGTGAACAAGCGCGAGCGTCAGCTCAGCACCGCCTCGGAGTACAGCCGTACCGTCCGTCTGAAGGTGCGCGCCCCGCAGCTGCGTGCCAACGAGCGCCTCGGCGTCATCGGCGGTGGTGCTGCCTTGGGCAATTGGGAGGCACGGCGTGCGCTGTCAATGGCCGAGCATGAGTCCAACGAGTGGGTTGTGTCGCTCGATGCCGCCACACTGCCGCAGACCTTCGAGTTCAAGTTCGTAACGCTGGGTGACGGCGCGCCGGTCTGGGAGAACGGCATGAACCGTACGGTGGCGCTACCGCCGATGGAGGCCGACGAGGTGGTGGTCTATGAACTGCCGCAGGCTTTCTTCCCCGTTTTCCCGTGGAAGGGTGCTGGCACGGTCATCCCCGTGTTCTCACTTCGCAGTGAGGGAAGTTTCGGCGTGGGCGACTTCGGCGACCTGAAGCTGATGATAGACTGGTGTGACAAGACACTGCAGCGTGTCCTGCAGATACTGCCCATCACCGATACGAACATGACGGGCTCCTGGCAGGACTCATATCCCTATAACAGCATCAGCATCTATGCGCTGCATCCGCAGTACTGCGACCTGCGTCAGCTGCCGCCGCTGAAGGACGAGGCCGAGCGTGAGCGTTTCGAACAGCTGCGCCGCGAGCTGAACGCCCTGCCGCAGATTGACTACGAGCGCATGTTCCGTACCAAGATGGAGTACCTGCGTCTCGTCTACAAGCAGGAGGGTGCGAAGACCAAGCGTTCGGCTGAGTACAAGCAGTTCGTCGACGAGAACCGCGAGTGGCTGGAGCCCTATGCCCGTTTCTGTGTCAACCGCGACGAGTATGGCACGGCGGAGTTCTCGAAGTGGCCTGTCGGCGCCAGCAAGACCAAGCCCGACGACTTCTGGTTCTTCGTCCAGTTCCACCTCGACCGGCAGATGCGCGAGGTTCACGCGCATGCGCGCGCGCATCGCGTGATATTAAAAGGTGACATTCCCATCGGCATCTCGCGCGACGGCGTCGAGGCATGGGTTGAGCCGCGCTACTTCAACCTCAACGGTCAGGCCGGTGCGCCGCCCGACCCGTTCTCGGCCGACGGCCAGAACTGGGGCTTCCCTACCTATAACTGGGACGAGATGCTCAAGGACGGTTGCCTGTGGTGGGTACGCCGCTTCCGCAAGATGGCGCAGTACTTCGATGCCTACCGTATCGACCATGTGTTGGGCTTCTTCCGCATCTGGGAGATTCCCGTGCCCGAGAAGTCGGGACTGATGGGACAGTTTTCCCCCGCCCTCGGCATGAGCCGCGAGGAGATAGAGGCCTATGGCATCCAGGGACATCTGGACGACCTCTTCCTCGTCGACCATAAGCGCAGCGACCGCTGGCATCCGCGCATCGCCGTGCAGTTCCAGCCTGCCTACGAACAGCTGACCGAAGAGGAGAAGACGAACTTCAACCGCCTCTACAACGACTACTTCTACCACCGCAACAACCAGTTCTGGTATCAGGAGGCTATGAAGAAACTGCCGCGGCTGACGCAGGCCACGCGTATGCTCGTCTGTGCCGAGGACCTCGGCATGGTGCCCGACTGCGTGCCCTGGGTGATGAACGAGCTGCGCATCCTCTCACTGGAGATACAGTCGATGCCCAAGGAGTCTAAGTACCGCTTCGGACGTCTGAGTCATAATCCCTATCGCTCCGTCTGCACCATCTCGACTCACGACATGCCGACATTGCGACAGTGGTGGGACGAGGACGAGGAACGCACGCAGGACTACTTCTCCTCAATTCTGCATCGTGGCGGCGAGGCTCCGCACCCGCTGCCGGGATGGCTGGCCAAGGACATCGTCAGCCGCCACCTGACGTCACCCTCAATGCTCTGTCTGCTGTCTTTGCAGGACTGGCTCTCCATTGACGAGCAGCTGCGCCTGCCCGACCAGAACGCCGAGCGCATCAACATACCTGCTAATCCCCGCCACTACTGGCGCTACCGCATGCACCTCAGCCTGGAGCAGCTCCTGGCGGCCGATGAGTTCAACGAGGAAGTCAAGACGCTGGTTGTACAGAGCGGTCGTAAATAAAGACAACTTGGACAACTATGAAGAAGATTCTTTCGCTTTTCTTGTTGCTGCCGCTAATGCTACAGGCAGCTACCGTCAAGTCGCCTAATGGCAATATAGCGTTGTCGTTCTCAGTGGACGAGGACGGGCGGCCTGTCTACGAGATGTCGTACAAGGGACGGCCTGTCGTGCTGCCCTCGCACCTCGGACTTGAGCTGGCTCAGGATAAGCATGCCTCGTTAGGCATGCAGGAGCACGACCTGATGTACGGCTTCACGGTTTCCAAAGAGGAGACCACGACCTTCGACGAGACATGGCGCCCCGTCTGGGGTGAGACAGCCACCATCCGCAACCACTACAACGAGCTGGCAGTGACCCTGACACAGCAGTGGTTGCAGCCCATGGCTGCCAAGCCGGGGGAGCCCCGGCGTGCCCACAGACAGTACAACCGCCAGATGATCATCCGCTTCCGCGTCTACGATGACGGTATCGGCTTCCGCTACGAGTTCCCGCAGCAGAACGACCTGAACTACTTCCTCATCAAGGAAGAGATGACGGAGTTCGCGATGGCGGGCGACCATACTGCCTGGTGGTTGCCTGGCGACTACGACACGCAGGAGCAGGAGACGCAGCAGACGAAGCTCAGCGAGATCCGTGGCCGTATGAAGCAGGCCGTGAACTGGACTAACTCGTCGGTGGCTGTCTTCAGCCCGACCGGCGTGCAGACGTCGCTGCAGATGAAGACCGACGCCATTGACATAGACGGTGAGAGACGGAATCTCTATATCAACATCCACGAGGCCGCCTGTGCCGACTATGCCACGATGCACCTGGAGCTGGTGGATGCCGAGACCAAGGCACTGACCACGAAGCTCGAAGGTAATAGCAATGTCTATACCCCCGCCCCCACTGTCGGCAGTGCTGCGGCGTTGCCGAAGCCCTTCACCTTCGTCAGCCACCTGACGCCCGACGCTACAGGGCTGAAGGGTGCCATGCAGACACCCTGCGAGACGCCGTGGCGTACGGTGATGGTCTCCGACGATGCCCGCGACATGCTGTCGTCGAACCTTATCTTGAACCTCAACGAACCGTGTAAGCTTGAGGATACCAGTTGGATTCACCCCACGAAGTACTGCGGCGTGTGGTGGGAGATGATTGTCGGCAAGTCGTCGTGGAACTACACCGACGAGTTCCCCAGCATCAAGCTTGACCAGATTGACTGGACCAAGGTGAAGCCCAACGGCCGCCATGCCGCCAACAACGAGAAGGTGAAGCGCTATATTGACTTCGCCGCCAAGAACGGTCTCGACGAGGTGCTTGTCGAAGGCTGGAACGTAGGCTGGGAGGACTGGGCCAACATGTGGAAGCGCGACGTCTTCGACTTCGTGACACCGTACCCCGACTTCGACCTGAAGATGCTCAACGACTACGCCCACTCCAAGGGCGTGAAGCTGCTGATGCACCATGAGACCTCTTCGTCGACGCAGAACTACGAGCGCCACATGGAGAAGGCCTTCCAGCTGATGAACAAGTACGGCTATGATGCCGTGAAGACGGGCTATGTGGGCGACATCATACCTCGTGGCGACCACCACTACTCACAGTCGATGAACAACCACTACCTCTATGTGGTCAAGGAGGCCGCCAAGCACCATATCATGGTGAACGCCCATGAGGCGACGCGTCCGACAGGTCTCTGCCGCACCTATCCCAACCTTGTCGGTAACGAGAGTGCCCGTGGCACGGAGTACGAGGCCTTCGGCGGCAGCCGTCCCGACCATACGTGCATCCTGCCGTTCACCCGTCTGCAGGGTGGTCCCATGGACTTCACCCCCGGCATCTTCGTGACACGTCTCTCGGAGTGGAGTGACAACACCAGCTGGGCACGCATCACCATTGCCGGCTCGCTGGCCCTCTACCTGACGATGTACTCGCCGTTGCAGATGGCTGCCGACCTGCCTGAGCATTACGAGCGTTTCGACGACGCTTTCCAGTTCATCCGCGACGTGGCCTGCGACTGGGACGACAGCCGCTACATAGAGGCCGAACCGGCTGACTATATCACTGTGGCCCGTAAGGCCAAGGGTACCAGCAACTGGTTCATCGGCGGCAAGTGCGACGAGAACGGCCATACCGCCGTCGTCAAGCTCGACTTCCTCGACAAGGGACGTAAGTACGACTGCACCATCTACGCCGATGCTCCCGATGCCCACTACGAGAAGAATCCGCAGGCCTACACCATCACTAAGAAGACGGTGAAGGCCGGGCAGACGCTGAAAATCAAGGAGGCTCCCGGCGGTGGCTTCGCCATCAGCCTGATGGTTAGGTAAAGACAACGGTGGATGGTGTGACATAAAAACAAATATCTATGAGGAAGTTATATTATATATTGTTGTGTATGCTGACGATAGCTTGTAGCTCAGGCCAGGAGGCTTTCCGCTTCGACGAGATGACCTACTCGCCCAGCGAGACCGTGTTCCGCCTTTTTGCCCCGGCCGATGCCGACTGCTATGTGCGCCTTGGCGATGACAGCCTGCAGATGCAGCTCGACAACGACAGTATCTGGACTGTTACGGCTAAGGGCGACCACAAGGGCAAGACCTACGAGTTTGTCGTCAACGGGCAGGCGTCGCCGGGCGTCTTTGCCAAGGCGGTGACGGTGAACGGCCAGAAGGCCGTGGTCGTCGACATGCGCGACAGCGACCCGGAAGGGTGGGAGAGCGATAAGCCCGTGCGCCGTGCCGCCCAGGATATTGTCGTCTACGAGATGCACCACCGCGACTTCTCCATAGCACGTCCCGACGCCCGCTATCCCGGTAAGTTCCTGGCACTCACCGAGCCTTGGGCCATCGACCACCTGAAGCAGCTCGGTATTAACGCCGTGCATATCCTGCCCAGCTACGATTTCGGCTCCATCGACGAAACGAAAGTGCCAGTAATGGCCGCCCCCTCTTCGTCCTCCGCCCCCTCTTCGTCCTCTGTTCCGTCCTCGTCCTCTGTTCCGTCCTCGTCCTCCGTTCTGTCTTCGTCCTCTGTTCCGTCCTCGTCCTCCGTTCTGTCTTCGTCCTCCGTTCCGTCTTCGTCCTCCGTTCCGTCTTCGTCCTCCGTTCCCTCCTCGTCCTCCGCCCCGTCTGTTGGCTGTGCTGCGGCGGTGCCGCAGTATAACTGGGGCTACGACCCCGTGAACTACAACGTGCCGGAGGGCAGCTACAGCACCGACCCCACCGACCCGCTCTGCCGCATCCGCGAGTTCAAGCAGATGGTGCAGGCGCTCCACAAGGCAGGCATCGCCGTCATCCTCGACGTCGTCTATAACCACACCTACGACATCGACCACTCCAACTTCCAGCGCACCTATCCCGACTACTACTATCGTACGGTTCGGGAGTCCGGGGCCACGGAGGCTCGGGGGCACGAGGAAAGTTTAAGCACAGATGGTAATCTCGTACCCCCGCACCCCCGCACCCCCGTACCCCCGATATATAGCAATGGCTCCGGCTGCGGCAATGAGACGGCCAGTGAGCAGCCGATGATGCGCCGCTTCATGATCGAGTCCGTCAAGTACTGGGTCAACGAATACCACATCGACGGCTTCCGCTTCGACCTGATGGGCTGTCACGACATTGAGACGATGAACACCATCCGCCGTGAGCTCGATGCCATCGATTCCACTATCTTTATATATGGCGAGGGCTGGAGCGCTGGCGCCTGTGCCCTTCCCAGCGAGCAGCTGGCCACGAAGGCCAATATACCGCAGCTGCCGCGTATCGCCGCTTTCAGTGATGAGTTGCGTGATGCCCTGCGTGGTCCTTTCTCAGATGATACCAAGATGGGATGGCTGGGACGCTCATCCCACGATGATTGCGAGGCCGATATGGGCGCACTTAAGGAAAGCATAAAGTATGGTATCGTCGGCGGCATTGAGCATCCTCAGGTAGACCAGTCATTGGTTAATTATGCCAAGGCACCTTGGGCCTCTGAGCCTACGCAGATGATGGCTTATGTCAGCTGTCACGACGACATGTGTCTTGTCGATCGTCTCAAGGCCTCGATCTCTGGTATTCCAGAAAAAGAACTCATCGGTCTTGACCTGTTGGCTCAGACGGCCGTTTTCACCAGCCAGGGCGTTCCCTTCATGCTCAGCGGCGAGGAGCTGCTGCGCACCAAGCAGGGCGTACACAACAGCTTCGAGTCGCCCGACAGCATCAACCAGCTCAACTGGACGAATAAGGAGCGATACCCGCAGGTCTTCGACTACTACAGCCGTCTCATCGCCCTTAGGAAGAACCATCCCGCCTTCCGCCTTGGTTCCGCCGGCCTCGTGCGCCAGCATCTCGAGTTCCTGGAAACGCCGGACAACGTGCTCGCCTTCCGTCTGAAGGACAATGCAGGCGGTGATACGTGGAAGAATATCGTTGTGATATTGAATCCCAGTGCTGTGACGCAGTCTGTCACCATTCCTCAGGGACGCTATACCATTGTCTGTCAGGACGGACGTATAGATGAGCAAGGATTGGGAACTGTTGACGGCGCAACAGCCCCTGTTGCTCCTTTCTCAGCGCTAATTCTTCACGATTAGCGCTGTTTTTGCGCCGATGAGACAAAATGGCTAACAAATGAGACAAACGAGAATGATGCGTATCTGTTTTCCCCATACCTTTGCAGCGAATTTCCGTTCAACGGACTGTCGAGGTAGACAACCGAAAAGAAATATATCAACTATTTTAATTGCTCATAACCAAGGGAGTGCTCAAGCCGTGAGGCTGGGCACTTTCGTTTTTTTGTCCCGAAAAAGTTTGGCGGTGTCACGTAAAACCGCTATCTTTGCAGTCGAAGTATGAAAAACCGACAGCCATGACAGAGGAACAGTACGCCGCACACAGAAAATACGCCGTCGAGGGGACACCATCGATGTCACGCCGTCGTGTGGGACACGACTACTCTTCACGACGCCTGTACCTCGTCACGATGACCGTGGAGGGGCGCCGTCCCCTCTTAGGGCGGGTCGTCGGAGAGATGGCGGAGAACCGTCCCCTCTTAGGGCGGATTGTCGGAGAGATGGCGGAGAACCCCGAGGCGGTCACGGCACATGTTCAGCTGTCGCCCTTGGGACAGAAGGTGCAGGAAGAGTGGTTCGCCGTCACCGACCATCATCCTGAAGTCACTGCCGTCTCCTTGCAGATAATGCCCGACCATCTGCATGGCATCCTCTTTGTGGAAAAGCAGATGGATCAGCACCTCAGCGATATCATCCGCGGTTTCAAAACCAGCACGAACAAGTGGTATAGGCGGCTCGTGCTGGGAGAGAACGCTGCGGCACCGCCGCAGCACAGCGAACAGAGCGCCCCCGCTCCCGCCGCCCCCGTGGCCGCCCCCGTGGCCGCCGCTTCTGCTCCCGCCATGGCCGCTCCTGCTGCTCCCGCCATGGCCGCTCCTGCTGTCGTTGCCGCCGCTTCTGCTGCTCCCGCTGCCGCTCCTGCTGCTCCCGCCATGGCCGCCGCCGCTCCTGCTGCTTCTGCTTCTGCCGTGGCCGCTCCCGCCGCCGCTCCTGC
>CAMVPA010000039.1 GCA_947169245.1 uncultured Prevotellaceae bacterium
GGCAACGAGGACTTCTTCTCACTCATCTCGAACACAGCCGGCGGCTACTCGTTCTATAAGGATGCCAAGTTCCGCCGCATCACCCGCTATCGTTACAACAACGTGCCGATGGACAACGGTGGACGCTACTTCTACATCAAGGATGGCGATAGCGTCTGGAACCCGGGATGGAAGCCTTGCAAGACGCCCCTCGACTTCTACGAGTGTCGCCACGGCATGAGCTACACTCGCATCACGGGTCGCAAGAACGGCGTCGAGGCCTCTGTGCTCTTCTTTGTGCCGCTGAAGAAGTGGTGCGAGGTGCAGAAGCTGACGCTGAAGAACGAGTCAGCAGAGCCCAAGCAGCTGAAGCTCTTCTCGTTTGAAGAGTGGTGTCTCTGGAACGCTGCCACCGACATGGAGAACTTCCAGCGCAACTTCTCGACTGGCGAGGTGGAGATTGAGGGTAGCACCATCTACCACAAGACCGAGTACCGCGAGCGTCGTAACCACTACGCCTTCTATCATGTGAACACCCCCGTTCAGGGCTTCGACACCGACCGCGAGACCTTCGTCGGCCTCTACAACGAGTTCAGCAACCCCGACGCAGTGATGGAGGGCAAGCCCCGCAACTCGCATGCCCACGGCTGGAGCCCCATCGCCTCGCACTATATCGAGGTTACGCTGCAGCCCGGCGAAGCGAAGGACTTCGTGTTCCTACTGGGTTACATCGAAAACGAGCAGGATGAGAAGTTTGAGGCGCCACAGGTCATCAACAAGAAGAAGGCCCACGCCCTGATTGCCGAGCTTGACACCACCGAGAAAGTGGACAAGGCGTTTGCCGAGCTCTGCGCTTACTGGGACCAGCTGCTTAATATATATAAGGTACGCACGAGCAACGACAAGCTCGACCGCATGGTGAACATCTGGAACCAGTACCAGTGCATGGTGACATTCAACTTCTCGCGCTCGGCATCGTTCTTCGAGAGCGGCGTCGGCCGCGGCATGGGCTTCCGCGACTCCAACCAGGACCTCGTGGGCTTCGTGCACCAGATTCCGAGCCGCGCCCGTCAGCGCATCATCGACATTGCCTCGACACAGTTCCCCGACGGCGGCTGCTACCACCAGTACCAGCCGCTGACCAAGCGCGGCAACAACGACATCGGTGGCGGTTTCAACGACGACCCCTGCTGGCTCATCTTCGGTACCGTGGCCTATATCAAGGAGACAGGCGACTTCTCGATTCTCGACGAGATGGTGCCCTTCGACAACGAGCCCGGCACCGAGGTGACACTCTTCGAGCACCTGAAGGTGTCGATGGATCACGTCATCAAGAACCTCGGCCCACACATGCTGCCGCTCATCGGCCGTGCCGACTGGAACGACTGCCTGAACCTGAACTGCTTCTCGTGGGACCCCAACGAGAGTTTCCAGACCACCGAGAACAAGAGCGAAGGCACCAAGGCTGAGTCGCTGATGATTGCCGGACTGTTCGTAGTGACTGGTAAAGACTACGTAGCGCTTTGCAACAAAATCGCAAAGCATGATGAGGCCGCCCGTATGCAGCAGGCTGTCGACGCGATGATTGAGGCTGTGAAGAAGCACGGCTGGGACGGCGAGTGGTATCTGCGCGCCTACGACTTCTATGGTCGCAAGATTGGCTCTAACGAATGCGAGGAGGCCAAGATCTTCATCGAGTCGCAGGGCTGGTGCACAATGGCCGAGATTGGTGCCGAGGAGGGTATGGTTGCCAAGAGCCTCGACTCGTGCAAGAAATATCTGGAGTGCGAGCACGGCATGGTGCTGAACAACCCTGCCTTCACGAAATACATTTACGAATACGGAGAAATCAGCTCATACCCAGAAGGTTATAAGGAGAACGCAGGCATCTTCTGCCACAACAATCCCTGGGTCATTATCGGCGAGTGCCTGGCCGGCAGAGGCAACGACGCCTGGAGCCACTACGCCAAAATCCTGCCCTCGTATGTTGAGGAGAAGTACCAGACGCTGCACAAGGTGGAGCCCTATGTGAACTGTCAGATGGTGGCCGGTAAGGATGCTGCACGCCCCGGCGAGGGCAAGAACTCGTGGCTGACGGGAACCGCCGCCTGGATGTGGTACACCGTGTCGGAGTTCATCCTCGGCGTCAAGCCTGACTACGACGGTCTACGTATCGACCCCTGCCTGCCTGATGTGGCCTGCGATTACACCGTCAACCGTAAGTTCCGCGATGCCGACTACGAGATTACCGTCCACCCCAACGGACAGCAGAAGGGCGTGAAGCAGATTGTGCTCGACGGCTCGCCCGTCGAGGGAACGCTCATCCCCTACTCGACCGGTAAGCACACCGTGGAAGTGACGATGTAACCGTCATAAACGACGAGAAGACTACTTGATCATGAGCGTATGACCTTTCCGGTCTGCGCTCATGATTGTCTGATAGAGATACTGACGATTGATGGTGACAGATTCCGAGGTGAAATCCGGGGTATTGAACGCACAGACGGTCTCCGCATCAAACTCCTTGGGATTACGCTGCGGCAGACGGAAAGCCTTCGAGGAACGCCCGTCGGCACTGATGTGCGCCAAATACAATTGAGTATAGAGACCGTCATCGCGACGGCTGGTAAACACTATCCAGCGCGAATTAAGACTCCAATTGTGAAAGCTCTCCGAGTCGCTGCTGTTTGCCTCTGCCAACGGATAAGCCTTACCACTCTGCAAGTTCAACAGCCACAAGTCGGCCTCAGGATGCCACACGGGGAAACACCCGTAATCACACACCGTATATAGAAGGAAGTGTCCGTCGTAAGAGAGACGTGGCATGTTTGCACTCTGACCAGCCTGACGGGCATTGACAAGCGTATCTGGAGTACCGACAAATCGTCCATCCTGCGGGTCAAAACCGATACTACAGATATTATACTTCACCTGCTGATAGTTCTTCCAAACGCTGTCTACACGATGGGCGGCACAGTAATACAGCGTCTTTCCGTCAGGTGAAAAAACGGGATAATTCTCCAGCATCTCCTTCGAAGCCAGGATGCTGTCAAGCAGTATCTCGTGCTTGTCGGGAGCATAGATGATGATGTCGGAGTGCTCGTCGTACACCTCCACACGCCTGTCGCTCCGCTGGTGGAAGTTCTGGTGGGTCTTGTTAGTAGAATAGGCTATGTAGCGGCCAGAGGGATGCCAGTAGGGATAAACCATGCCGCCTCCCAGTTCCTTGTTCTGAGGTTCCAAGACCTCCGCATGTCCATCAATGCTGACGACAGTAGCCCCATGAGGGCCACGGACATGAAAGGTGAAATGCTGAGGTTGGGTACGATTGGGCGTGTGGCAGTTAACACACTGTCCGTCCATCTGGCGGTTATCAACGACAGCCGACTGCTCGAAATTGGCAAGGTTACGCTGATAGATACCCATCTGTCCCCAAGCCTCATAGCCAGGAGGAATCAGTCGGTAAGTGAGCCCCCACTCGCCTAAGCTGTCAGTGCTGACATAGACCGGGAATGTGCGATACTGAGTCCATTGGCCATCACGTCGGGCACAGACCGTCACCAGCAGACTGTCGCCACGATTCTGACGAGTCAGCTCGTGCCACTCATCCAGATCAAAGTCGGCATAAGCACCGTTGGCATGAAGTGCTCCACCTCTGGCACCAACCACCGTCACATCCACCCTGTCCACACCATCGTCTGCCATATAGAAGTTGAGAGGAGCAATGCCTTCCGGTATCTCCACCCCTACGTAGTCGGGCACAATAGCAGGCAAACTGTTGTCCACGACAGGCTGCCGGGGGCTGGTATTACAGCCTGCGAGACAAACGACTCCGAGCAAAAGACATATCAGCTGCTTCATGGGTTCATACTGTTTTGATGACGTAAAACCACAATCCGGTAATGCCAGTACGACTGCGAGAAAGGCAGCACGTTGAACGAAGGGTCGTCGAAGCTCTGCGTCTTGACAATGGTCTGCATCAAAGAGCCTGTTGACTCATACACTTCCGGGCTGATGGGGATAGGCAGTTCCTTTGCATCGGGATGAAAGAGCACCCAACTACCCATGATGCACTCCTGGACGGCACGTGGTGCCATCGGCGCATAATAGCCCAATCGCTGCCCCCACCGCAGGTGTTCCAGCACCCGTTCGTACTTCAGGGTCAGGAGGTCGTAGGCCAGCAGATAGTCCATTGCCAGCTGGTTGGTACTGTCCTGCTGCACCAGTTCGGCGAGCATGATGCTCTTGTCGGCGGCTATCAGGTGATTCACCTGCATCGTACGATGGCGTCGCATGCTACCATACTGCTGCTCCGTATAAACCTCGTCGCCCAGCCTTTTCAGCCAGTTTCTGGCCCAAGAGCCATAGTATAGCGTTGACCGGAGATAGTTCAGGTATTTCTTGGCAATGGTATAATTTCCATTGATGATATTAGTCTCTGCAAGACGCCGGAAGGCGCGTCCGCTCTTATGATGATCAGGCAGATACTGCTTAGCGTTGAAGGCCAGTCGCTCTGCCTCGTTGATGAACCCTAACCGCAGGTAAATATCGCTCAGCGAGTAATAGGACAGAGGCTCTTGCTGCTGGTCATCTGCAAGCAAGCCTTTCGGGCTCGTCTGCTGGTAAAAGAACAGTTCGTCGAGCAGTCTGCCCTGCATAGCCAGTGCATGGTTAGTGGCACGGATTCCCTGTTCGGTCTGGGGTGACTGTTGTTCCGACCTTTCAGCCAGCCTCTGCCACTGGTGTGTGCGCATCAGGAAGTCATATTCCACAATCTCTCGAAACGCGGCACTGTCCCTGTAGTGCTGCGGTATCAACATACCATACAGCATGAGGAGGACCGGCACAAAGCTTAAAGGATAAAGCCATGAACGTCGGAGTCTCAACGCACGCATCAATAGCCAAACCAACATCTGGGCTGCAACGGCCAGCAATGCTACGACGAGAGCTCCCAACCAGCCGACGTAGAAGAACTGCGTGACGAACGAAGCCAGATATTCCAGCAGTCCGTCCCATGACGACAGCTGATGGCGGAAATAGACACCCGTCCACCTGAACAAATGGCTTTGCTCATGGTAGTTCATCAGAGCACGCAGGGGGAAGAAGCACAGCGTGAAGACCACAATGCCGAACACTGCAGACAATCCCACTTTCCACCACTTACAGAACAGGTTTCTCATTCGTCGATAATCCAATACAGAGTGCAAAGGTACGAATAAGCGAGAAGAAAACCAAATGTTATTTGAGTTTTCTCGAGGGGGAGTACCTTCGGCAGAGTTATTGAACGAATAAGCGAGACCGACAAAACGTCAGAAACGATTGTCATTTTGTCGGTTTTCCACATTTCGGCACATAGTTTGTGCGCGTATTGACAGTAATAGCGACAAATCAGCGTGTAAAACTAAAATAATATAGGAGGACAAACTTATGACATTAGACAAGTTTACCATTAAAGCCCAGGAGGCTGTGCAGCAGGCAGTTAACCGCGCACAGCTGAACGGCCAGCAGGCCATCGAACCCGTACACCTGCTGAAAGGCATATTGGAGAAGGCGAAGGACGTATGCACCTTCATCTTCCAGAAACTCGGCGTGAACGGCCAGCAGATAGAGTTGCTCGTGGATCAGGAAATCAAACACCTGCCCCGCGTGGAGGGTGCCGGACAGCCGTATCTCTCAAGCGACGGTAACAAGGTATTGATGAAAGCGGCAGACATCGCCCAGAAGGAGGGCGACGAGTTCGTGTCGGTGGAACCGCTGCTACAGGCGTTGCTCAACGTCAACAGTACGGCTTCGCGCATACTGAAGGATGCCGGATGCACGGAGAAAGACCTGCAGAAAGCCATTCAGGAACTGCGCCAAGGCCAGAAGGTGAAGTCGCAGAGTGCCGACGACAACTATCAGTCGCTGGAGAAGTACGCCAAGAACCTTGTCGAACTGGCCCGTCAGGGAAAGCTCGACCCGGTCATCGGCCGCGACGACGAGATACGCCGCGTGCTCCAGATTCTGTCGCGCCGCACGAAGAACAACCCCATCCTGATTGGTGAGCCCGGCACAGGTAAGACGGCCATCGTCGAGGGACTGGCAGGACGCATCGTCCGCGGCGACGTGCCTGAGAACCTGAAGGACAAGCAGCTTTACTCGCTCGACATGGGTGCGCTGGTGGCCGGTGCCAAGTACAAGGGTGAGTTTGAGGAGCGTCTGAAGAGTGTCATCAACGAGGTGACGAAGGCCGAGGGCCGCATCATCCTCTTCATCGACGAGATCCACACGCTGGTAGGTGCCGGCGGTGGTGAGGGCGCTATGGATGCCGCCAACATCCTGAAGCCGGCGCTGGCTCGCGGCGAGCTGCGCGCCATCGGTGCCACGACGCTGAACGAGTACCAGAAGTACTTCGAGAAGGACAAGGCCTTGGAGCGCCGATTCCAGACGGTCATGGTCGACGAGCCCGACGAGCTGTCGGCCATCTCCATCCTGCGCGGCTTAAAGGAACGTTACGAGAACCACCACAAGGTACGCATACAGGACGACGCCTGTATCGCCGCCGTCAAGCTCTCGGAGCGCTACATCAGCGAGCGCTTCCTGCCCGACAAAGCCATCGACCTGATGGACGAGGCTGCCGCCAAGCTGCGCATGGAGCGCGACTCGGTGCCTGAGGAACTCGACGAGATTATCAGAAAGCGCGCCCAGTTAGAGATAGAAAGGGAAAGCATCAAACGGGAAGTCAAAGCCCCCCTTTCGTCCCCTGAGGGGGACACTAATGTCTCTCAACAGAAACTGCAGCAGATGGAGAAACAGATTGCCGAATTGAAGGAACAGGAGACTGCGATGCGTGCACAATGGGAGAGCGAGAAAGGTCTATCCGATAAATATCAACAAGTGAAGGAGGGAATAGAACAGTTGAAGTTTGAGGCAGAACGTGCCGAACGTGAAGGCAACTACGGACGTGTGGCCGAAATACGGTATGGTCTGCTGAAACAGAAGGAGGAAGAACTGAACACCCTGCAGACGCAGCTGAAAGACTCCCCTCGTGGAGGTCTGGAGGGAGAGGTTACTGCCGATGACATCGCTGAGGTGGTGAGCCGCTGGACTGGCATCCCCGTGAGCCGAATGATGCAGAGCGACCGCGAGAAGCTGCTGCATCTGGAAGAAGAGCTGCACAAACGCGTCATTGGTCAGGACGAGGCCATCAGCGCCGTCTCTGATGCTGTGCGCCGCTCACGTGCCGGTCTGCAAGACCCGAAGCGCCCCATCGCCTCGTTCATCTTCCTCGGCACCACGGGTGTGGGTAAAACGGAACTGGCAAAGACGCTGGCCGAATACCTGTTTAACGACGAGACGATGATGACACGTATAGACATGTCGGAGTATCAGGAGAAGCACACCGTCAGCCGACTCATCGGTGCACCTCCGGGCTACGTCGGCTACGATGAGGGCGGACAGCTGACGGAGGCCGTCAGGCGCAAGCCCTATCAGGTGCTGCTGTTCGACGAGATAGAGAAGGCCCACCCCGACGTCTTCAACATCCTGCTACAGGTGCTGGACGACGGCCGTCTGACCGACAACAAGGGGCGTACGGCAAACTTCAAGAACACCATCATCATCATGACCTCGAACGCCACCCGTGAGCAGCTTCGCATGACGATGCGGCCGGAGTTCCTGAACCGTATTGACGAAATCATCACCTTCGAGCAGCTTACGAAGGAACAGATAGCCGACGTGGTGCGCCTGCAGATGAAGCACGTCACCGACATGCTGGCACCGCAGGGCATCGAGCTACAGACGACGCCTCAAGCCATCAGCTATCTGGCCGAAGAGGGTTACGACCCCGACTTTGGCGCCCGCCCCGTGAAGCGCGCCATCCAGCAGCTGGTGCTCAACGACCTGTCGCGCAAGATTCTGGCCGACGAGATAGACCGCACGAAGCCTATCATCATCGACGAGTTCGGCGATGGGCTCGTGTTCAGGAATTAATTCCCGGAATGTCGGAATCTCGGAATATCGAAGTATCGAAGTAGAAAAAAGTGGTGAAGCCTCAACGCTTCACCACTTTTCTTGTTGTGCCGTCTGAATAGCGGATGATATAAATACGGCCGGGACGCTGCGACGTGACCTGACGGCCACTGAGGTCAAAGATGGCTATCGGGGCCGGGGTGCCGGTCGACAGCTCCGGACGATCGACAATGTCAGTCGGATCGCCACCCATGAAATCGAAGGAGACGGTGCCGTCATCAGCAACCTGGATATTGGAAATTGGCTTCGACAGGTTCTTGCTGCCGGCCTGGTTGTTAAAATACATCAGCGATGCGGGCGTTGAGTTGTCGTCGAGACAATCGTTGACGAAGTCGGTAGAGTCGGTGGTCCAGGGATAGGCTGCCGTGCTGAGATGACGGTTGTGCCCTTTGACATAAGGGCTGACTCCCTCTCCGATGATGTTGTCCCATGCGTCGTAGTCGAGATTGTCGGCACAGACGAGCTGGTAGCCGCGCTGACTGACCTTGTTGTTGACGGTATTGGCCCTCCACCTGGAGTTGTCGAAACAAACATGGAAGACGACAAGTCCCCTTCCGGGCAATCGGGCATCCCACCCCGTCCACTGGCGGTTCTCAAGCAGATAGTACTCATTGTCGGTGTGCTTGATCATATAGACGGGGCCTCCCTCGCTCAGGGGCATCATGCCGCGAATAGTGGCGGGCTCGGTCAGTTCTATGGGCGTCTGCCAGCCCATGAGCATACGCTCAAGACCAGAGTAGTTGGGCGGACACCATCCGCTATTGGTGAAGTTTCCACCATCCATCAAGTCCCATTCGTCGACCATCGAGTAGCCGGCGCTACTGCTAGTTGGATAGATGTCGGGCAAACCCAGCGAGTGTGTGAACTCATGACAGATGGTACCGATGCCCCACGAATTGCCGTTGGCATGTATCTCGCCGCTGCACGTAAAATTGCGCGCCCGGTAGTTGTCGGGAGTCTTGATGGTCGAGGACAACGAGCTGGTGTTGGGCCATATGTGCCCATAGCAAGTCTTATTGTCCTCGTTGCCAGCGTAGCCGGCATAGACATAGATGACCTGATCGATATCCTTGTCGTTATTCCAGTCGTAGACTTTATACTGACGGGCAGAGTCCTCGTCAATCCACATCTTTGTGGCTTCGGTCATCGCGTACCCCCCATATTCATAGGTACTGGCCGTAGCGTTGGCGTTGAGCTTGGCGTTCTGTGTTATCTTGTAGGGGCCGAAGACGTCGAACTGCAGGTTCAGCAATCCGCCCGACTGCTCACGGAAGTAGTCGGCCACACAACCAGGTCCCTTGCCTCTATTGAAGCCTGGATAGTTAAAGATGCTATCATAAGTTTCTCGCGGCTTTTCCATGCTGAAGTCAAAGTCAGCAAAGGAGATGAGGACTACGGCCTGGCGGTAGACCTTCTGAGGATCCCAGTCGGTATTGGTAGCGACTAAGCCCCGCCACTGTCCTCGCGTCAGGGCTGTACCGTCATCAGAGAGTTCTGGCGTGCAATTGCCGCGAATGACGCTTCCCCCCTGAGCCTTCAGACAGAGAGGAAGCATCATCAGCAGTATGGCAATTACTTGGCGCATGGCGTCCACGGTTTCAGCTGTTTGAAGAAGTCGTTACCCTTATCGTCAACAAGGATGAAGGCGGGGAAGTCTTCAACGTCAATCTTCCAGATGGCCTCCATACCCAACTCGGGATACTCGACACACTCAATCGACTTGATGCTCGACTGCGAGAGAACGGCAGCCACACCGCCGATGGAACCGAGATAGAATCCGCCATGCTTCTTGCAAGCCTCCGTCACCACGTCGGAACGGTTACCCTTGGCAATCATCACCAGCGAAGCGCCGTTGTCCTGGAACTCGTCCACATAGGGGTCCATGCGGTTGGCCGTCGTCGGGCCCATCGAGCCACAGGGATAGCCCTCGGGCGTCTTGGCGGGACCGGCATAGAGCACGGGATACTTCTTGAAGTAGTCGGGCATGCCCTCACCGGCGTCGAGGCGGGCCTTCAGCTTGGCGTGGGCAATGTCACGGGCCACGATGATGGTGCCCTTCAGGTTGACGCGCGTCGAGACAGGATACTTCGACAGTTCCTTACGAACAGCGTCAATGCCCTCATTCAGGTCGATGGTGATGGTGTTGGCGCCCTCACCAGCCTTTGCAAACTCTGCGGGGATGAGTTCTGAGGGGTTCGAGTCCATCTTCTCCAGCCAGATGCCGTCGGCATTGATCTTAGCCTTGATGTTGCGGTCGGCAGAGCAAGAGACGCCCATGCCGATGGGGCACGATGCGCCGTGACGCGGCAGACGGATGACGCGGATGTCATGAGCCAGATACTTACCGCCGAACTGTGCGCCCAAACCTATCTTGTGGGCCTCCTTCAGCAGTTTCTCCTCCAGGTCGACATCGCGGAAGGCGCGACCCGTCTCGTCGCCCGTTGTGGGCAGCCCGTCGTAGAACTTGATGGAGGCCAGCTTCACCGTCAGCAGGTTCTTCTCGGCCGACGTGCCGCCAATGACGAAGGCGATGTGGTAAGGTGGGCAGGCGGCCGTTCCCAGCGACTTCATCTTCTCTACGAGGAACGGGATCAGCGTACCCTCGTTCTGGATGGTAGCCTTGGTCATGGGGTAGAAGTAGGTCTTGTTGGCCGAACCGCCGCCCTTGGCCACCATCACGAACTTGTACTCAGCTCCCTCGGTGGCCTCGATGTCAATCTGTGCAGGCAGGTTGCAGCGGGTGTTCACCTCGTCGTACATGTTCAGCGGTGCGTTCTGCGAGTAGCGCAGGTTGTCCTGCGTAAAGGTGTTGAACACACCCAGCGACAGAGCCTCCTCGTCCTCGAAGCCTGTCCAGATCTGCTGTCCTTTCTCACCGTGTATAATAGCGGTACCCGTATCCTGACAGAAGGGCAGGATGCCACGAGCAGCGACCTCTGCATTGCGCAGGAACTGCAGCGCCACGTATTTATCGTTCTCCGAAGCCTCGGGGTCGGTGAGCACCTTGGCCACCTGCAGGTTATGCTCGCGGCGCAGCATAAACTCCACATCGTGGAAAGCCTGCTGGGCCAACAGGGTCAGTGCCTCTTTCGACACCTTCACAATCTGCTTACCTTCAAACTCGGCGGTCGTCACGCCTTCCTTACTCAACAAGCGGTACTCCGTCTTGTCCTCGCCCACCTGAAACATCGGGGCATACTTAAATTCTACTGTATTTGCCATAGAGTTTTGATAATTGTTGATTTATGGTGCAAAAATAGAGAAAAAAGCCGAGATGGCAAACAAAAAAGACAGATTTGTTGCGATTATCAGTCTTTTTTATATTTTCGCAGCCGATAACAAATCAGAGCTTACCTGCTCGCGCCAGTTCGCAGGCTTCGTAGTAAGTATCCAGACTACCGATGTCGAAACGGCCGGCACTCATGGGCCAGGCGTGCATCGTGGTGTGCTCCACCATGTAGTGGGCCAGATTACCCGGTGCGTCCTTTCCGCAGCCGTTCTCCACAGAGTGGCGGACGAGGTCGAGGTCAGACTTCTTGTAGATGTAGAACGGAGGCACAGCCCAGTGGCTCTTCGGCTCCTGCGGCTTCTCCTCCATGTTGAGCACCTTCATCTGGTCGTCGACGACGATGACGCCTGTGCGCTGCAGCTTCTCTATCGAGGGTTGCTCGTGACACATGATGCACGACGTGTTCTTGACGTGTGCGAAGTCGACGAACTCCTGGAACGAGAAGAACAGCAGATTGTCGGCTGCCACCACCAGCAGGTCGTCGTCGATGCCCAGCCTCTCCATCGCGAAGAGCAGGTCGCACACGGCTCCCAGACGGGTGTCGTTGGTTTCAGTGCCGTCGTCCACGATGGTGACGGGCTTCGTCCAGTGTCCTTCTTCGGTCTTCCATTTCTCAAATATCGGTGCGAACCGGTGGTTTGAGATGATGATGTGCTCGTCGATCTCGGGTATCCTGTCGATATCGTCAAGCATACGTCCGAGGATGGTGCTATCCCCGATTTTCAGCAACGGCTTGGGAAAGTTCTTTGTCAACTCTCCCAACCTTGTGGCATAGCCTGCAGCAATAACAATATTCTTCATCTCAACAGCTTACTTCTTGTTTACTCCATAATAGTCTGCATACCACTTTGCAAAACGACGCAGACCGTCGCGCAACGTTATCTTGGGAGTGAAGCCGAAATCGCGTTGCAAGGCTGCTGAGTCAGCGTAGGTGGTGGGAACGTCGCCTGGCTGCATGGGCACAAGCTGCTTGTGGGCCTCGAAGTCGTAGTCATGGGGAAGGACGCCGGCGCTGAGGAGTTCCTCCTGAAGTATGTTAACGAAGTCGAGCAGGTTCTCGGGCTGCCCGCCACCTATATTATAAACAGCGTATGGAGGTATGGGCAGTCCGTCCTCACCCATCTTACATTCAGGCGCCTTAGCCATAACGCGCACGATGCCTTCGACAATGTCATCGACATAGGTGAAGTCGCGGCGGCAGTTGCCGTAGTTGAATATCTGTATGGTCTCTCCACGAAGAAGCTTGTTGGTGAATCCAAAGTAAGCCATATCCGGCCGCCCGGCAGGACCATAGACCGTGAAAAACCTCAAGCCCGTTGAGGGTATGTTGTACAGCTTCGAGTAGCAGTGGGCCATCAGCTCATTGCTCTTCTTGGTGGCTGCATACAGGCTCACGGGGTTGTCCACGCGGTCATCAGTCGAGAACGGCACTTTCTTGTTGCCGCCATACACCGAGCTGCTGCTGGCATACACCAGATGCTTCACGGGATTGTGGCGGCAAGCCTCCAGAATGTTGTAGAAGCCGATGATATTGCTCTCGATATAAACATCGGGATTTTCTATGCTGTAGCGCACGCCGGCCTGTGCCGCCAGATTCACAACAACGTCGAAGCGGTATTCCTCGAAAAGCCTATTGACCTCATCGCGGTCGGCGATGCTACCCTTGAAAAACACATACTGATGCTCAGGATGATCAGCAGCCATCTTTCCTATCACTTCCAACCTATGCTCCTTCAGCGAGGGGTCATAGTAGTCGTTCATGTTGTCGAGACTCACAATCCGAGTAGGCTCCTGACTCTCCAGCAGCCTCATAATCAGATTAGCCCCAATGAATCCGGCTCCGCCGGTTACTAATATCGATTTCATAAAATCTATCTGTTCTTAATCGTTGATACCAGCCGATTAGGATTAATATCCAAAGATTTCGGCAAGTGAGACACGACGCACTGGACCGTAGGGTTTGAGAGCCGCCATGTCGAGCTCCTTCTCGTCGCCAAGAATGATGTAGCGGTAGGGTTTACGGGCCAGTAGTTGCTGTTCGAAGCTGACAACATCAGCCATTGTGAGCTTCGGAAGTGCCTCGTAGACGGACTTATTGATATCGTAGTCGAGTCCCAAATTACGGGCAGCAAGCCATGCACTGATGATGCCAAACTTCGTAGTACGCTGACTGGCAATGCGCTTGGTCAGGGCATCCTTGGCTATTTGGAAAGCGTGGTCACTCTGCGGGATGGTATCAAGAATCTGATGGAACTGGTTGATGCAGTCCATCATCTTGTCGTTCTGGGTGATGATGTGAGTGAAGAAGTCCTCCGACTCGTCCTTGTAGTCAGGACGATGATAGAGTGCCCATGCATTGTAGGCCAGTCCACGTGTCTCGCGCAGTTCCTGAAAGACGATGGTATTCATGCCGCCTCCGAAGTACTCGTTGAAGAGCTGCTGCAATGGTTCCTCTTCGGGTTTCCACTGGCGTCCCTCATTATGGTACATGCGCATATAAATGTTCTTGGCGTCGTAAGGAGCTATGAGAATCTCGTTCTCCGGAGTGGCTTGCGACACATAGGGTTTGTTCTCAGGAACAGGTTTCAACGAGCCACTCAAGCCTTCAAGGTGAGGGGCGAGTGCATCGGTCATCTCGCTGATGGTCATTGGTCCATAGTAGAGGATAGTGTGCTCATAAGTACGCAGGTTGCTGAGCAGACTCAGCAGCTCCTGGGGATTGGTCTGACGCAACTGAGCCACAGGCATCAGGTTACGCTCGGAATTATACTGGCCATAAATACCGTAGGCGACGAGCTTCTGGAAGCAGGTGCGCTGATCAAGCTTGGCGTCGGCACGCGACTTCTCGATGAGCCCTACGTACTGGTCGTAGGCAGCACTGTCGACCTTGGCATTGGCCATCACGTTCTCCAGCAGCTTCACGGCCTCGGCCATGTTGTCGCTCAGTCCGTAGAGGCTGACGGTAATGACGCGGTTGCCGACGTTGATGTTGTAGTTGCAGGCCAGCTTGTAGAACTGCTGCTTCACCTGCTGGGCGGTCAGTGAGTCGGTGCCCAGATAGTCGAGATAGCCGGCGGCGTAGTCGTAGCGGATGTCAGCCTGCGTGCCGAACTCATAGCGGAAGGAGAGCTGGAAGCGTCCGTTCTCAGTGTTTTCAACGTAGGCGTAGGGTATCGCGCTGTCGGCGGTCTTGCCCTGCTTCATGTCGCTGTCGAAGGAGACGAACTTAGGCTCGATGGGCTTCACCTCCGAGGCCTGGATGTCCTTGACGAACTGGCTGACATTGTCGCGGTTGGCGGCGATGGGCGTGATGGCGGGCTTGTCTATCTTCTTCTGGTTGGGGTCTACGCCCTGACGCTTGTAGATGCAGGCATAGCCATCGGTGAAGTAGCGGTTGGCGAAGTCGACAATCTGCTCCTTCGTCATGCCTGCCAGACGGTCAAGGCGCGTAGCGGCCTGCTGCCAGGGGGTGCCGTTGATGAAAGCGTCGACAAACATACTGGCACGTGCGCGGTTGTTCTCCAGCGCATTGTAGTACTGCAGTTTCATGTTGTTGACCACCGATGGGAGCAGGTCGTCGGAAAACTCGCCCCGCTTCAGCTTGCCTATCTCGTCGAGCAGCAGCTGGCGCACCTCGTCGAGTGTCTGCCCTTCCTTTGGTGTTCCGGCCATGATAAATACCGAGTAGTCCATCATCAGCTCTGCCCCACCCCACGACTCGAGCATCTTCATCTGCTGGTTGATGTCAAGGTCGAGGAGTCCGGCAGTACCGTTGCTCAACATGTTCTCAATGACCTGCAGCGTGTCGGCCTGCAGCGAGGCGGCACGTCCAAAGCGCCAGCCCAGCCAGAGGGTCTCGGCCTCGAGGCCGATGACGGTGGTGTCCTGCGGCTCGGTGAAGACGGGCTGTTCGGGGAACTGTGGCTGAGCCACTGACTCGAGGGCTTTTCCGTCAGGTCCTGTAGCGGGCTGCCACTGGCCGAAGTACTTGTCGATGGTGGCAATCACCTCGTCGGGATCGAAGTCGCCCGACATGCAGACGGCCACGTTGTTGGGCACATACCACTTGTTGAAATAGTTCTTGATGTTCGTGATTGAGGGGTTCTTCAGGTGTTCCTGCGTGCCGATGGTGGTCTGTGTGCCGTAGGGGTGTGTCGGACAGAGTTTGCGTCCTAATGCCTCGAACAGCTTGTTCATGTCCTGCGATAGTCCGATGTTGTACTCCTCGTAGACAGCCTCCAACTCGGTATGGAATCCACGGATCACCATGTTCATGAAACGGTCGGACTGAATCTTGGCCCAGTTCTCCACCTCGTTCGATGGGATATCCTCAACGTAGCACGTTACGTCATTCGACGTATAGGCATTGGAGCCCTCGGAGCCGATGGCGGCCATCAGCTTGTCATACTCGTTGGGAATGTTGTACTGGGCTGCCAGCTGACTGACGGAGTCAATCTCGTGGTAGGCCTTACGGCGCTCCTCGGGGTCGGTCATCAGGCGGTATTTCTCGTAGCGCTGCTCGATGTCGGCCAGTAGCGGTGCCTCCTTCTCGGGGTCAGTAACGCCAAACTTGTCGGTACCCTTGAACATCAGGTGTTCCAGGTAGTGGGCCAGACCCGTTGTCTCAGCGGGGTCGTTCTTCGAGCCTGTACGCACAGCGATAAACGTCTGTATGCGAGGTTGTTCCTTGTTAACGCTAAGGTAGACCTTCAAGCCATTATCCAACGTGTAGATACGGGTTTTCGAGAGGTCGCCTTTCACCTCTTCATACTTGTACTTGGAGCACGAGCACAGTCCGAGCGCCAAGACACAGGCGGTTAAGAATAATTTAGCCTTCATATCTTTTCAATTCTTCAATTCTCATAGTCAATCTCATGGTCGAGCTTCGAGAGGAAATCATCATACACCTCCTGCTCGACGTCGCCCATCGAGAACTCCTTCTCGGCATCCTTGCGAATCTCGGCAATCCAGGCACGACGTGCACGGATATAGTCTTCACGGATGCGCTCGCAGGCCTGCTCGTCAAGCTCCTCCAGATGGTAGTAGTCCAGAATCAGCTGGTACGACCACGCCCAGCGGTAGTCTCTGTAGTGGTTGTTAATCTCCTCGAAGCGGTCGAGCACCTGTCCAATGCGGTCTATAGCGCCGCTCTTAATGTCGTCAGCCAGTCGCCGCTCCTCACTCTCAGGCATCAGCAGTCCGCTGAGGTCAACCCATGGGCCCTTACCGACATCAGACGTTGGCTTGCCGAAGAAACCTTCCTTCTGAGCGCGCTTCAGCACGGCGCCCATGTAGATGCGCAGAGCTATGTCGTAGTATTTCAGTCCCTTACGCAGGCTGCTGGCATTGATGACGTACTCGTGGAAGTTATAGGTCGTCACGTTGTCGCCGGAGGCGTCGCGCAGGGCTTTCAGTATCTTGATGCCCTCGATGATCTCGCCGACAGTGAAGGGCGAGAGCCAGTCGAAGTTGATGATCGACTTCTTCGACTGCTTCGAGCGTTTGTCGCGCTTGGGCCACTTCTTGATGTCGCGGTACAGACCGACGGTGGTGATGTTGCGTCCCGGCACAATATACATCGTCTCGCCATAAGCCATCAGGTAGGAGAACGGCAGGTTGCGCATGTCGGGGTGATTCATCAGCTTGCCGAAGCACACGGAGAAGGCACCGATGGTGGCAGGCATCAGCACATAGGCGCCCGAGGCCGTCTTCGTGCCGCGTTCCAGCGTTCCCCAGTGCAGGGGTCCCATCTTGTAGGCATGGTTCGAGAAGTTGGTGTTCGAGCCGGCGTTGTAGAACGAGAACTCGCCGCCAATGAGCAGGCTTGACTTGTGGTGGCTGGCGCAGAACGGACCACAGAAAGCGGCACAGGCCTCGCCGTTGGCCATGAACGAGTTTGCAAAGAACAATGAGGTCTCGGCCGTGAACCCATTAGTTATCTGGCAGGCCTCCCCCACGAAGCAGTCCTGCATCTTCACCGAGTTGTTGATGGAGCAGCCGTCGCAAATGATGGAGTTTTCGCAAATGACACCCGTGCCGATAAACACCGGTGCATCCATCGACGACATCACCGTACACTCTGACAGGCGGGCAGCACCGCTGATTTCGCAGTCGCCCTTGATGATGGTGTTGGTAATGTCCTTGGCGTTAATGATCTTCACGTTGTTACCGATTACGCCACGCTCAGGACGACTTATACGCAGTTCGTCCTCGATGAGCTGCATCAGCATCTTACGCAGTCTCTTGTCTTGACTGTATTTCACCATGAACTTCGCCAGCTGCGAGTTCAGCTCGCGGAAAATGGTGACGTTGCCGTCGCCCATCTCGTTGAGCACCGAGATGATAGAGCCCTCGCCGTAGGTGGCATCGTCGGTAGTCTCCAGCGTACATATATTAGATATGTAGCAGTCGTTGCCTATGGTGTAGTTGTTGATGTAGTTGCCCACCTTCTCAATCAAGCAGTCGTCGCCCACATTGACGTTGCGCAGCGTGGCATCGTTGATGCCCGAGTGCTTGAAGAAGCCCTTGGCTACCTCCACCTGCTTGTTAAACTCGCCCAGGCGAATGTCACCGTAGAACATCACACGATGGAAGTTATAAGGCTTGAAGCCCTCGGCCACCATCACGCGGCTCCAGTCTTCAGCCCAACACACGTTATTGTCTAAGATGCGAATCTCTTCCGCTGTCAGTTGTCTGTATTCTCTCATAAAAAAAGGTTTGTGTTTTGTGCAGACAAAGGTACGAAAAAGGAGTAGAAGTAAACAAGCAAAAAGGTTAAAAAGTAAAAAACGTGAAGAAATATGCGGAAAAACTTGCATTTTCGCAATGCTTTTTATACTTTTGCACTCACAATTGTACGTATTAACTAATATCTACACAAACATGAGACTAATTATTGAACCTGACTATCAGAAAATGTCACAGTGGGCTGCGGAGCATGTCATCCGCCGCATCAACGAGGCTAAGCCCACAGCCGAGAAGCCTTTTGTACTTGGTCTACCCACAGGCTCGTCGCCTGAGGGCATGTACGCCTGTCTGGTGAAAGCATATCAGGAGGGACGCGTGTCGTTCAAGCATGTGCTGACATTCAACATGGACGAATACGTCGGCCTGCCCGAGAGCCATCCCGAGTCCTACCACTCGTTCATGGCCCGCAACCTGTTCGACCACATCGACTGCCCGAAGGACCAGATCCACATCCTCAACGGCAACGCCCCTGACCTCGAGGCCGAGTGCGCACACTACGAGGAGATGATTCAGGAAGCCGGCGGCATCGACCTCTTCCTCGGAGGCATCGGCCCCGACGGTCATATCGCCTTCAACGAGCCCTACTCGTCGCTCAACAGCCGCACCCGCGTGAAAACGCTGACCACCGACACCATCATCGCCAACTCGCGCTTCTTTGAGGGCGACGTCAACAAGGTACCCAAGCTGGCCCTGACCGTCGGCGTAGGCACCGTAATGGCTGCACGCGAGGTCATGATTCTCGTCAACGGCCACCACAAGGCTCGCGCACTGAAAGCCGCCGTCGAGGGAGCCGTCTGCCATGAGTGGACCATCAGCGCCCTGCAGCAGCACCAGCACGGCATTATCGTAGCCGACGAGGCAGCCACCGATGAGCTGAAGCACGGCACCTATAAGTACTTCAAGGACATCGAGAAGGCAAACCTTCTCTAATTTCGCACAGGCGCAACCCTTTTCCAGGAGGTTTGCCAAGCAGCAATAGTGCCACTGTGAAAACATTAAAAGCCCGCCAATTGGCGGGCTTCTTTAGTGCTATTACTATTCCAGGTTCTTACATATTCATGCCACCGTCGACCTGAATGACCTGTCCGCTGATGTAGCTCGACATGTCGCTGGCCAAGAACGTGGCGCAGTTGGCAATGTCGTCGACAGTACCGCCGCGACGCAGGGGAATCTTGTTGCACCACTCCTTGCGTACGTCCTCAGGAAGAGCCTGTGTCATAGCCGTGTCGATGAAACCGGGGGCGATGGCGTTGGCACGGATGCCCTTGGGGCCCATCTCCTGACCGATAGACTTAGCCAGGGCTATCAGACCTGCCTTCGAGGCGGCATAGTTGGCCTGTCCGGCATTGCCGTGAACACCGACTACAGAGGCCATGTTGATGATGCTGCCGCCACGCTGACGCATCATGACGGGCACACAGGCATGGATGAAGTTGAAGGCCGACTTCAGGTTGACAGCAATCACGGCGTCCCACTGCTGCTCGGTCATGCGGAGCATGAGGCCGTCCTTGGTGATACCAGCATTGTTCACCAGAATATCAATCGATCCAAACTCTTCCTTGACAGCCTTTACCACTTCCTCGGTCTGAGCAAAGTCAGCGGCGTTGGAGGCGTAGCTCTTGGCCTTGACGCCCTTGGCGGCAATCTCTTTCTCTGTTTCTTCGTTAACCTCAAGGTCGGTGAATGCGATGTTAGCACCTTCCTCAGCAAACCTCAGCGCGATAGCCTTTCCGATACCGCGTGCTGCACCTGTAATCAGCGCAGTCTTTCCTTCTAATAATCCCATAATCTTTTTACTGTTGCTAATATTTGATATATTCTTACTACTTATTACTTACTCCTTCTTCCATCTCTCACTTCCTGATCTTCCCCAACGCGCCATAGACCACCTTGGCCACCTGCGGCTTCGTAGCTTCCTCGGTCATACCGTGAGCAATGCGACCGTAGATGTAAGGCACCTCAAGACCCTTGATACAATAGTGGGTAATGTCGGCCACAAGCTCAACATTCTCTATGTCGAACTCACCGTCTTCCTTGCCCTCATGATAGACCTTGCGGAACAATTCAATTTCTGCGTCGTCAAAGTTCTTACGCACTTTCTCAACCATCCAGATATTGCGGAAGAACTCAGCACGGAGATTGCCGTTGCGCACCACCGTCTCACGAATCATGCTCAGGTGGGTGTAGATGAGCTCAATCACCTTCTCCTGAGGACGAATCTTCTTGGCGGCCACTTCGTCTAATTTATCGCTCAAACGTTCCAACTCGCCTTCGATGACGGCATAGTATATGTCCTCCTTCGATTTGAAATAGGTGTAAAGGGTGCGGCGTCCTTTGCCAGAAGCCACGGCGATGTCGTTCATCGTCGTGTTCTCAAGGCCGTTCTTTGCAAACAGTTGTCGGGCAACGTCTACCAGCAGCTGTCGGGTCTTCGATATTGACATCTTTACTTCCTCTTCTTTAGTTTCCGATATTGCACAGTGCGCTAATCGTGTGCAAAATTACCCCTTTTATTTGAATTAGCCAAAAAAAAACACATAAAAATTTGCACAGCTCAGAAAATATTCGTACCTTTGCAGCCGCAAAACAGAAAAACATCGCGGAGTGGAGCAGTTGGTAGCTCGCCAGGCTCATAACCTGGAGGTCGCACGTTCGAATCCTGCCTCCGCAACTACAGAGAACGCTTAAGCGTTCTCTTTTTTGTTGCAGCGACGGCATCAACGAAAAAATCCGACCGTTTGGTGCGGCCGGATTTGTATCAGTCTTGCAAATAGAATTTAATTCTTGCTCATGTTGCGCATTACTTTCTTGTAGTACCTGTTCGTAGCTCGTACGCTGTAGTTTTTGCCCCCGTTCCAAAGGCGGATGGCCTTCTCTACGTTGTTGGCAGGGTTGTAGTGCGCTTGAATTAACAGGAACATCTCCTTCGACTTTTCGACGCTGTAACGGTCGGCCAGTGTGAAGCGCTTCTTACTCTTCAGTCTCTTCAGGATGTCGTTGCAATCCTTTACAAGTATCGGAGTAATCTGCATGACGCCTACTGAGTTCCCACTCACGGCGTTGGGATTTCCTTCGCTTTCTACTTGAATAATCGCATCCATCACTGGATTCCAGTTGAACTTTGGCGTCTTTGCGCAGAGCGTAAGTACCACCATGTTCATACTTACAATCATTAATAATTTCTTCATAACTCTATACTTTCTGCAGCGCTTCTCATCACGAGGAAACTGCGTAATCCTTTAGAATCTGCGTGCAAAGTTACAAAGAATGAGGCAGTTAGCCAAATATGTTTAGATTTTTTAAGATTTATTGTGTGCGCGCACTGCTTTCTGCGACGCGATTACCGGGTACGAAAACTACCATTTCTGTGTACGCAAACTACTCTAAATCGACCACCGTAATACCAGCTCCGCCGAACTGTACATGCTCGTCGCGATAGTGTGCAACGTTGGGTACGGTGGCCAGATACTGGCGTATCAGCTGGCGCAGGATGCCTGTGCCGGTGCCGTGCAGAATACGTATTCGCGACATGCCTACGAGTATGGCGTCGTCGATGAAGTAGGTGACGGCGTTGATGGCTTCGTCGCCGCGCATGCCACGGACGTCGAGGTCCTGGTGGAAGTTCTGCTTGCGCTCGTCGATGACGTTGCGCGTTCCTGTCGAGATGTTAGCATACGAGCCAACGATGTTGGCATTGCGTTCCTCTGCTTTCGCCTTCTCGGCCTTGGATGCTTCGGCGCGTTCTAGTCGCTCGGCGCGCATCTTGGTTCTCATGCCGCCGAAGATGACGGTGGCCATCTTGCCATCGATGCTCTCGATGGTGCCGACGCTCTGGAGGCCTTTGATGCGGACGGTATCGCCGGGCGTTAGAGGTGAGAGGTGAGAGGCGAGGGGTGAGAGGTTACTTTCTGCCGCAGAACCACTCTCCTTACCCGTTCTTCCTTCCGCCTTCCTCGCAAGTTTCTCCTGCTTCCGCTTCTCGCGGCGCTCCTTGCGCTCCTGGATCTGGCGTATCTTGCGGGCTATGAGTTCGTCGTTGGCGCGGGCATCAATATCGGCCACCTCTTCCTTGAAGGCATTCAACTCCTCGCGGGCCCGACGTGCGGCCTCCTTCTCGGCCTGTGACTCGCGAATCTCGCGTATGGCGTTCTCTATCTTGCGGTTGCTCTCGCGCAGCAGTTCCTCGGCCTGCTCCTTGGCTCGCCGCAGAATCTCTTTGCGCTGCTGCTCAATCTCCTCGATGCTGCTCTCATAGTGGGCGATGCGACCCTCGAGCGACTTCTCGTGCTGGTGGATGGTCTGGCGCTTGCCCTCCCAGTAGCGCTTGTCGCGCACGATGTCCTGCAGGTACTTGTCACTCTGTATGTACTCTGAGCCGACGATGTCGCTGGCGTCGCGGATGACCTCCTCGGGGATGCCTGTCTGACGGGCTATCTCAATGGCAAACGAGGAGCCGGGCTGTCCTATCGAGAGCTGGAACAGGGCCTGCATCTTGTGACGGTCGTAGAGCATGGCGCCGTTGACGACACCCTCGTGGTCGTCGGCAAAGTGCTTCAGGTTCTGATAGTGGGTGGTGATGACGCCGAACGCCCGCTTCTGCCAGAACTGCTTCAGCATGGCCTCGGCTATAGCACCGCCGATGGTGGGCTCCGTGCCGCCGCCGAACTCGTCGATGAGCAGCAGTGTGCGGTCGCCCGCCTGCCGCATCATCTGCTTCATGTTCATCAGGTGGCTGGAGTAGGTCGACAGGTCGTCCTCGATGCTCTGCTCGTCGCCAATGTCGATCATGATGTCACGGAACAGGCCGCAGGTCGAACGCTCCGTCATGGGAACAGCTAAGCCGCACTGCAGCATGTACTGCAGCAGTCCGACAGTCTTCAGGCACACTGACTTGCCGCCGGCGTTAGGACCGGAGATAATGAGAATCCTAGCCCCCTCCTGCCTCCCCCGACTGGAGGAGGTTTGCTGTGGTTGGGAATCCCCCCTCCAGTTGGAGGTGGTTAGGGGGAGGCTTAGTGGCACCACCTTCTTGCCCTGCTTCTCCAGCGACAGCTGCAACAGCGGGTGGATGGCCTGTATCCAGTCGATGTGGGGCTCGCGGCCGACGGTAGGCTCTATGGCCTTCGTCAGGTCGGCCAGTTGGGCTTTAGCATAGATGAAGTCAATCGTTGCCAGGAACTGGTAGGAATTCAGGATGTCAGGCACGTAGGGGCGCACCTCGTCGCTGAACACCGTCAGTATGCGTATGATCTCGCGCCGCTCCTCGGCCTCCAGCTGACGCACGCGGTTGTTGGCCTCGACCACCTCCGTCGGCTCTATGAATACCGTCTTTCCCGTTGCCGACTCGTCGTGCACGATGCCGCTGATGCGCTTCTTCAGGTTCGGCGCCACGGGTATTACCAGACGTCCGTCGCGCATTGTCGGCGCTGCGTCCTTGTCGACGAGCCCGTCCTTCTGCGCCGTGTGCAGTATAGTATATAAGGTACGCGAGATGCTGCCCTCGGTCTTCGCCAACTCATGGCGGATGCCCGCCAGCGTCATCGATGCCGAGTCCTTGATCCTGCCGAACTTGTCGAGAATGGAGTCGATGCGGCGTAGCATGGCGGGGAAGGTCGTTACACCCTCGGTCAGCCGGTAGAGCGCCGGGTATTGCGGAACCTCTTCTGCCAAGCTGCCATCATCGGCAGGAGCAAACACCTTCCTCCTTGCCCCTTCTTCCTTCCTCGACAGGTATTTCACCACATTGCTGATGGTCTCGAGCGAGCGTCGCAGGTCCCAAACCTCGTTCTCCTCGAAATGAGTGCCTTCCATACGGATGCGCGACACCGCCTCGCGGACGTCGAAGAAGTACTGCATGGGGAAGTCGTCGGCCTCCTGTTGCAGACGGCGGAACTCGCGCAACTGCTCCAACTGTTCAATGACAATGTCGTAGTTATCGGAGAAACTCATCTCGTCGACCTTCTCTTTGCCCAGGCTGCTGAGGCAGCGCTGTTTCAGCAGCGAGCGTATTTCGCTGAACCCTATCTTGTGTTCAAAATTATTCGGATATATCATGGTGCAAAGGTACGAATTAAAATGAGAAATGAGAAATGAGAAGTGAGAAATGAAAGTCCAAATGCGTAAAAGATGTTAAATGTTGGGGGGCGGCAGCATTTTTTTTACTCTTCACTCTTCACTTTTCACTTTTTTTCGTACCTTTGCAGCCGCTTTCAAGACAATGGAGCACTGGAGAGATGGTAGAGTGGTCGATTACAGCAGTCTTGAAAACTGCCGCA
>CAMVPA010000040.1 GCA_947169245.1 uncultured Prevotellaceae bacterium
ACATCACCGCCCCCGCCACGCCCGCCGCCGTCCGCATGCAGCTGGCAGGAAAGATTGAGTAAAATAATAATAACCACAGATGAAACAGAAGTTATCTTGGATGCTGGCCGCCATCCTGACAAGCGGTCTTCTGCTCACTTCGTGTAGCGATGACAACGATACTGTAGAACCGTCTCCGGAAACCGATGAGGTAGAGGCGCAATTGCAGCAGATGACGCTGCGCGAGAAGGTGGGACAGCTCTTCTATGTGCGCCCTGAAGTGTTGGACACCACCATCCACTATGGGCATACCGGCAATATTGACGCCAGTACGGTAGACCTTACGAAGATCAGGCTCCAGGCAGTGAATGCCACGATGCTGGCTGTCAACAAGAAATATCCCGTGGGTGGCATCATCCTCTACGCTCACAACATTGAGGACGAGGCGCAGCTGGCTGCCTTCATACCCCAGCTCCGTGCCCTCAATGGCTCGCCACTGCTGTGCATCGACGAGGAGGGCGGTCGTGTGGCGCGTATCGGTAGGAACGCCAATTTCAATGTGGAGACGTTCGAGTCGATGGACTCCATCGGACGGACAGGCGACCCCGCCAACGCCTACTACTGCGGTAACACCATCGGCACCTATCTGAAGAAGTATGGCTTCGACATCGACTTTGCCCCTGTGGCCGACGTGAACACCAACCCTGAGAACATTGTCATCGGCAAGCGAGCCTTCAGCAGCGACCCCGCCGTGGCCGCTCCAATGGTGACCAACTACCTGCAGGGACTGAAGGATGCTGGCATCACCGGTTGCATCAAGCACTTCCCCGGTCATGGCGACACCAAGGCCGACACCCACTACGGCTATGCACAAAGCCTGAAGACCTGGGACGAAATGATGAACTGCGAGATGATAACCTTCAAGGCTGGCATAGAATGGGGCTGCCAGCTGATTATGACTGCACACATCGGCACGCCTAACGTGACGGGGACAGAATTGCCAGCCACCATGTCTTCGCTCATCTTGCAGGACAAGCTGCGTGGCGTGATGGGCTATAAGAACATCATCATAACCGACGCTATGGAGATGGGCGCTATTACGCAGCAGTATAACAGTGCTGAGGCTGCTGTGGGCTGTCTGCTGGCAGGTGTCGACATCGTTCTTGGTCCGCAGAACTTCATCGAGGCTTTCGATGCTGTGGTTAAGGCCGTCGAGAACGGCACTATCAGCGAGTCGCGCATCGACCAGAGCGTCCGCCGTGTATTAAGACTCAAAAAGAGCTATTCGGCACGCAATTAGTCTTTTTTCAATATCGGCACGCAATTAGTCTTTTTTCAATAGATGTGTAGGCTGTCGCGCTCTTCCAGCGTCATGCGGGCATAGCGCTTCCACCCCGTGGCGCCGTCGCGGCAGCGGTCCAGGTAGTGCAGGTCGTTCATGTGCTCGTAGGCCTCCATCTCGAACGGATTCAGGCGGTAGCCCGCGTTGCGGAAACGCTTGCGCTGGCGCCAGCCCTGAAGCCAGTAGCGCAGGTAGAGACGGTAGAATCGCCACCACGAGTCGCCCGTCGATTGTGCCTGTCTCAGGTGAATCATCTCGTGGTTCTTCAGCGTCGTCAGTCGTCCGTTCATGGCGTCGGCGTCGCTCTTGTCGTGTGTCAGTATGGTGCCAAAGAACGTCAGTGCCTCGTAGCCGCTCTTGACCCAGAACGTGTCGACGATGGCCGGCATGTCGTGCATGGTGCTCGGTCGGCGCGATTTCCACACGAAGCTCACGATGCGCAGCATGCGGAAGGGGTGGGAGAGGACTCTCAGAAGTTTCATGGGTGCAAAGGTACACAATAATTATGATTCTCCAAATTCTTACGCGGCCAAAGTGGCCGTGGTCATTAAAAAATGAGTGTAAATAATCGCCGAAACATTTTCGTATGTCAGAAATGTTTCGTATCTTTGCGCCATAATAGAAAAAACAAACAAATTTGACCGCTAACATGAAACAACTCTACATCACCAGCCTGCTGGCTGTCCTGACAATCGCCGCCTCGGCACAGGCTCCCAAAGTTACTACCGACACCCGTTTTGCACGAGGCGCCACAATGGCCTTCGGACGCATCGCATCGGCCTCGGCCAATGGTGGCGCAGCCATCAAGACCCGCGGCTTCTGTATAGCCGAGAACCCCAACCCCACGGTCGCCGACATCGTCAGCACCAAGACGCTCAGCAGCAGCGGCACCATCTACTACTTCGAGAACTTGACGCCGGGCACCATGTACTACATGCGCGCCTATGCTACCAACCAGAACGGCGAGACGGGCTACGGCGACGTCATCAAGTTTGCCACCGTGCCGATGGGCGCCATCACCTACTGGTACAACAACGGCGGCAGCGAGGCCGAGAACAAGCGCATCAACGACGCATTGACGCAGGCCTGCAACATCTTCTCGAACCTGACCAGCATCAAGAAACACTATAGCGTGGGCTACGGCTCGGGTACGCCGACAGCCGACTGCAACTACAAGGACGATCCCTGGATGAACGTTGGCCCCAACCAGTCGTACCAGCGCACGGGCACCATCATGCACGAGATGCAGCACGGACTGGGCGTCATCTCCTACAACACGCAGTGGAGCAAGGGCAACCTGCGCTCAGGCAACGGCACGGGACAGTGGCTGGGCGACCGCGTGTCGGCCTTCCTCGACTTCTGGGACAACACCACCGGCTCGCACCTCAATGGCGACACGCAGCACATGTGGCCCTACGGCGTCAACGGTGCCCATGAGGACGACGGCTCGCTGAAGACCTACTACGCCAACGCCATGATTGGTCAGGCGCTGGGCGAGGACGGACTGGAGCATCTCTCCACAACCTATGCTGACCCCTGCTACGTCTTCACGCAGGAGGACGACGTGAAATACTACCTGAAGAACGAGTCGGAGGAGCGCGGACTCTACACCTCATACCTCAAGGCCACACCTGCCGGCAACCTGCTGTGGGTGGCTATGACAGCGGCCGAGGCCGCTCAGAACGACAGCGTGGCTTGGTACGTCACCTTTACGCCTCAGAACCAGTACTACCAGCTGAGGAACGCCGCTACAGGACAGTATCTGACCTACGATGCAGGCATTGCCACAGCTGCCAAGACGAAGCCGGGCACTACCGAGGACTGGCACCTGATGATGGGACGCGTCGACGTTGGTGGACAGCGCGGCTACTGGATCATTCACCCTGAGGCCAACTGGCAGCCACACTGTCTGCAGGCCAACGCCAACGGCCGCACGGCGGCAGCGACGTTCGACATTACCAACAGCGCTACGGCTCAGCGCTGGCTCATTCTGACAGCCGACCAGCTGGAGACTGTCGAGAACAGCGCACTGGCCACCATGAGGAAGGAAGCACTCGACGTGCTCGAGGTGGTGAAGGCCCTGGCAGCAGTGCCCCATCAGGAGGACGTGGCTGGCACCGACAGCAAGCTGCAGGCTGCCATCGAGGCACTGGAGGAACGTTGCAAGACGGCCACGTCGCCCGCCGAACTACAGGACGTCATCGACGAGGCACTGAAGGCACGCACGGCGTTCCTGCAGGGTGTTACGCCTACGAATGAGCCCTTTGACCTGACCTATATGCTCACCAATCCCACCGTCGATGCCAGCACTGCCGGGTGGAGCGAGACGGCCACCGTCAGCCAGGGTTGCGCCGAATTCTACGAGAAGACCTTCGACTTCAACCAGACGGTCAAGAATCTGCCCAAGGGCACCTATCTCTTCACCGTGCAGGCCTTCCAGCGCCCAGGCTCCGTGTCGGCAGCAGGCAGTGCTAAGACCAACGCCACCGTCTATGCTGGCACCAAGTCGGCTAAGATGCTCCACATCACCGACGGCGGACAGGCCACGAAGGTGGGCACAGGACGCGAGAAAGTCATTGGCGGCAAGAACGTGCCCGACGACATGACGTCGGCAGCAGCCTACTTCAAGCGGGGCTACTACCTCAATGAAGTCCTCGGCCTCGTTGGCCAGCAGAACGGCTCCATCAAGGTGGGCATCAAGACCACCTCAATGCCCTCGAGCTACTGGTGCTGCTTCGACGACTTCCACCTCTACTTCTACGGTAGCCGCTCGATAGCCGACGTGATGGCCGTCAGCGACGTCAAACGTGCTGATGAGGACATGCAGGCCATCTACGACTTGCAAGGCCGTCGCGTCACCAATCCCACACGCGGCCTCTACATCATCAACGGTCGCAAAGTCATTGTGCGATGAGACGCCACCATTCACTACTTACCTCTCACCTCTTTAAATAAATGGACGAGACACAACGCATAGAGCAGCTTAGGCGCGAACTGCACGAACATAACCACCGCTATTACGTAGAGAACCAGCCCACCATCAGCGACTACGACTTCGACCAGCTGATGCACGAGCTGCAAGACCTCGAGGCGCGCCACCCCGAGCTCTACGACCCCAATTCGCCTACGCAGCGCGTCGGCAGCGACCTGCAGACGGAGTTCCGTCAGGTGACCCACAAGTACCCCATGCTCTCACTGGCTAACACCTACTCCGAACAGGATGTGCGCCAATGGTACGAGAGCGTGCAGAAGGGACTCGCCGGCGAGCCTTTCGAGGTGTGCTGTGAGATGAAGTACGACGGTCTCTCCATCTCGCTGACCTACGTCGACGGCCAATTGACACAGGCCGTGACGCGAGGCGACGGCGTGCATGGCGACGACGTGACCCGGAATGTACGCACCATCCGTGCTATACCCCTCGTTGTTCGAGGGTACGAGGTACGAGGTACGAGCTTCGAGGATAGTTCAAGCGCTGAAGGTAATCTCGAACCTCGTACCTCGTACCTCGAACCTCGAATACCCCACGAGTTCGAAATCCGCGGCGAAATCCTTATGCCGTGGGCCTCCTTCGAACGCCTGAACCGTGAGCGTGAGGCAGCCGAGGAACCTCTCTTCGCCAACCCTCGCAACGCCGCCAGTGGCACCCTGAAGAGCCTCGACTCGCGTGTCGTCGCCAGCCGTCAGCTCGATGCCTACCTCTACTATCTGTTGGGCGAAGAACTGCCTGCCGACGGCCACTTTGAGAACCTCGAGGCCGCCCGCCAGTGGGGCTTCAAGATCAGCGAGGGCATGAAGAAGGCGAAAAGTGTTGATGAAGTTTTCGACTTCATCAACTATTGGGACAAAGAACGTAAGAACCTGCCTGTAGCTACCGACGGTATCGTTCTGAAGGTCAACTCCTTGCGACAGCAACGTGCGCTCGGCTTCACCGCCAAGTCGCCACGATGGGCCATCGCCTATAAGTTCAAGGCCGAACGTGCCTGCACCGAGCTCTTGGAGGTGACCTATCAGGTAGGCCGAACAGGTGCCGTCACCCCCGTCGCCAATATGGCCCCCGTACAGCTGGCAGGCACCACCGTTCGTCGTGCCACGCTGAATAACGAGGACTTCATCAAGAGCTTCGACCTGCACATCGGCGACCACGTCTACGTTGAGAAAGGCGGCGAGATCATCCCCAAGATCGTGGGCGTCGACATCGACCAGCGCCCCATCATCGCCCAGCCCGTGCAGTTCATCCGCCGCTGTCCTGAATGTGGCACACCGCTCGTGAAACTCGGCGAAGGAGCCACTGTGCCCGCTGGTTCTCCAGCGGGGGCCGCCTGGTACTGCCCCAACGACGCCGGCTGTCCGCCGCAGATCAAAGGGCGCATCGAGCACTTCATCGCCCGCAAGGCCATGAACATCGACTCGCTGGGACCTGAGACCGTCGACGAGTACTACCGTCGCGGACTCATCAAGAACGTGGCCGACCTCTACGACATCGACGTGCAGCAGATCAATGGCGACGGAAGCCGCACGAAGTCGGCACAGCGCATTGTCAACGGCATCCAGAAGTCCAAGGAGGTGCCCTTCGAGCGCGTCGTCTTCGCCCTCGGCATCCGCTTTGTCGGCGAGACCAGCGCCCGTCTGCTGGCTCGCCACTTCAAGACGATGGACGCCCTGATGGCAGCTGGACTCGAAGAACTCGAGGAGGTGGAGGGCATCGGCGAGGTGATGGCGAAGAGCATCATCGGCTACTTCCACACCCCCCAGAACCGCGACATTGTCGAGCGTCTGCGCGGCTACGGCTTGCAGTTTGAACTCTCTGAGGAACAGACGGCTGCACAGAGCGACAAGCTTGCAGGGCAGTCGATCGTCATCAGCGGTGTCTTCCAGCACCACTCCCGCGACGAGTACAAGCAGCTCATCGAGCAGAACGGCGGCAAGAATGTGGGCTCCATCAGCAGCAAGACATCGTTCATCCTCGCAGGCGACAACATGGGGCCTTCGAAGCTGCAGAAAGCCGAAAAACTGGGCATACGTATCGTCAAAGAGGACGAATTTCTGGAAATGATAGGGTAAATAGTAAAAAATGTTGCTGAAAAGTTTTGCTAATTCGCTGAATTGTTGTAACTTTGCAGCCGATTTCTCAAAAAGTAGTAGATGAAGAATGACAAAATAAAGAATCAGTACCGCGTCAACGACCAGATACGCGTACGTGAAGTCCGTATCGTCGGAGACAACGGCTCGACCGTCATGCCTACCCGTGACGCACTGAACATGGCCCGCGAGCAGGGAGTCGATCTCGTAGAGATTTCGCCCAATGCCAACCCGCCCGTTTGCCGTATCATCGACTACTCGAAGTTCCTCTACCAGCAGAAGAAACGTGCCAAGGAGATGAAAGCCAAGCAGGTGAAGGTGGAGGTCAAGGAGATTCGTTTCGGACCGCAGACCGACGAGCACGACTACCAGTTCAAGCTCAAGCACGCCAAGGAGTTCCTCGAGGAAGGAAATAAGGTACGCGCGTACGTATTCTTCCGTGGACGCTCCATCCTCTTCAAGGAGCAGGGCGAGGTGCTGCTGCTGAGGTTCGCCAACGATCTCGAGGAATATGGCAAGGTAGAGTCCATGCCTTCGCTCGAAGGAAAGAAGATGTTCCTCTATCTCGCACCCAAGAAGGCTGGCGTCGCCAAGAAGAGCCAGCAGGCTCGCGACCGTGAGGCATCGTCGGCCGATGCAAAGGAAGCTCCAAAGCCGACCGTCAAGGTGGTCGACGCTGAGGCACCCGCCAACGGCGGACTCCTGGCAAATGCCAAAATCAGTGCCGATGCCCTGAAGAAGCTTACTGAGGAGACTGACGATTAAAGGTAATCTACCTCTCAGCTCTCAGTTCTCAATTAGAAAAGAAACAAGGTGGCGCGCCCGGTATATGCGTAGCTGCCGATTATTAATAACAAATTAAAACATTAAGAAAAAATGCCAAAAGTAAAGACAAACTCCGGCGCTAAGAAGAGATTCTCGTTCACCGGTACAGGTAAGGTTAAGAGACACCACGCTTACCACAGTCACATCCTGACGAAGAAGACCAAGAAGCAGAAGCGTAACCTTTGTGGTTCAACAATCGTTGACCAGACAAACATGAAGCAGGTACGCGACCTGTTGTGTCTCCGCTAAACAAACCTATTGTCGAACATTAAAGAAGTAAGAAAACTATGCCAAGATCAGTAAATCACGTCGCATCAAGAGCAAAGCGCAAGAGAATTTTGAAGCTCACCCGTGGCTACTTTGGAGCTCGTAAGAATGTTTGGACAGTAGCCAAGAACACTTGGGAGAAGGGTCTGACATACGCCTATCGCGACCGTCGTAACAAGAAGCGTGCTTTCCGCAGCCTGTGGATTCAGCGTATCAACGCTGCTGCACGCATCAATGGCATGAGCTACTCACAGCTCATGGGTGCTCTCTCAAAGGCAGGTATCGAGATTAACCGCAAGGTGCTCGCCGACCTCGCCATGAACAACCCCGAGGCTTTCAAGGCCATCGTAGAGAAAGTTGCGAAGTAAGCACACATCATTCTGTAAATAAAGAAGAGCCGTAACATCACACAGGATGTGCGGCTCTTCTTGTTTTTTATTCCCCGGACTTTCGCGGTCTTTTGTTCTTTCAAGTCTTTGCTTCTATCTCTTCCGGGACGATGTAGCCTGCTGCAATTGACTTGACGATGAGCTCAGCCATGTTGTGAGCTTGCAGTTTCCGGAAAAGATTCTTACGGTGGTTCTCCACCGTATTTTCAGAGATGTATAGCATGATTGCGATTTCCTTGGTCGAGTAGCCGCATGCAATGGCTCTCAGCACTTGTAGCTCCCGCTGCGTGGGCACTTCGTTCTGTAGTAGTAGCCGTTTTTGCGCCTGTTTAAACTTGGCACAGTAGTATTGACGTCCTTCCATTACAGCCATGATTGCTTCCAGGAGTTGGTCGAGCCGTCCCGATTTGTATATCACCCCGTCCACTTGTTTCTCAGTCATTTTGCTGACTACCCACATCTCCTCATGCATGGTATTGATGACAATGCGGGCTTCAGGTTGCTTTTCCCTGATACTGTCAATGAGGGCCGGCGTATCCATATCGGGAAGTTCGACGTCGATAATGTAGACATCGAAATGGCGAGAGTCGATGGCGTTGAGAAGCCCCTTGGCAGTAGTGAAGCCAGTCACGTCCGTAAGACCGCTTCTTGCTATGCTGCTCTTGAACCCCTCAAGCACAAGTTCGTGATCGTCAACGATGGCAACCGATATGTCCTCTAACTTATATTTCTTGATGTCTGTCATGTCATTATTTTCCATTGTTATATAAAATCAAAAGGCGTGAGCCTCGTTTCTACTCATCCGTTGATAGGCTCTCGACTGCCTCGAAACCTGATAAGAGAAAAGCTCACGCCCCAAGTTTGATATACAAGGGTATTGTATAATCCACACAAGGGGAGAGCGCTTCTGCTTATTCCTGATTTCTTTTCTGATGAGTTGTCGAGATTCATCAACACGGAACAATGTTCATTGCGCTTCCTGTTATTTGTCTGTCGTAATGACAGTGCAAATATACGGATTTCTGCGCTAATTCCGCTCATTCGTGAGCCTTTTTTTGTTTTTGCGGGCAAAAATAGCGCTTTTTTCCGAATATGTAATAACGGAAATCCGTCATTTTCCCGTATTTGCTCCTTGGCTTAAACATTATTTAGCAATTCCAGATGGACGGAAACAGATTCTTGTGACGCCGCCAAATGGGTAGTGGCTGTATTCTAACGTACTCCCCAGGGCGACTGCCCTTTGCTGCATAGAGCGCAGTCCGATGCCGTTAGGACTATTGTCGGCTGGGGTGCCGTTGTCGCTGACAATAACTGTTATGCTGGAGTCCTTCTCAAGGTGCAGGCCAATGGAGAGAACAGTAGCACCACCATGCTTCATCGCATTACCAACAGCCTCCTGCACAATACGGTAGACCTCGAGGGCTTCGGTTGAGGGAATGATGTGCCAGTCGGTGTCTGCTGGAGACGACGAGAAGCTCACGCTGCAGCTGTTCACACCGTCCATCTCGTCAGCATAGCTTCGGAGAACGCTGTCAAGGGTAGTGTGCTCGAATTCTGGCGGCAATAGTCCGTGAGAGACGCGTCGCACCTGTTCCCGGCTTTCGCTGATCCTCTTGATGGTTTTGGGCGACAGTTCGCCCTCATCACGCAGTCTCATCTCAATAGCCAGTAGTTGGTTGCTTACACCGTCGTGCAGCTCCTTGGCCAGTCGGCTGCGCTCTTGTTCCTGCCCCTCAAGGTAGCTCTTCTCCATCTGCTCCTCGGCTTCATATTCCTTTTTCCTGTGTATGCGTTTCTGCCATAGAACGTAACAGGTTAGCACGATGATGACAACAACTAAAAGGATGCCGATGAGACTGACACGTTCGTGGCTTGTGGGGACATCTTCGATGTGCAGGCTTGTCAGCTCTTTCTGTTTAGATGTGTGCTGGCGTGTGGTGTCTGCTGTAGAAGTGCCTGTCAGAGTGTCTGTTTCTGCTGCTTCCGCCATCACCGGCTGTTCAAGAGCATCAACAGGTGGAGCTGCGGCCGCAGTGTCGGCAGAGTCGGCAGACTGGCTGGTGACGGGAAAATCACCATATTTCAGCATCATCTCGGTGAAGATGGTTGTGACTATATAGTAGTCCTTCGGATTACCGCATTGCCCGAGCCATTCCATGCCCTTCCGTGTGTAGGCAAGGCTTTGTTCCTGATACCCCAACTCATCGCATACGAGCGCCAACGCTCCATAAGTAGCAATCATCGTTTCGTACAGGTAGCTGTGCTTGGGTTGCCTGGCCAGCTCGATAAAGTGGTTTGTCTCAGCAATAGTCGCCACACGCGCATACGACTCCATTGCCGACTGCTTGTCGCCCATGTCACTATAGGCCGTTGCCATGAGGGCGTAGTTCATGGCTTGGAGTTCATGGTCGTTGTGGCTCATGACCTGCGGCAGCAAAGCCTTGGCTTGTATCAGCGCAGAATCAGCCTTTCCCTGCTGCCGGCACAAGTTGGCATGCTGTAACTGTCGCCACAGTGCGGCAGTCACCTCGTCGGCCATGCTCCCCGTGGCCAGCAGTCCAAATGCCAGCAGAAGGATGATACGGTAGGTGACTGTCTTCATACTTTCCTGTTAATAGGTTACAGCGTGCAAACTTACATAAAATTTGGCGATTATACAACAATCTCAGTAAAAAAGTACGGCACCCCCCTCGCTTTTCCGTTCCGCTTTTCCGCTCTGCAACCTACCCGATACCGGCGCTCAGCAAACTACGATGTGGCTGTTCAGACCAGTGGCCTCACCACGAAAATGACGGAAAACCGCTATTGCAGCATCCAAGAATAGTTTATAACTTTGCAACGTATTATGGTAAGAACTCACTAAAACAATAGTATTATGAAGAAAAAGATTATGGTAATGGTTTTGTTCTGCCTTTTCTTGGTAGGAATGACGAGTTGTGGCGGGAACAGTCCCGATGTTGTAGCCTGCAAGGCTATGGAGTGTCTGAAAAACGGCGATGCTGAGGGATATGTGGAATTGATGGCTGAGCCGAACCTTGGACGGATAGAGCACGTCATCAAGTATTTGAACTATAGGCATAAGGGTATTAGAGAATACAAGGTAGCCGAGTTCGACAAAAGGGACCCGAATAGTGACGGGTACTACTGGGTAATGTTCAACTATACTGATGGACGCGGCCGCAAAGACACGGCACATATATTCTTGATGAAAGACGAGCATGGCAACCTGAAAGTCGGCCCGGGCGACGGCCTCTCCGACTGGTGGCAATATTAGCCAGAACCGTTCTCTGGTCATATATGCATCTGAAATGACCTTATAACAATAATATGACAAAAAACAAAGTGCGATGAAGAAACTTCAATTGTTGATGGGACTGGCGGCTGGTTTGCTGCTGGCATCATGCGGAGGAAAAGGCGGAAGTGGAAACTTAGAGCCTGATGACTATGTGAGTGCAGCAAAGAAGGGGTTCTTGGGCGACACTGGTGCTGAAATCATGAAAATTGTTGCAAAGAAACAGGAGGTTCTTTTCCAGCTTAATAATATGATGCACATGGACAACGCCGAGTTTGAAATGAACAGAAAGGAGTATGAGTCAAAAGCCGAGAAGCTTATGGCTGAGGGCAATGCTGCTGATGAAGCTTGGAACGCCCGTTACGCTGAGTTCAAATCACGTGCTGAGGGGGCTGAGATTCCTACAGAAATAGCCCCTGGCGTGCCGTTGGAACTGGTAAAGCCTTATACGGTAACTGAATTTGGCCCGACAGACTTATCCCTGTGGGCAGACGTCAGGTTCCCGCAAGGCAACAAGGCTCTTAGCCGTGCAGAGGTGGGCCAGCAGCCACGCCATTACTATGATATTAAGGCAGTATTGATAGATGGGAATGATAATGTCATCGATACGGTGGCGGTTTCCGACCCGCACTATAATGGAGACATAGCCCCCGGACGTGTCAAGCAGCTGCCACTGGGCGGAACTCTCAGTGGTGACATTGGCGGACAAGTTCAGGTCATACTTGAAAGAATGGATGCTTCTGCCAAGCTGTTTGCAACCAAACGTATTATACTGTTATGGGAACATCCGACAAAAGAGGAAGTTGTGGAGACGGAAGATGACGACTACGGCGAACTGGAGTCGCCTCCTGCCGATGATTTGTAAACTATATCACTAACAATAAAGAATTTGAACGACAATGAAACGATTACTGAACATGAGCCGGACGTTAGGTCTGGCAGTGATGGCCGCACTTGTCGGCAGTGTATTTACCTCATGCGATAAGGACTCCGATGCAGAGGGACGTCCTTACTACACCAAGTTTGTTGACATTAATGTCATCCATTGCGAGCGTGTGGGCGGCGTGCTGATGATTGACTACACCGTGGCCAATAAGCTTGATAGTCGGATTGAAGTGGAGCTGTTCTCCCCGTCTGTCAGCGACAACGGCGGCGGCTCGTACACCGACGCTATGGGAGTGGTCTCGATAGCCTTTGGCGACAACGAGTACTACCATAGCGCTACTGCTCACATCAACGCCAAAGATACTATCGTCGGACATGCAAAGGTCAAGGAGTTTGACCCCAATGACAAGTCGTCGAGTGTGAAGTTGAAGCTTTCGGTAGGCATTACGGGCGAGACCCTTGCCGACAAGCCTTTCGAGCAGGGTAAGATTCCCGTTATTGACAGACGCGTCAAAGAACAAGGCGTGCAGACCAACGATACCTGCCTGGTATACCGGGTGACGTCGTGTACGGCTGTTGACAACGACGTTGAACTGAATTTCAGCATTGTTAACGAGACGGGCATGACGCTGACGGACTTCGGCATGGGCTATGCCTATGGCGGTGAGGCCGAGTGCTATGACCGGCAGGGCAACAACTATGAGAGCAGCATCCGCTTTGACGGCGGCGAATGGTATCATTTGGCGGCAACCGACCGCTTTGCTGCAGGCAGCACGGTCAGCGGCACCATCCTGGTGAAGGACGTGAGACCTTCGACAACGGAGATCTCGGTCAATATTGGTGTCAGTGCTAAGAACTACATCTTCGCTGATGACCATGTACGCTTCCTGGCGATACCGATCGCGAAATAATTCGCGGGAGACAAAAAAGGGAAACAAATATTTGGCTTGTTTCCCTTTTTTTGTTACCTTTGTCAGCGTTAACGACAAGTTTTATGCTTTAATCTTGAAAATACAATGAAGAAAACAATTCCAATTGCCTTACTTGCTGCGGCAAGCATGAATGTTGCCGCACAGTCGTCTGATGCTGCCTACCCTGAGGGGACGTTTATTAACGAGTTGCCCGCTGAAGAAAGCGAGCGGCCGTACGCTGTTGATATCAATGTCAAACGCGTGACGGAGAAGAACCCTGATCGCGATGGTAGAGTGAACTGTGGCTACATATCTGTGACTGACAACAAGACGGAAAAGGTCATCTACGAAGGCGACCTGAAGTATCACGGCAAAGGCCTCAAGGGTGGTGTCGGCAACGGTATCTATTATTTCAATGTCATTCTCTCCGATGGTCAGATGGATAGGATTGGTTTGAGGAAAGATGACAAGCTCAATCTGGAGATTGTCTCACTGACGGGACCTTTGGGCAACCATCCGTTCCTGAAGGAAAAACTGTTCCTGGCACCGCTCAACGGATCGTGGACGCCGGCAACCATTGAGGTGTTTACCGAGAAACAGCTTCTCAAGAATTTGCACGATGCCCAGGATGACTATGACAAAGACCGCATAGAGTATCGCACCCGAGGCTATGGCAACGTGCAGCAATACATCAAGGCACATACGGGGCTTAACCCCAATCTCCCGAAGTACGCCAAGCCGAAAGGCTCGAGTGCCATCAACATCCGCGAACAGGCCGACGCTTCGGCCGCCAAGATGTCGGAGCTGGCACCGGGACAGTCGCTGCTCGTCGTCGATGAGTATAACGGCTGGTGTCAGGTGAAGCTCGGCACGGGCAAGTACGGATGGGTAAGCCTCGGCGTCGTCACCCTCTCCAACAATGCCGGTACTGCCCAAACTTCCACACAGACTACCACTAATTCTACGCTACAACCTGTCGGAAAGCAGTCTTCTACCGATTCCACGCAACAGCCCGTCGGTAAACCCTCTACACAGACGGCTGCGAAGCCCGCTGCCGCTACGTCGTTCGTTTTGGGCAACGGCAAGCTGGGGCCGTTGAGCGTTGGCCAGACCGTTGCTTCGCTGCCTAAGTCGGTAGCAGGACTCTACGACAACTATAAGGTGACGAAGGAAGAGCATGGCGACGAGGAAGGCACGTGGATGGAGGAGTGGGTACACTTCTACAAAGGCGGCAAGGAAATCTTCAAGGCCTTTGTCGACGACAATAAGAAGCTGTCTTCCTTCGCCCTGCAGCCGGGCTCGTCGTTCATCAAGACCACTGAAGGCTACTATGTCGGCTACAACGCCCGCGAGCTCTTCAACAAGAAGCGGATGGAGTGGACAAACTACTATACGGGTACAGCCTTTGCGCGTAGCGGACACTTCGAGTTCCATATCAACGACGACGACTTGGATGGTGCCGACATCCCGTCGAAGGCCAGCCACATCAAAGCCTCGGCAAAGATTTCGGAGATTATCTATTACCAAGGCCTACCGGCGGAGGAGTAGATATTCTGGAAGCAGGAAAATAAAGGTGGCAGTTCTGACGTTCAGAGCTGCCACCAATGTTTATTGTCCGATTTTCGGTGTCTTAGAACTGCCACCAGTGTCTCTTCCTGTGCGAACGGCTATGACGCTCGTAGGTGCCTTCGTATGACATGTCCTGCCGGGCCTCCGTCATCAGGTCGTACCACGACTTGTGGTGACTGATCATGCGGTAGATGGTTCCCCAGTCGGGCAGTCCGCCAATATTACGGTCGTCAATCCATACGTCGACCTTCAGCTTGCGGCTGAAGTGCTCATTGTACTCTGGCTGCTCCTCAGGATAGTCGCGGTTGATGGCATAGAACTCCACACCTCGCTGACGGCACCACTCTACGGCGTCGTCCAGCAGCTTGCCCTCGCGCACCGACCACAAGATGAGCTTGTGGCGGTCGCGGATGAGCATTTTCAGTGTATCGGTAGCAAACGGTATCTCTTCACCGATTTCAGGATATTGGTGCTCTACGATAGTGCCGTCAAAGTCTACTGCTATAGTCATATCTCCTTACTACTTCTTAATCGAGTTGTCGTTCTTGTCGCCATAGTGGCTGTTGGCGTAGTTGCCATAGTTGCCGTAGCTGCCGTAGCTGCTTCCATAGTAGCCGCCGTAGCGTCCATAGCCGTAGCGTCCATAGCCGTAGCGTCCGTAGCGACCGTACTTGCCGTAGCCGTAGTAGTAGCCGTACTTCTTCTTTGACATGTCAACACCGTTGAGCACGATGCACATGTTGGGCAGCTTCTTCTCGTTACTTAGGCTGTTCACCATTCCGAAGCTGGCCTTTGGCGTGTAGTCAGCGCGGCAGACGAAGCAGCAGACGTCGGCTACGAGGCCTATCTGCAGTGTGTCTGTAACAAGACCTACAGGAGCAGTGTCGAGTATCACGTAGTCATACAACTTGCGCAGAATGTCGGTCACCTGCTTTAGGTTTTCGCGTGCCAGCAGCTCAGTGGGGTTGGGAGGAATAGGACCGGCCAGCAGCAGGTCGAGGTTGGCGGTGACGCCCGAGGGGTTGATCTGCGAGCGTACGGCTTCCTCGGTCACCTTCTCCTTAGCCAGCAGCGTCGTGATGCCCTGCTGCTTGTCGGGCAGGTTGAACAGGCGGCCCAGAGCGGGCTTACGGATGTCGAGACCCACGAGAATCACCTTCTTGCCGAGCGTTGCGAATGAGACGGCCAGGTTGGCGGCATTGAACGTCTTACCCTCGCCAGCCGTTGATGAGGTGAACATGATGACCTTCTCCTCGCCCTTCATCATGAACTGGATGTTCGTACGCATGGAGCGGAAGATCTCGTCCGTCTGGTTGTTCTTGTTCTCGTGCACCACGATGCCTGCCGATGTCTTGGCGCTCTCGTTGGCTACGGCCACGTCGGCCACGATGGGCAGGTTGGTCAGGCGGACAACGTCCTCGTGACCCTCAATCTTGTAGCGCAGCATCTCTGCAAGCCAGATGATGAGCAGCGGAAGACCCAGACCGAGAATCAGCGCCACAAGCAGGATGATGCTCCTCTTCGGACTTACCATTCCCTCATAAGCGGGCGTATCGATGAGCTTACCCTTGTCAGCTGTAGCGGCCAGCGAAATGGCGTTCTCCTCACGTTTCTCCAGCATCATCAGGTAGAGTCCTGACTTCACCTCCTGCTGACGGCCGATCTGCGTCAGCACACGCTCCTGTTCAGGTGTGCTCGACACACGGCTGCTGTAGACGCGATACTGGCTCTCGATGCCCTGACGCTGGATGTCGGCCGAACGGCGGGCTTGCATCAGAGCCGTGCGGATGCTGGAACGTAGTTCGTCGAGCGTGCTGGTCAGCGTCTGCACCTGTGGCGCGTTCTCTGAGGCACTGCGCAGCAGGCGGTTGCGGTCCTGTACACTCTTGTTATAGTTGACGATGAGCTGTGTCGACGCCTGGTCTGACAGACCGACGTTCGAGGGGATGAGCTCGTAGCGGTTGTCGGGATTGTTCACGTATTCGCGAAGATAGTCCAGCAACTGTATCTGCGTGTTGGCGTCCGACAGCTTCTGGCTGAACTGGTTCGACTGTGCCAGCGTCTCAGTGGCGTCGAGTCGCAGCTGCGTCAGGTTGTGACGCTTCTTGTAGCTCTCCAGCTCGGCCTCGGTGTTACCCAGCTGCTTCTCAATCTTCTCCATACGGTCGTTGATGAACTCCTCGGTCTTCAGTGCTATCTCGTTCTTGTCGGCGTTAGCCTGACGGTTGTAGCAGAGGGCCAGCTGGTTCAGGAAGTCGATACCGCGGAGGGGGTTGGCGTTGCGCAGAGTGATCAGTGCGATAGACGTCACCTTCGACGTCGGCGCTACCGTCATGGCGTTCAGGTAGGTGGTAGCAACGGCCATTGGCGGACGGATGCTGACGAGGATGGTGGCATCCTCGTTCGTCCATTCCGTGCCTGGGTTCTCAGTGATGGTGATGACGCCGTGCTTGGTCTTGAAGTTGACGGGAAGATTGGTGAACGATGTGCTGAACTTCTGCAGAAGGGCGCCGTTTCGATTTATCACTCCACTGATGTGGAAGCGGCCACCCTGCTTGTTGAGTTTCATGTTGTACGTTGTGTTCTCCGTCAGGATGTTCTTGTCCATCGACTGCAGCGTGGCGGGGTCGAGGTCGACGTTCAGCGGCTGACTCTTGTATATGATGGGGTTCTTGACACGACCTTCCGAACGGTACTCTGTGTAGAGCTTCAGGTCTTTCACGGCCTCGCAGACCAGGATCTTCGAGTGCAGGATCTCCACCTCGTTCTCAATACCTGTCGAGTTGGTGATGAAGCCCATCTCCTGCATGTTCGCCAGCATCTGGCGGCTTGAACTGTTACGTTGACGCACCTCGTCCTTGATCAGCATCTTCGCCGATACCTGGTAAGTGGGCGTTGTGTAGCGCAGATATATGAACGCTGCGCACAGGCAGATGAATGTCGACAGCACGAACCACTGCCAGTTCAGAATGAACATCGACAAGATGGTCCGAAAGTCAAAGGAGGATTCCTCTTCGACAGGGACAAACGGTTCTGTCTCTACAGTTTCTGTCTTTTTAATGTCTTCCATTTCTTTCTTTATTTCTATTGTTTAATTCTCATTCACTCTAAACACTAACCCCTACACTCAGCGCTGCTCCGCCAGCTGCATCAGGTACTGTCCGTAGCCGTTCTTCAGCATCGGCTTGGCCAGCTCCTTCAGCTGCTCACGGCTTATCCAGCCGCGTTTGTAGGCAATCTCCTCCAGGCAGGCCACCTTCAGCCCCTGACGCTTCTCGATGACCTCGATGAAGTTCGAGGCCTCGGATAGTGAGTCGTGAGTGCCCGTGTCGAGCCAGGCAAAGCCGCGTTGCAGCGTCTGCACTTTCAGCTTCTGCTGGCGCAGGTACTCCTGGTTGACGGTGGTAATCTCCAGCTCGCCGCGTGCCGACGGCTTGATGTTCTTGGCTATCTCCACCACGCTGTTCGGGTAGAAGTAGAGTCCCACGACGGCATAGTTAGACTTCGGCTGTGCGGGTTTCTCCTCGATGCTCAGACAGTTGCCGTCTTTGTCGAACTCGGCCACACCGTAGCGCTCCGGGTCGTTGACGTAGTAGCCGAAGACCGTAGCCAGCCCATTCTGCTCGGCGTTCTCCACACTCTGGCGCAGCAGACCGCTGAACCCCGAACCGTAGAAGATGTTGTCGCCCAGCACCAGGCAGGCGCAGTCGTCGCCGATGAACTCCTCGCCGATGATGAAAGCCTGTGCCAACCCGTCGGGCGAGGGCTGCTCGGCATATTCGAAACGTACGCCCAGTTCGTGGCCGTCGCCCAACAGTCTTTTGAAACCGGGCAGGTCGTATGGAGTCGAGATAATCAGTATGTCACGAATACCAGCCAGCATCAGTGCCGATACCGGGTAGTAGATCATGGGCTTGTCGAAGATGGGTATCAGCTGTTTGCTGATGCCTTTTGTAATAGGGTAGAGACGTGTGCCGCTACCGCCCGCAAGTACAATTCCTTTCATGTTTGTCAGTACTATTACCGTATTTTCGGTGCAAAGATACACATTTTTTCTCTGAACTTTGTTATTTAGTTTGAGAAAATTGTGCTAATTGAAGAAAAAAGCGTACCTTTGCACCACTAATTTAAACTATTATGGGATTTCTATCAAAAATTTTGGGTCGTTCGTCGGCCAATGAGCAAGGCGGAAAGACTGGTGGCATGGAAGACTTCATGACCCTTATCCGCGTATACTTCCAGGCAGTGATGGCTGCCGACCTCCACATCACCAACTTGGCAGCGCTGCCCGACCTGCGCGTCTTCAAGCAGACGTTGAAGGTACCGACGGTGAACAACCGACTCGGTGTGGGCGAGAAGCAGCGTGTCACCAAGATGATGCGCGAGATCTACGAGATGGACGAGACGTTTACCAAGGAGATTGACAAGAGCATCACCCGCCGCTGTAAGACGCCTCAGGATATACAGACGTATATGTATCAGTTCCAGGGATTTACGCAGGATTTGATGATGCTTGTCTCGAACCTCATGAAGGTGAAGGCACGCATCCCCTCCATCTTCAAGAAGACCCTCTATTCTGTGACCGAGAAGACCGTCAACGATATCTTCAACAAGAACGACTTCAACGATGCCGGTGTCATGAAGTCGGTGGTCGATGTGCGACAGCTTAACAAGAAGCTTGGCTTCTCTGAGCAGTGGGTCACACAGTTTGTCTTCCGTGTGCTGATGCTCGCCAAAAAGGAGCCTCGACCGAAGGATTCTGGCAAATAACTGTCCTAAAACTTTAATAAATATTAAATAACTGGCGTGGTGGCAATCATTTAGCCGATTTTTGCCTACCTTTGTCAGACAAAACAAGAGTCATGACCGCTCAAGAGAAGACAATAGCCACGTTCGAAGCTCGTGTCAGGCAGTTGCTCCTCCGTTTTCAAGAACTGAAAAAGGAGAATGAGGAGCTCTATGCTATGCTCGAGAAGAACGAGCAGGACGTCAAGGACCTGCAAGCTCGTCTTCAGCAGCAGGAGCGTGACTACCAATCGCTGAAGATGGCACGTATGCTGGAGATTACCGACGGCGACCTTGACGGCGCCAAGGCCCGGCTTACACGGCTCATTCGCGATGTCAACAAATGCATTGCCGTGCTGAGCGACGAGAAGTAAGGAAAGAAGCGATGGCAGAAGTAAACAAAGAGAAACAGCATATCAGTCTGAACATCTGTTCTGAGAAGATCGACATTTACGTGAAGTCTGACTTGGAGGCGCTTTACCGTAAGGCCGAGAAGCTCATTGAGGCTACATACGGCAAGTATGACCAGATGTTCCGCGGACGCCGCAGCGAGCGCTTTATTGCTGCGACGGCTCTTCTTGAAATAGGTGTGATGTACGAGATGGAGCATGCCCAGAAGGAGACTGATACCTACGACCGTCTTCTCGAACGTCTGACTTCTGAAATCGACGAAGCCTTGAAGTGACGCGAGAAGAGTATTAACATATTTATATATACATTATGGTACTTACATTGATAGTTGCCGCCGCCGCCCTACTTCTGGGCGGAGTTTGCGGATACCTTATTTTCCGTTACGTCGTAAAGGGAAAATACAACGAACTGGTAGGGGCCGCCGAGAAGGAGGCCGAAGTCATCAAAAAGAAAAAGCTGCTTGAGGTCGAGGAGAAGTTCCTCAACAAGAAGAGCGAACTGCAGAAGGAAGTGCAGCAGCGCAACCAGCAGTTCCAGCAGAACGAGAACAAGCTGAAGCAGCGTGAAATATCGCTGAACCAGCGTCACGAGGAACTGGGACGCCGCAAGAACGAGCTCGACAACCAGCAGCAGCGCATCGACAACGAGAAGAAACTGCTCTCCGTGAAGCAGGAGGAACTGGAGAAGATGCAGCTCAAGGAGCGCGAGAAGCTCGAGGAACTCAGCGGCCTCAGCGCCGAGGAGGCCAAGAGCCGTCTCGTGGAGAGCCTGAAGGACGAGGCCCGCACCGACGCCCAGGCTTACATCAACGAGATCATGGACGAGGCCAAGCTCAATGCCAATGCCCAGGCCAAGAAGATTGTCATCCAGACCATCCAGCGTGTGGCCACTGAGACGGCTGTCGAGAACAGCGTCAGCGTCTTCCACATCGACAACGACGACGTGAAAGGCCGTGTCATCGGTCGCGAGGGTCGTAATATCCGTGCCCTGGAGGCTGCTTGCGGCGTCGAGATTGTCGTCGACGACACCCCCGAGGCCATCGTCATCAGCGGCTTCGACCCCGTACGCCGTGAGACCTGTCGTCTGGCCCTCCACCAGCTGGTGGCCGACGGACGCATCCACCCCGCCCGCATCGAGGAGGTTGTCAACAAGGTGAAGAAACAACTCGACAACGAGATCATCGAGACCGGTAAGCGCACCGCCATCGACCTCGGCATCCACGGCCTGCACCCCGAGCTCGTGCGCATCATCGGTAAGATGAAGTACCGCTCCAGCTACGGTCAGAACCTGCTGCAGCACGCCCGCGAGACCGCTAACCTCTGCGCCGTCATGGCTGCCGAGCTCGGTCTGAATCCCAAGAAGGCCAAGCGTGCCGGTCTGCTCCACGACATCGGCAAGGTGCCCGATGAGGAGAGCGAGATGCCCCACGCACTCTACGGCGCCAAGATTGCCGAGCAGTTCAAGGAGAAGCCCGACATCTGCAACGCCATCGGTGCCCACCACGACGAGATGGAGATGCAGACGCTGCTGGCTCCCATTGTGCAGGTGTGCGACGCCATCAGCGGAGCCCGTCCCGGTGCCCGCCGCGAAATCGTCGAGGCCTACATCAAGCGTCTGAACGACCTTGAGGCCATCGCCATGAGCTATCCCGGCGTCACCAAGACCTACGCCATCCAGGCTGGTCGTGAGCTCCGCGTCATTGTCGGTGCCGACAAGATGAGCGATGCCGAGACCGAGGCCCTGAGCGGCGAGATCGCTACCAAGATCCAGAACGAGATGACCTATCCCGGACAGGTGAAGATCACCGTTATCCGCGAGACCCGTTCCGTTGCTTACGCTAAGTAAGTAGTACTATTATTTCAGAATACCGATCAAGAAGCCTGCCACGTGGCAGGCTTCTTGTATTATGGTACAACTATAGACGGGAATCCGGCAATTCCACTTAACCCTTCACAGAAGGGATAATAGGCTGGAAAACAGATATATACGGTGAATGGTTGCATGCGGCTTCAGGCGGGCACGGGCAATGCCCTCAATTCTTTTACGCACCATCACCGATTTTGGCTTATCGCAAAAAAACAGCCACGACCTCTTGGGAAAACTGAGCATGACTTTCGGAAAATAGGGCATGACTTTCGAAAAATAGGGCATGACTTTCGGAAAATAGGGCATGACTTTCGGGAAAAAGTGCATGACTTTCGGGAAAAAGTCGGCTCCGGAAAAACGTCCCAGGCCGTGGGACATTTCTGCGGCGGCCTCCCAGCGTTCTGCGGCGGCCCCTGAGCGTCCTGTGGCGGCCTCCCAGCGTTCTGCGGCGGCCCCTGAGCGTCCTGTGGCGGCCTCCCAGCGTCCTGCGGCGGCCCCCCAGACTTCTGCGGCGGCCCCTGAGCGTCCTGCAGCGGCCCCCCAGACTTCTGCGGCGGCCCCTGAGATTTGTTGTCCTTGGTGTCTTAGAATATAAGAAAGACCGAGGTTGTCTTAACACGAATAAACCCTTCACGTTAACATGCTGATTTTTAATCTGTTAGCATTGTTGTGAAGGGTTTGGCTTTGGCTGCGAAAGCCCCCTCATCCGTGAGATCCGTTAAATCCGTTGTTCAAAGAAGACAAGTTGTCTTAGAACGAATAGTTGTCTTAGTTTGCGAACTTTTGCGAACCGGCTGCGGCGATTGCAAACTATTGCGAACGAAAATGTTTGGCGGTTTCGTTTTTTAGTCTTATCTTTGCACCATGATTCAACAAGTGATGACATCCGGCCTCGTGCTCACCGACCGTGAGTGGTTCCTGATAATAATAGGTGTGGTGGTCTATGCGGTGCTCTTCGTGGTGACCGTTCAGAACAGCCGCCGCAAGATGTTGGCCATGCACGAGAAGATTCGCACGATGCAGGCGCTGCAGCAGGCTCAGAGTCAGCAGAGCATCGCCCAGAACGAGGCGAAGATTGCCGAGCTGGAGACGCTGCTGAAGAAGCTGGGCGACGAGAACTCGCTGCTGCGGCTGGAACTGGAGGAGAAGAAGGCGACGCTTGACTATAATAATAAGGTGGCGCGCCTGGAGAACGAGAAGCGCGAGCAGGCCGAGACCGTGATATTTGCCTCGGACGTCTATCGCCGGATGCAGGAGTACCTGAACAGCGGGCGTAGCATGACGCACCGCGACTGGACGGAGCTGACGGAGGTGGTGAACGCCATCTACACGGGCTTCACGGAGAAGCTCTACAGCCTCTACCGCATGTCGGAACAGGACTACCACGTGAGCCTGCTGATCAAGGTGAGGGTGCAGCCCAGGGACATCGCGCTGCTGACCGCCCACTCGAAGGAGAGCGTGGCGTCAACGCGCAGCCGGCTCTACCAGAAGGTGTTTGGACAGAAGGGCTCGTCGAAGGACTGGGACGACTTCGTGCTCACACTGTGAGAGGTAAGAATTGAGTATTATGAACTAAATAATGAGCGTTATGATTGAGTATTTAGCACAACACATGTGGCAGATGTGGGCCGTAGTGGCCGTGATTTGTCTGATTCTGGAACTCATGGCTGGCGATTTCTTCATCATCTGCTTTGCCATTGGTGCACTGGGAGCTGTATTCTCGGCACTTCTGAGCGAAAGTTTGTATTACCAGTTGTTCGCATTTGCTGTCTTTTCATTGGTAGCACTTGTCTATGTAAGACCCTTTGCCAAGCGCTATCTGCACAAAGGGGAGGACAAGCGTGTGAGCAATGCTGATGCACTGATGGACCGTCATGGTAGGGTGGTTGAGACTGTCAAGGCAGACGGTTTCGGTCGCGTGCAGATTGACGGTGACGTATGGAAGGCTGTTACCAACGAGGCTGAAGACATTGCCGAGGGCAAGAACGTCCGCGTTGTCGGCCGCGAGAGCACCATCATTACGGTAGAGACTATTCATTAATAATTAACAACCAATAAAACTATGGACATTATGACTTACGTATTTGTTGCCATCGTCATTCTCGTGATTCTGTTCGCCAAGATGGCGTTAGTGATTATCCCTCAGTCGGAGACGAAGATTGTGGAGCGTCTGGGCCGCTACTATGCGACGCTGCAGCCCGGCATCAACATCATCATCCCGTTCATCGACCGTGCCAAGTCGATTGTGGTGCTGAACCACGGCCGCTACCAGTACTCGACGACCATCGACCTGCGCGAACAGGTGTACGACTTCCCGAAGCAGAACGTGATTACCAAGGACAACGTGCAGACGGAAATCAACGCACTGCTGTACTTCCAGATTGTGGACCCCTTCAAGGCCACCTATGAGATCAACAACCTGCCCAACGCCATTGAGAAGCTGACGCAGACGACGCTGCGTAACATCATCGGCGAACTGGAGCTGGACGAGACGCTGACCTCGCGCGACACCATCAACAAGAAGCTGTCGGCCGTGCTCGACGATGCCACCGACAAGTGGGGTGTCAAGGTGAACCGCGTTGAGCTGCAGGACATTACGCCGCCGGACTCAGTGCTCACTGCCATGGAGAAGCAGATGCAGGCCGAGCGTAACAAGCGTGCACAGATTCTGACCT
>CAMVPA010000041.1 GCA_947169245.1 uncultured Prevotellaceae bacterium
AGATAGGTTTCTTTCCCTTGAACAATGCTTTAAGGTATTGAATGCCATTCTCTTCAACAATGCTCACATCGCTGAAGAACTGCGTCAAGTCCTCTGAATCATAGACAATAGAATAACTCGGACGTTTGGCTCCAGGAATGTCTTCTATCAGGATATTCTTATCCACAAGATCCTGTATGTCACGTATGGCCGTGTCCTTCGAGCACTTTGCCAATGTTGCCCATGTCTTTGACGTTATCTTTGCTTCATAGCCGTCAAGAAAGAGATTGAGCATCTGGGTCTGACGTTCGGTCATTGGTACTGCCGATGCCTTCTGCCAGAAGAAACTCTTATTCAGGATTGTGGTGACGATGGTGTCTGCCTCGTCAAGTGCATCAACCAATTTCTGCATGTACCACACCAACCACTCCGTTATATCGCCATCGCCATGCTGCATCCGCTCCAGAATCTCGTAGTAGTGATTCTTGTCCTTGTTAATCTGTGATGAAACATTATAGAAACGGAACTCGCTCTTCTCACCACGAGCAAGAAGCATGTCTGAAAGGATGCGGGCCAACCGGCCATTGCCATCCTCGAAGGGATGAATGCTCACAAACCAGAAATGGGCAATGGCAGAACGGATGACGCTGCTTACAGGCTCCTCTCCATCAAACCAGGCAAGAAACTTTTCCATCTCCTCTTCAACACGGTCTGGAGAAGGAGCAATATAGTGGATTTTCTCGCGCCCAAACATTCCGCTGACAATATGCTCCTCGTTTGTGCGGTACTGTCCTATTTCTATCTGGCAGCCTTCACTATAGCCTGAAGGGAAAAATGCAGCTTGCCACGCACACAGTTTCTCTTTGCTGAGAGTCATGTCATAGTGTTGTACCGCTTCAAGCATTACGCCAACAACAGAATCGACGTAATGCGATGGCGCCGTGTATTTCACGTTCTCAATCCCAAGTTTCCGGGCAATGGAAGAACGAACCTGGTCCACGTTCAGACGTATACCTTCAATCTCCGAAGAATACACCACGTCATAGGTCAGGTTTTCTGCCATCGCACGGAGTTTGCTGTCAAATCCCAGTGAACTCAACCTGCCATAAAGCAAGCCCTGCTTACGGAATACTATCTCCTGAAGGAGTGACACTTGGGACGTGTCCCAACGGAAGTCCGTCCAATTATCTCTTTCGTGTATATACATAATGCATTCGTACTTTGTGCGACGAAATACCATTTATAACGTCGCAAATTCTGCGGCAAAGATACTAAATTAATGTCGAATAGCCAAACAAATCTGCAAATAATCGCAAATTATGCAACGTTTTTAGTCAATAATCGTCGGAAGCTTTCTTCCGAAGACTAAAAAAGGACCTGCCCAAACGGACAGGTCCCTTTCATTATATCAGAGAGTTTTATTACTCTTCCACGGCTGCCTGCGCGGCAGCGAGACGGGCGATGGGCACACGGAAGGGAGAGCAGCTGGCGTAGTTCATGCCGATCTTGGCGCAGAACTTCACTGAACTGGGCTCACCACCATGCTCACCGCAGATACCGCAACGCAGATCGGGACGAACCTCGCGACCAGCCTTCACGGCGTACTTGATGAGTTTGCCGACACCCTTCTGGTCGAGCACCTGGAATGGGTCTACCTTCAAGATCTTCTTATCGAGGTATACAGGCAGGAACGAAGCAATGTCGTCGCGCGAGTAACCGAAGGTCATCTGAGTGAGGTCGTTGGTACCGAATGAGAAGTACTGAGCCTCGGTAGCAATGCGGTCAGCGGTCAGGGCAGCACGAGGAATCTCGATCATGGTACCAATCTCGAACTCAACCTCCATGCCATACTCCTGGAATACTTCCTTGGCGGCATACTGGATAACCTCCTTCTGCTGCTTCAGCTCGTAGAGCGTACCAATCAGCGGAACCATGATCTCGGGCATCGGGTTCTTGCCTTCCTTCTTCAGCTCACAGGCAGCGCTCAGGATAGCCTTGGTCTGCATGGCGGTGATTTCGGGGAAGGTGATGCCCAGACGGCAACCACGGTGACCCAGCATCGGGTTGTTCTCAGCCAGAGAAGCTACACGGCGCTGGATGGCTTCCAAGCTGACACCCATTTCCTTTGCCATAGTTTCCTGACCAGCCAAATCGTGGGGAACGAACTCGTGGAGAGGGGGATCCAGCAGACGGATGTTGACGGGCAGACCGTCCATAGCCTCGAGGATACCCTTGAAGTCGGCTTTCTGGTAAGGCAGCAACTTTGCAAGAGCCTTCTCACGTCCGGCAACACTGTCAGAGAGGATCATCTCACGCATAGCAATAATCTTCTTATCGTCGAAGAACATGTGCTCTGTACGTGTCAGACCGATACCCTTGGCACCGAAGTTGCGAGCAACCTGTGCATCGTGAGGAGTATCTGCATTGGTACGAACCTGCAGCTTGGTATACTTGTCGCAGAGGTCCATCAGTTCCTTGAAGTCACCAGAGAGCTCAGCAGCCTTGGTGGGCACCTCGCCAGCATAGACCTGACCAGTGGTACCATTCAGAGAGATGTAGTCACCTTCCTTATAGGTTACACCGTCGATCTCAACAGTCTTGTCCTTATAACTTACGTTCAGGGCACCTACACCTGATACACAGCACTTACCCATACCACGGGCAACCACAGCAGCGTGAGAGGTCATACCACCACGAGCGGTCAGGATACCCTCGGCAGCAGCCATACCAGCGAGGTCCTCAGGAGAGGTCTCGATACGTACGAGCACTACCTTGTGGCCGTCCTCATGCCAAGCCTTAGCGTCGTCAGCGTGGAATACGATCTGACCACAGGCAGCACCAGGAGATGCGGGCAGACCCTGAGCGATGACCTTAGCGGCAGCCAGAGCCTTCTTGTCGAATACGGGGTGCAGCAGCTCGTCGAGCTTCTGAGGCTCGCAGCGCATGATGGCGGTCTTCTCGTCGATCATACCCTCGTGGAGCAGGTCGATAGCGATCTTCACCATAGCGGCACCTGTACGCTTACCGTTACGTGTCTGGAGGAACCAGAGCTTGCCCTCCTGAACGGTGAACTCCATATCCTGCATATCGTGGTAGTGGTTCTCCAGGTTCTCCTGAATCTGATTCAGCTGTGCATAGGTCTCAGGCATTGCCTCCTCCATTGAAGGATACTTGGCAGCACGCTCCTCCTCAGAGATACCAGCGCGCTCAGCCCAGCGCTGAGAGCCGATCTTGGTGATCTGCTGCGGGGTACGGATACCAGCCACAACGTCCTCACCCTGTGCGTTCACGAGATACTCACCGTTGAAGAGGTTCTCACCATTAGCAGCATCACGGCTGAAGCATACACCAGTAGCAGAGGTGTCGCCCATGTTACCGAATACCATAGCCATCACTGATACGGCTGTACCCCACTCGTCGGGGATACCTTCCATCTTACGATACAGGATAGCGCGCTCGTTCATCCAAGAACGGAACACAGCGCAGATAGCGCCCCAGAGCTGCTCGATAGGATCGTTGGGGAAGTCCTTACCGGTGCGCTCCTTGATGGCAGCCTTGAACAACTGAACCAGTTTCTTCAACTCGTCAACGTTCAGGTCCTTATCCAACTTCACGCCACGCTCTTCCTTCACCTTCTCGATGATCTCCTCGAACGGATCGATGTCGGTCTTGTTGACGGGCTTCATCTCCAGCACGACGTCACCGTACATCTGTACGAAACGACGATAAGAGTCATATACGAAGTGAGGATTCTGGGTCTTCTTCACCATACCCTCAGCCACCTCGTCGTTCAGACCGAGGTTCAGGATGGTATCCATCATACCAGGCATAGAAGCGCGGGCACCAGAACGTACGGATACAAGCAGCGGATTCTCCTTGTCACCGAACTTAGAGTTCATCAGTACCTCAATGTGCTTCACGGCAGCCATCACATCGTCGTTCAGCAGTTCCATGATCTTCTGCTGACCAACCTGATAGTACTCATTACAGCAATCTGTGGTGATTGTGAAACCTGGAGGAACGGGAACACCAAGCAGGTTCATTTCGGCAAGGTTAGCACCCTTACCACCCAGTTCCTCACGCATTTTTGCATTACCTTCGGCCTTACCGTTACCGAAGAGGTAAACTCTCTTTTGGCTCATACGTTGTTTGTATTTACGATTAACATTAATTTGTTGTTTGTTTCAACTATCGCGCAAAGTTACACGATTTTTTGCACATAACCAAAGAAATCGAGAAAAAAATGCGCTCCCGCCATGCCAATTAAGTATTTTTTCGTATCTTTGCAGTCCAAAACTATCATTACATGGGAAGAAAAAAGAAACCGTTACCCCTGATAGAGGGCGTGACGATAGAGTCGACAGCGGCCGAGGGAAAATGTCTGTTCCACTGGAACGACCTGGTGGTGTTCGTACCGTGGTGCGTTCCCGGCGACGTCTGCGTCATTCAGATAAGAAGGAAGAAGCACTCGTTTGCCGAGGGCGAGGTGGTGCGCTTTATAGAATATAGTAAGGTACGTGCGACCCCGTTCTGCCAGCATTTCGGTGTCTGCGGCGGCTGCAAGTGGCAGAACCTGCCTTACGAGGAGCAGCTCAAGATGAAGCAGCAGCAGGTCTACGACCAGCTACACCGCATCGGCAAGGTGGAACTGCCCGAGTTCCGCCCGATCCTCGGGTCAGTGAAGACGCAGGAGTATCGCAACAAGCTCGACTTCGGCTGTGCGAACAAGAGATACATCACGCGTGATGAAATGAGAAATGAGGAATTAGAAATGAGAAATGAAAATGAAGAAATGAGCAATGGCTCAACAGACATTTCTCGTAAACATTCTCTCAAAGACCGTCCCGCCATCGGCTTCCACATCACGGGTGCCTTCGACAAGATTCTGCCCATTGAGAAGTGCTGGCTGATGGACGACCTGCAGAACCGGATACGCAACGAAGTGCGCGACTATGCTGTTGAGCACGGCCTGTCGTTCTTCGACCTCAGAGCGCAAGTGGGACTGCTGCGCGATATCATCATCCGCAACAGTGCCAGTGGCGAGTGGATGGTCATCTTCCAATTCCACTACGACGAGACGGGTGGCGAGAAAGAAGCTCTCGACCTACTGCAACACGTGGCCGACAAGTTCCCGCAGATCACTTCCCTACTTTATCTGGACAACCAGAAGTGCAACGACACCATCGGCGATCAGGACATTCTGGTGTTCAAAGGCGAAGACCACATCTTCGAGCTGATGGAGGACTTGAAGTTCAAGGTGGGGCCGAAGTCGTTCTACCAGACGAATACCGAGCAGGCCTACCACCTGTATAGCGTAGCGCGCGACTTCGCATTCCAGCCCCATGAGCCCCATGAGGCCAATCCCCCCCTGATCTACGACCTCTATACCGGCACCGGCACCATCGCCAACTTCGTGGCCAAGAAGGCCAAGAAGGTCATTGGCATCGAATACGTGCCAGAGGCCATCGAGGATGCTAAGGTCAATTCAGAGATCAACGGCATCACGAACACCCTCTTCTATGCGGGAGACATGAAGGACATCCTGACGGATGAGTTCATTGCCGAGCACGGGCGCCCCGACGTCATCATCACCGACCCGCCACGTGCCGGCATGCACCCCGACGTGGTGAAAACCATCATGAACGCGGCGCCGCAGCGCATCGTCTACGTCAGCTGCAACCCGGCCACTCAGGCTCGCGACCTGCAAGTGCTCGACCAGAACTACCGAGTGGCCGCAGTACAGCCTGTCGACATGTTCCCCCACACGCCGCATGTGGAGAATGTCGTCCTGCTGATCAGAAGATAAGCTAATAATTCTTGCCCAACAGTCCGCGCAGGCTGAAATACAGCCACTCCTGCAGGCGGAAGAGGCACCACCAACGACAGGGGCGATAGCCGAACTTGGCTATCGTCTTTTTGTTGAGGGCCTTGCGGTCGATGGCCGACCATACACGGTGGAGCTCTTGCAGACCATACTGACGCTCTTCGCCCGTCAGCTGAGGGCCGTGAACGTGATAGAACATGTAGACGTCGACCAGGTTCAGCCAGCGATGGTTCTCGTAGACGACTATCGACTCCTCATCGACATGCTGCTCCAGTAGCTGCCGACGCATACTCTCATTAGCGCGAAGGTAGTCGAAGCGGCGAACGCTCACCTGATGGGTTACAGAGGCGGCGTGCTGCCGGTAATAGTAGGTGCCCCGACAACAGCGTACCTGTCGGGAACAGAGATAGTGGATGCGCGTCGTGTTGTCATCGCTGAACGAACGGCAGCTCTCGTCGTAGGGATAACGCTGGTGGAGGCTCGTGCGAACACCGTAGACACCGTGAATCTGCCAAGTCAGACTCAGCTGGAAAGCCTCCTTCCCGGAAAGACGGTCGAACGACGGCATCGGGTAGTGCTCCTCGTGGGCTTCATGACAACGCACCAAGTCCAGCAGCACGCAGTCTGTCTGTTCGTCGAAAGCCTCAACCATCAGTTGTAAGGCGTCGGGAGCAAGCCAGTCGTCGGCATCCAGGAAACAGGTGTATTCGCCCTTCGCATGCATCAACGCCACATTCCGAGCATGGGCCTGACCGCCGTTAGTGGCCAGACGAATCACCTCAAAACGGGAATCGCGGAGAGCATAATCGTTGAGAATAGCCAACGAGCCATCGGTCGACGCATCGTCCACACAGACGACCTGAATGTCGGTAAGGGTCTGCGACACCAGAGAGTCGAGACATTGTTGCAGCCACTGCTCTGCATGATAGACGGAAACGAGGACAGTGACCTTAGTCATGATGATGGAAGCGGTTTTTAAGCTTAGTGGTCAGCGCCGACCAGAGCGATGTCTTCTGATGCAGGATGCTGAGAGAAACGAGCAGACTGGCCAGACAGATGAGTGTACCCAACAGCCAGTAGATGAGAGGATTATCGACCAGGGTGACAATATAGACACAGATGCCCAGAGTGAACTGGATGCCGGCATACTGCAGCACCTGCATGGAGACCCGATAATGGTAACGCCAATAGGTGTAAGCGCCGACAAACAGGATGTCGAAGACATAACTCAGCGACAGCGCCACACCCGTGCCGAAGAGGCCCCACTGACGGTAGCCGAAGATGATGAGCAGCACCAGAATCACGTCGTAGATAGCCTCCAGCACCATGTAGCCCACAGAGTCGCCCTTGGCCAGCGTGATATAGGAGATGGGCAGCGTAATGGCCTTCACATACATGGCAAAGACGGCCACCTGAGCCATTCCCACCATCGGCAGGAACTTGCTGCTGAACAGCAGCGGAATGAGTATCGGCAGAGCGATGATCAGCGCTGCCAGCATCGGCGAGACGATGAGCAGCGACACTTCTATCTGGCGGTTGACGGTCAGGCTGAGAGCCGTCACATCGTTGTTCACCGACGACAGCCTCGGGAAATAGTCGGTCTCCATGGCCGAGAACACCATGCCGGCATAGGTGATGGTCAGCATGAAGCCGGCGTTGTAGAGTCCCACGACGTCGAGGTCGCCTGTCACGACGTTCAGGTAAGAGCGGATCAGCATCTCGGCGCCACTGCCCAAGACGCCAGCCACCACAAAGGCAACACCCAGTCGAACCATCGCCATACCCTCGCCCAGAATACCCTTGGCGCCACGCAGACGCAGCGGATACAAGCGGTAGGAGTGGCGGATGGTCAGCAACATCGACACCATTGCCATCAGCACTATCACGGGTACGATGCCCGCCTGGTTGAAGAAATAATAAATAGGTATGGAGATGAGCAGTGCCGACAGCACCGTATATATCTGTATGATAGCCAGCGAGCGCAGCTGTCGTGCACCCTTCAGGATGGCCGTCTCGCCACCGGTGATGGCCAGCAGACCGACGGCCGGCGACAGCAGTATGAAGTGCAGCGTATGGTCGCCCCATGCGAAGGTATAGCTGCTGAGCAGCGGTCCAGCCACGATACACACCAGCATGCCTATCAGCGCTGTCAGCAGCGACCACCCTCTGACCACCTTGACGAAATGGGCTATCGCTTCCTCGTCACCACGTTCGAAGAGCTCGGAGACATGCTTGACGGCCGAGAACGAGATGCCGAAGTTCGTGGCCTGAGAAATGAAGTTCACCGTCGTGTTGAACAGCGACACCAACCCCATGCCGTTAGGGCCAAGAAGCACAGCCACCAGCTTGTTGCGTACCAGGCTGACCACAATGTTCAAGCCCTGTACGCCACCAAAGATGCCCGTGTATTTCAGCACGTGGCTATAGCTGTCGGTTGTCTTTTTCATCTTATTTCCAACTAAAGAAACGCAAAATTACGCTTTTTATTTCGATTTACCAAATAATTTCGTAACTTTGCATCGTGAAGCTAACTGTTATCATTCCCGTCTTTCGTGTGGAGGACACGCTCGACCGCTGTGTGGAGAGTGTACTCAGCCAGAACGTAGACACCATGGAGGTGATTCTGGTGGACGACGGCTCGCCCGACAACTGTCCCAAGATGTGCGACAACTGGGCGGGGAAAGACCCACGCATCAGGGTGATTCACAAACCTAACAGCGGCCTGAGCGACGCCAGAAACGCCGGATTAGACCAAGCGACGGGCGACCTCGTTACCTTCGTCGACTCCGACGACTACCTCGCTCCCTACACCTACGAGCCGCTGATGGCACAAGCCGAAGCATGTGACATTCTGGAGTTCTCGGTGGACGACCGCCTGCAACTGCCGGAGCGCTGCTTTGACGACGTGAAGCAATACTGGATAGAGACGAGGGCTTACGAGCACACCTTCGCCTGGAACAAGCTCTACCGCCGCACGCTGTTCGACGACGTCCGCTATCCTGTAGGCAAGATTTTTGAGGACGTCTACACCCTGCCGCTACTGCTGCAGAAAGCGCAGCGCGTGGTGACCACAGCGAGAGGACTGTACCATTACACCTACAACAGTCAGGGCATCACGGCCACCGCCGACGGCAAAGGACTGGCGATGCTGCTGGATGCCCACCTGCAGAGCCAGATGCCTGTGGATGACCTCTACTACATGTATCTGGTCAACATACAGATGGATGTCTGGGAGCGTACGGGAGCCCCCATCCTTCTTCCTGTCAGAAAGGTCAGAACGGACAGTCTTCCCGTCAAGAAAAAACTCAAAGCAATAATACTCAACACGATAGGAATCAAGAAATTATGCATACTCAACAAACTGCTGCACAAGGTCAAGAAGCCAAACCGTTGGTGACGTTTATCATCACCTACCACGAACAGCCGACCATCATGCTCACCAAGTGCATTGAGAGCGTGCTGGCGTTGTCGCTACGGCCCTACGAACGCGAGATTATCGTCGTCGACGACGGTTCGGCCAACAGCCCGCTGGCCGACCTGAAGCGTTTCGAGCAGGACGTGGTGTACCTGCGCAAGTCGAACGGCGGCGTCAGTACGGCACGCAACTTCGGCATGCGTGCAGCAAGTGGCGTCTACATACAGTTCATCGACGGCGACGACATGCTGCTGACGAACAACTACGAGCACTGTCTCGACCTCATACGCTACGGCAAGGCTGACGCCGTGCTCTTCGACTTCAGCACCACGCCCGAGGCTCCCGTCATCTACGAGGACAGCGAGCCGCGAAGCGGCAGCGAGCTGATGCGAAGCCAGAACATACATGGGGCAACATGGTCGTGCCTCTTCAGTCGCCGTATCGTGGGCAACCTTGCGTTCACGCCAGGCATCAACTACGGCGAGGACGAGGAGTTCACGGCCCAGCTGCTGCTACGCGCCGACCGCGTAGTAAGCACCACAGCGCAGGCCTATTTCTACCGTCACCACAACGCATCGGCCATTGGCGATACCAGCAGCGAAGGTGTAGCACACCGCCTGGACGACAACCATCAGGTCATCGTCAGCCTGAACCGCACTGCCGACACCCTGCCGGCTGAGGAGCGTGTGGCACTGCAACGACGCGTAGCACAGTTGACGATGGACTACATCTACAACACCATCATGCTGACACGCAGCCGCCAGCAGCTTGACCAGCGGTTGGAGGAGTTGCGCAACGAGGGACTCTTCCCCCTACCCGACCGCGACTACACGACGAAATACAAATGGTTCCGCCGCATGACGAACAGCCGACTGGGACTGGCTATCCTCATGCGTACATTACCATTTACAAGCAAAGAGCGATGAGAATACGACTGCGCACATTACCACTAACTAGCAAAGAGCGATGAGAATACTACTGCTTGGCGAATACAGCAATGTTCACTGGACGCTGGCTGAGGGACTGCGACAGTTGGGACACGAGGTGACGGTAGCTTCGAACGGAGACTTCTGGAAGGACTATCCACGCGACATCGACTTAGCCCGACAGTCAGGCAAGTGGGGGGGCATCAAGCTAATGGCCAAGATATATGCCACACTGCCACGATTCCGTGGCTACGATGTGGTGCAGCTCATCAACCCTGTCTTTTTCGAGCTGAAGGCCGAACGTCTCTTCCCCCTCTACCAATACCTGCGCCGGCACAACCGCAAGATGGTGCTTGGAGCCATGGGAATGGACTGGTACTGGGTACACACCTGCACCTACGACAAGCCCCTGCGCTACAGCGACTTCAACATTGGCGACAAGGTGCGTACCGACGCACCGGCAGTGAAGGAACAGGCAGACTGGCTGGGTACAGCGAAAGAACGGCTGAACAAACTGATAGCCGAGGACTGCGACGGCATCGTCTCCGTGCTCTATGAGAACCACATCTGCTACGAGCGCCACTTCCCAGAGAAGACCCACTTCATCCCGCTGCCCATCAAGGCGGGGAAACCTATCGGGCCCATAGGGCCAATAAGGCCAATAAGGCCAATAGGCCCCATAAGGCCAATAGGCCCCATAGACCCCATCAAGCTCTTCATCGGCATCAGCCGCGGACGCTCAGCCTATAAAGGCACCGACATCATGCTGCGAGCCGCCGAAGACCTCGTGGCCAAATACCCCGACCACGTGGAACTGCGCAAGGCCGAGGGCGTTCCCTTTGCCGAATACCAGCAAATGATGGACGGCAGCGACGTCATTCTCGACCAGCTCTACAGCTACACGCCATCGATGAACTCGCTGCTGGCCATGGCGAAAGGCATCGTCTGCGTAGGCGGCGGCGAACCCGAGAACTACGACATCATCGGCGAAACGGAGCTGCGTCCCATCATCAACGTCCAGCCTTCCTACGAGAGTGTCTACAACGAACTGGAACAGCTGCTGCTCCACCCAGAGTGCATCCCCGAGCTGAAGCGCCAGAGCGTGGAATACGTGAACCGTCATCACGACTACCTGAAGGTAGCCCGCCAATACGAACAATTCTACAATTCCCTATGATTACATTCCCCATCGCAAAGATTAACCTCGGACTAAACGTCGTCGAGCGCCGTCCCGACGGCTATCATAACCTGGAAACGGTGTTCTATCCAGTGCCCATCTGCGACGCATTGGAGGTGACGCCGATGGACGAGCTGTTCCCGTCGCCCTACGACTGTGACCTGAAGGTCAGTAACATCAGCATTGAGGGCGACGAGCAGCGTAACCTCGTGGTACGTGCCTACCAGCTGCTGAAACAGGACTTCCCACAGTTGCCACGCATCCATGCCCATCTGCACAAGGCTATTCCAACACAGGCAGGCATGGGCGGCGGCTCCAGTGACTGTGCCTACATGATTCGCCTGCTGAACGAACAGTTCAAGTTAGGCCTCTCGACACAACAGATGACAGACTATGCCGCCAGGCTTGGTGCCGACTGCGCTTTCTTCATACTCAGCCGTCCTGCCTACGCTGAGGGCATTGGCGAACGTTTAGAGCCCATCGCGCTCGACCTAAGCCGCTATTGGATTGCTGTCGTTCGCCCCGACATTCCTGTGTCGACGAAGGAAGCCTTCTCGCTCATTCGGCCGCATCGCCCCAAGAAGAAGTGCCGCGACGTGGTGATGCAGCCCATAGAGACATGGCGCAACGACCTGGTGAACGACTTCGAGCAGAGTGTCTTCGCCCTTCATCCAGAAATTGGCGCCATCAAGGAGCAGCTCTACAGTCTCGGCGCCGTCTATGCCGCAATGACAGGCTCCGGCAGTTCCGTCTTCGGCCTGTTCACAGCCAACATCAACCTCTCTGAGCATTTCCCCGAAGTATTCACCTACTGCGGACAACTGAAACAATAACAAGACTAACAACTACATCGAATGAGAAAAACAACATTGTTAATGATTTTGCTGCTGCTGATGTCAGTAACAAGCCGAGCCCAACGAAAGACCGACCAGCTGGATCGTGGACTGATTGCCATGAAGGTGTCGGGCGGCGTGTATGTCAATTGGCGTATTCTGGCCGAGGAATACTACGACGTGAAATACAACGTCTATCGCGACGGTACGCTACTGAACGCCGAACCGCTCAGTGTATCGAACTTTACCGACAAGGATGGCAAAACCACGAACACATATTCGGTGTCAGCGGTGGTTGCCGGACAAATACAGCCGCAGTGCGCCGCCGTCAAGCCTTGGAGCAACAGCTACAAGGAAATCAAGCTGACGCACGAAGGCATCAGAAGCACGCTGGTACCTAACGACGCCTGCTGTGCCGACGTCGACGGCGACGGCGAACTGGAGATACTGATGAAGTTCGACAATCTGAGCGAGATGCAGCAGTCGTACCCCAAGAACGGCCCTACCATTGATGGTGTCGTCACCAGGGAATACAGTATCTTCGAGTGCCTGAAGCTGGACGGCACACGACTGTGGTGGGTCAACTGCGGCCCGAACATGGGTGACTTCCAGAACAACGAACAGAACATCGTGGCCTTCGACTGGGACCAGGACGGAAGTGCCGAGGTGGTGATGCGAGCCTGCGACGGCACAACCATCCATATGGCCGACGGCACGACCTACACCGTGGGTAATGCTTCCGCCAACGTGCGCGGAGCCACCGGCGGCGGCACAAACTGGTTTGTCATCACCACTGGCGAATACCTCGTCTATATGGACGGCAAGACGGGCAAGCCCTATCAATGTCTGCCCTACCCGCTGAGACTACTCGAAGACGGAGAGTCGGACGTCAACAAGGCGTGGGGCGACGGCTACGGGCACCGCGCCTCGAAGCATTTCTTCGGAGCCCCTTATCTGGATGGCCGCAAACCGAGCATCTTCCTGGCTCGCGGTATCTACACCCGCCACAAGATGATTGCCTACGACGTCAACCCTTCGACCCACACGCTGCGTGAGCGCTGGCGCTGGTTCAACAATTCCAACGGCCCATGGAAGGGCCAGGGCTACCATAACTATGCCATCGCCGACGTCGATATGGATGGCCGTGACGAGATTGTCTTCGGCTCAATGGTCATCGACGACAACGGCAAGGGACTCTCGACCACTGGCCTGGGACACGGCGACGCCGAGCATGTAGGCGACCTGAACCCATACGCCCACGGACTGGAAATCTTTGCCTGTCAGGAAGATCAACCTGGCACCAACTACCGCGACGCCACCACCTCGAAGTTCTACTTCCGCTATACCAATGCACCCAAGGATGTGGGACGCTGCATGGCAGGCAACTTCAACAACAACTACCCAGGCGCCCTGTGTGTACCCACCGGAGGGTCGCCGCTGAACACCGTGACAGCCAAGCCCAGCAGCGCCCTTACCAATGTCGGCGTCAACGAGAACATGCGCATCTACTGGGACGGAGACCTCTGCGAGGAGACGTTCAACTACTTGAATGGGAAAAATACGGAAGGATGCGTTGCTAAGTATGGTTCGTGGACGCCCATCTACACCTGTACTGGTTCACAGACGAATAACGACACAAAGGGCACACCGTGTTATCAGGGCGACATCCTGGGCGACTGGCGCGAGGAAATCATCATGCGCACATCCAGTAACAACATACGCATCTACTCCACCCCGACGCCGACGACGTGGCGCATACCGTCGCTGTGGTACGACCACCAGTACCGCAATGCCATGGTATGGCAGATGTGTGGCTACAACCAGCCGCCACACCTCAGCTACTTCCTCGGCGAGTTCGAGGGCATCACCGTTGCTCCGCCGCCACTGACCATGACCAACCGCACAGAGGTTAGCGACAACGGAACCATCGGCAGCAGCCTTAACGGTCAACACGTCATCATCTGTGAGACTGGCAACAGCAATATTGCCATCGAGGCTGGCGCACAGCCAGAAGTACTGACCTTCAACATTCCCACATGGGTACAAGGAACGGCTGTCAGCGAGAGTACCAGTCAGAACGCAAAAATCAACTACGTCACCTATAGCTGTACCGTTACAGGCGGCGGCATCAGCGGAAACGGACGCTTAGTGAAGCAGGGCGACGGCACGCTGATACTGCCGAAAGCCGACTTCACACACACCGGCGCCACAGACGTATGGGGTGGTACACTCTGCTTCGACGGAACAATGAAGCAGTCGCCGCTGTGGCTGAATCGTCACACGCAACTTAACAGCGACGGCGGCGAGTTTCTGAGCATCAAGGCCGACTATGGTGCCACCATCCGTCCTGGCGGAGCAGACAAGAAGGGTGTCATCACCACCGACGAGCTGGTACTAGGCTTCGGCTCACACCTTGCCGTCGACCTCTACAGTGACGGTTTACAGTCGGACATCGTCAAGACCAATATCCTGAAAATCGAAACGAAAACAGGAACGGCATGGACACAAGGCGGCCCAGAGAACCTGACACCGGTCATTGAGCTGACAGGTCATCTGGCAGATGGCGAACAACTAATGGCAGCTGGCAAATACGTGATAGCCGAGGTTGGTCAGATAGAAGGAGACGCATCCGCTCTTGCATTGCAGGGACTGGATACGCAGAAGAAGTCCATCTACGTGGAAGACGGAAAACTAATAGTCGAGATCTTTGACATGCGCGACCCTGCCGCCATTACATGGAACGGCACAAACAGCACACGCTGGGATGTCGGAGACAGCTTCAACTTCGTCATCGGTGCCAATCAGGAGAATACCACCTTTGTCTCGGGCGACGAGGTGACATTCGACGACAACGCCACGGTGAAGAACGTCAACATCACTACAGACGTTTATCCCAGTAAGGTGATTGTCAACAACACCGCCAGCTATACGCTAACAGGAAAGGGAGCCATTAAAGGCGACGCACAGTTCATCAAAGAGAATACCGGTACGGTGACTCTTGATGGCGAGAACGGATACACGGGCGGCAATCATCTACGTGGTGGAACAGTCAGTGTCAAGAAACTGTCGAACACGTACTCAGCCACTGGCAACCTTGGCGGTATCACAACCAATGCCGACCTCTTCACCATGGAGAACGGTGCTACGCTGAAGACGACAGCCGCCGTAGAGCAGGCATCACCGATGAAGATGGTGGGCGACGAGGGCGGCGTACTGAGTAACAGCGTAGACTTCAAGATGAACGCAGCACTCTCAGGTTCCTCTCTCAAGAAGCAGGGCAACGGCTGTCTGTACCTCATGAAATCGGGCACGCTTCAGAACCTCGTTCTGGCAGCTGGCAGCATCGCCATACAGAACAACACGGCAGTCAAGAACATTGAACTGCAAAGCGGCACGCTCTGGGACGACGTACAGGCCACAAGCCACGGCATCCACGTGCCCAAGGGTAAGTCGGCCACTTGGCAACTCACCGGCATTTACTACACCGCGTATAACAACAAGCTAACGGGCGAAGGCACACTGACCATCGTACCACGCAACACTGTCAGTCGCGTCCGCATTACAGGCGACTGGTCACAATTTGAGGGCACCATCAAGCACACCAACAAAGACATTTGGCTCCCCCTCGACATGAGCGGAGGTATGCCCAAAGGTACACTCAACCTTGCCGCAGGCTGTACCGCCACTAACGTCTGCAAAGAGTTCACTATCGGTAAGCTTACCGGCAGTGGCTCGCTAGCACACCCCACGTCGAATTTCCAGAGCCAGAGCGCTGTCAGTGGCAACAACACCTGGAACATCGGCAACGATGACTTGGGCGACTTCACCTTCGACGGAACATTCACAGACGGTGGCGGCACCAACAAATGCATCTTTAATAAAATAGGTACGTGTAAGATGACCGTTACCGGCAAAAGCAACCATACTGGCTCCACCACCGTTCAGAAGGGCGAGCTGAAAGTCAACAGCGGTGCACAGCTTGGCAAAGGCACACTGACGGTCAACAACAACGCAACCCTATCGGGAGTTACTTCAAGCAGCGTACAGCTGGCTAACAGCAGTATCATCTTCAACAAGGGCAGCAAACTGCATGTTGGCACCTCAGCTGCCTCGTTTACCGGCACCTTCTACTTCGGCGGCAAGAACGTCAACTTCAAGGAAGGTTCTATCATCGAGCTTGGCGTCAGCAGCAAGGCTACCAATACCTCCACAGGCAGTACTTCCATTCAAAACGTTGGTCAGCTGACAATCAATGGCATCATTCGCCTGTACTATCCGGAGGCTGGCACGTCGCTGGAAGTCGGCGACAGCGTCGTCCTGTGGAAGAACGTCACGAAGGTTGCCGGCACGCCAATGCTTGAGTCCGACGTCATTGATAGTGGCAAAGGACTCTATTGGGACACCACCGACCTGAGTAGCGGCATACTGCGTGTCATACAGGGTGCAATCAATGGCATCAACATGGCAACAACTGACGACAACAAACAAAACGTCTACGACCTTCGTGGTCACCAGCTGGCAGCTCCGCGACGCGGTCTGAACATCATCCGACAGAAAGACGGCCGAGTACGTAAGGTTCACGTGAAGTGAACCCTACGTATGTCTACCCGACAAAGCCGCGACCTCTACTCACAGGTCGCGGCTTTTTGTCGGCAATGTCTTGAAGATGCAAAAAAAGCTGCAGTCCTTTTCTGAACTGCAGCCTTTATATGTTAGGATAAATATAACTCTTAGTTCTTGAAGAAGTCCTTAACGGCCTCGTTGGGAACCATCTGCTCGTCGAAGACGTAAGCGCCCGTCTTGGGGCTCTTCACCATCTTGATAACCTTTGTGTAAGCGCGACCATCCTTTGAGCCTTCATGGAGGGTAGCAACGGTTTTCTTTGCCATACTTCAGTCGTGATTATTTGATTTCCTTGTGAAGAGTCATCTTCTTCAGGATGGGGTTATACTTCATCAGCTCCATACGCTCGGGCGTATTCTTGCGGTTCTTCGTGGTGATGTAACGGCTTGTACCGGGCAGACCACTATTTTTCTGCTCAGTGCACTCCAGAATGACCTGGACGCGATTGCCTTTTGCTTTCTTGCTTGCCATCTTTCTTAATCTCCTATCACTTTAATGTCCTTCCAATCTACATATCCCTTGGCAACAGCCTGCTTCAATGCAGCATCCAGACCCACTTTATTAATCATGCGAAGGCCAGCAGCGCTGATCTTCAACTGAATCCAGCAGTCCTCCTCTACATAGTAGAATTTCTTGCTGAAGAGGTTGACGTCAAAGCTTCTCTTAGTGTGGTGCTTTGAGTGAGACACATTGCAACCTATCTGTGCCTTCTTTCCTGTAATTTGACAAACCTTAGACATTTCTATCTACTTTAATTGTGTACTTTTTAGTAACTTATTCCAAACAGGGTGCAAAGGTACACATTTTCTTTGATATTCGGAAGGCGTCCTATCACATTTAGGTACAATCTTAATGTTTTTTAACCTTCTCCTTCTTCTTTGTCCTTATTTTCCTCTTTCAGGTATTCCAAGAACAGCTGCATAGCACGATTTGTGGCGATAGCCAGATTGATATCACGGCCATGATCCTCTTCTACCTTGACAGTCGAAACGCGATTGGCATTACCGCATGCCAACCAGATAGTACCGACAGGAATCTCCTTAGTGCCACCGGTAGGTCCAGCAAAGCCTGTGGCTGCTATCGCATAATCGGTGTTCAGTGTGCGGCAGGCGCCTTGCACCATTGCAATAGCCACCTCTTCACAGACAGCAGTTTTTTCCTCAAGCACCTCATGGCTGACATCCAGCAGCGACTCCTTCACCTCATTGACATAGCAGATGATGCCACCCTTGAAGTATTTCGAGGCTCCCGGGACAGCAATCAGCGCCTCGGCAATACGTCCGCCAGTACAACTTTCAGCGGTTCCAACGGTCTTTTCCATATCCCAGAGCAGTTCGCTAATCTCCCTGCTCGCAATCTTACTTTCGAAATCCATCTCGTTATTGTACTATTTAACTATTTACTATTTGACTATTTTACCTTTTAACCTTTACTTCTCCTCCCCTCCCGCTCGGGAGGGGCCGGGGGTGGGTATCACTTGAATGTCACCTTCGAGAACGCTGGCGCATCAATCGGGCAGAACTCCTTATCCAAGAACTTGTAGTAGCCCACGATGCCAATCATCGCAGCGTTGTCAGTGGTATAGCTGAACTTGGGGATGTATATGGTCCAGCCATATCGTTTCTGGGCGTCGTAGAAAGCGTTGCGAAGACCATTATTGGCGCTGACGCCGCCAGCCACGGCTACATGCTTGATGCCTGTCTGCTTCACAGCTTTTTTCAGCTTCTTCATCAGAATGTCGACAATGGTCCACTCCAAGGAGGCTGCAATGTCTTCCTTGTGCTGCTCCACGAAGTCGGGCTCCTCAGCCACCCACTTCTGCAGCGAGTAGAGGAACGACGTCTTCAGTCCAGAAAAGCTATAGTCCAATCCTGGAATGTTAGGCTCGGCAAATGTATATGCTTTGGGATTTCCCTGACGAGCCAGCCTATCAATGATAGGACCACCGGGATAGCCAAGCCCCATGACCTTCGAGCACTTGTCGATGGCCTCGCCAGCAGCATCGTCAATGGTTTGTCCTAACACCTCCATGTCGTTATAGGCGTTCACCTTGACAATCTGCGAGTTACCGCCAGAAACCAACAGGCACAGGAAGGGCAGCGGCGGAATGTTTGAGTTCTCTCTCACCTCTCCATCCTCACCTCTCACCTCTTCTTTTATAAAGTGTGCCATCACATGACCCTGCAAATGATTGACGTCGATGAGGGGAATGCCCAGTGAGCGGGCAAAGCCTTTGGCGAAGCTGACGCCGACAAGCAACGACCCCATCAGACCTGGGCCACGTGTAAAGGCGATGGCCGACAGCTGTTCCTTCTCTATGCCAGCCCGTTTTAGCGCCTGGTCAACGACAGGCACGACATTCTGCTGATGAGCACGACTGGCCAATTCAGGCACCACGCCGCCATAGGCCTCATGAACAGCCTGCGAAGCTGTCACATTCGACAGTAGCACGCCGTTTCTGAGTACAGCGGCCGACGTGTCGTCGCAACTCGACTCTATACCTAATATATAAATATCTTGTTCCTTCATTACATAATGACAGCATTGCGGACACGAGAGAGGGTCTCTGGAGTCATCTGGAGATAGCTGGCGATGTAGACCAGCGGAGCACGGAGCACCAGCTGCGGATTGTGCTTCACCAGTTTCTGGTAGCGGTCCTGAGCGCTCTCAAAGCGCAACATGTCGGCGTGCTTCTGACTGAGAATCAGCGACTCCTCAAGAATCTTACGATAGAGAATCTGAATGTTCACGCTCTTCATGGCAACAGCCTCGAGATCGGCTTTGGGCAGCATATAGACGATGGTTGGCTCGATGGCCATAATCTGCAGGTGTGTCGGTTCCTCCTTGAACAGACTCTCAATGCACATACAAATCGTGTTCTCGGTAGCCATATATTCAGTGAGTTCCTTACCATTCTTAAAATAGAACTGGCGAACCAAGCCCTTGACAATCCAGTAGATGTTTTTACAAACTTCACCTTCAGCAAGGATCATGTCACCCTTGGCATATCTCATTGGCACGAGAATACCCTCCAGAATGTCGAGCTCATCGTGAGTCATGGTGCTATACCGTCTGGCCAGTTCGCGGGCCACGTCGCGTGGTGAAAAGTTCAGGTTTGGCATTGTCGTATTCTTTAGGGATTCTTAGTTTGTAAGTATTAGTCCAACTTCAAGACAGCGAGGAAGGCTTTCTGCGGCACTTCGACATTGCCTATCTGCTTCATGCGCTTCTTACCGCGTTTCTGCTTCTCCAGCAGCTTGCGCTTACGGCTGACGTCTCCGCCATAGCACTTCGCCGTCACGTCCTTTCGCACCTGCTTGACCGTCTCGCGGGCGATAATCTTGGCACCAATGGCTGCCTGAATGGCTATATCGAACTGCTGGCGTGGTATGAGTTCCTTCAGTTTCTCGCACATACGCCGTCCAAACGAGACAGCATTGTCCTGATGGGTCAGTGTTGACAGGGCATCGACAGGTTCACCATTGAGCAGGATGTCGAGTTTGACAAGCTTTGACGGGCGGAAGCTGTCGACATAGTAGTCGAACGAGGCGTAGCCCTTGGAGATGCTCTTCAGCTTATCGTAGAAGTCGATGACAATCTCTCCTAACGGCAGCATGAAGTGCAGTTCGACGCGGTTACCGCTGACGTACTGCTGGTCAATGAGCTCGCCGCGCTTGTCGAGGCAGAGCGTCATGATGGGTCCGATGTAGTCGGCAGCGGTGATGATCGAGGCACGGATGTAGGGTTCCTCGATGTGGTCAATCATCGTCTGGTCGGGCAGCCCCGACGGGTTGTGCACCTCCTTCTCTTCCTTCTGCTTGGTGTAGCACATGTAGGAGACGTTGGGCACGGTGGTGATAACGTCCATATTGAACTCGCGGTCCAGACGCTCCTGCACAATCTCCATGTGGAGCAAGCCCAGGAAGCCACAGCGGAAACCGAAGCCCAGAGCCACCGAACTCTCTGGTGTAAACGTCAGCGAGGCATCGTTCAACTGCAGTTTCTCCAGCGAAGCACGCAGGTTCTCGTAGTCCGTAGGGTCAATGGGATAGACACCGGCAAACACCATGGGCTTAACTTCCTGGAAGCCCTCGATGGCTTTCGCACAGGGGCGGTCGACGTGGGTGATGGTGTCGCCCACCTTCACCTCCTTCGACTCCTTGATACCGCTGATAATGTAGCCCACATCGCCCGTCCGCAGTTCCTTGCGGGGAATCATGTCCATCTTCAGCACGCCCACCTCGTCGGCATCGTACTCCATGCCCGTATTGAAGAACTTCACCTTGTCGCCCTTGCGGATGACGCCGTTCAGCACCTTGAAGTAGGCAATGATGCCGCGGAACGAGTTGAAGACGGAGTCGAAGATCAAGGCCTGTAGCGGCGCCTGTTCGTCGCCCTCGGGATGAGGTATGCGGTCGACGACGGCGTCGAGTATCTGCTGGACGCCCTCGCCTGTCTTTCCCGAGGCACGGATAATATCGCCACGGTCGCAGCCAATGAGGTCGATAATCTCATCTTCCACCTCGTCGGGCATCGCCGATGGCATGTCAATCTTGTTGATGACGGGAATAATCTCCAGGTTGTTGTCAATGGCCATATAAAGGTTCGATATGGTCTGCGCCTGCACGCCCTGAGTGGCGTCGACCACCAGCAGCGCACCTTCGCAGGCAGCTATCGAACGGCTGACCTCATAGCTGAAGTCAACGTGTCCTGGAGTGTCGATCAGGTTCAGGACATACTTCTGACCGTCGCGCTCATACTCCATCTGTATGGCGTGACTCTTGATGGTGATGCCGCGTTCGCGCTCCAGGTCCATGTCGTCGAGCATCTGACCTTCAGTCACCTGAATGGTCTTCGTGTACTCCAACAGACGGTCGGCGAGCGTCGACTTACCGTGGTCAATATGGGCGATGATGCAGAAGTTCCTGATGTTCTCCATACCTGATTATTCCTTGTTCTCCTTCTTCTCAGTCTTCTTGGCAGGAGCCTTGTAGCGCTTGTTCAGACCGTTGATGACGTCCTGCGTAATGTCATACTTCATGTTGGCATACAGGATGTTGTCGCCGGCACGCGACAGGATGAGGTCATACTTCTTGGACTTGTTATACTCTTTCAAGAAGTTGTTCAGCGAGTCGCGCAGAGCTAGGTTGAACTGCTGGGTCTCGTTGGCCAACTCACTCTCCAAACGAGACTGCAATGTCTGCAGATCACGCTGCTGGCGCTGAATGGCAGCCTGCTGGCTCTCGGCCTGCTCGCGGCTGGTGAAGCCATTGTTGTTCATCTTTTTCTGGAAGTTGTCAACGGCAGCCTGCAACTGGTTGCTCTTCTGTGTCAGTGTGTTACGGGCGTTGGTGCTCTTGCGCTCCAAGTTCACGCTGTAGTCCTTGGCAAAGGTGTACTGCGTCATCAGAGAGTCAACTTCCACGTATGCAATCTTCATGCCGTCTACAGAACCGGCTGCGGCGGCGGGCTGCTCGTCCATCTTCGGACTTGCGTTGTTGCACGAAGCCATCATAGCGGCGATGACAAGTGTGCTCAGAATGTACTTTTTCATTACCTTATTATAATAATTGGTTCTTTTATTTCTCACTCACGGCGAAGCGGCTGCGCTGCCTCATCTCGCGGTCCTGGTCCATGACACAATGTATGCCCCGCTCCTTCATTGCCTCACTGTCATGAATATGCTGCGAAGAGAACTTTCCGTCCTTTCGCAGAAGCACTTTCACCAGCAGCAGTACCATGCCTACGGCCAGAAGAAGCCCACTTATGAGCAGGGTCTCTGTCATTTCCGAGTGCAAAGGTACACAAAAAAAATGATAAACAAGCAGTCAGTTTGTTTTTTTTTAGTACCTTTGCATCATCGTAACAAAAACAACCAATATGAATAAGAACGAACTGAAACCTGCCGTTGTCTTCGAACAGTTTGCGAAGATCAACGAGATTCCCCGCCCCTCAAAGCGCGAGGAGAAGATGATTGAGTACCTGAAACAGTGGGGTGAGAGCCGCGGACTCGACACGAAAGTGGACGAGACGGGCAACGTCATCATACGCAAGCCCGCAACCCCTGGATATGAAGACCGTCAGACGGTTATCCTGCAAAGCCACATGGACATGGTGTGCGACAAGCTGGTCGACGTTGAGTTCGACTTCGACCGCGATGCCATCAAAACCTATATCGACGGCGAGTGGCTGACGGCCGAGGGAACGACGCTGGGCGCCGACGACGGCATCGGCTGCGCCATAGAGCTGGCCATCCTCGACAGCAACGACCTGGAGCACGGCCCCATCGAGTGTGTCTTCACACGCGACGAGGAGACGGGCCTCACAGGTGCCGAGGGCATGAAGGCTGGCTTCATGACGGGCGACTACCTCATCAACCTCGACTCCGAGGACGAGGGCGAGA
>CAMVPA010000042.1 GCA_947169245.1 uncultured Prevotellaceae bacterium
TCATAGGCGCCTCAGCATTTGAATGGCTTTCTCGCTTCCGAAGAAATACTGAAAGGTGATGCCTTTCATGTATTTCAGGTGTTCAAGAAAGGTTTCCATATTGATGTTCTGCTCAATGACATTACGGATTTGCGCCCCAACCTTATCGTTTGCGATAGGGCCATAGACGATGTCATAGTCATGGATGTTGTCTGCATTCTTGTTCTGGCGGTTGGCAAGGATGAACGTTGCCCAGTCTTTAGAATAACTATCGAAACGCAGGAACCGCAAAGTCCCATCGCTCAGACAAGCCTCGTCGAATTCGTAGCTTTGAACTAAAGATTGTCCGCCGAACAATTGTACCTTGAACTTCGCCATCTCTTCTGCCTGTGCCTCCGACTCTGACAGATAGAAGCCACAGCCAAAGTCCTTGCCTCGCTGGGATTTGTTCAAGTCAATCGCCATGAAGTCCGTGTTTGTCCCATGATAGAGTATCATACGAGCGCCCCCCCATGACGTTGGCAGTAACCGGCCATATTCTGCACCATGTTTTCAAAACTCTGTGTATGAGCAACGTTATACTGCTCATCCAGGAAGTCAATGGCCTTGTAACGGTTCAGGTAACGATAAGCCTGCACCGCTGACAGACCGAAGCGGCGAGCAAACTCGCTGATGAAAATGACGATGTATTCAGCCTTATTTTGAGTCTCTTGTGGCATAATCTATAGCGTATTACGTAAGAATCTGTGTGCAAAGATACAAAGAATTTCCGAAATTCCTTCATCTTCGCCCTACCTTTTATGTATTTTAGGTGGAATCGGACATCTTTATTATAATTATAACAGGGCTTCTGCCTGCGCCTTCAATTCTGCCTTCTTCTCGTCGGTGAGTACAAGAACATCTGTACCCCAAGCCTCAGCAGGAACGGCGATACCTACTTGCTCTGGCAGTACGTCGGCCTTCATGAAGGCAAGCAGTTCCGTGAGTTTGGCGCGGCAGTTGGCGGTGGCGGCTTTTCCTCCCGCTCCGCTGATGGCCACCCGTTTGCCGTTGATACAGGTAGGCATACCATAATCCATCGGAATGACGGGACGTGATAGCCAGTCGAGCAAGTTCTTCAAATGCCCAGGGTAACTCATATTATATTCTGGGGTGAATATCCACAGCGCATCTGCCTCGCTGATAGCCTTGCGGATTCGGGCTACAGCAGCAGGCTCCGGCTGCTCGATGTCCTGATTCAGCAACGGCAGATCGCTGTAATCCAGTTCCGACACTTCGGCGCGGTTGCCGATGATCTCCCTGGCCACATTGGCCACTTGGCGGTTGAAAGACTTCGCCCTCAACGATCCGATAATAAACAGAATCTTCTTCATATTTTCCAGTTTTTTAGTTATTCCGTTGACAAAGTCGGGCATCTTTTTTATAACGTCAGAATCTGTTCTGCATGCTCTTTGGCCTTCACCTGTTTGCCAGCGAATATCTGCTCGATGATGCCCTCCTCATTAATAATAAAGGTGGTGCGGATGGTACCCATGGTCTTCTTTCCGTACATCGACTTCTCTCCCCATGCGCCCATCGCCTCCAACAACTCGTGATTGGCATCGGCAATGAGGGGGAAGGGCAGTTCATGCTTCTCCTTGAACTTCACGTGCGAGGCGGCAGAATCTTTGCTCACTCCAACCACCTCGTAGCCCTTGCCCTGCAACTCGCCATAGTGGTCACGCAGACTGCAAGCCTCAGCCGTACATCCGCTTGTGTTGTCCTTCGGATAGAAGTATAGCACCAATTTACGACCCTTGTAATCACTCAGACGGATCTCCCGTCCCTGTTCGTCCTTGCCCAGAATCTCGGGCGCTTTGTCTCCTATGTTCATGTTAGTCTGTTAATAAGTTATTCGGCTACAAAGATAGTAATTATTTCGCAAAATATCCCCAATAAGACAGACTTTTTTAGAGAATACCAAACGTGCGGTATGCAAAATGCCGTAAATGGGCGATTGTGCACCTCTTAGAAACTCCATACCTTTGCACCGTGAAATAGTTCACGTTGCGAAGTCGGGCTGCACCTCGGCAAAGAGCGAGCTCTCTGCACTCGGTTTGTACCGACTTTGTCACCCAGAAATTAAACCGACAAAATTATGGAAGAAACAAAGAAACTGAGCATTATCGCCTTCAGTGGCGATTTCGACAAACTGACGGCTGTATTTACATTAGGTACGGGCGCGGCAGCAGTAGGGTATGAGGTCAACATCTTCTTCACGTATGAAGGCATACACCAGCGCCGAGGCCACGACACCCGTAGCATTGGCCGACCGCGAGAGCACGTGCCACAGCAGCTACGCAAAGCTCATGCCCTGCACCGAGCACAACATGGAGAACAACGTCTGCACCTACTGCGGTTTCACCATCTATCTTGTCACCTACAACGGTAACAACGCAACTGGCGGAACAGTGCCCACCGATGCCAACGAATATCCGTCCGGCCAGACCGTCACCGTCCTTGGCAATACCGGCGACTTGGTGCGCACGGGCTACACCTTCGGCGGATGGAACACTCAGGCCGACGGCTTCGGCACGGACTACGCCGCTGATGCCACCTTCACAATCAGCAGTTCGGTCACGCTCTATGCCAAGTGGACGCCCATTACCTATACCATCACCTGCGACCTTGCTGGCGGCACCGTAGCCACGGCCAACCCGACGAGCTACACCGTGGAGAGCGCGGCCATCACCCTCAACAACCCCACCCGCGAGGGCTACACCTTCGCCGGATGGACGGGAACGGGACTCACGGAGCCGACCACGACCGTCACCATCGCCCACGGCTCCACGGGCGACCGCGAATATACGGCCACGTGGACGCCCATCACATACACCATTGCCTACGACAACGACTACAACATCGAAGCGGCAGCGAGCGACGGCATGTACTACGACGTCACCCTCGCCGGTCGCACGCTCTACAAGGACGGCGACTGGAACACGCTGTGCCTGCCCTTCGACGTGGACGACTTCACGGGCACACCGCTCGAAGGCGCCACGGTGAAGACGCTCGAATCTTCCAGTTTCAGCGGCGGCACGCTGACGATGACCTTCAGCGATGACCTCGCCAGCATTGAGGCAGGTGTGCCGTACATCGTGAAGTATGGTGCCGACCTCTTCATCCGCGATGTGGACGACTGGAACGCCTTCGCCAGCAATGTCACCAACGGCACGGAGACATACGAGGGCAAGACGGTGAAGCTGGCCGCCGACATCAGCGTGACAACGATGGTGGGAAGCAGCAGCAACAGATTCAAAGGTACATTTGACGGATGCGGACATACGCTGACCTTCAACTACACATCAACGGCTCAATACTGCGCACCGTTCCGCTACACCGATGGGGCAACCTTCAAGAACCTCAAGGTGGCAGGCACCATCACCACCAGCAAGGATGACGCCGCAGGCATAACTGCACACAGCAATAACGGTTGCACCATCCAGAATTGCCAAGTCAGCATATCCATATCATCGACTTTCAACGGCGGTGCAGCAGATGGCGGATTCATCGCCCTCAACAATAGTGGAAATGCCACCATTACCAACTGCCTATTTGACGGCAAATTGTTAGGCACTTCGACAAATAAAAGTTACTATGTTTGCAGTCGGAAACACCAAGCAGCCGATAGGAGATAGTCCTTAAGGCAGAGAAATATTCCGCACCGTGAGGTGCAGAGAACCGGAGTGCTATTCAAGGCAAAGCCCGTACTGGTCAAGGGCTTTTATTTCCTGGCTGATGAAGGATGTCAAGCTGCTCTCTTCGACAAGACGGTCACTGGATCTGCTGGTACGCCAGGTGGAGGTGATACGGGGAACTCTGCTGGAGGCCACTCGCGAGTTACGCGAGCTAAGCCAGACGGAAAGGTACAAACATCGCTTTGAACTGCTCATGACAATCCCCGGCATTGGCCAGCATGTATCCATGTGCATACTGACTGAGGTTTGGGACGTGAACAGGTTCCCCAACGAAAGGGCATTTGCCCATGCAATGGGACTCGTTCCTACCTGCCACGACAGCGGTCCGCACAAATCCAACGGAGAGCAGATCTTCCGTGGCAACAGACATCTTGGTCCGATGATCATTGAGGCCAGCTGGGTAGCCATACACACGGACATGGGGCTGGCGGCCTGCTACGCATACCACAATCTTCCAGATGATATAGTCCACGTCGAACGGCACATTGCTTGTGTTCTTGATTTCTGTGTGGAAGTACAGCAGACCGTTATGCGTATAGATGCCTTTCAGCAGAAAGCGGATGCCGAAGCCCTTGCCTCCGATGTGCTTCACGATGCGCTCGTTCTGTTTCCAGATGCTCTTCATGACGAGGCGCACCAGCACGGGACTCTCCGAGCCGAGTTCCTTCAGGTAGATGTCCATGGAGTTCTTGCCTTGCAAGCGACCAAAGGTCGAGCGGTTCGGCCTGTTCACCGCCGAGCCGTCATGGATAAAGTCCTTCATCTCGATGTTCAGCATGTCCGGCTCCTTGGCGTACTTCACGTTGAACGTAAAGAAACTGCCGTCCTCCGTGATGACGCTCATGTTCGTCTCGCCCTTGAACCTTTGAAGCCCCTTGTTAAGGGGCTGGCCTAAGCCGGGGATGCCACGAAATAATTGCTTTTACCTTAATATATATCAAAAAGGAGGGGGGATGTGCGCGGTAATTGCAAAAAGTTTCGTATCTTTGCAGCAAATTTCGACGAAATCCTAATGAGACGAGAGATAAATATTGTTAAGCGAGAGCAAAACCGACGGAGCAGCGAGAGCCATCAAGCTTGCTTGAATGGCCGAGTCGCGACGGAGGAAAACAGAAATTTTAAAATGACCGAAACATTTGGCCATTCCAATAATTTTGCTACTCTCTCTCCCCCTCTCTCTCTCTCAGGTACTTAACAGCCAGTCCACCTTTATTAAAATTCGCGCTCGCGCGTGTGAATATACGGCTTTCCATGCTTTCTGCCATGGGAAGCCTCATTGTTTTTTGTCTATTTCTAATCCAATTATTATTATGCTGAAGAAAACAACTTCTATCCTCATGCTGCTGGCGATGCTGGCCGCATGGGTGCAGACAGCGTTTGCCCAAACCGACAGCCGCGACTACGAGCGTGGCTGGTACGCAGGACTCAGCGGCGGCACTTCCTTCGGTCAGGCCACCTTCCGCAGCATCACCGAGAGCAAGACCAACGTCGGTGCTCAGTTCGGTGTCTTTGGCGGCTATCAGTTGAGCCGCTTGTTCTCTGTAGAAGCCCTCGCCACGATGGGCTGGCAAAAGCAGACGTCGCTCGACTGCTGCCCCTACTGGCTCTCCACCGACGGCGAGCGCACCTTTGCCCCTGTCCTCGACAGGCAGGGCCACTACTACCGCGACCTGGAGGCCAAGACCCAGTGGATGCGCTTCGGGCTGCAGACCAACTTCGACGTGCTGTCGCTGCTGACCAAGCCGACGACGCGCTGGTCCGTCACGCTGTCGCCGCAGGTGTCTGCCGTTACCACGCGTACCAAGCACCTCGCCACGGGTTACGAGCAGGAATTTGACCGCCAGTGGCACCTCGGCCTCGGCGGTCAGGCTGCCGTGGGCTACCGCGTCTCCAAGAGCGTCGGGCTGCAACTCTATGGCGGCATCACCTGTCTGACGGGCTCGCGCTTCGACAACATCCCCGAGCACTGTCACAAGAGCAACCTCCTCTGGGAGGGCGGCCTGAAACTATCCTATCATTTCACTAACACCAAGTAGACGTATGACGAAAAAGATATTCCCCTTTTTGGCGGCAACGGCCATGATGCTGCTCACCGCCTGCTATCACGACCAGCACGAAGAAATGCCAAGCGAGTACGGCGATCAGCCTGTGGGCTACCTCACCCCGCTACTCCTGTGGGAAGACCAGGCCGATGCCGGTGCCGCGATTGATGACATCCGCTTCACCGTCAGCGGTACTAACGGCACCACCGTCACCCATAACTTCACCGATACTGAATCCGCTGCCGAGTGGCTGCAGCAGTTGCCCGTGGGCGACTACGACCTGCTGGTGACCGTCGATATGGACGAGGCCCACGGCTACATACTTGAGAATGCTGCCACGCGATGCACCACCCGCGCCGACGAAGCGTTCCACACCGCCCTGCCCGACACCCGCGTGTCGCTCGCCGAACCCTCGTCATCGCCCGCTCAGGCCTGGTATGCCGTGACCCACGCCACGGTCAGGGAGGACGAGATCACCGTGGCCGAGTTCCACCTGCAGCGCCTGCTCAGCGAGCTCTCCGTCATCGTGAGCAATGTGCCGACGGGTGCCGCCATCACGGCCTCGGTGGAGCGCGTGGCCAGCGATGTGCTGCTGACCCACCGCGACGGACAGGGCCGCTACGGCGTGGCCGACCGCGAGGATTTCCTCACCGTCAGCCTCGGCGCCTTCACCGCCACCGGTTCCGTGCCCGACGCCGCCACCCTGCGCCACGACGACCACACGCTGATGCCCACCGCCGGCGGCCAGGAGCGCTGCTACCTCACGCTCAACGTCACCACGCCCGACGGCACCCGGCTCACCTATCTGGCCGACGCGCCCCGCATGGAGTGCGGCAAGGCCTACGTCGTGGAGCTCGACTACACGAAGCTGCGCCCCTACATGCTGCTCGAGGCCTTCACCATCAACGACTGGACGGACGGCTGGGCAATCACCGGCGAGATTATCAACCCCGACAGATAACTTTTTTAAATTCACCCTAATATTAACAATTTAAACAAAAGTCAAGATGAAAGCATTAAGATTCATCCCCCTGGCTGTCCTCGGCCTGATGGCCGCAGCATGCAGCAACGACGAGACGGATTCCGGCCAGCAGCAGGAAGCCAAGTACATCACCATCGAGGCCAACATCGGCAACATGACCCGCACCACCACGACGGGCAACGCCTCTGTGTTCGACGCCGGCGACGGCGTGACCCTCTATGCCTGAACGGGCTCGGCCACGGCCGTTCCCGCCGAGCGCATGATCGACGGCGTAGTGAACACGCTCGGCACCGACAGCAAGTGGACGCCTGCCACGCCCATGCTCTGGGCCGACATGGTGACGCCCCACTACTTCCTCGGCATCTACCCGGCCCGCACGGTCAGCGACTTCACCGCCGACCCCTACACGCTCGACCCTGCCGACTATGAGGCCAGCGACCTGCTCGTGGCCCGCCAGCTGAGCGGACTCGTCGCCATGCAGAACCCTGTCTCGCTGACCTTCGACCACGCCATGGCGAAGCTCAACGTGAACATGAACTTCCGCAACCAGTGGGACCAGACGCCCGCCATCGCCTCGTGTGTAGCCACCGCCGCTACGACGGCCACCGTTGACTATCTGGCGCAGACCGTCACCGCCGGCACGCAGGCCAGCGTCTCGCTGCCCGCCGTCGCTGCCCAGCAGAGCTATGCCGCCACCTACAGCAGCATCATGGTGCCCCAGTCGGGCTTCCGCACCGTCGTCATCACCATCGACGGACAGCCCTTCACCTACACCCACGACGCTGACATCCCCCTCGAGGCCGGCAAGTACACCACGCTGAACCTCATCGTGGGCCGCAACAAGATTGAGCTCGGCGAGGTGAGCATCAACGACTGGACCGAAGGCACCACCATCAGCGGCGGACAGGCCATGTAAGCCTCCCCCGTCCCCTCCTAAAGGAGGGGAGAAAGGAGTGGCCTGTCCGGTATGCTGCGGCATTGCCGCAGCCCCCAATTGCAAAATTATCAACATTATTAATTTATAGTAATTATGAGATTCAAGAACATTCTTTTCGCAGCCGCAGCAGCCATGGCGCTGACGGCCTGCCCCAGCACCGCCAAGGCCGACGCAATCAATGATAATCGTTTCATTGTTGTAACTGTTTTGATGGTTATTTGGGACTATTCCCATCAAAAAGAATACAAAAGTAACGAAAAAACACCCGCCTTCCGTCACTTTTAACGCGCAAACGCCCCGTTTTTTTACAAACTTTTTGTACCTTTGCAGCCGAAAACGCTGCATTTGCAACAGTCTATAATATAAAAATATTGCGAACATGGTCACTACTCAATTGAATCCCGCCCAGCTGAACGTGCTTAGTCTGATGTCATATATCAGCACGGAGCAAGAGCAGCAGGAACTTCAAGACATCCTGCTTCAGTTCTATCGTAAGAAAACAGACCGTCTGCTCCTGCAGTTCCAGCAGCAGAACAACATCACCCAGCATACGTTGGACGAATGGGCCGACCAACACGAAAGAACGCCATACTGATGAAGATTGTACTCGACACCAACAGCCTCGTCAACCTCATCACCGCCGCCCCTGACGATAACAAGTTCGTCGATTGTGCCGTCATTGCCGGAGCCACTTATATCGTGAGCAACGACCGCCATTTCGATGAACTTAAACGCTACGATTTCCCGAAAGTTGACGTGCGTAAACTTTCCGAGTTCCTAAACATTGTAAGGACCTTATAATCCCCTTTCCCCATGCCCCGCAGAGAGTTAAATAATCACAACACAGCGAAAAAGAATGGCTATTTTCTTGGTCATTCCGATAATTTGATTACTCTCTCTCTCTCTCTCTCTCTCTCTCTCTCTCTCACAGGCGCTCGCCTACAAGAGAGGTAACATTATTTTACGCGCGGGTCGCCCGCGTTAATATACGGCTTCCCTTGGAGAAATCCAAGGGAGACCGCATTGTTTTTTTAGTGTCAACGAACTATTTATTGCAAACAAAATACATTATGACAAAGAAAGTGATTTTCATCCTTGTCCTGCTCCTTGCCACCGTGCAGGGGGCATGGGCCGTATGGGATGGCGTGACGACATCGCGGCCAACCCTTTACCCTAGTTATGGCGGTCGTAGCGATGTCGTGGTAATCAACACGGCAGCCGAACTGGCCTACGTCCGTGAGCATTGGGACGATGACTATACCGGTTACAACGGCTACCCATCTATGTACTACTACCAGCACAACTTCTATCTGAATGCCGACATCGACATGGGCGACAAGAAGTCGTATGTCCCCTTGGGAACTACAGAATACGAAGGCACGTTCTACGGCAACGGCCACACCATCCGCATCCACATCTGGGGAACATCGGACAACTACCAGGGGCTGTTCTCCGCTATTGGCGTGGAAGGCAGAGTGCAGGATGTACATGTGGCCGGCGAGATAGCGTGTGAAAACTCACGACTGGTGGGCGGCATCTGCGGCTATAGCAGAGGTTACATCGGCAACTGCTGGGTCAGCGCTGATGTCAGCAGTAAGTGGCACGAATCTGCATCGGCGTATAGTGCCAAAGTGGGTGGCATCTGCGGCGAGCTCTACGCTCGTTTTGTTCATGATATGATAGACAATATAAAACCTGCCGGCAAAGGGCGGATGGAAGATTGCGGCATGTCGGGCAACGTGACGAACAACGATGCCTGCGTGGGTGGATTGGTCGGCTACAATCACACTAGTTTCATTCGTGGAGGCGTCTTCTACGGCAAGGTCATTAGCGACCATACCCAGTATAATATCTACGAAGGTTCCAGTGATGGCGAAGCATCGAATCTGCACCAAGATTACCCTGGAACCAGGGCTAAGACGTGGGCTATGTATGGGCACATACTGAATCCTTACACCGTCAACATCAGCAACGAGGGTCCTGGCGTCGTGGAGGCCAGTTACGAAGGTACCTATCCAGGCGCTACCATCACGCTGACGCCAAAGGGAGCGACGGTGCAGAGCGTCACCGCCACTGACGCCGACGGCAATAATATAGCAGTCAGTAGCAACGGGACGGGCGGCTATACCTTCAGCATGCCGAGGCGCGACGTCAAGGTGAAGGCCGTCTTCAGCAGCGGCTCCTGGCCGCAGCAGGGCGAAGGCACGGAGACATCCCCCTACGTCATCAACAGCTTGGACGACTGGGCCGAGTTCGCCTATCTGGTGAGCAGCGGCTCGAACGACTTCAGCGGCAAGTTCATCAGGCTGGATGCCGACATCAGCGTGACGACAATGGCCGGTGCTTACACCAGCGGCACGGAGCATCATCCCTTCAGCGGCACCTTCGACGGCAATGGCCACACGCTGAACATCAACGTGAGCAAGCAGAGCCGCTTTGCCGCGCCGTTCAAGTGCGTCAACGGCGCCACCATCAAGGACCTCCACGTCACGGGCATCATCGACGGTGCAGGTAATCTCGACGGTAAACTGCTGGGCGGCATCGTGGGCGTCAGCTATGGCGAGACCAGCCTTCTCAACTGCCGCTGCAGTGCGACCATCAACACCGACTATGGCAACGATGCCAACCTTTACGGCCTCGTAGCAGCCATGATGGAGGGCAGCATCAACGTGGAGGGATGCCTGTTCGACGGCGCACTGACGGGCTACGACAACACCCATTGCGCCGGTCTGGTGGGCTATCCTTACAGCGACGGTTCCTACACCATCACCAACAGCGTCTTTGCCCCCACGACACTGACCGTCAAGATGTCGGATGAAGGCTATGCAAAGACCATAGCCCGTGAGGTAAGCAACACCACCGTCACCATCAACAACTGCTACTATACGCAGCTTCTCGGCGACGCTCAGGGCAAGCGGGTCTACACCGTCACTGCCGGCGACTACGTCACCTTGGCCAGTGCCGGCGTCGTCAGCAAGGAGTACGCCGTCAGCGGCCTTGCGTTTTACGCCGACTGCATGAAGTATGACGATGTGATCTATGCCAGCCCCGACGAAGCCGTGAGCCTCGAGCTCGGCAAAAACCGCGCAGGCTATACGTTGACGAGCTATCAGCCCAGTGCAGGCACGCTCACCGGCACGGCCAACCCCTACGTGCTCACCATGCCGAACGACAACGTGACCATCGGCGCTCTGTTTACGCCCAATACCCTCCCGACCGACGCCAGTGGCCGCTACACCATCGGCAGCGCGGACGACTGGGATGCGTTCTGCGCGCAAGTGGAGATCGGCAACGACTTTAGCGGAAAGGTAGTGACGCTGACGACGGACATCAGTGTCGGCAAGAAGTGCGGCGTGGTCGAAGGCTCTTCGCCGCAGAATGCCTTCAGCGGCACCTTCCTCGGCAACGGCCACACCATCACCGCCACCATCACTGACGACAACAACCAGGGTACCGCCCTCTTCTCATACATCAACAACGCCACAATCAAGGAGCTGACCGTCGCGGGCACCATCGCCAGCAACCAGTGGTACATAGCAGGTCTCGTGGGCTTCTTCGCCGGCACCAGCTCCATCGAAGGCTGCACCGTCACCGCCACGCTCAACATCAACACCAACAAGTCCGGTGGCATTGTGGGCTATGGCATGATGTCTGCCATCCCCTCCCTCAAGGACTGTGTCTTCGCCGGCATCATGAATGCCCTTGGCGGCAATAATCCCAATATTGGCGTCTTGTGGGGCGGGAGCGACGATAACGGCCATGGCGCGCCGAAGCTGCAGAACTGCCTTGAAGCCGGCACCTACAACAGCATCTCGAAGATGCACCCCATCGGCTTGGGGATGTACGACGGCTCCCTCACCGACTGCTACTACGTGACACCCAAGATGGGCACGCCCAACTTCTCCTGCACCCTCAGCGGCTCCACGCAGGTGCTTGCCGCTGTTCCCGACAATGAAATATGCAAGAAGTTGACGGTTAACACGACGACGGTCTACCGACAGCCCTGCACCGTCAGCGGCGTGAGCAACAGCTATGAATACACGGGCAACGACATTGCCGTCGTGCCCACAGTCGCTGCCGACGACGGTACGACGCTCACGGCCGGCACCGACTACACCGTCGCCATCAGCCCCGCCACTGTCAAAGAGAAGGGGCAGTACACCGTGACCATCACTGCCCAGGGCGACTACAGCGGCACGAAGACCATCACCTTCAACGTGGGCGACTATACGCCTATCACCAGCACGTCAACAAGTCTGGCGTCGGGCGATTATATGGTCTATAACGACGTGACCATCTCGGATCGCATCGTCATCGACGGCGATGTCGTGCTCTATCTCGGCCAGGGTACCACGCTCACGGCCAGCAAGGGCATCGAACTGGCCAACGGCAAGAGCTTGGTGATTGAGGGCTCGGGCGCATTGGTCGTCAATAACTGCGACAACCGCAAGTCGGGCATCGGCGCCCAGAGCGTAGGCGCGCTGACCGTCAAGGGTGGCCAGCTGACGATTGCTGGCGGAGCGAATGCTGCCGGTATCGGTCCCGACGCCGATGCCAATACCAACAGCGGCACGCTGACACTCGGTTGGACCAACCTGGAGGACTTCATCGAGGTCAGCACCTACGCAAATCAGACGGGAAGCACCCTCAGCAGCATCACCTTCGCCGAGGGCCAACAGTTCTGTCTGGACGGCACAAAGACGACGGCCAACGCCGGCAACATCGGCGGGAAGAAAATCGTTCCCCTGGTGGTCACGGGCACGGAGGACGACCCCTACATCATCAGCAGCACCGACGATTGGGACAACTTTGTCGCTGCGGTCAGCAGCGGCACCGACTATAGCGGCCTGTTCGTGAAACTGGCTGCCAACATCAGCGTCACCAGCACTTGCGGCACCGTCACGGGCAGTGAGCAGCTGAACGCCTTCTGCGGCACCTTCGACGGCGACGGCCACACCATCGCTGCCGACATCACCGACACCAGCAACCAGGGCACGGCTCTCTTCTCGTATGTCAAGGATGCTACGATCAAGCACCTGACCGTCGCAGGTAGCATCACGGGCAGCATGCACCCAGCGGCCATCGTGGGCTTTGCCGACGGTGTCACCAGCATCGAGGGCTGCACGGCGACAGCCGCCATCAGCGGCGGCACGCACATCGGCGGCCTGCTGGGTCACGCTCTCGACGGCGACATCACCGTCAACGGCTGCGTGTTCAGCGGCACGCTGACGGGTGGCAGCACGGCCAAGGGTGTCTTCGTCGGATGGGGCAACGACGAGGGCAGCCGTAGCGTCACCGACTGTCTCTACCTGATGCCCGACGGTCAGGACCTCACGGGACTCGACCTCGCACGGATGCACGGCGGCAACGTCACGCTCACCGACTGCTACAAGACCACCGAAACGGGCACCTACGGCACACTGGTCAGCGCCACCGCTTCGGCCGACCAAATCAACAAGTCGGTGACGGCTGCCGACGGCAAGACATACTATCAGCCCTGCACTGTCAGCGGCGTGTACAATCTTTATAAGTACACGGGCGCCGTCATCACGATCGTCCCGGTTGTCACAGCCGCCGACGGCACGACGCTCACGACCGACGCAGACTACACCGTCGCCGTCAGTCCGGCTACCGTTCAGGACAAGGGCGACTACACCCTGACCGTCAGCGGCAAGGGCGATTATGTCGGGACAGCGACGTTCAGCTTCGTCGTGACCGACGAATGTGCCGTGACCAGCGAATTGATGACGCTCGAGGGCGGCATCACGTATAAGGTGACTAAGGATGTGACCGTCCTGGAGCGCATCACGGTCAAAGGCGACGCCGTGCTCTGGCTCGGCGCGGGCGCCACGCTCACGGCCCATGGCGGCATCGAGCTGAGCGGAGGCAACAGCCTCGTCATCGACGGTCCGGGTGCACTGCTCATTGACAAATGTGCCTCGTCGAAGTCGGGCATCGGCGCCTATCGCGTGGGCCGGCTGACCATCAACGACGGCACGATTACCGTCACGGGCGGAACATACGGCGCTGCCCTCGGCGGCGACCGCCACAACTGCGCGGGCGGCAGCATCACCATCAACGGCGGCACGGTCACGGCCACAGGCGGCGACAAGGCTGCTGCCATCGGTGGCGGCTACGACGACTGGAGCGGCAACTACGGCCTGTGCGGCAACATCACGATCAACGGTGGACAGGTGACGGCCACGGGCAGCAACTCGGCTCCTGGCATCGGCCCGGGCTGTGAAAATGGTGAACAGCAGCATTACGGCAGCGGCACGCTGACGCTCGGCTGGACCTCGCCCACCGACTTCATCAGTAACAGTGGCTTCACGAACGACATGGGCAGCACCTTGAATAGCATCGCCTTCGCCGACGGCAAGGTCTTCGTGCTCGACGGCACCACCACGCTGGCAACAGCCGACAATATCGCTGGCAAGAAGATTGTGCCCGCCTTGACCTTGGCCGACCGTGACGACAACAGCTCGACGATTGAGACCTACGATGGCAAGACGATGGCCGTGGTCCTCAGCGACCGCACGCTCTACAAGGACGGCGCATGGAACACGCTGTGCCTGCCGTTCGACGTGACCATCAGCGGCTCGGTGCTCGACGGTGCCGTGGTGAAGACGCTCAGCAGCAGCGACTACGATAGCGAGACGGGTATCCTGACGCTCAACTTCACCGAAAGCCTCTCGGAGATAGAGGCCGGCAAGCCCTACATCGTGAAGTGGGACGACGGCAGCACGCAGAACATCGTCAATCCCATCTTTGAGGGCGTGACCATCAGCAGCACCGCCGCCACCGAGACCGACGGCTCAGATTGGGTCGATTTCGTCGGCACCTACTCGCCCACGGTCATTTACGAGAATGGTAGCGAGAAGCACAACCTCTACCTAGGCAGCTCGAACAAGCTCTACTACCCCACGCGCGCGGGCTTCACGGTGAACGCCTGCCGTGCCTACTTCCGGCTGAAGAACGGGCTGACCGCCGGTGAGCCCTCCGCGCCGAAACAGGCCCCGGCCCGCGCCTTCGTGCTCAACTTTGGCGACGGCGAGCCCTCGGCCATCAGCACCCTACGCGCCGACACCGCTCCCGCAGCCGACGGCACCTACACCCTCGATGGTCGCCGACTCACGGGCAAGCCCACCGCCAAGGGTCTCTATATCGTGAACGGAAAAAAGATTATCATCAAATAACGTAAGGAGGACAAAGCAATGAAGAAGACATACGAGAAACCCACCATGCACGTCGTGCTATTACAGCAACAGCAGCACCTTCTCAGCGGCAGCAATGAAGTGCAATCCCTTCGTGGCGGTTACTTCGATTACGGCGGCAGTGATGAGGACTACGACGAAGATGCGAGATAAATAATGTAGAACTCCACTAATACTTTCCGACTATGAGTAACCATCAGCAGAGAGAAGGGACGACCTCCGCCGGAACGTGCCTCTCTGCCGTGAGCGGTGCTACTTGGAGGAAAGGGACATGCCTCTCTGCCGCGAGCGGTGCTACCAGAAGGACAGGAACATGCCTCTCCGCCGTGAGCGGTGCTACCGGGAGGACAGGAACATGCCTCTCCGCCGCGAGCGGTGCTACCGGGAGGACGGGAACATGCCTCTCTGCCGTGAGCGGTGCTACCGGGAGGACGTGAAACGATAACTTTTCACAACGTATAACAAAAAATTGATGATTATGGCACAGAAAACACTGACGACGAGCTATCTGGCTCAACTGACCAACGCCCGCTCGAACTTGTTCGCTTGCCACCGAAGGGACGCAAGAATCACGACGGCGTGACACAGCAAATCGACGACCGTCTGCAGGGCTTCGAGACCGAAAACACGATGCTCCAGCAGGCCGCTGCCGCCGTACACACGGCGCGACAGGCCGAGGACACCGCGTACCGCCGCTACTCGGGCAAGGACTTTGCCAGCGACGACCTGAAGCGCGAGGACGCACTGGAGGACAAGTACATGTCCACCATCCGCGCCCTGCTCCGCTCGAACTTGTTCGCTTGCTACTGAAAGGACGCAAGAACGCCCTGCTCTGCCTGCCGGAGGACGAGCCGCTGCGCCGCAAGGCAGAGATGGCCGCGCCACCGACGAGGCCATCCGCAAGGCCTACGACGTGCTGAACGCCCTCACGGTGCTGCAGCCGAGCACGGCGCTGAACGACCTGCTGGTGCTGCTGTTCGCCATAGAGGACCGCGCCAAGCTGTACTACATCAGCGGCGGAAAGACCAGCGGCGGCAAGACCAGCGGCGGCGACACGCCGACGCCGGAGCCGACACCATCGCCCGACGGCGGCGACACCCCGACACCGGAGCCGGAGCCGGAACCAGAGCCGACGCCCGTCACGCCGGAGTAATCGTCCGCACAATCGGCATCAAAACAAGCCCTCTGAGCATCGCGCTCAGGGGGCTTTTTGCGGCAATACCACAATCGCGAGGATGTCGATAAACTCGTCATCGCCCTCCGCAAGATTGTAGGGGAGAGGCAGAGGTAGGCGAACGTGCTCGGGAATGAGGCAGAGGTAATTACATCCATTGCTTGCGCTCCTCTTCGCTCATCTTTTCGATGGCGTAGCGGAGCATGGTACGAGGCATCTCGTGGGCATGTTGGCGGAGGAAGTCACGGAGCAGATCCATCGATACGCGCTTGCCCATCTCGCGTAGCATCCACCCCACGGCCTTATGCATCAAGTCGTGGGGATGATGCAGGTGGATCTCGGCATAGCGCAGGCACCAAGAGGGGGCGCCCTGCTGCGAGGTCTTCCACGAACAGACGATGCTCATGCGCTGTTTCCATAGATTGTCGCTGGCAGCGAGTTCGTCGAGTAGATGCAGTTTGTAGTCCTTGTGAAGACCTGCATCCTGGCCTCCAAGACAAGTTGGCATTAACAGCCAATGCCCAAGAATCTTGTGGACAGACAAATCCACCAAGTCCCAGTTGTTCGCCCGTTCGGCATACCGCAGATACATCGTCAGAATCTCGTCGCGCCCTCGGATAGCCTTTTCATCATGCTCTAACCGCTTAGTGGCCAACTTCTCGAACTTGCTCACGAGAATCAACAGTCCGCACAGCCTCACCTCGTGCCATTTCGACATCAACAACGCCGGAATCTCGCTCAAGACAAAATCTTGAACCACACTTTTTACAACCTTGCGTGTCTCTGGCACCTTCAGCCCTAAGAACTCGTCACCATAGCCATACTCCCCCGGTGCCGTCTTGAAGAACCGCATCAGAATCTTGCGCTGCTCCTCATTGCGCAGCGACTCCATATACTCAATGATTTCCTTCGCCGTTGTCATACATCACTTATTTTCGGTTCCCAAAGATGTTTGCTCATATCCACATGGCCGTTAGGCTTAAAAGTGACGCCCTCCTCTTCCAACAATGTCCGCTGACGAGACCAGCCAGGAGCCGTGCGCCCTGCGATATTCACCACCCGATGGCAAGGCAACACCTTTGCCCCAGGCGCGCTCGACCTCTGGTCGCTTGCTACCGAAGGGACGCAAGAATATCTCAGTGTCCTCCCAACCATCCTCGAATGACTCGGCCATCCCGCCCACGCAGCAATATGCCCGTAGGTCGTCACCTTTCCGCGTGGTATCTGACTGACGATATTCAGCACATCCTCGCCAAACATCCTCGCCTGCTCAGGTGTCATCTTATCGAGGTAGTCCTTCATTTATCTTCTATGTTGCTTTCCAAATAATCCTAGATTCCGCAGCACTTTAGTTTAATAGCTTTTATAAGTTCCTGAGCAACAAAAAGTTGCCCAGGATTTTGTCATGTCAGATTTTTCACTTACCTTAGTGCTGCAATTCAAGACAAGCAAAATCATCAATGACATGGCAAAGGTACAAATAAAATCTGAGAAAGTCACTCCTTTTGGAGGAATATTTCACGTAAGAGAACTTTTTACGTTCTTGGAAAATTGGGGTAGTGGCGTAGGTCGCATGGTAGATGTTTGTAAGAATGCTAACCTTCCTGAACCGGAATTCAACCAAAATGCCGCATTCGTATGGGTCACGTTCAAACGTGCAACCATACAACCATACACCCCTCAACCCCTCAACCCCTCAACCCCACAAGCTCACCCCTCAACCTCAAAGGATAATAATAAGGCCCATAAGCTAAAGACATTCTTATCAATCATTGGAGAGAATGGGGCGAACCTTAAGATGTTAATGGAAGGTATGCATCTTAGAGATAGGAAGAGCTTTGTAAACAACTACATCAATCCCAATTTGTCAGAAGGTTATATTGCTATGCTGTACCCAGAAATTCCAAATCACCCAATGCAATCATACTATCTGACTAAGAAGGGTAGAGAGTTGCTGGACCAACTCTAACAAGTGTCAATGAGCCATTTCTTGGAAATTAGGGCGATTTGTAAAGCCTTGTTGTTATGGCTTAGTGGTGCAAATGTGGTGCATGTGATAAATGGAAAAATCCGCAAGAAACTGATGTTCAGAGTCTTGCGGATTTTGTAAAGTGATCCCGTTGGGATTCAAACCCAAGACCTTCAGAACCGGAAACAAACGCTGAAATCTCCCAAAACGCCTTTATTTATCGGCCTTTCAAGGATTTGCCCTTTTCACTTTGCGGCTATTTTGCGGCTATCACAGACGGGAACTTGGTTCATTTGCTTATTTCTCTTTAAATTGTTACTTGTCTTCAATGACCTCAAAAGCCTTGGGAAGATTGCTGTATGATTCTCCCTCCGTTCCAAATGCCTGGGCACGTTGGATGGCTGTTTCAAGGCGGTGGTCTGCCAATAGGTCTGCCACCCATTTTTCTTTCGAGAGGAACTTCTCTTGCTTGGAGAAGTCGGGAATGTACTTATGCAGCACGTCAATCACATCGTTGGCTGTTGCAAAATACCTGTTGGTGTTCAGGTAGTGCAGCAGGAACCAGAACTCGATGGATGGCATGCTGTCGCAGATGATAACGTCTTTACGGTCTTTATACTTCTGGCATAGCGCCTCGAACTTAGCACGCTCCGTAGGATTGTTGCGTGTGATGTCAGTATCGAAGACGCATACGGCAATGCCTCGGTCTGCCAAGACTCTATCCACTTGCTTCTGAATCTCGTCTAATGACTGTTCTGTGAAGTTGCGAGGCTTGCAGGTATAGCGGTAACCTTTGAGCCTACGAAGATTGGTGAAGTAGAAGCGTTCTGTCGCTCCCTCGCCTATAATCGTAATCTCAGGCTGTTTGAGTGATCTTTGTTGGGTCTTTCTTGCCATTTACAGTCCTCCTTACATGATGATGTTAGGCAATGCTCCAAACTGCCCGTTCATGTAGGCACGATGGATGGATGACAACTTGTTAAGCCCTCGGAACTCAACCAATGAGAACAGGTTGCTGTTGCCGTCCTTTCCCTTCTCCGTAAACCAGACGGAATCCTTGCCGAAAATGTCATCAATATCTCGCAGGATGGGGTCGTAGTGGGTGGTGACAATCAGTTGCGACTGGTTGTCCTTCTTGTTGACGAAGCGAGTGAGCATATACTCCATCAGATTCGGATGGATAGAAGCCTCCAACTCATCCACGCACAACAGCCCTTGGCATTTCAGTTGCGAGTAGATGATAGATTCCAGTTCCACCATACGAGTCGTACCGGCACTCTGGCTGTTCTCGGGCAGCACATAATCCTCTTCGCCTCGCTCCGTCTCCACCTTGTGTCCAAAGAGCGCAGCCATCTTCTTGATCTTGATGTCGGAGATGTTGAAGTCTGCCTCCTTCACAAAGTGCATGAGATACTCCTTGAACGTAGAATCCTCCGACAGCATGTTCTTTGTCGTGTCGGAGATAGCCGTATCTGAACCATTGATGAGTGGCATCATGCGATTGTCAATCCAACGGCGCATATCGTCAAGGTAGCTCACAGCCACATTCACTTTCTTCAACACTGCCAGGATAGACATGTTACGCAGACAGTTGACAGAGAGCGCATCAATCTCAGCCTGTGAGAGCTTGACTGCAGCAGGGTTGAAAGTCAGCTTTGATATGCCGTTGACATCCTCACGGGTAAAGACCTTAGTGGGGCGGTTGCTGAGATAGACATACAATACCTCGCTACACACCTTCTCAGGATTGACCACCAACTGGTACCAATAGCGTATGCCGTTGACGTAGAGTTTCACGTCAAACTCCGTGTCGTATTTCAATGCGTCAGGTTGCATCAAGAACGGCTGCACATCCGTACCCTCATCGTTCTTCATCGGAATCTTATTCCAGAACACTCGTAGGAAGTCGATGGCTTCAAGCAGGTTTGACTTGCCACTGGCATTGGCACCCAACACCACAGCGAAGCGTAGCAACTGAACACCATCGGGCATGGTCACGACACTATTGTATTTGTCATTCCCTGATGTCTCGAAACTCAGTACCACCTCGTCACGAAACGACTTGAAGTTTTTAATCTTTAGTTCTTGTAGCATATCTAAGAGCGATATTACGTCGCAAAGATACGAATAATTTTCGTTCGTTGACATCAAATCCGTCATAAAATCAAATTTTGTTTTTAAAATTAGCACGATTTAACCAAATTGAGCGATTAAAATCTGGAAATTAACAATTTTGTAATGCCTTTGTCCTCTTACTTTCTCAATGGGGTAGGATAATGCACCCGGCATCTCCTCCAATGTTTTAATTGCTTTATACATAATTGTTATCCTTAATAAACGGCTGCAAAAGAACAACAAAAAAATAACTTTTCAAGAAAATATTAGAAAAAGTTGAAATTTTAACATTTCAAGGACTAACCAAAAGACCATAAAAATAGAGGTAAAGTCGTTAAAAATAGCAAAATACGGCCTAAAACAGCAGATTGTTTGGGCAAAATAGAAAACAATTGAAAATAAATCACTACCTTTGTGGAATAAAACTATAAGTATGGAAGATATAAACCGACTGAAAGTCGTATTGGTAGAGAAAAAGCGTACTGCGCGATGGCTCTCAATGCAGATGGGTGTTAATCCATCTACAGTAAGTAAGTGGTGTACTAACTCTTCTCAGCCCGATGTTGCTAGTCTGCTTAAGATTGCTGACTTGCTGGAGGTTGATATAAAGGAGTTGTTGGTTAGAGAATACGAGCAGTTCCTATTGTCAAAGATGAAGAATTGAAGATATGCCAGTTGACAAACAAGTGATAGAACGCTATCGGGTCTTGAACGAGTGCTTTAGGAATCCCTACAGAGATTACACCATCGATGATCTTGTCGATGAGTGTAACAAGGCTTTGCGCAGACTTGATAAGCCCGAAGTATCAAAGCGTACTATTCAGAACGATATAGTCAACATGGAAACAGATTATGGCATCAGGTTAAACGAAAAACTCCGTAAAGGCCGCCAGCGTATATATAGGTACGTTAATACCGATTTCTCGATTCATCTTGTTCGTATGAACGATAAAGAACGGCACAAGATTCAAGATGCCATCTATGTGCTGAGAGATTTTGAAGGGGAACCTCTTTACGATTGGGCACGAGCTTTCCTCATGCAAATAGAAGGTGGTCTGTTTAATGAAGACAATACGCCTGTTGTTTCATTTCAGACAAATCCTGACTTGAAAGGTATTTCTTTTTTCTCAGAACTTTTGCAGGCCATCCTTACTAAAAGAGTGTTGAAACTCAAATATACGCCTTATGGAAAAGATTCGCAGACGGTTAACATCTATCCCTATCATCTAAAGCAGTTCAATGACCGCTGGTATCTCATCGCTCAAGCAATAGGCTATAAGTCATATGCTCACTATGCTCTTGACAGAATTGACAGCTTTGAAGAGGTTGCCCTGCCTTATAAAGAAGCAGAGGTTGATTTCTCTGAGTATTTCGATGATGTGATAGGCGTTACCGTTCCAGATGAAGGTGCAGAAGACATAGTCATCAAGGTAACAGGCAAACGATTCAACTATATTCGCACTAAGCCCCTTCATTTGTCACAACGAATTATTGAAGAGGGCAAAGGATATGCTATTATCTCCATAAATGTGAAGATAAACAATGAATTGGAATCCCTGATACTCTCTTTTGGTGATGATATGGAAGTTATAGCTCCATCAACCTTCAGAGACCGAATAGCGAAGAAAATTCAAGCAATGAATCAACAGTATTGTAAAAAAGATGAATAATATAATAGTACAAGATAGAAAAGACCAATTTGCTGAAATCGTTACTATGATTCAGCATACTCGCAGCGAAGTGGTACGACTGGCTAATGCTTCTCTGATAGATTTATATTGGAGAATTGGCAAGTATATCTCCGACAAGATTTCTATTTCAGAATGGGGTGATGGTGTGGTTAAGCAATTAGCAGACTATATTGAGAAGAACAGCCCTGAAGTCAAAGGATTTTCTGACAAGAATCTTTGGCGCATGAAGCAGTTTTATGAGACATATAAGGATGCTGACGAAAAACTCTCAGCACTGCTGAGACAAATTAGCTGGACCAACAATCTTACGATTATGAGCCGTTCAAAGTCCGCAGAGGAGCGCCTTTTTTATTTGCAGTTGTGTATTCATGACAGACTTTCTACGCGTCAATTGGATCGTCAGATAGATAGTGCCCTTTATGAACGGAATGCTGTAGGAACTCCAAAACTCTCACCAGTGATGAGAGAAATAGCACCTCAGGCAGAACAGATTTTCAGAGACCAATATGTCTTAGAGTTCATTGGTGGGAAGGACTATGAACATGAAAATACGATGAAGAAAGCCCTGATTGCCCGAATGAAAGACTTTGTTTTAGAGTTCGGGAAAGACTTCCTTTTCATTGATGAGGAATATCGCCTACAGGTAGGAAACAGCGATTTCCGGATAGACTTGTTGTTCTATCATCGTGAATTGCAATGTCTTGTTGCTTTCGAGTTGAAGATGGAAAAATTCAAACCTGAGCATCTGGGACAGTTAAACTTCTACTTGGAGGCACTTGATCGGGATGTAAAGAAGCCCAAGGAAAATCCCAGCATAGGTATTCTGCTCTGCAAAGACAAGGATGATGCCGTCGTAGAATATGCTTTGAGTCGTAGCCTATCTCCTACAATGGTAGCCGAGTATCAGCTATGTTTACCAGATAAAGCCCTACTACAGAGAAAACTTCATGAGATTCAAGAATCTCTAAGCGAATCAGAAGATGAAAATAATTTGAACAATGCAGAAAACCTGCATAGTAAGTGAGTAATTTTGCAGACGAAAATAAAGATACAACATATATATATGAATTCAAGTTTCGCAAGTTCCTAACTTGCCAGTTTAAATTGATAAAGTTCAACGA
>CAMVPA010000043.1 GCA_947169245.1 uncultured Prevotellaceae bacterium
GCACCATGCGGGCATTGGCACCGCCGTTGGGCTGCTCGTAGGTGCCGCCGTGACCACTCTGCGTGTTGTCGGCCAGCACCACGGGCACCCGCTTGATGGCCTTGTAGTCCTGTTGGGCGTTCTGCCACGCAACATCCGAGGTGCCGCCCACGAGGTAGAGGATGGGACCGTGCAGATTCTTCAGCGACTTCGCGCTGGCGTCGGCCATCGTCATCTTACCCATGCCGGCATTGAGGATGAGGTAGGTCTTCAGCCGTGGGTCGGCGGCGTTGGCCAGCACCTGTGCCCCGCCGCAGGAGTGTCCGGCGGCAGCAATCTTCTCGGTGTCGATATAGTTATAATAAGGTGAGGCGGGGTCGCAAATCCAGTCGAGCGCCCGCTTGACCATCGACGACGGTGTGTGCTGGTCTTTCTCGTGCTGAGCCAGCATCTGCAGCTCGCCGATGGCCACCACCACGTAGCCGTAGGAGGCAATGTCAGTGAGCATGTTTTCATAGCCGATGCTGGTGTCCATGCAGCCGCCGTTGCAGAAGATGAGCACGGGCAGCTTCTCTTTCTTGGGCTGGCCGGTGGCAAACATGGCGGGGTGGCCCACGGTCATGGCTGCGTCGATGTTCATGGGGCGATAGACCACGAAGTCGGGCAGCGACTTCTCGCGTACGGCCACCGCCTTATGACGTCCGCTGCCGCCGTAGTCGGGTACTTTCAGCTGCTCGAAGCTGATGGTCGGGTCATCATGCTTCAGGTGACGCGCATAGAAGGCGTCCATGGCCGGACGGGTGAACTCCAGCTGCTGGTCGAAGGCCACGCCATGATTGCCATGCACCTTGACGTAATCGACCGACGTGCCTGCCCGCTGCATCTTCACCACCCAGTCCTCCGTCAGGTTGGGACGGACGGTCGGGTCCTCGCCACCCTGCAACACGAGGAACGGCGTCGCGGTCTTGCCGATGTAGCCGATGGGCCACCACTCCTTATGGTCGGCCCATTCGCCGGCACGGCCAATCTCCGTGGGAGGCGCACCGCCGGCGGCACAAGCCACGCCGGCCGTCAAGCCTGCCATCAGCGACAGATGGCCGCCTGCCGAGTGGCCGTAGGTGCCGATGCGCTGCGGGTCGATGCCCAACTTCTGGGCGTTGCTCTTCATCCAGCGCACGGCAGCCTGCACGTCCTCGATGCAGGCAGGCAGCGGGGCCTCCTGCACCAGCCGGTAGTTCATGTTGCAGACCACGTAGCCCTTCATGGCATAGTCGACCATCAGCGTGCGGTACACCATGTCGTTCTTCGACCCGGCGCTCCATCCGCCGCCGTGGATAATCAGGATGGCAGGCCGGTTCGTCTGCGGTCCGAACAGCGGCTGTGCCACGTCGAGTACAGTACTTGGGCCTACATCGGTGCGGTAGGCCACGTTCTCAGTCACGGTAATCTGCTTCTCTTGCGTCTGGGCTGCCACCGGGAGTGTCAGCAGGAGCAGAAGTGTTGTAGTAGTTAGTAAATGCTTCATAAGTTTATTTGTTGTTCTTTAGTCATTTTTCTCAATGAATCCGTCCATGATGGCGGTGGGTGTGGCCTTACCATCGAAGGCGCCGAGCTTATAGCCACCAGGCAGGCACTGAGGCTCCCAGTAGAACACGCCTCGGCAGTGGCCACCAGTCTCGTTGCGGGATTCGCGGACGACACGAGCCAACTGGCGGCGCCCCTCTTCCATTTTCTCGGGATGCTGCTCGTCTACCTCGTAACCAGTCTCGACAATCATCACGTCGCACTTGTACTTCTCACTCACATGGCGTATATTCTTAATGCAGTCAGAGATGATGTCGTCGGCATTGAGTTCCGGATGCCCCTCCATGGCCCAATAGGGATAGAGCGACATGCCTACCATGTCGAACTTGCCACCGTATTTCAGGATTGTGTCAAGGTTGTAGTCATAGAGACTTTGACGATGCCCCCGGTCCAGGTGTACAATGACAATGGCATCGGGGAAAACCTCCTTCACAGCATCGTAACCGGCACGGATGAACCCTGCATACTGCCGAGGCTCGGTCTTGATATGACCCATGCTGTGCGTGATGATGGTATTCCCCAGCGAGTCCTTGACCTCCCAGCCGCGCTCGTTGGTCTTCACGCTCCACAGCATGCCGTTGGTGGTCTCGTTGCCCACCTGCACCCAACGGGGCTGGATGCCGTTTGCTTTTAGCAGCGACAACACTTCTATGGTGTGGTTTCGCACGTCTTGCTTCATTTCTTCGAATGAGTGTCCGAGCCATGCTTTCGGTATGGGCTGCTTGGCAGGGTCGGCCCACGAGTCGCTGTAGTGGAAATCAACCATCAGTTCCATGCCCAGCGCCTTGACGCGCTTCGCCATGGCCAACAATGCAAACTTGTCGCAGTCACCGCCACGGGGGGTTACCCAGACCCGCATGCGGATGGCAGACAGTTGGTAGTCGTTCTTCAACAGTTCGAGGCACTCGCGCTCCTTCCCGTTGCGGTCGTGGAACTTTACGCCCCGCCGCTCCTGGCCTTGCAGGAAACCCACGTCAGCACCCTTTACGAAGTCGGCTTGGGCTGTTGCGGGCTGCGCCAGAACGACTACTGCCAGCGGTAACGACAGTAACATTGCAATCAATCTCTGTTTCATCTTCATCTTCTGCATATTGATTGTTGTATTGTAGTTTGTCATTCTTCAATCATTTGGTAGCCATGAACGTGACAGTGCTTGCGGGCATGCCAACAGCCTGAGCAGTGACGATGACAGGACCCGGATGGTCGGCAGCGACGATGGCCAGACATTTGCCCGACCATGCCTTACGCTCAGAGGCAAGCACGGAACTGAGGTCGGTCATGTTGCCGCTCTCCACGCCGATGAGGCGACCGCCCTTCACGCTGAAGCGAACCTGATTGTCGGCAAGGGGGCAGAGGTTGCCATCCTTGTCGAGCACCTCAATGGTGACATGGGCCACGTCGGATGGGATGGCACGCAGCGAAGGTCTGTCAACAGTAGCCCGCAGCCGAGCTGGTGCACTGGCCGTACGGATGACGTCCTCGTAGGTCTGGCCGTCGCGCTTGCCTACTACTTTGATTTCGCCTGGCTGGTATTCTACATCCCAAGTCAGGTGCAGGTCGGCAGTAGTGGCAAAATGCTTGCCGGGGTCGTAGGATGCCCAGCTGGGGTTAACGCCGCGACGGGGGAACTCGGTGGCTTTCTTGCCGTAGGACTTGCCATTGACGAATAGCTCTACCTCCTCGCAGTTAGTGAAACAGGCCACCTGCATGATCTGCCCTTCGTGCCCCTCCCAGTTCCAGTGGGGCAGCAGGTGGAGCACCGGCTCCTGGCTCCAGATGCTCTTGAAGAACCAGTAGCCGTCTTTCGGAAAGCCGCAGTTGTCGAGATAACCCGACTGACTGCCACGCGAGGGCCAGCCCGACTCGCCATAGTAGTCGATGCCCGTCCACATGAAGTCGCCGATGACATAGTCGTAGGCCGTGGTGAAGCGCCAGCGCTGCTCCACGTCGATCATCTCGCTGCTTATCAATCCACGGTTGCGGCGGCGGAAGCGAGGCTGCTGCTGTTGCTGTGGACTGAAGCCGTCGGCTCCGGCGCCGAGCTGTGGCGGAGGCATGGTGCCCGGCCACTGGTACTGCCGGCGCGGGCCGCCCAGTCCGGTCGACTCCGTAGCCACCACGCGGCGATTGGGATAGGCGGCCTTGTCGATGGCATAGACCACCTCGCGGCGGGTACGCCAGCGGTCAGGGTAGTTGTAGCCGATGATGTCGTTCTCAAAGGCTGCGAGAAATTCGGGCGACGTCGGGCTGTTCGATGCTATCTCATCGTTGCCGCTGGTCACAAGCCGTGTGTCGTCCAACCGATGGCAAATGGCAATCATCTCAGCGGCGGCACCGGGACCTTCAGCCGAGCGTTGGTCGCGAATCTCGTTGCCAATGCTCCACATCACTACGGACGGGTGGTTGCGGTCGCGGGCAACCATGGCTGTGAGGTCGCGTTCGTGCCACTCACGGAAATATAGGTGATAGTCCTCTTTATTTTTGCCGTTAATCCATTGATCGAAAGCCTCGTCCATGACAAGCAGCCCCATGCGGTCGCAGAGGTCGAGAAACTCGGGTGCTGGCGGGTTGTGCGCTGTGCGGATGGCATTGCAGCCGCCGCTTTTCAGAATCTCCAGTCGGCGCTCCCACACACGCTCGGGTACAGCAGCACCTACGGCGCCGCCATCGTGGTGCAGGTTCACGCCCTTCATCTTCACTTGCTGCCCATTGAGCAGAAAGCCCTTGTCCAGTGGGTACTCGATGGTACGGATACCCAGCACGTTGTCAACCTCATCGACCAGGCGCTTGCCCTCGGTCAATGTTGAGCGCAGCGTGTACAGATAGGGATTGTCCAGATTCCATAGCACAGGATCGGGCACGTTGATGGTCTGTTCGTCTGTGCCCCTACTGCCAGCAGCAATACCGACGCGTTGCTCCGCTCGTGCCACGATGTTGCCATCAGCATCAATGATGGTGTGGCTCAATGTCAGTTGCTTGTCTCGGTTATCGTCATTCTCCAACTCCGATTTTACACGTATGGCAGCCTCTTTTTCCGTCAAATGCATGGTGCTGTTGAACACGCCCCACTTGGCAAAGTGCGTGCGCGCCGTCTCCACCAGCCGAACATGGCGGTAGATGCCCGAGCCAGTGTACCATCGCGAGTTGCCATGCCGCGAGTTGTCCACGCGCACGGCAAGCACGTTGCCCTTCGCACGCAGGTAAGGCGTCAGGTCGTAGGAGAAGCTGGAGTAGCCGTAGGGCCAGGTGCCCAGCTCATGGCCGTTGAGCCACACGGTGCTGAGCATATAGATGCCATCGAACTCTATGCTGTACAGCTTGTTCTTGTCGAAGGCTTTCACGTCGAAGGTCTTCCGGTACCAACCCATGCCCGTCGGGAAGAAGCCAATGCTTCCACCGCCAGGGTTTTCGCGCAAGTTATCGCCCTCTATACTCCAATCATGGGGCACGTCAAGCCTTCGCCAATCCATATCATCATAAGTGGCAGCCTCAGCACCCATGACATCACCTTGGTGAAACCGCCAACCGGCGTCCATGTTTGTCACTCTGCGGGGCTGTCCCGTGGCGGCTGTAAAAACGAGCAGTAGTGCCGCAAGCAAAATCTTTCTCATCTTTCGTTATCGTTTTAGGTGTTCAGCATATCTTAACTTTTCATCGTATGGCATGATCGGCACCCACGTCCTCGCCGTTCCAGGCTTTCTTGGCCGTCCAGTCGCGGGCGGGAGCGGCCCAGAAGGGGTCGTCGGCGGGCAGGCCGAGGGGCAGCAGGGCAGCGGTGCAGAGGTAGAGGCTGCCAGTATTGATGTAGTCCTCTGACATGCGAATCTGACTGCCGGTATAGCCAATGCGGAGCCAGCCGTCAGGGTCGAAGGTGCGAGGCTGTGAAAGCTGGTGCCGGATGACAGCCGTCAGGCCGCAGCGCACCTGGGCCGGACTGACGCTGGCCGGCAGGATGTGCAGCAGGGCGGCATCGGCCAGGGCGTGGAACGAGCCGAAGCGATAAACGATGCTGCGGCCCGTGACGGGATAAGTGCCCTCGGGCGAAATCATGCGCTCCAGTTGGGCAGCCAACCGAGCGTGACGCTCGGTCTGCGTCGGCAGGAAGTCGGCTCCGTCCAGACCGTGCTTCTTCAGCACCTGCAGCGTCTCGGTGAACATGGGATGGATGACCAGCGAGTTATAGTAGTCGAGGTGGAAGTCGGGGCCGTCGCCATACCATCCATCGCCCTTGTACCACTCGTTGCGGAAGCGGTTCACGCCATACATCAGCCGCTGCATGTCACACTCGCCCGTAAACTCCAGCAGAGCGCACTCTACAATGGAGGCGAAGAGCAGCCAGTTGCACTCGTAGGGCTTGATGCCTCGCGACGTCTTCCATTCACTCACAAGCCAGTCGCGGGTCTGTTGGTCGAGCCGGCCCCATATCTGCGTAGGGGCACGCAGGATGCCCTCGGCCAGGAACGCCGCATCGACGAGGGGCTGCGAGTGGCGGCGGTCGAACATCAGGTGGTCGGGCGACTGCGGGTTGACGCCGTTCTTCAGCCCCTTCACCACCATATTTATATATTGCGCGCGCAACCGTCCCTCCTCTGTGTCATTGGGACCCAGTTCCAGCCATGGGGCGATGCCGCAAATGGTGCGCCCCACAGCCTCCAAGTAGGACACCTCGCGGCGCAGCGGCTCGCTTGAGAGTGACTCGAAAGGCATGTTCTGCTTCAGCGTCCCGGCAGCCAGATTCTCCAGCACAGGACGGGCAATGCGGTCGAGTGTCTCCACCCATAAGCGGCGGTCGTCCATGCCTGTGGGCTTGGCCAGCAGCTGCTTCATGCGCATCAGTGCCTCCACGTAATAATAGTCGCCGTAGGTCAGCGGAACGTCCACCTCGGCACCGGCGCGGTGGAATCCCACGCCGTGCTTGATGATGAAGCCGCCCTGCTCGCCCTCCTTGGCCAGATACTCTGGGGCCGAGAGCGTGCGCAGTTGCTTCTTGGCCAGCACAAGCCACTGAGGTGCCAGCTCCGAAGGGTCGAGCTGGCTCAGCTCGATGAGTGCCGAGGCCATGATGGCTGCCGCCGAAGCGTCGCGTTTGGCATTGGGTATGCCGGGCGCATCATAGTCCCAATAGGGCACCTTGTCCTCAGGCAGTCGAGGATGGTTCATCAGGAACTTGCCGATTTGCTGCGCCTGATGCAGATAGCGGGGGTTCAGCGTCTCGCGGTACATCATCGTGTAACCGTAAAGTCCCCATGCCTGACCACGTGCCCACGAACTGCCGTCAGCGTAGCCCTGATGGGTGTTCTTGGCGTGTGGCTGGCCGGTGATGGTGTCGTAGCTGACGACGTGGTACGTGGAATAGTCCTCGCGGAAGTGGTTCTTCATCGTTGTGTTGGCATGACGCTCGGCTATGCGCTCGTAGCGGCGGTCGCCCGTCTCGCGGGTCATGAAGCAGAGCATTTCCAGATTCATCATATTGTCGATGATGACGGGATATTGCCACTTCGGCCCCGATTCCCACGACTTGATAACCCCTAAGCGGTCGTTCCAGCGGGTGAGCAGGCTCTGTGTGCCCTCCTTGATGACGTCGAGATAGTGCCTGTTGCCGGTCAGCCGGTAGCCCTGCCCAAAGCTGCAGTAGAGCATAAAGCCCAGGTCGTGGGTATTCGTCACCCGCTTGGCGGGCTCCACGCGGTCGGTGTACATCTCGGCCAGCTGGCGCAACTGCTGGTTGCCAGCGTTTTCATACAGCAGCCATAGCACTCCCGGAAAGAACCCCGACACCCAATGGTCGTAGCGTATGGTCTGCACCGCTCCTTTCTCAAACGTCCTTGGCAGGGCATCCTGTCTTTCTTTGAGTGCGTCGGCTAACAGCAACGACTGATTGGTGGCTCGCCGTAGTCCGCGCTCCACCACCTGCTCCATTGGCTCATAGACAGTCTGACTCTTCATGCTGACGGCTGTCAGCGTCAGCAAGAGTAAAGTGGAAATGGAAATCCTTTTCATCTTCAAGAAATTAATTTACCAGATGCTGCGGCTCATCTGCATCAGTTCGCGGTCGTGATGCTGACGCGGTTCGCACTTGTTGTCGAGAATCATGGTGACGCCGGTCTCCTCGTTGTAGGGTTCCCAGCGGGGCAGTCCCTTCGTGTTCGGGTTGCCAGTCTTTATGAACGAGAGCCAGATGCTGCTGATGAGCTTCTCGAACTTATAGGCTGCGGACGAGGCTCCCGTCATCTCGCGCTGCAGGCTGACGTTGTGGAGCATGAAGGGCAGCTCCATGCCGTGGGAGGCGCCGAGGGCATTGCTCGCGGGCTTCCACGTGAACAGATAAAGGTAAGCGGGCGCACCGCCCTGCGCGGCCTTGGCAGCAGCCTGGCGGACGGCTCCGGCGCGGAAACCAGTGTCAACGTAGGTCATCTCCTTCGGCTCGGCATTGGGGTAGGCTTTCTTGAAGGCGGCGATATACTGGTCGGCACGGTCGCCCTGACGCTGGCGTACGGCGGCTTCGGCCTCAGCCCACGTCATGTCGCGACTGATGTCGAAGGTAAACTCGTTGAAGTCGGTGCCGATGAGCATGGGCACATCCTTCGACACGGGCGAAGCTGGTTCGAAGGGGTGCTGCGGCAGGATGGTGCCGTCGACCACGGGTGAAAAACCGCTGCGGATGCCGCGTTGGGCCAGACGCTGCACAGCAAAGTTGAGCTCGTCGTAAGTGAATTTCGAGAAGTCGGCCTGCGCTGTTGCGGGCTGACCCAGTTCCTGAGCGAGAGCGATGCCGAAGGGCCGTGTCTGCTCAGGCATAGCCTGACGCAGCGTGGAGCCGCTCTGCACGATGGCGCGCTTGAAGAGTCCCTTGGCCGAGGGCATAGCCAGCAACGTCGACACCTTGCCGCCACCGCCCGACTGTCCGCCAATGGTCACCTCGTCGGGGTTGCCGCCAAAACGGCTGATATTGTCGCGCACCCATTCGAGGGCCTTCACGATGTCCTGCATACCGAGGTTGACGCTCTGCGCATAGCGACCGCCCAGTCCTGTAAGGTCAGCATAGCCAAGGATGTTCAGCCGGTGGTTGAGGTTCACCACGACGATGTCGCCAGCCTCGGCCAGTGCACGCCCCTCGTAGCAAGGCAGGTCATGGCCGGAACCACCAGAGTAGCCGCCACCGTGAATCCAGACGAAGACGGGACGGTGCTTACCGTCGCTGATACTTGGCGTCCAGACGTTCAGCACCAAGCAGCCCTTCTCGTCCATAGGCTCCGTCACAAACTGGTTGCCGAAGCCATAGTCCGTCTGGCTATTGCGTTCGTTCCACGTCAGGCTCTCGTTCTGCAGAGCCTGAGGCCCGTAGATTTTGCATTGGCGGATGCCCTCGAACTTGTCAGGAGCCTGTGGCGGCATGAACCGCTCGGCCTTGGCATACTGAATGCCCTTGAAGGTGAAGATACTGCCGTCCTGATAGCCCTCGATGGTGCCATAAACGGTCTCTACGCGGGTGTGCTGTCCTGCCGTGATAGGCTGTGCCTGAATGACTGACACTGCCAGCGGTAACGAAAGCAACATTGCAATCAATCTCTGTTTCATCGTCTTTATTGTTTTCTTTAGATTCGTGATGTCTCTGGCTGGGAGTCTGTCCAAGTATTCCATCGGTGTCATACCATACTCGTCCTTGAAACAGTTATGGAAATAGGACAGGTCTTTAAATCCGTTTTCGGTAGCGGCCTCTGATACATTGCGGTGTTCGTGAATCATCTGGTGAAGGCTGTGCTGGAGACGTACCTTGAGAATATAGTCGCTGCCTGAGAGGCCTGTCAGAAGTCTGATCTTGTAGCGGATAGCGGCATGGCTCATCTGGAGGCTGTCGGCAATCATCGCCAGTGTGATGACCTGTTTCGAGATATAACGCTCGATATAGGCATTGACATCGGCGAGGAACTGCTGGTCGGCCTGGGTATAGCTGATATGCGTCATTTGATTAATTTATAGGTTTTGGTCTTTCCGCCCGATGTTTTGCGGACTATATTGACACCTTTGCGGGGATGGGAAAGAGGGGTGCCGTCAAGAGTATAGTAGGTGGCAGCGCCATCATGGATGGACGGCAATGAAATAGCGTCCGTGTCGGCGCTGTCGTCTTTGCGGACGAGTGACACATCATCGATACGGCACCAGGCGTTGGCAGCACCGTCGGCGAGGAAGCCTACTTCCACCTGTCCGCCAGTAATGGCTACGTCGTTGAGTTCCACCTTCGTCCATGCACTGACGGCTTTGGGCAGATCGATACGCATAGTGTCGGAACCAACCTTGGCATACATATACAGCTCGTTGAAGGCCGCGCTGTTCTTGACATAGCACGACAGGGTGTAACTGCCGTCGGGTAAGGGAACGTCTGTGGTAGACTTGATAACCTGACTCACCTGACGACGGAAATCAATTTTGTCAGTGATGTTCAGGCAGAAGTTACCCATCACGGTGGCCCGGTCTTCTTTAGTGTTTCTGGCATTGAGGACTGGAGAATCGGCACCGCCGATTACGACATTGTTTCCACGTTTCACCGATGTAGTCCATCCGCGCAGATAGGCCTGCGAAGGTTTGTTGGCACTGGGGATGTTGACACGGTCGGCGTCGAAGCTGAAGTTCTTCACGTAGTTGTTGTCCTGGCCAACCCACCATTCGCCCGTCTCGGCATCAAGATGCCATTGGCTGAGCGAGTTGAAGTAGGGTTTGTTGTTCACAAAACTGACGGGACACCACTGGTTGAACCCGTTGCCGTTGCCAGCGAAACCCGCCCAGCGGTCGCCGCAGTAGATGACCGTCTCTTGTTTCGTTCCGCGCACGGTGTAGAAGAAGCCCGTCTGCGTGACGTGGCCATAGTCGGCGTCGGCACCAGGCATCTTCTGCATGCTGTTGGTGGGGGTATAGGGGCCGTAGATGCTCGAAGCCTCAAGATAATAGACGTTGGAGGCATTCCATCCGTAGAGGTCGCTTGCGCAGACGTAATACTTATTCTTGTATTTGAACATACAGTCGCCCTCACGGCCAGAACCCTTATAGATTTCGTGACAGTCCTTCAGCCCTATCTTGCCGTCGGCACAGACGCCGATTTCCGACAGATAGATGCGCGAGCGGCCCTTTCCGTAGCTGTAACACAGGTACGACTTGCCCGTGTCGGGGTCAGTAAACACGGTCTGGTCGCCGGTGTTCGGCGTGCCAATCATGCTGGTCATGTCAATCTGGTTATGCTTGGTGTAGCTGCCGTATGGCGTGTTACAAGTAAATACTCCCACATTGTCATTGAACTGTACCAACAGCGCATACTTCTTGGCTTCCTCAACGTATGCGACCCCGAGACGCCCCACCCAGTAGGCCCAGCCAGCCGACGACGACGTTAAGACATCGCGAACGAAAGTCCAGTTCACCAAGTCGTCACTACGGTAGCAGGTCACGGACAGGAAATGCGTATTGTTGCTGTTGCTGCCACCCAGTGCTTTGGGACAGTAGTCTACGGCCTCCTGGTATTTCACGCCATACCAGTAATAATGCTCCTTGCCCTGGGCATCGGGAAAGCGGAAGATACCGCCGCCTTGGCTGTAAATGAAGGCGCCAGTTTTGGTTCTCCAAAACGTGTCATTGTTTATCACGTTATTTGATTGTGCGAAGCTGCTTACGGCTATGCAGGTCAGTAGTAGTACAGAGGCTAAAAAATGTTTCATAAGGAGTGGTGTAGTTATTTATTCTGCTCCACGATGACACCTTTGTACAGGACACTTGCAATGGTCATCGTAACGTATGACGTCCCGTCGACCAGGCTCCATTTTCCAGTCTTTGCCCCACTGATAGTGCCGTCGGCATGGAGGGTGATTTCGACGGGTGTTACGAGTTCCTTTTTGCGATGGTCGAGTCCATACTTATGGATGAGCAGCTGGTAGGTGCCGGCTATTCTGGAGGTCTCGACCTGCTGAGAGGAGGCTATGTCGGCACTGGTCACCTTCTCGTTAGTATATTCGAAGGGGGCGGCGACGAGCCAGCCATCCGCGTTTTGGAACACTTGATGAACACGCACCTGAAAGAATTCGCCGCCATTCTGGAAGCGGCTGTGATAGACGAGGTATGTACGTCCGTCGGGAGCGGCAATGATGGAGTTATGTCCCTGCGAGCGTTCACCGTCGTTCTTCACCATATCGCCCCAGCTGCCGTATGCACCGAAGATATTGACGCCACGGGTATTGCTGCCCGGTCCGAAATTCAGTTCGTAATTGGGCAGAATGGCACTTTTGCCTGATGCGTCGACGTATGGACCGTCCGGCTTCCTCGATCGGAACACGCGCATCTGGTATCCGCCGTTATTAAAGTCATCAGCCTTGCCTCCGGCTGCCAATCCACCATTGGAGATAAACAGGAAGTAATAGCCGCCAATGTATTCGATATAAGACCCTTCGCCCGAAGCATAGAAGCCTCCCGCAATCTTCTTGCCGAAGTAAGGGTCGCTGGTCACGCCGTCGCTGTTGCCATTGGTAGATGGGTACTTTACATCGTAGTCGCGCAGGCCGGTCTGCTCGTTTAGCTCCAGCATCCAGATGCCGCCGCTCCACGAGCCGTATGACATCCACAGTCTGCCCTCCTCGTCGAAGAACACGCAGGGGTCGATGCAGTGTGGCCAGCGGCGTCCCCAATAGGCGGTATAGCGTGAAGGAATGGTCTTCTGAGTGCCGATGGCCAGCTCGAGATCGGTGTTCTTATAGCCCAGTGAAGCCGGTGCGCCGCTGACGTTGAATCCGCTGACGACGACCGGTCCCTGATAGACGTAGGGACCTGTGATCCTGTCAGCTGTCAGCAGGATGATGCTCGAGTTCCATGTCGGTCCGTTGATGCTCAGGTACATACACCACTTCTTCATCGTCTCGTTGTAAATGACGTCGGGTGCCCACATATTTCCTCCGATACCATAGTTGCCGTATGCTGCCGACCAGTTATGGGCATTGAAATTGGGGAACTCCATCTCAACGCCGTCTTTCACGACGGTCTTCGTAGCACAACTGGTGAAAGCAGCCTCGTTTGTGACACCACCTGAAACGGTGCCGTTGGCGTTCATACGCCCCCATGACCAATTTGTCGAAGCCCAGGACATCAGATCTTTTGACCTTGCTGCGGCATGGTGAGTGCCGAAGATGTAATAGAACTTGGTCGCTGGCTCCCATACCACACTGGGGTCATGGACAGACACACGGTTGAGCTGATAGGCATAGCCATTGAGAACGTACGCCAGAAAGAGTGGAACCAGAAATAAACTTACTTTTTTCATAACCTTACACAAATGTTTTGCGGTGCAAAGATACATACTTTGTCACACAAGATGTATCAACATTGTAACAAATGGATGAACAATTGTAACAAAAGGAGCGGAGCAGGCAAAAAGAGCCTGCCCCGCACTCATAACACAGACAAAGTCGCGACTGGTTTACTCAAAGACCAGATGACTGCCGTCGACGGTGAAGTGGAAGTAGAGGTCGTCGGGGTTGGTGACGGTGTTCAGTCCGATGTAGTCCTGGGTGTAGGTCTGACCGTCGTTGCCCAACATGACACAACGTACATCGGCGGTGACAGCATTGTCGCTAATAGCTATTTTTTTCTCCATTTGTTGTTAGTAATTAGTGGTTTGTTTTAATTAGAAAAAACTGCTGCAAAATTACGGTAAAATGGTCGTTTCCAGTTGAACTATTATCCCAAAACATTGCACTCATGTAACTTTTCCGGCAAGAAACATGGTGCAGAGTTACGAAAAAAACTTAAAAGGCAGTTCTGCAGGCGCGACTTCTCAACAAAAATGTGTATCTTTGGGCCGCTATTTAAGAACTGCATAAAGATGAAGAACTATATACCCTTATTGTTGTTTGTATTACTGCTGCCATGTGCCGGTCAGTCACAGCACATGCAAAGGCTCTCGCTGCCCAACCGCGAACAGCTGTCGGCTGAGCGGATTCTTCACGTGATGCAGGATTCGGAAGGATTCCTATGGTACGCTACCGAGGGCGGCGGACTCTGTCGCGACGACGGGCGGCAGGTGTTGGTGTTCCGCAGCGACGCCGACCATCCCGACCTGCTGGGCGGTAATGATGTAGACTGCATGGCCGAGGCGGGCCAACGAATCATCATCGGTTCTTTTCATGGTGCCTATCTCCTGGACAAGCAGGACTACAGCATCAGCCGGCTGGCTGAGGTCGACGACAAGCGGGTCGACGACATCGTCGTGGCTTCCGACGGGCACTGGTGGCTGACGGCCAACAAGAAAATCTATGAATACGACGGCGACGGACGGTTGCTGAAGACGCATGCCTGCGGCGACAAATATATAAATAGGTTGCATGAGGACAGCCATCAACAAATGTGGGCCTCGCAGTGGAATGGGGGGCTGCTCAAGTTCGACGGCGGCAAGTTTGTCGATGCTCCTTGGCCAGTAGACGCAGCGCCGACCGACATCAGCAACGACGCTACGGGCGGAGCACTGCTCATCGGCACCATTGGCAGGGGCGTGGTACGCTATCAGCCGGCCGACGGCACCATCGAACAAACCGTGCCCAGCGACAGCATCTGCATGAGCCGTGTCAGCACCGACCTGCAGGGCCGCTTGCTGGTGGCCGACGGACTGGGCAACTGCTATGCACTTTGCCACTCCAAGCCGCAAGCCTGGTATAAGGGAGCCGTACTCACGAGGGCTGTTGTCGACTCCGTAAGCGCAGCTTATCATCTTTCAGCACGACCGACGGCATTGGCCGTCAGCCAGTCGGGCGACCTCTGGTTCAGCACCGGCAGAGACATCCGGCACATGAATCAGGGCAGCGAAGAGGTGGCTCTGGCCGACACGAAGGACGTCTCGGCAATGGTCTTCACCGCCGATGGCACCTTGTGGCTCGCCACCATCTTCGGCACCCTGATGACCTACAAGGACGGGCAGCTGGCAACCGACGAGTATGCCTCGAACGAATTTGGCGACGGTGTGACGCAACTCGACGTCGACAGTCTCGGACGCCTTCTGCTGGTTAGCGACCGCTACATCCGTCTCTATGACCCAGTGCGCCGCACGCTGAGGCAGCAGAGCCGCGAGGAGGACGGCGTCTACAGCATCGAGCTCGAGGAGACCCAGCCCGGCCGCCGCTGGAGCCAGCCCGAGGCTGAGGTGATGGAGCGCATGCCGCTGTGGGTATGGTGCCTGCTGGGTGTGCTCTTGCTGATTCTTACTGCTCTCGTAGCATATATCTGGCAGCTGCACCGCCAGCGCGAGCGCTTCCTTGCATCAATGAAAAGCCTCACACCCGCACCAGTTTCCGGTGAGCGTGGAGCGAATGCTCCCTCAGCGGAACACTCCGGGAGCAACGGCAGCGACTCACCTATGTCTGAGAGCGAGACCCTGTGGCTGCAGCAAGCCATTGCGCAGGTCGAAGTCCATCTCAGCGACGACGGCTACAGCGTTGAGCAACTGGCCAGCGACCTCTGCATGAGCCGCATGACTTTCTACCGAAAGATACAGTCGGCCACTGGCCAGAAACCTACCGAGTTCATCCGCACCATCCGGCTGCGCCGGGCCGCCGAGCTGCTGCGCGAGGGCCGCATGACCGTCACCGAGGTGAGTTATGCCACGGGCTTCTCGTCTGTCAGCTATTTCAGCCGCTGTTTCCGGGCTATGTTCGGCGCAGCGCCCACCAATTTCAGCAAGATGGCGTGAGAATACTCAAAATTATAAAAAAGTTGGGCTCTTCAGAAAGTAAGATGGTTACTACGGAAATTCCTTTTACAAAGGAGAGTGGTGTTTGTAAGGTGAAATGCGACATCAATGGCTTGCCCTTACACTTTGTTTTCGACACTGGTGTCAGCGACGTGACCATTTCGATGGTAGAGGCAACGTTTATGATGAAGAACGGCTACTTGAATGCAAATGATGTGGTGGATAGTCTGCGGTATATGGATGCCAACGGGGATGTGAGTGTCGGTTGTACTGCATTACCAGAATAAGAATAATCATTAAAAACGATCGTTATGACGGATAATATCACTTGGGAGTTTGTACTCCGTATTTTTGTCGCTGCCTTATTGGGCGGCATGATTGGTCTGGAACGTGAGTATCGTGCCAAGGAGGCAGGATTCCGTACCCATTTCCTCGTGGCATTAGGTTCGGCACTGTTTATGATTGTCTCAGCCTACGGTTTCGAGGGCGCCCTAGAGACACCTGAACATCGCTGGGATGTGTCGCGCGTAGCAGCACAGGTTGTCAGCGGTATCGGTTTCATCGGTGCTGGTACCATCATCTTCCAGAAGAGCGAGAATGTGGTGCGCGGCCTGACCACTGCAGCGGGTCTTTGGGTGACGGCGGCCATCGGTCTGGCCTGTGGTGGGGGTATGTACGTCCTGGCCACCGCTTCCACCGTGCTGGTACTTGTCGGCTTGGAGGCCTTTAACTTCATCCTGCACAAGTTCGACAAGCACCGCAAAGCCTAGACGCATACGAAAATAACACTAATTGAACCAATAATGAGAACAACTATTATTATTACGACCATGCTGATGGCGCTGACGGCATCGGCACAAGAGAACCTGCAGCGGGGTGCGACAGCCTCGGAAGTGAAGAAATCTTTCAAGACCGTGAAGGAGATTCCGATAACAAGTGTGAAGAACCAGTACCGTAGCGGCACCTGTTGGGACTTTGCCACACTGGGCTATTTCGAGAGTGAGATACTGCGGAAAACGGGCAAGACCTATGACTTGTGCGAGATGTTCGTGGTGAACAAAGACTATATGGACTGCGCCACGCATTATGTGCGTATGCACGGTTTCAGCCAGATATCTGAAGGCGGTTCCTGCGATGATGTGCTGGAGGTCATGCGCCAGCACGGCATCTGTCCGGAAGACGCCATGCCGGCACCTGGTTCACTGACGGGCGACTCGCTGGCCAATTTCAAGGTCTTCTTTCCCGAACTGGAACAAGTGGTGAGAAGCATTGTCCGCAAGGATGCCAAGGAGCCTCTTCCCCATTGGCAAGACAGTGTTCAGACGGTTATCGAGAAATATGTTGGACGTTGTCCGGAGTCGTTTGTGTACGAGGGAAAGACATACACCCCCAAGTCGTTTGCTGAGAGCCTTGGACTTGACTTCGATGACTATGTAAGTCTGACTAGCTATACGCATCATCCGTTTAACAAATGGTTTATCATCGAGGCCCCCTATAAATGGCGGCTGAAGCCCAGCTACAACATCCCCATCGAGCAGCTGATGGATGTACTCGACAAGGCGCTGGATGCTGGCTATACAGTGGCTTGGGGTGGTGATGTTTCCGGCGATTTCACCCGCACAGGACTGGCTATGTTGCCTGATAGTGTACAGCCCTCACAGCAAATGCGTCAGGAACAGTGGGACGACTGGCGTTTCACCTACGATCACGTCATGCTTATCTATGGCAAGGCCACAGACGAGCAGGGAAAACCCTACTATATAGTGAAGAACTCATGGGGCAAATACGGAGAATACAAGGGCATCTGGTATATGTCACGCGACTACATCGCACTGAATACCACCTATCTCTTCCTCAATCGCCATGCACTCCCCGAGAGTCTGCGCAAAGTGGTCAATTCAATATTCTGAACGTATAGGGGAACTGCGCATTGGTGGCATCCTGTCCGTCACCCATCGGCATGTGTAGCCGCTGATGCTGCATGGGAGCACCCATCACTATCAGGTACAGGTGTGCGAGGGTCTTGCCCTTCGGCGTTTCGAAGGTGGTGGCATTGACGGGTGAATAAAGGCTTTCGCCGTCGGTGGTCACACCTACGAAACCATAGCGCAGGTTATCACCCTTCAGCTGAAGACGGAAGTCTCTGGCCTTCAGGTTCACCATCTCGTCGAGTAGGATGGCGTTGAAGCCATATTCCTCAGGCACATTCTTCGGACGGTACCAGCCGTCTGTCTTTTCCAGTTCTGTGCCGAACGTGCAGGCATATTTCCTGGTTTCCTTCCAAGCATGCTTGAAATCGAAATTCACGAGATGCTGGTAGCCACGCAGCATCTCGTCGCAGAACTGACTCTGCGTCATGCCGTACATCCGTTTGTAGGTCATCGCCGGGTCCTCGCCCCAACGTCCCTGACGGAAGAGTTCGGCGATGCTCTTGCGGCCATGCAGGTCACTCCACCACTGGATGACGTAGGGTGAGTGGTAGATGTTCTCCATGTCGAGATAGGCCTTGTGCGTCAGTTTCTTGAAAGCCTCGAAATGATAGTTCTCGTCGGTGAGCCAGTCGGGATTCACCTGCCAGAGCATCCACTGTGACGTCATCTCAAAGAAGCCGCTGCCGCCCCAAGCCTGTCCCACGCTATCGGCCATAATCTGCGACTGGAAGCTATGCCCCAGTTCATGCGCCATACAGTTCATTTTCTCGTCCTGGATACGGTTGGGCGCCACCCAGAGACCGCCGATGAAATTGTCGTAGGTACCGCCATAGGCCGTGCCGTCGAGGGAGTACATCACCATGACCATCATCTTGTAACGGTCTGCCTTAGAACGTGGCGTCTGATTATCGCGAACGAATTCAAGCGTATCACGGAAGAAATGGTAGAACGACTGCACACGGTCGCGCAGGTTCCCGAGGTTGAAGGCCATGGGCTTGCCTTCGAGGGCTGGCGGATTGCTCGTGTCGTTACCAAAGCCCCGCTCCCACATCAGGATGAGGTCATCGGTCTCGATGCTGCGTTTGAAACTCCACTTCGAAGTGTCTGCCTGCAGATCCATGCCCCGCAGGTCTTCCGGGATATAAATTATCTTCTGTGCGTGCAGCGACATACAACAGGCTGCAACCATCAAACATCCAATCAGTCTTTTCATCATTCTCAATTTCTCAATTCCCAGCAGGGTATTTGTTTACGATAATATCCATATAGGCGGTGCGCCTTTCAAGCCAACTCTCCATACGTCCGATTTCCGTGGCGTAATGCTTGTCGATGGGCCATCTCATAGCATCACGCTCCATGGCATCGGCAGCAGCTTCGGCATAGCGCTTGGCTTCTGGCCAGAACTCCGTCATGATTCTTGGCTTGATGGCCTTCCATCTGGCTTTCACCTCACTGACAAACGTCTTGTCCTTCCACATATCCGTAAAGAAGCTAGGCGTATAGGTATAGTCGCTGATGTGGCGGGCTGGGTCTGTACCGAGCACTGTCTTACGGAAGTTGGCAAAGTAATTGTGTCCCGTATACATATGGCTCCAGTCGAAGTCGAAGCCGGCATCAAAGTCCCAGAGGGGACCGAAAGTCCATTTGGCATTGTCGCCCTTGTCCTTGTGGATAAAGATGCTACGCGGGGCGGAGAGCTCCACATTATAGATCAGTTCTTGGATGAGCAGATAGTCAATCATCACCGGAATGTCGCAAACCTTCGAGAGAGCCTCGTAGTCATGCTTGCGGATGATTTTCTCCAGGTCGCCCAGAGCATCATAGGCATCATTGATGAGTGTCGCAGGTGTGGCATAGTCCTCGGCTTCCGGACTCTTCACGCAGACAGGCATGAAATAGGTCTTTGACCAGAAGTTATCATCAGCAGCGGGAGATTCCTGCGGTCCGTCATCGACATCCAGCGAGAGCAGCCAGCCCTTCTTCTTGTCGATATTCACGCGGTTCTTGCCCTGCTCCACCTGTTCCGTCAACTGATACAACCCCTTATAGTCGCCGTTGATGGTCACCTCCACGTATCTGCTATGGTTGGGATAGGGGATGTCGAGTCCTGCTCCCATCTCGAAGACGAACGTGTTCATCAGGTGTGTCGGGTCACGGTAGTTGGCCAGCAACACCCAGTCTTTCTCGGCAGCGAGTCCGAGGATCTCGGCCTTTTCGTCGAGTTTGATGCGATAGGGCTTCTTTTCATACCACAACCATGTCGAATTACCTCGCCCTCGGATGCGGCCACGGCCTTCGTAGTTCCAGACGGCGGTATCGGACTCTATCTTGATGGTACAGTCGAGATAGTCCTCCTTCCTTTTGCTGGTAATCTCCTTGCCGCCATCCACTGAGATGTCCATCCGGGCAACAAGATAGCGGGCTGGATATGGCAGAGTGTCAGCAGGGAGAGACGGCTCATCCGGCTCTTCCGGCTCTTCCGGAGTATCTGGGATCTCCGGTTCTTCCGGATCGGTTGGGATGACGGGCATGTCGTATTCAGATGTACAGCCACCCAACAGGAATGCTACCGACAGGCAGATAAGTATTCGTTTCATTGTCTTGGATGCGGTGCTGACGATAAGAATTATCTGACCACGACCTTGCGGCCGTTGTTGATATAGATGCCCTTCGCTGTGGGCTTGCTGTTCAACAGGCGGCCATCTAGCGTATACCACCTTGTGGCGGCAGCAGACTTTTCACTATTCAATTTAACCTTTTCACTGATTGACGTCGGGTCGTTATAGTCAATGGCAGCCAACTGCGACGACTTCTCTCCGGCAGCCAGATGGATGCGGAACACGAAGCGGGCTGTGGCCTGCTCGGTGGCACTCTTCTTATAGACCAGTGCCTGTGAGATGGTATAGTCATTGCCGTTCTTGCACTTACCGGGATACTGACCGAGCGAGAAGGTCAGCGACGAGGGGTTCATCTCACTATAGACATAGCCCGAAGCCCAGTCGCTCACATTGCCCGACGCATTAAACCAGTGGCCATAGCCGTTGGCCGTCGATTCCTTCTTGACGATGGAGCCGTCTTTGGGGTTGCAGGGATAGAACATGATCTTACCCACCGAGGGACCGCTGGCGACATAGGTCTGCATCTTACTGCCGATGTCCGACATCTTCAGTTGAAGGGCTGTGCACAAGGTGGCGGCAGCTCGGCCGTCGACGGCCAGATCGATGCCTGGGTACTCAGTGGCGGAGGCGGGGAACCATACATCGTAGGTCAGGGTGATGTCACTGATTTCACGGCCGTCGAGTATCGATTCCACATAGACCGTGGCTTTCGAACCGATATCAGTGCCCTCCAGTTCAAAACGGTACGGCCATTGCTCGGCATTGGTGGCCTTCTCCGTCCACCTGTGCTGCACATATTTCTTCGGAGCCGGAGTAACGATGAGCCACAGGCGGCTGACACCTTCGGGGACGGTCATCGACACATCCTCGGTCGTCTCCTCCGTACCTTCGCAATAGATTTTGTCTTCACTGAAATACTGGCGCGTACCGTCCTTCATCAGGGCGACATAACCCAGACGGAAAGCACGGTTGGCATTGTTGGTATTAGAAATGTACGTCGTACGATTGGTAGTTCCCCATTGTGTCTCGCCATTCATCATCTCGGCAGGATCGCCGCCAGCCAGGTCGGCGCCATTCTTCAGGGCTGTGAAATGTGTGGTGATCTGCGTACCGGCAGCTGGCACCTGCAGGGGGATGACATTGAAGCCTGATGACTGGGGCGTTGAGGCCAGAGCCACCTGATAGGTCTGGTCGGCAGTCTGCACGCAACGGTAAGTGAAGTCACCGATATAGGCATCACGATAAGGTTTGCAGGCGTCGAAGTCCCACGTAGCGCAGCGCGAAGCATAGTCGTGGTAGAGTTGGAACAGTCCGTTGGCATCCAAGTCCTTCAGCTTCATCAGTGCCTGGTTGAAGTCAGTGGCAGCGCCCTGTTTCTGACCCGTCATGGGCTGGTTCCATACCTGTGCCACCACCGTCAGGTCGTTGTAGTACTGACAGAGATAATAGTGGAACCAATAGCTTTGATAGCGATGCCACTCATGGCTGAAAGCATAGTTATGGGTGTTGCGGAACACGCCGATGCTCTGGTCGAACATCAGTTCAGGGTACGATTGGGCAGCCTGCCACTGGGCGGTCTGTTCCCAGATGGCCTGGCCGTTGCCGCACTGCAGGTGGAAACCGGTGTTGTTGGTCTCTGAGTTCTTGTGTTTGCCGTGCTCAGAGAAACACATATACTGGAACGAATGTCCCACCTCATGGGCTACGGAATGCCCCACAGGCTTACAGGCCGAGGGACCGAGCC
>CAMVPA010000044.1 GCA_947169245.1 uncultured Prevotellaceae bacterium
CTGGGTTTCATTGGTCTGGTGTCGCTGCCCATTGAGCAGTACCCCGACATTGCACCGCCAACGGTGGCGGTGAGCACCACCTATCCTGGTGCTGACGCCGAGACGGTGAAGAACTCGGTGATAACGCCGTTGGAAGAGAGTATCAACGGTGTGGAAGGCATGGACTACATGAGTTCGACTGCTATGTCGGGTTCCGCCAGCATCAGCATCCTGTTCCGTCAGGGCATGAACGCCGATATGTGTGCCGTGAACGTGCAGAACCGCGTCCAGCAGGCCCAGGCTCTGCTGCCTGCTGAGGTAACGCGTATCGGTGTGACGGTGATGAAGCGCCAGACCAGTCAGGTGATGATGTTCACGCTGACCTCTGACGGCCGCTATGACGACCAGTTCCTGACAAACTATTCGAACATCAATATCATCCCGGCCATCAAGCGTGTCCAGGGTGTGGGCGACGTAATGTCGCCAGGTGTGAAGACCTACTCCATGCGTATCTGGCTGAAGCCTGACGTCATGAAGCAGTACAACCTCATGCCCTCGGACATCTCTAACGTACTGGCTGAGCAGAACATCGAGGCAGCTCCAGGTAAGTTCGGCGAGGAGTCGGATGTGGCCTACGAATACGCTATGCGCTACACCGGTCGTCTGAAGACTCCCGAAGAGTTTGGAGAGATTATCATCTCCAGCGATGCCAACGGCCAGACACTGAAGCTGAAGGATGTGGCCAAGATTGAGCTGGGCGGCCTGATGTACTCCGTGTCAATGAAGAACAACAACATTCCTTCGGTCATGGGTATGGTGCAGCAGGTGGCAGGATCGAACGCCAACGAAATAGCCAAGAAAGTAAAGGCAGAGCTCGAGGAGCAGGCTAAGCTGTTCCCGCCGGGCATGTCCTACAAGATCAACTACGACGTGACGGAATTCCTGTATGCCTCTATTGAGGAGGTGGTCTTCACACTCGTGTTCACCCTCATCCTGGTGTTCCTCGTCATCTACGTGTTCCTGCAGGACTGGCGCTCGACGCTCATCCCGCTGATTGCCGTGCCGGTGTCGCTGATTGGTACGTTCTTCTTCCTGAACGTCTTCGGCTTCTCCATCAACCTGCTGACGCTGTCGGCCCTGCTGTTGGCCATCGCCATCGTGGTCGACGACGCCATTGTTGTGGTCGAAGCTGTGCATGCAAAGCTGGATCAGGGCTACAAGTCGACACTCACCGCCTCTATCGACGCCATGAACGAGATTTCGGGTGCCATCATATCCATTACGCTGGTGATGGCCTCGGTGTTCATCCCCGTGTCGTTCATCGGCGGCACCACAGGTACGTTCTACCGCGAGTTCGGTGTGACGATGGCCGTCTCCATCTTCATCTCGGCACTGAACGCCCTGACGCTGTCGCCGGCCCTTTGTGCCATCTTCCTAAAGCCGCACGACAAGGACGGCCACGAGTTGAAGATGTCGCGCATCGACCGTTTCCACATGGCCTTCAACACGGCCTACGACAAGATTCTTGGTAAATACAAGAAATCCACCGAGAAGCTGGTGCGCAAGCCAGTGGTCACCATCATCGCAGTCGCCATCGGTATTGTCGTGCTGGGTGTGACGCTGGTCACCACGAAGACCGGTCTGGTGCCCGACGAGGATACAGGCACCATCTTCTGTACCATCAGCATGCCGCCAGCAACTTCTGTTGCGCGCACGCGCCAGATTATTAATGAGGTGGATTCCATTCTCGCTGCCGACCCGGCCATCCAGAGCCGCGAGCAGATTCAGGGCTACAACTTCATTGCAGGTGCCGGTTCCGACCAGGCTACATTCATCTTGAAGCTGAAGCCGTTTAAGGAGCGCCAGAAAGGCTTCTGGTGGAAGCTCAGTGGCCTGTGGCAGGGCGACGGCATCTACCGCTTCTTCCTGAACCCGCTGGAGTCGAATGGTGTGATTGCCCAGATATTCATCAAGACAGCCCACATCAAGGACGCCTCAATCCTGGCTTTCTCGCCGCCCATGATTCCCGGTTTCTCGGCCAACTCGGGTGTGTCGATAGTCATGCAGGACCGTACAGGTGGTCCGCTGAACAAGTTCTTCGACATTACGAAGGAATTCATTGCCGAACTGAACAAACGGCCGGAGTTCCAGATGGCCCAGACCAGCTACAACCCGAACTACCCACAGTACATGATTCATGTCGACGTGGCCAAGTGTAAGCAGTCGGGCATATCGCCATCGACGGTGCTCAGCACGCTGCAGGGATACTACGGCGGTCTCTATGCCTCGAACTTCAACGCCTACGGTAAGCTCTATCGTGTGATGATACAGGGCTCGCCCGAAAGCCGCATGACGCCCGAGTCGCTCAACAGCGTCTATGTACGTACGCCAAGGGGCATGTCGCCTATTCAGGAGTTCTGTCAGATAGAGCGTGTCTACGGTCCTACCAACATCACGCGCTTCAACCTGTTCACCTCTATCAATGTGACAGGTACTGTGGCCAACGGCTATTCTACCGGCGAGGCCATCAAGGCCGCCGAGGAGGTGGCCGCACAGGTACTGCCCACAGGCTACAGCTACGACTATCAGGGTCTGACGCGTGAGGAGGCCAAAGCCTCCAACTCAACGGCATTGATTTTCGTGCTCTGCTTCATCTTCATCTATCTGATTCTGTCGGCACAGTACGAGAGCTACATCCTGCCACTGTCTGTGGTGCTCTCCATACCGTTCGGTCTGGCAGGCTGCTTCTTGTTCACGAGAATCTTCGGCCACGCCAACGACATCTACATGCAGATCTCGCTCATCATGCTGATTGGCCTGCTTGCCAAGAATGCCATCTTGATTGTGCAATTCGCCCTTGAGCGTCGCCGTCTGGGCATGGCCATCTCGTGGTCGGCAGTCCTTGGTGCCGCAGCCCGTCTGCGTCCTATCCTGATGACGTCTTTGGCCATGATTGTCGGTCTGCTGCCGCTGATGTTCGCCTCGGGTGTCGGCAAGAATGGCAACCAGACCCTGGGTGCTGCCGCCGTCGGTGGTATGCTCATTGGTACGTTGTGCCAGATCTTCGTTGTGCCTACACTGTTCACTCTCTTCCAGAGTCTGCAAGAGAAGTTCAAGCCGATGGATTTCGGCGACGAGGAAAACGAGGACGTTGCCACCGAAGTGGCTCAGTATGCCCACCGCCCCGTTGATTATGAATTAGAGTAAGCCTACCCAAGCCCTCCCCAAGGGAGGGATGTTAAGACACATAAGAGTTGTAATCAATAAATACGGAAATATATGAAGATGAACATAAAACGAATCCTCAGAGTATTCACAAAGCCCCTCCCTTGGGGAGGGGTTGGGGTGGGCCTGTTCCTGCTCTCTCTGACGAGCTGCGGTCTCTACAACAAATACGAACGCCCCGAGGTTAAAGCCGACGGCATCGTCCGCGACCCCGTAATCCAGAACGCAGCCTTGCAGGCTACCGACACCACATCGTTCGGCAACCTGCCTTGGCGCCAGCTGTTCACCGATCCCCAGTTGCAGTCGCTCATCGAGCAGGGCTTGCAAAACAACCCTGACCTGCTGAACGCTGCACTGAACCTGAGAATGGTGAACGAGGCATTGAAGTGTGCCCGCCTGGCGTTCCTGCCCGGCATCTCTCTGACTCCGCAGGGCACCATCTCAACGCTGCGCACAGACCCGGCGGTGACCACCAAGTCATACCAGTTGCCCATCAGCGCCTCGTGGAATGTCGACCTCTTCGGCAACCTGCTCAATGCCAAACGTTCGGCACAGATGCAGCTCATAGCCACAAAGGACTACCAGACGGCTGTGCAATGCAACATCGTCACGGGTATCGCCAACATGTACTACACGCTGCTGATGCTCGACCGCCAGGTGGAGATCGTAAACGACATGGAACAGTTGACGAAGGAGACATGGGAGAAGATGAAGTTCATGCACGAGAATCGCGTCGGCTACCGTTCGACTGCCGTGCAGAGCGCCGAGGCTGCCTACTACTCGGTCCAGGCACAGAAGGTTGACCTGGTGCGCCAGATACGCGAGGTTGAGAACTCGCTCTCGCTGCTCATTGGCCAACCGGCACAAGGCATCAAGCGCGGACAGTTGGCTGCCCAGTCGCTGCCCTCCAAGTTCTCAACCGGCGTCAGCATCCAGCTGCTGAACAACCGCGCCGATGTACACGCTGCCGAGATGTCGCTGGCCCAGTGCTTCTACGACGTTCAGCAGGCCCGCTCGCGCTTCTATCCCAGCATCACCATCACCGGCACCGGCGCCTTCACCAACTCCAATGGTCTGGTGAACCCCGGCAAGCTGCTGTTCTCGGCTGTCGGCTCACTGGTACAGCCCATCTTCCAGCACGGACAGATAGTGGCAGGTCTCAAGGTGGCTCAGATGCAGTACGAACAGGCCTTCAACAAATGGCAGAACGCTGTGCTGAAGGCAGGAAGCGAGGTGTCGAACGCCCTCGTCAGCTACAACTCGTCGGCTGAGAAGGGCGAGCTCGATGCCAAGCGCGTCGCCGTGCTGAAGCAAAACGTCGAAGACACCCGGAAGCTCATGGAGTCGTCGTCGAACACCACATATCTTGAGGTCATTTCGGCCCAGTCGAACCTGCTTAACGCCGAGCTCTCTGAGATCACCGACCAGTTCAACAAGATGCAGGCTGTAGTCAACCTGTACCAGGCATTAGGCGGAGGAGCGAAGTAAAGCCCCCTCCCGCTAGACCTCTGGTCGCTCGCAAGGCGAAAACCTCCCCCGACCGGGGGTGGCTATAATAGACACATTGGCCCGCGCCCCTGTTGCGGCCTCCCCCCAGTCGGGGGGATAAGAGGGGGGCCTTAATTATGGCAAGTGAAATAAGTCCAAAAGCCGAAATCTCGCCAAGGGCGAAAATCGGTGACAACTGTAAGATATTCCCATTCGTTTACATTGAGGACGATGTCGTGATTGGCGACGGCTGCATCATCTTCCCCTTCGTCAGCATCTGCAACGGCACACGCATGGGCAAGCGCAACAAGGTGCATCAGGGCTCCGTCATCGGTGCCCTGCCCCAGGACTTCGAGTTCCGGGGCGAGAAGTCGGAGTGCATCATCGGCGACGGCAACGTCATCCGCGAGAACGTTGTCATCAACCGTGCCACCCACAGCGGCGGACAGACCGTTATCGGCAACGACAACGTACTCATGGAGGGCGCCCACATCAGCCACGACACCAAGGTAGGCAACCGCTGCGTCTTCGGCTACGGCACGAAGATAGCCGGCGACTGCGAGATCGAGGACAGCGTCATCTTCTCCAGTTCGGTCATCGAGAACGCCAAGACACGCGTCGGCAAAGGTTCGATGATTCAGGCCGGTACCACCTTCTCGCGCGACATTCCGCCCTACATCGTGGCCACAAAAAAGAACACCTATGGTGGTGTCAACTACGCCGTAGGCCGCCAACATGGCGTCGACGAGAAAACCCTGAAGCACATTGCCAACGCCTATCGTCTGGTGTTCAACGGCGGCACGTCGCTTTTCGATGCCGTCAACCAGATTGAGCAGCAGGTGCCCGACGGCTTGGAAATACGCCACATCATCGAGTTCCTCCGCGCCACCAAGCTCGGCATCATCTCGAAGATCTAACGTCTCCTTCTTAGGAAAGACATAAGAAAAGCCCTGGTGCTTACGTGCATCAAGGCTTTTCTTGTATTCATGGAGATGGCAATGATAGTTCCGAGGCCGAGGATGTCGGCGCGGTTTCCCGCTCTTTGCTTTTGTGTCGTTCTCTAAGAAATCTTGCATAACCGTCTGTTATCTGGAAAATCTTTGTACCTTTGCAACCAACAAACAAACGGGCACAAAAAAAACGGATTCATCACCAGCATCTAATATCTGGAAGAGGAACTACCGGGACTGCGGTGCAAAGATACGAAGAATTATGGAACTGACCAAACAATTTCTGGAAAGTCGCGATTAAGCGAGAGCCATGTAAGCTAGCTTGCTAATGGCCGAGCGTGAGCGATTTCGAGTTATTCTATAAGTTTTCTCGACGAAGCGAATGGAGCGATATTTTGCGCTTTACCCCGAGACGAGGCACGGAAATACGCCACATCATCGAGTTCCTCCGCGCCACCCAGCTCGGCATCATCTCGAATATCTGACGTTTCCTTTCTGGTAAAGAAGACATTTTTTATTCTAAACATACCATAATTCAAAATCTTTTCGTATTTTTGCAGCCGATAAACGTATAAATCACAGGGCGGAAAAGCTACGGGTAGGCGAGCTTTGCTCGGGAATTAAACCGACAGCATGAAGAACAAGATAGGTTTGACATCGGAGTTTCTGAAGGACTGTATGGCCGACGCAGTAATAAAGCTGCTGGAGAAGTACACATTGAACGAGATTCAAGTGAAGCAAATATGCGATGTCAGTGGTTTTCACCGAGCATCGTGGTTCCGCGCCTTTCACTCTAAGCATGAGGCAGTGACATACAAGATGGTGCGGCTGTGGGAACAGTGGTGTAACTCACATGACGTTGAGGTGCGCGACGAATTCACACTTGACAATGCCGAGACCTTCTTTCAATACAACTATGAGGTGCGTGACATCACACGCCTACTCTATCATCGGGGACTGATGCCAGACCTGGCAGCCTCTTTCACCACTATCTTACGTGACCGTCATGAGGACAGTCCCATTGAGGCATATCACGGTTCTATGTTCGCATTCTCGCTCTTTGGTATCCTGCGCGAATGGATTGTCCGCGACTTTGACCAACCACCCGCTGAGATGGCATGCATCATCCGCGAAGCTACCGCCAAGATGGTATAAAGAGACTTCTACCTCAATATGTCGCATTTCTCTGCCGATGCCTCTTCATGTTGTTTCTTTTTTGTACTTTTGCAGCGTCGAATGATCAAAACTATCATGACCGACCACGTGATGTTGCATAGCTAATACTTGCCTATGAAAAAGCAGATTTGGCGCACAGCCGCTACCATTGTGTTGTTGTTTTCCCTTATCTACGACATGTCTGCCCAAGACTACCGCGACGTCGTTTTCCTAAAGAACGGCACAGTGATTAAGGGCTTCTACAAAGAATTGTTTCCTGGCGACAGCCTTCGCATGGAGACCATTGACGGCGGTGTGCTCATCTGCGCAATGAGCGATATTGTCCGGATTGCTAAGGAACGGACAAGTCTTTACGTCGTTAACATTCAGGACGAGGCTTCACTGCCAGAAAGGATCTGGCGCCCTCATGGGTATCGAGGTTTCATGGAGTATGGTGAGGAAACGAATCTCGATGATTCGGGTTTGAAGATGTCATCGCTCATGACAGTTCACGGTTATCAGTTCAACCGCCACGTCTTCCTCGGCATAGGTTTCGGGCTGCAGAATGTAGAGTACTCTACCAACGGGTTCAGGCTCTCCTTCGACCGCCGCGTGATACCCGTCTTTGGCGATGTGCTGCTTAGCATTCTCAACACACGCATCACCCCCGTTGTCGATTGCCGTCTTGGATATTCCATCAGTGGTCTCAAAGGTGCCTACTTCAACCCTTCCGTCGGGGTTGACTTCGGTATTTCGCCACGCTTTGGCGGCTATATTCTCTTAGGTTATTCACAGCAGAAATACAAGGATGACAATGATAATACGGACAAAAAGCTTAAAGCGCTCTCTTTGCATTGCGGCCTTCATTTTTAGTTGGTTGCTCATCATGCCAAGAGCCTTCGCACAGCCGCAGGTACATTCCGACGGCAGCGTGACGTTCACTTTCCACTCGCCCCACGCAAGGAAAGTGCGCCTCGTGGCGTCGTTCAGCGAAAAAAAGCTACACATGCACCGTCAAGGAGAACTCTTCACCCTTACCACACAGCCATTGGCATCAGAGATGTACACCTATTATTATATTGTTGACGGTAAGACGCAACTTGACCCGAAGAACGACTATGTCACCCGCGACGTCAAGCTACGCCTGAATTTCTTCTTCGTTCCAGGCGAGGTGGCAGACCGCTATATAGACCACGACGTGGCTCATGGACATGTTGATACCGTATGGTATTTTTCTACGCTCAATGGTATGTCGCAACGTCGTATGTTGGTTTACACACCGCCTGGCTATGCTGCCGACAGCACCACCGCCTATCCCGTGCTCTATCTGCATCACGGTTCAGGGGGGGACGAGACATCATGGACAGACTATGGCCGTGCCTGTCAGATCTTCGATAATATGATTAGTCGTCGCGAAATACCTGCGTTAATCGTATGCATGCCCAATGGCAACATTGAGCTTGATGCCGCGCCTGGCGACAGTCCATACATGCACAAGCAACCTTCTGCCAGCAATCTCACATCGATGGTAGGCAAGTACGAGACCTCGTTCCCCAACGAAATCGTCAGATACATCGAGACCCATTATCGCATCAAGGCAGACAAGAGCCACCGCGCCATTGCCGGACTCTCGATGGGCGGGCTGCACGCCTTGTATATATCGCTTAACAACCCGCAAATGTTCGATTTCGTTGGTCTTTTCTCTGCACAGACCTCAAATAAGTTTACCAAGGAGCGTATCTTCAAAGTAGAACGTTTCAACTACAATATGCAGCGAATACGCTACGTCATGGCCATCATGGGCGACCGCGTGGCACGCCCCATGACACTCTCCGACAAGCTCAGTTGTATCTATATCTACGATAACATCGAAGAGAAACTCGCTGCACAGTTCAATCCTGCACCACGACTCTATTACATGGCTATCGGACGTGATGACTTCCTGCAATCCATGAACCGCAGCTACCGCATCCTGCTCGATTCTCACCACTACCCATACACTTTTGTTGAGACAGATGGCGACCATTCGTGGGAGAATTGGCGTACCTATCTCATAGATTTTCTTCAACGTATCTCCCCCTATTGGAGATAAGCATTAAATGATATAGCAATGAAAAAGTGGACAAAAAGACTATTTATTACAGGCTGTGTGCTGACTGCTATTTGGGCGTGCGACGAACAATTTTGGAGTAACCTTCAAAATGTCGATGAAGGCTATCAGAACAGGTTTGACTATCAAGGCACTCTGGAGAAGAAGTATGCTTACAACGGGCAGTATCAGGTGGAACTCTTCACGCAGGAGGATAGCAACGAGCGAATCAAGCTTCTACAAGTGTATTACCCCGCCGATTTGAAAACGTCACAGAAGAAATGGCCCCTGGTCCTCATGGCCAACGGCACGGGCATACGAGCCTCCAAGTACAAGGCCATCTTCCGCCATCTGGCCTCATGGGGCTTCATCGTCGTAGGCGATGAGGACGAATGGACGTGGGACGGCAAGTCCGTCAGCAAGTCGCTGGACATCATGCTAAAAGCGAATTCCCATGCTACTGATGGGCGGATGCGGCGACTTCGATGCCAAGGCACTCTGCAAGCTGGACGAATTGCAGAAAACCTACGAGGGCATTGGCTCTGAGCAGCGTATTATGGGACGCATCAAAGGCACTGACCATGGCGACATGCTTCCCCACGGCGATGCTTACATGACCGCTTGGATGCGCTACTGGCTCTGTGGCGATACTGAGGCCAAGAAATGTTTCGTCGGCAAAACAGCAGAAATCCTCAGTAACAACAGCTGGCAGGACATGAAACAAAACGGTTTCTGAGCCATTTCCTGCTATATTATCATAAAATCGCATACGAATGATACGCCGTATGCGAAGTTTTTGTTATCTTGCGATTAGTACTGGTGCGATATTGGTTTCTTTAGAATAAATCCGAGTGTGTACCGGTATCAACAAGTATGAGGCGCAACTGACGGTCATACTGCTCCCAGATAAGCAACCAGTCGGGTTGCATGTGACACTCCCAGCAGCCTTTGTACTTGCCCGTCAGTTTATGAGGATGATACTCTGTAGGGAGCTGTCCTTGCTACTGAACATACATAAACCTCAACCCAGTATCTGCTTAATCAAATCGTCGGAGTCCTTAGCACGGAAAACATTGCCCTTGCGGATGTCCTCTAGTCCTTTCTCGATTCCACTCTTACGTTGAAGTTTCAGCGTCCATCCCATTTTCTTGGAGATTGTACGCAGAAAACTCAGGTCTGCATATGGCAGCGTGAGTTGCACACTTTCATTAGTTACGATTGCCTACATAAACATTACATTTACGATGCAAAATTACATAAAAATCTCCGCATTGCCACCGCTTTATATAAAAAAAGTGCTAAAATGTATGTGATTTTAGCAGGAAAGTGGTTGTGTTGGCTCTGAACCGGACGGTTTTGTGTCGTATTATGATTGAAAAGTTGCTGAAACAATGCAGGATACTGACCATGTCATACGCGCACGTACGTGCGTGCGCGCAGATTATAGTAGTCTAACCGGAAAACGACCCTCACTTGTTGCACTTCCTGCACTTACCATTAGTGCTAGAAATGCAGGAAGTGCGGGTCGTTTTTGTGTTTCGCCACTATAATACGCGCGCGCGAGGGAAATCTGCGGGGCCGCCAGAGAAATGTCCCAGGCCGTGGGAGAAGTCTGCGGGGCCGCCGCAGGATGCTGCGGGGCCGCCGGAGAAAGCTGCGGGGCCGCCGGAGAATCAAAACGGTTTAGTAGGAGGCGGTGCAGGGAATTCCCATGGCTATCACACGGTCGCGGATGGCGTCGAGCTGTTCGCGGGTGGCTTTCAGCAGCCCCTGGGCGGGTGTCTCGCGGTCGATGGTGTAGACCATCACCTGCCGTGGCCGAATCGCGCTGAGAGCCTCCAACCACGGAGCGACGAACTCCTCGCCCGTGTTGTCGACAGACATCGTCCGCCCGTCTTCGGTCTCTCCTCTCTCCTCTTTCACCACCCCTCGCATGAACATGGTCTGGATGATGACATGACCACGGAAAGCCTTCAGATGGTCGATGACGGCGTTGACATCGTAGGAGCCGCAGGGACGATCCACCTTATTAATATAGTCGGCACTGACGGTGTCGAGCTTCTGGATGTTGTTGTCCACACGCATCAGGGCGTCGTGCACCTCAGGGCGGCCGGTCATCGTGGCGTTGCTCAAGACGCTGACCTTCGCCTCAGGACAGTAGCGGTTGCGCAGGCCGATGACGTCGTCGATAATCTCGGCAAAGTGCGGATGACACGTCGGCTCGCCGTTGCCGGCAAACGTCAGCACGTCGGGCAGCCGGCCTTCCTCGGTCATCGTTTGCAAACGCAGCTCGAGTGCTGCCGCCACCTCTTCACGGGTAGGCATGGGCAGACGGGGGCGGTGGTCGCCGTTGAAACCACACTCGCAGTAGACACAGTCGAAGGAACACACTTTACCGTCGGCCGGCAGCAAGTTAATGCCCAGCGACAAGCCGAGTCGGCGGCTATGAACAGGCCCGAAAATGGGCGAAGGATAGATAACGGTACTCATAAACGCCCGCAAAGGTACGAAAATTTCGATTAAGTGAGAACAAAAGGAATGTATTTCTTTTGTCGAACGTGAGAAATTTATCCAAGAAGTGAGCGAAATCCCAAATATATTTGAGGATTTCCGACAGGAGTACCTTCGGCAAAGCCAAAGGTACGAAATAATTCTTAAATTATTTGGAAAATCGCATAAAATGTATTACTTTTGCGGCAATTTAGGATTATAGTGTCCAGACATCTCATGAGAAGAACAAATAAGGCGACCCGCCGCCGTCACGGCATGCAGGTTGTAACGCTATGCATCAGCACGACTATGGTGCTGATTCTGATAGGGTTAGTAGTACTCTCGGTACTGACCGCCCACAACCTTTCGAACTATGTCAAGGAGAACCTGACGGTAACCGTCATGCTGGGTGACACCGTGAGCGTCAACGACGCCCACCGCCTGTGTCGTGACCTCTACCACCGTCCCTACTCGCGCAACATCGACTACATCAGCAAGGAGCAAGCACTGAAGGAGCAGACCGCAGCCATGGGCAGCGACCCGTCGGAGTTCCTGGGCATGAACCCCTTTGCGGCGACGCTGGAACTACAGTTGCACTCCGACTACGCCTGCCGCGACTCGCTGAAGTGGATTGAGAAGGAGCTGAAGCAGAACCCGAAGGTGACCGACGTGGCCTATCAGGAAGACCTGATGGACAAGGTGAACAAGAACCTGCAGAAGGTGAACATCGTGCTACTGATACTGGCGGCGCTGCTGACCTTCGTCAGCTACTCGCTCATCAGCAACACCGTGCGTCTGGGCGTCTACTCGCGCCGTTTCATCATCCACACCATGAAGCTGGTGGGAGCCTCATGGGGCTTCATCCGTCGGCCGTTCATGCGCGATGCTGTCGCCGTGGGCATCATGGCAGCCCTGCTGGCCTGTCTGGTGCTGGGTGCTGCGTTCTACGCATTGTGGAAGTACGAGCCCAACATCATGAACATTGTTACATGGCAAGTACTGGCCATCACGGGTGGCGCCGTGCTGTTGTTCGGCATCGTCATCACCGCTCTGTGCTCTTACATCTCGGTCAACCGCTTCCTCAGGATGACTGCGGGAGAGCTGTATAAGATTTAGAGGTGAGAGGTGAGAGATGAGAGGTGAGAAATGAGAAATCAAGAAAACAAAAAGAGATATGGATAAGAGAGATTTTGCTTTTGGACGGATGAACTTCATCCTGTTGGCTGTGGGAATGGTTGTCGTCATCATCGGTTTCATTCTGATGAGTGGTGCCGGCTCTACCGACCAGGCCTACAACCCCGACATCTTTAGTGCCCGCCGCATCAAGGTAGCCCCCATCGTGTGCCTGCTGGGCTTCGTCTCCATGATTTATGCTGTAGTTCATAGGAGTAAGGAGACAGGAGAGACCAAAGAGACGGGAGAGATAGGAGAGAAGGAGTAAGTAGCAAATGGATTGGATTGAAACCGTTATCATTGCCATCGTCGAGGGACTGACGGAGTTTCTGCCCGTCTCGTCGACCGGCCACATGATTATTACGCAGAACTTGTTGGGCATCGAGCAGGGCGACCCCTTCGTCCATGCCTTCACGTTCATCATTCAGTTTGGCGCCATCCTCTCGGTGGTGTGTCTCTACTGGAAGCGCTTCTTCCAGCTGGACCACACGCCGGCTCCCGAGGGCAGCTCGACGTGGCAGCGCCTGAAGCACAAGTACTACTTCTACTGGCTGCTCTTCGTCGGCGTGCTGCCGGCCGTGGTCATCGGTCTGGCAGCCAAGAAGTCGGGTCTGCTCGACTGGCTGCTTGACAGCGTGCTCGTCGTGGCCATCATGCTCGTGGTGGGCGGCATCTTCATGCTCTTCTGCGACAAGCTGTTCAACAAGGGCAGCGACGCCAACAAGCTGAACGAGAAGCGCGCCTTCAACATCGGCCTGTACCAGTGCATCTCGGTCATCCCCGGCGTGTCGCGCTCCATGGCTACCATCGTCGGCGGCATGACGCAGGGACTGACGCGCAAGCGCGCCGCCGAGTTCTCATTCTTCCTCGCCGTGCCCACGATGGCCGGTGCCACGCTGCTCGACCTGCTCGACCTGCTGAAGGAGGATGCTGCCTGGGCCACCAGCCATAACATCACAATGCTGCTGCTGGGCTGCGCCGTAGCCTTTGTCGTGGCCCTGCTGGCCATGAAGTGGTTTGTGGCGTTCCTGACGAAGTACGGCTTCAAGGCCTTCGGCATCTACCGCATCATCGTCGGCGGCATCATCATCGCACTGCTGCTGACAGGCCACTCACTCGCAATGGTAGACTAAAGAATAAGAGAAGTGAATTTCAACGAAGGAGCATTCATCTATATCAACAAGCCCTACGGCATGACGTCGTTCGGCGCGCTGGCTCACATACGCTACCTCATTTCGAAGCGCATGCACGTGAAGCGCGTGAAGACGGGCCATGCCGGCACGCTCGACCCGCTGGCCACCGGCGTGCTCATACTCTGCACAGGCAAGGCCACGAAGCAGATTGAGCAGCTGCAACTGCACGACAAGGAGTACACCGCCACGCTGCAGCTCGGCGCCACCACGCCCTCGTTCGACCGCGAGCATCACGTCGACAACACCTACCCCACCGCTCACATCACCCGTGAGCTCATCGAACGCGTGCTCGCCGATTTTGTCGGCGACATCCAGCAGGTCCCCCCCGTCTTCTCGGCCGTCATGGTGAAAGGCGACCGTGCCTACGAACTGGCCCGCAAGGGTCACGATGTGGAGCTGAAAGCCAAGACGGTGCACATCGAAGAACTGGAGCTGACCGACTTCAATCCCGAGACCATGCAGCTCAGCATACGCGTGGTCTGCGGCAAGGGCACCTACATCCGCTCGCTGGCCCGCGACATCGGAAACGCCCTGGGCAGCGGTGCCTACCTGACAGCCCTCTGCCGTACTCGTCTGGGCGACGTGCGCATTGAAGACTGCCACACCTTCGACAGCTTCCCGGAATGGCTCGACACGGTGCTGCCCGACAGCGAGCCCGTCAAGGCCATGAATCCCCGTGCGCCCATCAGCCCGAAAGCGCCCGTTAACCACACTCCACACATCAGACCAAAACAACAGTAAGATAATGAAACTATCACAATTCAAGTTCAAACTCCCCGAAGAGCAAGTAGCCCTTTACCCGCCCCATCGTAGCTTCGAGAACGAGGACGGCACCGTCGACCGCATCTACAATCGCGACCAGTGCCGCCTGATGGTCATTCACCGCAAGCGCCAGACCATTGAGATGTTCCAGAAAGACGCCGACGACAATGATACCGACCAGTACCTGACGTTCCGCGACCTGGTGAAGTTCTTCGACGAGGGCGACACCTTTGTGTTCAACGACACCAAGGTATTTCCCGCCCGACTCTACGGCACGAAGGAGAAGACCGACGCCAAGATCGAGGTGTTCCTGCTGCGCGAACTGAACGAGGAGTTGCGCCTCTGGGACGTTCTCGTGGAGCCCGCCCGCAAGATACGCATCGGCAACAAGCTGTTCTTCGAGGAAGACGGCCCCATGGTGGCCGAAGTCATCGACAACACCACAAGCCGCGGGCGCACGCTGCGCTTCCTATACGACTGTCCGCACGATGAGTTCAAGCGCGAGCTCTTCTCGCTTGGCGAGGCTCCCCTGCCCCGCTACATCATCGACCGCCGCCCCTGCACTCCCGAAGACATGGAGCAATTCCAGACCATCTACGCCCGCAACGAGGGTGCTGTGACAGCCCCGGCATCAGGCCTGCACTTCAGTCGTGAACTACTGAAAATCATGGAGATACGAGGTTTCATTTCGGCTTTCATTACGGTTCATTGTAGCCTTGGAGCCTTCGACCCCATCGAGGTTGAGGACTTGACGAAGCACAAGATGAACTCCGAGCAAATGATTATCTCGAGCGAGGCTTGCGACATCGTGAACAAGGCCAAGGAGGAAGGCCATCGCGTCTGTGCTGTCGGCGTCAGCACGCTGCGCGCCACCGAGACATCGGTAGGCACCGACGGCATGCTGAAAGCATTCGACGGTTGGACCAATAAGTTCATCTTCCCGCCCTACGAGTTCGGACTGGCCAACGCCTTGATAGCCAACTTCTACCACCCCGAGTCGACGATGATGATGGCTACCGCCGCCTTCGCCGGCTACGACATTACCTACGAAGCCTACAAGCAGGCTGTCAAGGAGGGTTACATGTTCGGTTGCTTCGGCGACGCGCTGCTGATTTTGGATGATTGACTTGAGAGGTGAGTGGTGAGAAGTGAGAGAAGGATGATGCACCATGTATATATCGGTCTGGGCTCCAACCTGGGAGACCGCCGGCAGAACATTACTGAGGCCATCAGACTGATTGGCGAGCGTGTAGGCACGGTCGTCGCTCAGTCGTCGCTCAGCGAGTTCGAGCCCTGGGGCTTCCAGTCCGAGCATCCCTTCCTCAACGGAGCCATTCACGTCGAGACCCACCTTTCTCCCTTCGACGTGCTGGCGGCAACGCAACAGATAGAGCGCGAACTGGGCAAGACAGAGCGCCACGCCACCAAACGCAGCAAATCACCTCACACCAGCTCCCCCAGTGATCTCTCACCTCTCACCTCTCATCACCCACCTCAATACAAAGACCGCCCCATCGACATCGACATCCTGCTCTACGACGATCTGCATCAGAACAATCCCCGCCTGACGCTACCCCACCCCATGATGTATGAGAGGCCATTCGTCATGAAACCGCTGAAGGAGATACTAAAGTTTACCTGAGCCCACGAACTACTCCAGAAATTCAACAGACACAACATATCAAAACTAATTAACTTACTAAAACAGACATGAGAAAAACCATTATTTCGCTGTTCCTCGGCATGCTGGCTATCAGCGCCCACGCCCAGGACAAGTACGCACAGTACACCGAAGGCCTGCCCTTCAAGATGGCAGCCGTCAAGGCGCCAGTCATTCCCGACTACAAGGTCGCGCTCACCGACTTCGGTGCCGTGGGCGATGGCCTCACCCTTTGCAGCGACGCCTTTGCCAAGGCCATCGACCAGCTCTACAAGGCTGGCGGCGGCCACCTCATCGTGCCCCGTGGCGTGTGGTACACCGGCCCCATCGTGCTCAAGTCCAACATCGACCTGCACCTGGAGAAAGGCGCCGTCATACAGTTTGCTGCCGACGAGTCGCTCTACCCCATCATCAAGACTTCGTTCGAGGGCCTCGACACGCGCCGCTGCCAGTCGCCGCTGTCGGCCAACGGAGCCACCAACATCAGCATCACCGGCCACGGTGTCATCGACGGTAACGGCCAGTATTGGCGCCCCGTGAAGCGCCAGAAGGTGACCGAAGACCACTGGAAACGCTTGCTGGCACAGCCCGGAAGCCTCGAGGTGAGACCCGGCTACTGGGTGCCCTCCGAGGGCTATGCCCGCGGTGAGAAAGGGGCTAACATGAACGTGCCCACAGCCCAGACCGACGCCGAGTGGAACGCCATCAAGCGCTTCGTGCGCCCCGTCATGGTGAGCCTCGTGGGCTGTAAGAACGTGCTGCTTCAGGGCGTCATCTTCCAGAACTCGCCCGCTTGGAACATCCATCCGCTGATGTGCCAGAACATCATTCTCGACGACCTGCTGGTGCGTAATCCCGCCTACGCCCAGAACGGCGACGCCCTCGACCTGGAGTCGTGCACCAACGCCCTCATCCTCAACTCGCGCTTCGACGCCGGCGACGACGGCATCTGCCTGAAGAGCGGCAAGGACGCCGACGGGCGCCGGCGCGGCATACCCTGCTCCAACGTCGTCGTCGACGGCTGCACCGTCTTTGCCGGCCACGGCGGCTTCGTCGTAGGCTCCGAGATGAGCGGCGGCATCAAGAACATCATGGTGCGCCAGTGCCAGTTCCTCGGCACCGACGTGGGCCTGCGCTTCAAGTCGACACGCGGCCGCGGCGGCATCGTCGAGAACATCTACATCGACGGCATCTCCATGACCGACATCAAGACCGACGCCCTCACATTCAACATGTACTACGGAGGCAAGTCGGTGGCCGAGGTGCTGGCCGACGGCGACAATCCCGACAATCAGACAAAGGTGCCCGTCACCGAGGAGACACCCATCTTCCGCAACATCGACATCCGCAACGTCATCTGCAACAACGCCTTCCGCGCCATGGAGTTCAACGGACTGCCCGAGATGCCCATGGACCGCATCTCCCTACGCAACATCACCATCACCGCGAAGAACGACGCCGTCTTCCACAACTGCAAGAACATCAAGAAAGAGAACGTCAACATCACGCTCTCAAAATAAAGATGTAAAGACGTCAGGGCATGAGGACCTTGCGCGTCAGGGCATGAGGACCTTGCGCGTCAGGGCATGAGGACCTTGCGCGAAGTGCCGTCGGCGGAGCGCTCGATAACGAGGCCTCGTGGATTGTCGAGCCGCCGGCCCTGGAGGTTGTAGTAGCTCTTGGGGCTGTTGTCGAAGTCCTGATATGTGCAGTCTTCGATGGCTGCGCTACCCTTGTCAATCATGAATATGAAGGTGTTCAGGCTGCGCGCCGGCAGTTCGAGCGTCAGCTGCTTCACGGGCGACTCGATGTCGACGGGCTGCTCCTGACAGAGAGCCTCGGCCGTCGAGATCAGGCGCACGCCGCTCTTCACCTCGTAGGGCAGGGTGAGCTTCATGGTGTAGGCATTCTTGGTGGTGTCGATGGCCATGACGATGATGGAGTCGCCCTTGATGTAGGCCGAAGCCTCCCAGGGGCCGTTGTTGCCGTTGACGACGCCAGAGCCCGAGATGCCAAGGCGGGTGGAGCCGGTGACGTTCTTTGAGAAGTGGGACATGACGTAGGCACGGGGCAGTAGCGTGTTCTTCTTGTTGGCGGTGCCATACTTCGTCTCGCCAGTGCCGACGAAAGCCCAGTGCGCGCGCATGTACCAATATATATATCCGGTACAGCCGGCCAGCATGCACTCGTTAAGCTCCTCGGCAAAGATGAGCTGCTCGTGCCAGTTGGGCAGGCGCTCAATATTGTCGGTCACAGAGTGCTCGGTCATCCAGACTTCCTTGCCATACTTCGTGGCCAGCGTGGCGGCAGTCTTCATGTTGCCCATGGGCGGGTGTCCGTAGAGGTGTCCCGCAATGATGTCTATCTGGTCGCGTGCCGTCTCGTCGTTCAGCAGCATGTTGCTGTACTTGGGGTCGAAGCCCAGAGGCTCGGCGCTGATGAGCCGCACGCCCTGGTAGGTCTCGCGGTCGAGCAGGTGGGCGTAGTTCTTGACGAGCGTCAGCTGCTGCTCGGGGGTGTAGAGACAGCCCGAATAGCTGACCCACCAGTCGGGCTCGTTCTGTATGGAGACGGCGTCGACATTGACCTTGTTGGTCTTCATGTACTTGAGGAACGTGTTGAGCCAGGGGAAGAACTTCTCGTAGCAGTCCTCGCGCAGGGCACCGCGCTTGTTACCCTGGCTGTCGGAGTTGCCACCCTGGGCGGTGCCGTTGGTCTTGTATTCACCAGGCGGCGACCACGGTGTGCCGAAGACGATGCCGCCGCGCTGCTTCACCAGCTTGGCCGAGGGCAGCGAGCCCTTCCAGTCGTAGGGTGTGTCCCAGCCCACGTCGGCAGCTGTGATGTCGCCCTTGAAGTTAGGCGAAATCTCCATGCGCATGATGTTCAGCCCAATAGCCGATGTGGGACCATAGAGCAGCTGCACAGGCTTGGTGTCGGAGCCGAAGGGGCACATGGCTCCGTCGCAGCAGGCAGCGCCGAAACCTGTTATCGTCTGGTGCTGCTTGGCGCTTATCGTCACGCTGATGGTGGCGGCGTCGGCAACAGCTAATGAGGCCAGTGCGAGACAGGCTGTAGTAATGATTTTCTTCATGTTGACAGTAGTGTATTGGTTCTGCTTGCAAAGGTACGAAGTTTTTTTGGCTTACGGCCACAGCCACGTCCTTAAAAAAACGTAAAAAGCCGGGCTCGCCCGGCTTTTTACCATTTTCCTGATTACAATCTTTTTACTATGCTTGATAACGAGAGGGTTAATTCATGTTCTTACCGATGTGGCGAACGGGCTTGGCGGCCTTCGTCGTGGTGGCGGTGCTGTCGGCTCCTGCAGCGCGGGTTCCACGCGACCAGTAGCGGTCGTCGTCATAGTACCAGTCGTCATATCCCCAGCGGTCGTAGTTGTCCCAGTTGGGCGACGAGGTGTGAACGAGGCTAAAGTGCACGTCGTTGTCGCCGTCGGCAATGTAGCCAGAGAAGTGCTCGTCTGACAGTCTGTAGTCGCTGATGACCACCGATGTGCCATCCTCAATGAAGCGGACTGTGATGCATCCATCGTCAACGCGCCAGGAAATGTGATTAGCCACATAGTCCCAGGGGGCGCCGCTGTAGTAGTCGACCCAGTAGCCCGAACCCTTGGTGAAGCGGAAGGGGTCGATGTCGAAGGTAATCTCGGTGTAGGTGGCATAGTAGTCGCGGCCGTTGTAGTATGACGACACGTACATCTTTCCACCCCACGTTCCCTCCAGGGTATCAGCGATATATTCGTCCTCGCAAGCTGTGAATGTGAGAGCCATCATGGCCATCATCATCATGGTGTATAACTTCTTCATAATCGTAGAGTTTTAAATTGTGAGACTTCTGTTCGTTTTACTAATTCTGGTGCAAAGATACAGCTTTTCCTGATACTGTGCAAGGAAAAAACCATAAAGCGTAGGGGGAAAAACCATAAAACCGCATAGGGGATTCCCTACGCGGCTTTATTGGTGTCTCAAGAATCAGCGCTTTACTTACGCAGACCGAGAGCCTTGATGATGGCACGATAGCGGTTGATGTCGTTATCGTAGAGATACTTCAGCAGCTTGCGGCGACGACCTACCATCTTGGTCAGCGAGCGGGCGGTACCGAAGTCCTTGCGGTTCTTCTTCAGGTGCTCCGTCAGGTGCTTGATGCGGAAGGTGAACAGGGCAATCTGAGCCTCTGCGCTACCGGTGTCGGTGGTTGACTTGCCATACTGGCCGAAAATCTCTTCTTTCTTAGCTTTGTCTAAGTACATAATGATGATGTTTAAATTGTGAGTAAATACATCTTTCGGAAGCCGCACGGCCGTCATCACTGGACGCCGCTTCGTCAAATGCGGGTGCAAAGGTACAACTTTTTATCAAAACCAGCAAATAATTCGAAGAAAATGTGTACCTTTGCAGCCGTTTTTAAGGTAATAGACAATGCAAGACATCAGAAACATCGCTATCATAGCCCACGTAGACCACGGCAAGACGACGCTCGTGGACAAGATGATGCTGGCCGGCCACCTCTTCCGCGAGGGCCAGAACCTCAGTGACCAAGTACTCGACGCCAACGACCTGGAACGCGAACGCGGCATCACCATCCTGTCGAAGAACGTCAGCATCAACTGGAAGGGCACCAAGATTAACATCATTGACACTCCGGGACACTCCGACTTCGGTGGCGAGGTGGAACGCGTGCTCAACATGGCCGACGGCTGCCTGCTGCTGGTCGACGCCTTCGAAGGGCCGATGCCGCAGACGCGCTTCGTGCTGCAGAAGGCTCTGCAGATTGGCCTGAAGCCCATCGTGGTGGTCAACAAGGTCGACAAGCCCAACTGCCGCCCCGAGGAGGTCTACGAGATGGTGTTCGACCTGATGTTCTCGCTCAATGCCA
>CAMVPA010000045.1 GCA_947169245.1 uncultured Prevotellaceae bacterium
GTAACACCTATATCTATCCCCCTGCATTCTCAATGAAGATCATCGCTGATATCTTTGAGTACACTTCGCAGAAGATGCCGAAGTTCAACAGCATCTCCATCTCCGGCTACCACATGCAGGAAGCCGGTGCCACCGCCGACATCGAACTGGCCTACACACTGGCAGACGGTATGGACTACCTGCGCACGGGTGTCAACGCCGGTATCGACGTCGACGCCTTCGCACCGCGTCTGTCGTTCTTCTGGGCCATCGGCATGAACCACTTCATGGAAATCGCTAAGATGCGCGCAGGCCGTCTGCTGTGGGCCAAGATCGTGAAGTCGTTCGGTGCCAAGAACCCGAAGTCGCTGGCTCTGCGTACCCACTCGCAGACCTCCGGCTGGTCGCTCACAGAGCAGGACCCCTTCAACAACGTAGGTCGTACCTGCATCGAGGCTATGGCAGCCGTGCTGGGTCACACCCAGTCGCTCCACACCAACGCCCTCGACGAGGCCATCGCCCTGCCTACCGACTTCTCGGCCCGTATTGCTCGTAACACGCAGATCTACATCCAGAATGAGACCAAGGTCTGCAAGCAGATCGACCCGTGGGCTGGCAGCTACTATGTGGAGACGCTGACCAACGAGCTCGTTCACAAGGCTTGGGAGCACATTCAGGAGATTGAGAAGCTGGGCGGTATGGCCAAGGCCATCGAGACCGGTCTGCCCAAGATGCGTATCGAGGAGGCTGCTGCCCGTACTCAGGCCCGTATCGACTCCGGTACCCAGACGATTGTCGGTATCAACAAGTACCGTCTGGAGCACGAGGATCCTATTGACATCCTCGAGGTCGACAACACCGCCGTGCGCAAGCAGCAGGAGGAGAGCCTCAAGCAAGTGCGCTCCACCCGCGACGAGGCCGCCTGTCAGGCTGCGCTGAAAGCCATTACCGATTGCGTGCGCGACTTCAACGAGGGGCGCAAGAGTGAGAACAACCTCCTCGACCTCGCCGTCAAGGCCGCTCAGTTGCGCTGCACCCTCGGCGAGATTTCCGATGCCTGCGAAGAGATCGTAGGCCGTTACAAAGCAGTAATCAGAACAATTTCAGGCGTGTATTCATCAGAAAGTAAGAACGACAGCGACTTCGAGTTGGCCAAGAAGCTGACCGACGAGTTCGCACAGAAAGAAGGTCGCCGTCCGCGTATCTTCATCGCCAAGATGGGTCAGGACGGTCACGACCGTGGTGCAAAAGTGGTAGCTACCGGCTATGCCGACTGTGGCTTCGACGTCGACATGGGACCGCTGTTCCAGACGCCCGCCGAGGCTGCCCGTGAGGCCGTCGAGAACGACGTCCATGTGGTTGGCGCCTCGTCGCTGGCTGCCGGTCACAAGACGCTCATCCCGCAGCTCATCGAGGAGCTGAAGAAACTGGGCCGCGAGGACATCATGGTCATTGCCGGCGGTGTCATTCCCGCACAGGACTACGACTTCCTCTATCAGGCCGGCGTTGCCGCCATCTTCGGTCCCGGCACCTCCGTTGCCAAGGCTGCTGTCGAGATGATGAAGATTCTTCTGGACGAAGAGTAATCCAAGGATAGGATACCTTATTCAAATTACGGGGTGTGTCGATGTCGACACACCCCGTTTGCAATAGGGGTTGAGCTAATTAAAAACAATGTAGATAATGACAGCTACTAAAGCAATGTAGATAATGACCGCAACGGTTCAGTCCATTTCCTTCTTGAGGAAATGGGAGGTGTAACCCTTTTCGCTTGCGGCTACCTGTTCGGGCGTGCCGGTGATGAGTACTTCTCCGCCGCGTCGGCCACCTTCGGGACCCATGTCGATGATCCAGTCGGCCTGACGGATGACGTCGAGGTTGTGCTCAATGATGATGACGGTGTTGCCGCGACTGACGAGGCTGCGCAGCACCTGCATAAGGATGCGTATGTCCTCGAAGTGGAGGCCAGTGGTAGGCTCGTCGAGGATGTAGAGTGTCTTGCCTGTGTCGCGCTTCGAGAGCTCGGTGGCCAGTTTCACGCGCTGGCTCTCGCCGCCCGAGAGGGTGGTAGATGGCTGCCCGAGCTTGATGTAGCCGAGTCCCACGTCCTGGATGGTCTTGATTTTGCGCAGTATGTCGGGCACGTTCTCAAAGAACTCCACGGCCTGGTTGATGGTCATGTCGAGGACGTCGGCAATGGACTTTCCCTTGTAGCGCACCTCCAGCGTCTCGCGGTTGTAGCGGCGGCCGTGGCACTCCTCACAGGGCACCTGTATGTCGGGCAGGAAGTTCATCTCGATGGTCTTATAGCCGTTGCCGCCGCAGGTCTCGCAGCGGCCTCCCTTCACGTTGAACGAGAAGCGTCCGGGCTTGTAGCCGCGAATCATGGCCTCGGGCAGTCCGACGAACAGCGAACGGATGTCGGAGAAAACACCGGTGTAGGTGGCTGGGTTGGAGCGTGGCGTGCGGCCGAGCGGCGACTGGTCGACGCAAATGACCTTGTCGATGAGCTCCATGCCTTCAATGCTCTCGTAGGGCATGGGGCGTTTCAGGGAGCGGTAGAAGTGCTGCGATAGGATGGGCTGCAGGGTCTCGTTGATGAGTGTCGACTTGCCCGAACCGCTAACGCCTGTGACGAGGATGAGCTTGCCCAGTGGCAGTTCCACATCGACGTGCTTCAGGTTGTTGCCAGTGCAACCTTTTATTATAATGGTGGAGGGCTTGCCGTGCATGGCGGCAGAGCGGGTCGGAAGGTGTGGGGAGGAGGGGGATTTGTCTGTGGCAGAGGTGTCCTCCTTGAACCCTTCACCCTCCACTTTCATCCTGCCGTTCAGGTACTGAGCGGTTAAGGTGTCACTCTTCAGAAGGTCGGCGGGCGTTCCTTGGAACACCACCTCGCCGCCTTTGCGTCCGGCGCGCGGACCGATGTCGATGATCCAGTCGGCTGCCAGCATCATGTCCTTGTCGTGTTCGACGACGATGACGGTGTTACCCAGGTCGCGCAGCTCCTTGAGCGAGCGGATGAGCCGTTCGTTGTCACGCTGGTGCAGGCCGATGCTGGGCTCGTCGAGGATGTAGAGCACGTTGACGAGCTGAGAGCCAATCTGCGTGGCCAGGCGTATGCGCTGGCTTTCGCCGCCCGACAGCGATGCCGACGGACGGTTGAGTGCCAGGTAGTCGAGACCGACCTCGAGCAGGAAGTCGAGGCGCGTACGTATCTCTTTCAGTATCTCGGCGGCTATCTGGCGCTGCTGGTTGTCGAGATGCTCCTCCACCTGGTCGAGCCACTGGCGCAGTTCGCTGATGTCCATCTCGGCAAGCTGGGATATGTTCTTGTCCCAGAGCTTGTAGCTGAGTGCCTCGCGGTTCAGGCGTTGCCCGTGGCACTCCGGGCACTGCACCTCGGCCAAGAACTGGTCGGCCCACTTCTGTCCTGAGGCAGAGTCGTCGTTCTCCATCACCTGGCGCAGGTACTTGACGACGCCGTCGAAAGCCACGAAATAGTCGCTGCTGGTGTGGACCAGTTCTTTGTCGATGCGCACGTTCTGGAGCGAACCGTACAGAATCTCCTGCATGGCCTCGTCGGGGATGTCGCTGACAGGTGTCTTGATGTTGCAGTCGTACTTGTGGAGGATGGCGTCAATCTGCCAGAATATCATCTGGTTCTTGTATTTGCCCAACGGCGAGATGGCGCCGTCGTGAATGCTCGCCTGACGATTGGGGATGACTTTCTTCAAGTCTATCTCGTTGACGTAGCCCAAGCCCTTGCAGTGGGGACAGGCTCCTTGGGGAGAGTTGAACGAGAAGTTGTTAGGCGCCGGGTCACTGTAGCTTATACCTGTCGTTGGACACATGAGGCGGCGCGAGAAGTGCTTCACCTCGCCGCTCTCCTTGTCGAGAATCATCACCAGTCCGTCGCCTTGCTTCATGGCGATTTCCACCGACCGTTTCAGGCGGTCATCTCCACCTCCTCCTTGGGTGGGGGTTGGAGGGAGGCTTAGCTTGTCGATGACCACCTCGATGTCGTGGCTCTTGTAGCGGTCGACCTTCATGCCGCGCACTATCTCCTGCACTTCGCCGTCGATGCGGATGTTCAGGTAGCCCTTGCGGCGCATCTGCTCGAACAGCTCGCGGTAGTGGCCCTTGCGACTGCGTACGAGGGGAGCCAGAATCAGAATCTTGCACCCGGCATAGTCCTGGAGAATCATCGACAGAATCTTCTCCTCGGTATATTTCACCATAGGCTCACCAGTGCGGTAGCTGTAGGCACGGCCTGCACGTGCAAAGAGCAGGCGGAGGTAGTCGTAGACCTCGGTGGTGGTGCCGACGGTGGAGCGGGGGTTCTTGTTGGTGGTCTTCTGCTCGATGCTGATGACGGGGCTCAGGCCGGTAATCTTGTCGACGTCGGGGCGCTCCAGTCCGCCGAGGAAGTTGCGGGCGTAGGCCGAGAAGGTCTCAATGTAGCGGCGCTGGCCCTCGGCAAAGATGGTGTCGAAGGCCAGGCTGGACTTGCCCGAGCCGCTAAGACCCGTAATGACGGTAAGCGACTGTCGGGGAATCTCGACGTCGATGTTCTTCAGATTGTGGACGCGTGCACCGAATACTTGTATTTTTTCCTTCATTGGGGTGGCAGTGGGCATGTGATGTAGTTAACAGTGTGTGTTGGGGCGGCTCATGGGGTTGGCGTAGAGGAGCTGCCCGTCTCGATGTAGCCGCGCAGAAGGTTCACGTCCTTGTGGATGTTGTAGATGCGGCCGTCGGAGCCCTTGGCCTTCACGAGTACGTAGTAGACCCCCTCCTTGACGGGATGGCCTTTGTAGGTGCCGTCCCAGGCGCCGGCGGGGTCGTGCCACTCGTAGAGCTTCTGTCCCTGGCGGTTGAAGATGTAGGCGTGGAATTCTATGATGTTCTTCCAGTGCTTCGGGTGGTTGGGGTCGTTGACTCCTTTGGCACCATAGAGCTTGTTCTTGTCATCGTCGTTGGGCGAGAAGGCATTGGGGAACTCCAGACGACTCTCACTGATAGCTACGATGACAGTGCTGGAGTCCAGCTGTTCGCCGGTATCGGTGAGCATAGTCCTCAATACAATCTCGAAGGTACCCGATTCAACAAAGCGGTAGACGGTCTCCTCCTCGTAGCGTACCATGAACTCTTTTTCCTCGCCCTGCTTGCGGAAGTGCCACTCGTAGCTGGGCGTATGTCCGTCCATGTTCTCGGTGACGGGGCGGAAGGTGACCTCCAGGGGAGCTTCGCCATCATCGATATTGGTCGACTCCTTCAACTCCTTGTTGGAATCGAGGTAGGTGCCAATAGCCGTGACTTTTGGAGTCGTATCGTCCTGCGACAGTGCCGTCAGCGGTAAAAAAGCGGCCACCAGAAGGCCGAAAAGGTGCCTTTTCATCATTTTCTTACGGTTTAAAGTGCAAAATTACTGAATTCTGTTGATTTAGCCGCGCTTTTTTTGTACTTTTGTAGCGCGAAACATGAATTTCTTATAGATATGAACAGAAGAAAGCGCTTTTTTATTGCCTTAATGCTGGCTTTTCTGCTTATTCCGGCTGTTGGTGGCAAGACCATCAGGCTGGGGGTGATGTTGCCGTTGCATGACGATAATGGCGACGGACGAAGGATGGTGGAGTACTATCGTGGTGTGCTCATGGCCTGCGACAGTCTGAAGAAGAGCGGCCTGACCGTTGACGTGCATGCATGGAATACGCCCGAAGACTGCAATGTCAAAGAGGTGTTGCAAGACCCTGCCGCAGCCCAGTGCGACATGATCATCGGTCCGCTGTATTCCCGCCAGGTACGCGCTTTGTCCGACTTCGTGGCCCAGCACGACATCAAGTTGCTCATACCGTTCTCAATCACGGCGCCTCCGCTCTACACGAACTCCAACATCTACCAGGTGTACCAGAACAACAACGATGTCAATTCGCATACCATCAGTAGCTTTATGACACAGTTTAAGGACTATCACCCCGTAGTGATAGACTGTAATGACTCGACCAGCAAGAAAGGCTCGTTCACCTTCGGGCTGCGCAGGAAGTTGGAGGAACGCGGCATAGCCTACAACCTGACGAACCTGAAGTCGGGCGAGGACGCTTTCTACAAGGCCTTCTCGGCCGACCTGCCTAACGTCGTCATACTGAATACCGGCCGCCATCAGGAACTTGGGGTGGCGGTGGCCAAGCTGAACGGACTGAAGGCTGTACATCCTGAACTCAATATCAGCTTGTTCGGCTATACGGAGTGGTTGGGCTATACACGGCTCTATCTGGACGCCTTCTACCGCTATGACACCTATGTCCCGGCACCGTTCTATACAAACCTCTCGGCATCGGCAACGCAACGCCTCCAACAGAAATACCGCTGGAATTTCCATCAGGACATGCAGCAGATGCTGCCGCGATTCGCACTGACGGGCTTCGACCATGCCATGTTCTTCCTGTCAGGACTGAACGCCCATGGAAAAGCATTTAACGGCGAGGCGGCACAGTCGAGCTATAAGTATGTGCAGACACCGTTGCGGTTTGAGCGCATTGGTAATGGAGGTTTCAGAAACCGTACCTTGCTGCTCGTTCACTATCAGCCCAATCAGCGGGTGGAAATCATCAACAAGTAATGGCATGAGACGACTGACCTTCATGATAATGGCATTCATTGCCGTTCTTTCTGCACACGCACAAGTGGGCGAGTATCGTAACGACTTCGCCTTTGGCGTCAATGGCGGTGTAACGCTGACCAACGTCAATTTCATGCCGAAAGTACCGCAGGGTACGTTCATGGGCAAAACGGCAGGCCTGACGTTGCGCTATACCGGCGAGAAATACTTCAAGAGCATCTGTGCTGTAGTGGCTGAGGTCAACTTGGCAGAGATGGGATGGAAGGAGAGTATTCAGGACATGAACGACCAGCCCGTCATGCGTCTGGACGGACTTGAGCCTGAGCGGTATGAACGTCGTCTGACATATGTTCAGGTGCCTGTCTTCGCCAGGTTAGGGTGGGGGCGCGAGCGTCGCGGACTGCAGTTCTACTTCCAGGTGGGGCCGCAGGTGGGCTTCCTCACTGGCGAACGAACAGAAATGAATTTCGATTTGGCCAATCGTAATTCTGCCGATCGTGCTTCACAAGTGATTGCGCAGGATACAATGGCCGTGGAGTATAATATTGACTACGGCATCACAGGAGGCTTGGGCATAGAGTACACCCACCCCAAAGTGGGTCACTTCTTGCTGGAAGGCCGCTACTACTACGGACTTGGCAATCTGTATGGCAACTCCAAGCGCGACTACTTTGCTATTTCCAACCTCCAGGGCTTCGTGATCAAGGTGTCGTACCTGTTTGACATCGTGCGAACCAAGAACCCCAAGATCAAATAAGAACCGAGACACAATGATTCAGACGAATCAATGTGCCTCGGCTTAAAGTCGCTCGGGGCTACGACGATGCTATAGGGTAACGCCGTTCTTGAAGATGCTGATTTCCTGATAGCCGTTCTCCTCGTTTCGGGCTTTCTCGCCGCTGGCTACTGCCAGCACCTTGTCGATGAACTCTGGTACGAGCTCCTGCATGGTGCGGCCCTCAATGAGCTGTCCGGCAGAGAAGTCGACCCAGTTGGGCTTGTTCTTGGCCAGCGTAGGGTTGGTGGCTATCTTCATAGTGGGGACGAAGGTGCCGAAGGGCGTGCCGCGACCAGTGGTGAAGAGCACCAGGTGGCAGCCGCAGGAAGCAAGTGCTGTGGCGGCGACGAGGTCGTTGCCGGGAGCGGAGAGCAGGTTCAGACCCTTGGCCTGCAGACGGTCGCCATACTCCATGACACCGCTGACGGGAGCCTTGCCGCACTTCTGCGTGCAGCCCAGCGCCTTGTCCTCGAGTGTAGAGATGCCGCCGGCCTTGTTGCCTGGTGAGGGATTCTCGCCAACGGGCTCGCCGTGGGAGAGGAAATAGTTCTTGAAATTGTTAATCATCGAGACCGTCTGCTGGAACAGCTCCTCTGTGCGGCAGCGGTTCATGAGGATGGTCTCGGCGCCAAACATCTCGGGCACTTCGGTGAGGACGCTGGTGCCGCCCTGAGCCACGAGCCAATCGCTGAACTCGCCGACGAGCGGGTTGGCGGTGATACCGCTGAAACCGTCGGAGCCACCACATTTCAAACCGACGCGCAGCTCGCTGACGGGGACTTCTTCACGCTTGTCTTCTTTTGCGATGGCGTAGAGCTCGCGGAGAATCTGCATGGCTGCCTCCACCTCGTCGCCCTCGACACGCTGTGTGACGAGCAGGCGGATGCGCTGCTTGTCGTAGTCGCCCAGCATGGCCATGAAGTCCTCGGGCTGGTTGTTCTCGCAACCGAGACTCAGCACGAGCACGGCGCCGGCGTTGGGGTGCAGGCAGATGTCGCGCAGCACCTTGCGGGTGTTCTCGTGGTCTTCCGACAGCTGTGAGCAGCCGTAGTTGTGGTGCCAGGCGTGGATGGCGTCGATGCCCTCGCAGCCCGTCTCCTTGGAGAGCTGGTGGACGAGACGCTCGGCGATGCCGTTGACGCAGCCCACGGTAGGCACAATCCATATCTCATTGCGCACGCCGACGTCGCCGTTCTGGCGGCGGTAGCCCTTGAACGTGCGGTTCTCCTTGGCGATGGTCAGCTCCTCGCCCACGGGCTTGTATGTATATTCTAAGGTACCCGAGAGGTTGGTCTTCAGGTTGTCCTCGTTCACCCAGTCGCCGGCCTTCAGGTCCTGACGGGCATGACCGATGGGGTAGCCGTACTTGATGATGTCGTCGCCCTCGCGGACGTCGGTAGTCAGAATCTTGTGACCTGCAGGGGTGTCCTGGTTAACGGTGATCTGCTTGCCATCGACCTCGATGAGGTCTCCCTTCTGCTTCGGCTGGAGACAGACGACGACAGAGTCGGCAGGATTGATTTTCAGAAATGTAGCTTGTTCCATAGTTTGTTTTTTGTTTATTTGTATAATCTTGATATGTTAGAGTTGTCGGGTGACTGCTTGATTCCTCAGACAACGATATCAGCCCTTGAAGGTGCGGCGATAGAACGCGACGTTCTCCTTGGTAAGTATCTCGATGGGCATGTAGTTGACGGGGTTCACCTTCTTTTTCAGTACTATAGCCTCGAAGAGCGACTCAATGCATGAGTAGCCCTGACGATAGGCGTGCTGGGCTATCAGGAACGAGATGCTGCCGTCCTTGACGCACTCCTCGTTCTTCGGCACCATGTCGTAGCCCATAATCTGAATGTCGCGGCGGTTGGAGCGCGCCAGGAACTCGCCGACGAGGTGGGCTTTCGAGTTGAAGGTGATGCAGTGGTGCACTTGCGGATGCTCGGTGAAAAACTGCTCCAAAATGTCGTCGTAGTTGCTTCGCTCTTCGTCGAGCGGGAGGTTCACTTCAGTAATCTTGATTTGAGGGAAGTGGTCGCGCATGTAGTGGCGGAAGCCTGTCTCGCGGTTCTCCTGCTGTTTCGAGGCGACGTTACCGTCGCGCATCTGTTTCATCAGCATGATTTCCTTCTCGTTGGAGGCGATGAGCATCAGCATGCGTGCGGCAAAGTAACCGCTCTGGAAGGAGTCCTGTCCATAAAACGACAGCGGACGCAGGTCGGGCATGTAGGAGTCGAGCAGGATGAACGGTATCTGCTTGGCGTGCAGCTGGTCGGTGAAGTTGCGGGTCAGCTCCAGCGTGGCAGGTACGACGATGACGCCGTCAGGATTCTGTTTCAGACAGTCGGCAGTGGCGGTTTCGAAGGTCTTCAAGTCGAAACGGCGGTAGTAGATGAACTTGACTGAGATGCCGAAGTCGCGGCGGTGCTCACACGAGGCCAGCGCGCCCTCCTCAATCTCTTCCCAGTAGGCCTCCGACTCGTGCTTGGGCAGGAGGCAGTAGAAGGTGTACGACTTATTGTAGGCCAGTGCCGAGGCATACATGTTGGGTTTATAGTCCATCTCCTCTAAGGCCTTGTTGACTTTCTCCAGTGCTTTCTTCGACACGTTTGGACGGTTGTGCAGAACACGGTCTACGGTGCCGACGCTGACACCCGCACGTTCCGCAATGTCCTTGATCCTGATATTTTCCTTTGCCATTACTTGCAGTTTTCGATTCTGAGTTTGCAAAGGTAAGCATAATCTTTGAAACCGCCAAATTTTCCTGTCGACGAAATCGGTTACGCAATATTTTTGTCTCCTTTGTTTGGTGGAATGGAAAAATAGTCGTAACTTTGCCCAGCAAATAGAATACGATTAATCTATAAGAACTAAATCAAAGTACAATGGCAAAGATTGTAACATTGGGCGAGATTATGCTCCGCCTGTCTCCGCAAGGAAACGACCGTTTCATCCAGAGTGAATCATTCAGAATTATCCCCGGTGGTGGTGAGGCTAACGTCGCCATCTCGGTGGCCAACTATGGCCACGAGGCTTATTTCGTCTCGAAGCTGCCGAAGCACGAGATTGGACAGATTGCCGTCAATGCTCTGCGTCGCTATGGTGTGAACACTGAGTTCGTTGCACGTGGAGGCGACCGCGTGGGTCTTTACTATGCAGAGACGGGTGCCTCGATGCGTCCCTCAAAGGTCATCTACGACCGTGCTCACTCCTCTATCGCTGAGGCTGATTCCTCCGACTTCGACTTCGACAAGATTATGGAAGGGGCTGCCTGGTTCCATTGGAGCGGCATCACACCGGCCATCTCTGACAAGGCTGCCGAGCTGACGAAGCTTGCTTGTGAGGCTGCAAAGCGTCACGGGGTAACGGTCTCTGTCGACCTGAACTTCCGCAAGAAGCTGTGGACTAGCGAGAAGGCTATCAGCATCATGCGTCCTTTGATGCAGTATGTTGATGTTTGCATTGGCAACGAGGAAGACGCAGAGCTCTGTCTTGGCTTTAAGCCTGATGCTGACGTTGAGGGTGGTCAGACTGATGCCAGCGGCTACGAGGGCATCTTCAAGCAGATGATGCAGGAGTTCGGCTTCAAGTATGTAGTCTCGACGCTCCGCGAGAGCTACAGTGCTACGTTCAATGGCTGGAAAGCCCTAATCTATGACGGTAAGGAGTTCTACCAGAGCAAGCGCTATGAGATTAATCCGATTATCGACCGTGTAGGTGGTGGTGACTCGTTCTCCGGCGGTCTGATTCATGGTCTGCTGACGAAGGAGACACAGGGTGAGGCTCTGGAGTTTGCTGTGGCAGCCAGCGCCCTGAAGCACACCATCAACGGTGACTTCAATCTGGTGAGTGTTGACGAGGTAGAGAGTCTGGCTGGCGGCAATGCCAACGGACGTGTTCAGAGATAAATAGTATTATGAAGCAGTTTGAATATAAGTTTTGACCCGTCTTGTCGGTGTCGAGAAAAAACTGAATGAATTAGGTTTTGAAGGTTGGGAACTCGTAGACGTTGAGTGTGGAACTTATTATTTCAAACGTGAATACAAAGAATAAGAGTTATGGCAAAGTTTGATAAGATAGCCGTACTGAAGAAGATCGGCGACACGGGTATGGTTCCCGTGTTTTACAATAAGGATCTTGAGACTTGTAAGAACGTGGTGAAGGCCTGCTATGAGGGCGGCGTCCGTGCGTTCGAGTTTACGAATCGTGGTGACTTCGCCCAGGAAATCTTCGGCGAGCTGGTGAAGTGGGCCGATAAGGAATGTCCTGAGCTGGCTCTGGGTATCGGCTCTATCGTTGATGCTCCCACAGCCGCTATGTACATTCAGCTGGGTGCCTGCTTCGTGGTAGGTCCGCTGCTGAATCCCGACATCGCTCCCGTCTGCAACCGCCGTCTGGTTCCATACTGCCCGGGCTGTATGACAGTCTCGGAAATCGGTAAGGCTCAGGAGCTGGGCTGTGACCTGACGAAGGTGTTCCCCGGCGACGTTGTCGGTCCTAACATGGTGAAAGGCCTGAAGGCTCCGATGCCTTGGTCGAAGATCATGGTGACCGGTGGCGTGGCTCCTGAGGAGGAGAACCTGACCAAGTGGTTCAAGGCCGGCGTCTTCTGCGTCGGTATGGGCTCGAAGCTCTTCCCCTCTGACAAGGTGAAGGCCGGCGACTGGCAGTATGTCACCGACAAGTGCAAGGAGGCACTTGGCTATGTGGCTAAGGCACGCGCTTAGGTCGCTTGTCGCCATATTGGTATTTTCAGCTTGTTCACCCTCTGATAGGCAGCAGGTGGACAAGCTGAATTCGCTTTCGTACGCCTATCACTACCGTTCGCTTGACTCTGTAGAGCACTATGCCCGCAAAGCTTACCAACTGGCGGCCCATTACAATGACGGACGTGCCGAAGCTCTCAACAACAGGGCTTTCGTCAGCACCATACTGATGCAGTATGACGAGGCATGCCGCCTGCTGGACTCCATTCCGGGGATGACTGACAATCAGGTCGAACTGCTTGTGGCCGATGTCCAGCAGATGCGTCTTTGCCAGCGACGTTCGCGCAATCGTGAGTTCTACGATTACCGTGAGCGGGCCATAGCTGCCTTGAAGCGTATCAACGAGGCACCCGATGCGCTGACAGAGCGGCAGCGACAGCGCCTGATCTATGCGGAGTCCGAACTTGCTATTGTCAGTTCTACCTATTATTATTATATAGGACTCGAGCAACAGAGCATCGATGAACTGGCACAGATGCCGGAAACACTGACCCAGGACACGGCGCAGTTCCTGAACTACCTCTATAACATGGGGGCGGGAGGTATCATCACCGACGGCTCGGCTGCCGAGATACGCCAGCAGGAGTTCGACTGCTTGATACGCTGCTTCCAGATTGCCCGTCAGTACGACTATCCTTATTTTGCTGCCAATGCGCTGGAGGCGTTGGCTGAACACCTGACTGATCCGGAAGACCGTCGGCAGTTGATAGACGACAATCCCGTAGGAGTGCAGTTTGTCAATCCTGAAGGAGTAGGTGAGGATATGCTGTCTATATGGCTGGCCGACAATGCGTTGGCAATCTTCCGTGAGTATGGCGATGTGTACCAGATTGCTGGTGCCTACCGTACGCTGGCTTCATGCCATCGTGCTATGGGCGACTACGAGTCGGCACTGTTTAATCTGGAGCAGTCGTTGGGCGACACCCTCATACAGCAGGCTCCCGACCTTGTTGCCAGTATCCGTGAGCAGCTCTCTGTAGCTTATGCAGCCATTGACGATAAGCCCAGCAGTGACCACAATCGCAATCTCTATCTCGACCTTCAGGAGCAGACGCGTCAGGACCGACAGCTGGAGGCGCGTGCTGCTCAGCTCGACCGTACGGTGAGTCAGCTGAACTGGATTCTCATTGCCGTCGTGGCCGCCATCGTACTTCTGCTCTTCCTGCTCTGGCTGTTTAATCATCTGAATAAGAAGCAACGCAAGAATCCTGTGCTTGACGACTTACTGGAAGAGAAGCGTGAGGAGCTGGCCATGAAGCGGCTGCATGTCGAGAAGGCTGAGCGGCTGAATCTCGAACAACGTGCCAAGATATCTCTCGTCAACAGCATCACGCCACTCATTGATCGTATGCTCCACGAAGTGAGCCGTCTGAAGTCTTCCGACAAGATGGATTCTCCTGATAACCTGGAGTCTCAGGAATGGCTTGAGAACCAGGAACGGCTGGTGTATATCCGCGAACTGACGGAGCAGATAGAGTCTGACAACACTCTCCTGACGCAGTGGATACAGTTGCGACAAGGCGAGCTAAGTCTCCATATCGAGAGTTTCCCGTTGCAGTCGGTACTCGATATTGTAGCCCATGGCCGCATGAGCTTCCAGCTGAAAGGACTAACGCTCGATGTCGAGCCGACGGATGCTGTTGTCAAGGCTGACCGCATACTGACGCTCTTCATGCTTAACACGCTTGCCGACAATGCCCGAAAGTTCACGCCGGCTGGCGGGCAAGTACGGATCTCTGCTGCGACGGAGAGTGACTATGTCGAGGTGTCGGTATCGGATACTGGTGTGGGAATGGATGAGCAGCAGCTCTCACACGTCTTTGAGCACAAGGTGGAGGGGGGACACGGATTCGGACTGCTCAACTGTAAGGGCATCATAGAGAAGTACCGGAAACTCAGTCAGGTTTTTGCAGTCTGCACGCTCCAGGCAGAAAGCCGCAAAGGGCAGGGGAGCCGTTTCTTCTTCCGCCTGCCCATTGGTCGGCTGATGGCTCTGGCTCTATGCCTTCTGTCCTTTGCTGGTCCTCTGTCTGCCAACAGCCAACAGTCCACCAACACCATTCTCCAGAAGGCAGCCGTCTATGCAGATTCCGCTTATTACTCAAATGTCAACGGACACTATGAGCGGACGTTGCTCTACGCAGACTCCTGTCGTCAATGCCTGAACGAGCATTATCTCAGTATCTATCCGCAGGGCGATCAGTTACTGCTGATGCAGGGCGATGTATCGCCGCTCCCGCCGGAGATTATATGGCTGCACGACTCTCTCGATACGAATTACAACCTGATTCTCGACATCCGTAATGAGAGTGCTGTGGCTGCACTGGCTCTTCACCAGTGGCAGCTCTATTCGTATAACAATCGCATCTATACCCAGTTGTTCAAGGAACTGTCGGCCGACAAGACACTGCCCGACTATTGCCGGCAGATGCAGCAGTCGCAGACCGACCGCTCCATCGCCTTGATTCTGCTCTTGCTGGTGTTCATCGCCATCTTGCCTGCCTACTACTTCCTCTACCTGCGCCACCGCCTCTATGAGCGCTACTATGCTGAGCGCCAGCAACGCGAGATAGTGGAGTCGGTCGAGGACGATATACGCCGAGCTGATCTCGAACAGGCTAATCTGCATGTCTCTAACGCCGTGCTCGACAATTGTCTGTCAACACTAAAGCACGAGACCATGTATTATCCGTCGCGTATCAGGATGTTGGTTGACCAAGGTGACGTCCAGTCGCTTCCAGAGGTTACGGCATACTATCGTGAGCTTTACGGACTGCTCAGTGAACAGGCGCAGCGTCAGGTGGAACACGCCAAGCTGCACCTCACTCGCCTCCTGCCTGCCACCTTGCATCTGCCTTCGACGGCTCCCGCTATCCTTGGTGACGAGACGCTGTTGCGCTACCTCTTCGAGATACTTCGCAAACATACCGGACAGCGACAGCCAGACATGCTCTGCCGCCGTATTGACGAACAATATGTGGAAATCTCAGTCCAGCTGCCCGAGCCTCTGTCTCCCATTGACAGGCTCCTTTGCCGGCAGATTATGCGTGATCATGGTGAGGCTGCCCATCGCCGAGCCTGCAGCATACGTGAGGAACGACAAGACAAAATAACTAACATGATTATCATACTACCTGCTTATGGAAAACTTTAAAGTGATTATTGTAGAAGATGTGCCCTTGGAACTGAAAGGTACGCTGGGCATCATCCGTAACGACATCCCCGAGGCCGAAGTCATTGGCACGGCCACAAACGAGGCTGAATACTGGCGTGTGCTGAAACAAGGCCTGCCCGACCTTCTGCTGCTCGATCTCGGACTGGGCGGCTCTACGACCATCGGTGTGGAGATTTGCCGTTCTACGAAGGAGATGCACCCCGATGTTAAGGTGCTCATCTTCACGGGCGAGATTCTCAACGAAAAACTGTGGGTCGACGTGCTGGATGCCGGTGCCGACGGTATCATCCTCAAGACTGGCGAATTGCTGACACGCCATGATGTCCAGAGCGTTATGGATGGCAAGCAGCTGGTTTTTAACGAGCCCATACTACGTAAGATTGTTGAGCGCTTCAAGCGCGCCGTCAATGCCCAACTGGTCAAGCAGGAGGCACTGGTCAACTATGAGATTGACGAGTACGACGAGCGTTTCCTCCGTCATCTTGCACTCGGCTATACGAAGGAGCAGATAACCGGCTTGCGTGGTATGCCCTTTGGCGTGAAGAGTCTTGAGAAACGCCAGTCTGAACTCATGCGCAAGCTCTTCCCCGATGGCAATGGCGGTGTTGGTCTCAATGCCACACGACTGGTGGTGCGTGCTTTGGAACTGCGTATTCTCGACATCGACAATCTCGAGCCCGACGACGATTAAAAATTTCCAGCGATGAAGCGGTTGTATAACAATCTGGTGGTCGGGCTGGCAGTGACGCAGTTGCTGTTGGTTTTGCTGTCGTGGCTTCTTTCGGCATCGATGACGGAGGGCGTACGTTCTATGCTTTCCAGCGAGGGCGTGCGCTGGTTCTTCGGCTCTCTCGTAGCCGTTCTGTCCTCATCCTTGCTCGTCTGGCTCCTGTTGCTCTCCATTGCCGTAGGTTGTCTGTGGCAGAGCGGGTTGCTGCCGTCGCTCACCCCCCACTTCTTCTCTCTTAGGTCTTCACTGACATACCGTCAGCGCATAGCACTGCGCACAAGTCTCGTTGTCGTCGTACTCTACGTCGCTGTGATTCTCACGCTGACTGCTGTCCCCCATGCCGTGCTGCTGTCGGCTACGGGACAACTGTTCCCTTCCGCATTTAGCCGCGCGCTGGTGCCAATCCTTGCCTTCGGACTCTGTCTGATTGCCTTTGTCTATGGGCTGATGTCCGGCCGGTTCGAAACCCTTGGCGATGCCATAGCCTCACTCTCTTTTGGCATAGCGAAGGCAGCACCGCTCTTCATCCTCTACATCCTTCTGATGCTGCTCTACCAGTCTGTCCGTTTCGTTTTCCTGTAAAGGAGTAGGGTGTTAGTATGAAGTCAACTCTACTTTATTGATGTCCTGCTCCTTCTCGCAGTAGTGGCAAGTCAGGATGCCGTTGGCTACATGGAAGTGTGTAGCCATAGGCTCGTTGTTTGTGATGCATTTTGGGTTGTTGCACTTCACGATGCCACGTATTTCTTCGGGCGTCTCAACAGTCTTCTTTTCTACGACTTCATAATCGCGGATGATGTTGAGGATAACCTTAGATGCAACGACGGAGAGACGCGAGATCTCATCGTCAGTAAAAAACTTGTCAGAGACCTTGATGATGCCTTTATTACCTACTTTCTGCGACGGATAGTTGTTGCCGATGGTCACAGGGGTCTTCAACTCGAAGAGTCCCAGGAGGTTGGCAACCTGATAGGTCTTGGCAGCAGGTATGTGGTCGATGACGGTGCCTTGCTCAATGGCAGCAACCAAGCGTTCTTTCTTGTTCATATCTCCTTTTATTACTTACTCCTTTTAATAATTACACTTACTCCTTACTCCTTCATTCCTTAATAATCGTTTTATCCTTGCGCACGTCGTCAAGGCTGATGCCCAACACGTCGCAGAAGATGGCTTCGCGAGCATATAGTCCGTTGCCGGCCTGTTGGATGTAATATGCGTGGGGATTGTCGTCCACTTCGTAGGCTATCTCGTTGACGCGGGGCAGCGGATGCAGGATTTTCATGTTCGGTTTGGCGTTTTTCAGTAGGTCGTTGTTCAGCACGTAGACGTTCTTCACGCGTTCATACTCCATCAGGTCACTGAAACGCTCTTTCTGCACACGTGTCATATAGAGGATGTCGGCGTCGGCAATCACCTTGTCGTTGAAGGCGGTATGCTCCTGATACTTGATGCCGTGCTCGTCGCAGTAAAGCTTGTACTCCTTGGGCATCGCCAATTCCTTGGGGGCCACAAAGTGGAAAGTGGGGTTGAAGTGGCGCATGGCCATCAGCAGCGAGTGGACGGTACGCCCATATTTCAAGTCGCCTACCATGTAGATGTTCAGGTTCTCCAGCGTACCCTGTGTCTTGTAGATGCTGTAGAGATCGAGCATGCATTGCGACGGATGCTGGTGGGCACCGTCGCCTGCGTTGACAATGGGGATGGGAGCCACTTCTGAAGCGTATTGCGCAGCACCTTCTATGTAGTGGCGCATGACAATGACATCAGCGTAGTTGGAGACCATCAGAATCGTGTCCTTCAGCGTTTCGCCCTTGGTGCCACTCGTAATCTTCGGGTCTGCAAAGCCGATGACGCGTGCACCGAGACGGTTGGCTGCTGTCTCGAATGAAAGACGCGTGCGGGTGGACGGCTCGAAGAAAAGCGTGGCGACGACTTTTCCTTTCAACAGCTCCCTGTTCGGATGTTTCTCAAACTCTTCAGCCAACTCAATCATATATAGGATTTTTTCCTTCGTGAGGTTGGCAATGGTGACAAAATTATGCTTTTCCATCGTTGTTTATTGGTTTGATGTGGCAAAATTACACATTATTTCCCGATTTCGTGCGATAATTAATGAGTTTTTTGTATTTTTGCAGCGAAATTGCGTAATTATGAGAAAGTTTATAGTTCGTTTCCTATGGGCAGTGCTCATCGCATGTGTTGTGACGGCAGCTGGTGCATTCTATGCTATCAGCGAAGGGTGGATAGGATATATGCCTCCTATTGAAGATCTGCAGAATCCTATCAATCGCTTTGCCACACAGATATATTCCTCTGACGGCAAGGTGCTGGGAACGTGGAATTATAATCGTGAGAATCGTATTATTGTCGACTATACCAAGCTGGCGCCAAGTCTGGTTGAGGCACTCGTGGCTACTGAGGATGTCCGATTCTACGAGCACTCGGGAATTGACTTCTACGCATTGGGACGTGCTGTCATTAAGCGTGGCATCATGGGACAGAAGTCTGCGGGTGGCGGTTCTACTATCACCCAGCAGTTGGCTAAGCAGCTCTATTCAGGTACGGCACATTCAACTCTTGAACGTCTGCTCCAGAAACCCATCGAGTGGGTGATTGCCGTAAAGCTTGAACGTAATTACACGAAGGATGAGATACTGACGATGTATCTCAACTATTTCGATTTCTTGCATAATGCCGTCGGCATCAAGACTGCTGCCAATACCTATTTCGGTAAGGAGCCTAAAGACCTGACAGTCGTGGAGTCGGCAACCCTCATTGGCCTGTGCAAGAATCCATCCTATTATAATCCGGTGCGCTATCCTGATCGCTCGCGCGACCGTCGTAATGTCGTGCTTCAGCAGATGGTCAAGGCTGGTAGCTTGACGAAGGAGTCCTATGACTCATTAAGTGCTGAACCCTTGAACCTCAATTTCCATGTTACCGATCACAAGGATGGCCTTGCTGTGTACTTCCGCGATTTCTTGCGTCGTTACATGACGGCCAAAAAGCCGATGCGCGAAGATTATCCGTCGTGGGGTGGGGTGAAGTTCTATATTGACTCCATCAATTGGGAGAACGACCCTCTGTTTGGCTGGTGCAGCAAGAACCGCAAGCGTGATGGTTCACCTTATAATATATATACAGATGGCCTCAAGGTCTTTACGACCATCGATTCCAGAATGCAGAAGTATGCCGAACAGGCCTGCTATGAGCATGTGGTGAAGTATCTGCAGCCGCTGTTTAACCGCGAGAATCGTCAAAAGCCAACAGCTCCTTTTACGGATAAGCTTACGTCGGCCGAGGTTCGAAAAATTCTGATGCGTTCTGTTCGTCAGAGCGATCGCTACCGTGTCTTGAAAGAGAACGGAGCATCGGATGAGGAAATAGAACGTTCTTTCCGTACACCAACACCGATGTCTGTCTTTACGTATCATGGCGAGATAGATACAACTATGACACCGCTCGACTCTATACGCTATCTTAAGTCTTTCTTACGTACGGGCTTTATGTCGATGTGTCCTCAAAATGGTCATGTCAAAGCTTACGTAGGTGGCTTGGACTTCTCTCATTTTGCTTACGACATGGTGATGGACGGCCGTCGTCAGGTGGGATCTACCATTAAGCCTTATCTCTATTCGTTGGCTATGGAGAACGGCTTCACGCCTTGTGACTATGCCCCGAATGTACAACAGACATATATGGTGGCGGGTAAACCATGGACACCACGTAATGGTAGTCGGTCACGATATGGAGATATGGTCACCTTAAAATGGGGATTGCAACAGTCGAACAACTGGATTTCTGCTTACCTGATGAGTAAACTGAATCCCTCGGCGTTCGTCTCCCTGTTGCATGAATATGGCATTAACAATCCTGAGATTCATCCCTCCATGGCGCTCTGTCTCGGTCCGTGCGACATCACTGTCGGTGAGATGGTAAGTGCCTATACAGCGTTTGTCAATCATGGCATACGAGCTGCCCACATGTTCGTGACTAAGATTGAAGACAGCGAAGGCAATGTCGTCGCTCAGTTTCAGTCCCGAATGAATGAGGTTATCAGTGAGGAGAGTGCTAAGAAGATGATCTATATGCTCAAGGGCGTCGTCGACGGAGGAACAGCCAGCCGTCTGCGTTATAAGTATAACATGAAAGGCGACATTGGCGGTAAGACAGGTACCACCAACAACAACTCCGATGCATGGTTCATGGGCATTACTCCAACTCTCGTCTCGGGATGCTGGGTCGGGGGAGATGACCGTGATATTCATTTCGATAGGATGGATTATGGACAGGGAGCGGCAATGGCACTGCCGATTTTCGCTATATATATGAAAAAGGTATATGCCGACAAACAATTGGGATATAATGAAGATGCTGTCTTTGATTTGGACGAAAGCTATAATCCTTGCTCTTTTGTCGATGCTGCAATCACAGATGATAATGACATCGAAGAGGTGTTTGAGTAGTCTCACATCCTGTTTCTGTGTGTAAAATTATCTTATTTTGTACGAAAACGCGAAAACTTTCATGCTTTTGGAAAAATAGTTGCTGAAAAATTTGGAGGGT
>CAMVPA010000046.1 GCA_947169245.1 uncultured Prevotellaceae bacterium
GGCTGCAACAAGCTGCAGGGACAGTACACCAGCGGACCGTGCTCCGTCAGCCAGAAGGCCGCCGAGTTCGCCTACAACGACAGCCAGCAGTGTGTTGAGGACATGCGTCAGGCCTTCGAGCGCCGCCGCGACCTCATCGTGAAGCTGGCCAAGGATATTCCCGGACTGGGCGTCAACGTGCCGGAAGGTGCCTTTTATCTCTTCCCGAAGTGCGACAGCTTCTACGGAAAGACTGCGCCCAACGGTAGCGTCATCGGCAACAGCACTGACCTCGCCATGTACCTGCTGGAGTCGGCTCACGTCGCCACCGTCGGAGGCGATGCTTTTGGTGATCCGGCATGCTTCCGCATGAGCTATGCAACCAGTGATGAGAACATCGTAGAAGCTATGCGACGCATCAAAGAAGCACTCGGCAAACTGCAGTAAGAGCAATGGCAGGAAATGTCAAAGAAAGCTACCGAAAGGAGCCATCGACACTTTTTCTGAGTTAAAAGATATTAATTAGGCGTGCTTTACGCCATAATTTGCTATCTTTGCCGAGCATATACGCACTGTTGAATCATAACAAACTCATTTATTTAATAACTAAAAAATTAAAATCTTTATGGCAACAACAACAAAGGCCGCAGCCCCGGCCAAGAAAAGTTCGGGCTTCAAAGGCGTAAAGGATGCATGGATTATCCTCGTTATCTGCTGTATTATCGCTTACTGTTTCTACTTCTTCGTACTCGGTGATCCCAGCCACTTCCAGGGCGGTGACCGTAGCGGACATCCCGCCGACCTGATGGGTACTGTTTACAAGGGCGGCTTCGTGGTCGGTCTTATCATCACGCTGTTGCTCTCTGTTATCGTGCTTGGTGTTGAGCGTTTCCTGGCTATCAAGAGCGCTTCTGGTAAGATCAACCTCGCCAAGTTTACCGCTCAGGTTAAGGAAGCCATCAAGGCTCAGGACTTCGCTAAGGCAAAGGATCTTTGCAACAAGATGCAGGGTTCGGTAGCAAACGTGGTGCTGGCTTCTATCAACATGTACGAGACCGTTGAGAAGGACACCACTCTGAAGAAGGCACAGAAGATTTCTAAGATTCAGCAGGCTCACGAGGAGGCTACCCAGCTGGAGATGCCTACCCTGACGATGAACCTCCCGATGGTTGCTACTATCGTATCTCTGGGTACCCTGACCGCTCTGTTCGGTACTGTGCTCGGTATGATCGGATCGTTCCAGGCTCTGTCTGCTGGTGGTGGTGCTGACTCTATGGCTCTGTCTGCCGGTATTTCTGAGGCTCTGGTCAACACGGCTTCGGGTATCTTGACATCATGGGTTGCTACCGTTGTTTACAACTTCTTCTCAAACAAGATTGACAAGCTGACGTTTGCTCTTGACGAGGTTGGTTACACTATCGCTGCTACATACGATTCTAATCACGTCGAGGCATAATTTGTTTTACCTTTTAATTCCTTCGTAAATTATGGGTAAAATTAAAATTGAGAAAAAAGACATCTGGATCGACATGACGCCAATGTCGGACGTGATGACCCTGTTGCTCTGCTTCTTCATGTTGACATCAACATTCCTGACGCCAGAGCCTGTCAAGGTCAACACCCCGAGTTCCGTGTCCGAGGTCAAGGTGCCCGAGAACGATGTGCTCAACATTCTGGTATCACCAGAGGGCAACATCTATGTGGGCTCTGAGAACAAGAACACGATGGTGGCCATGATGGAGACAGTGACCGACAAGTTCGGCGTTCAGCTGAACGGCACTCAGATCAAGCACTTCAAGGAAGATGCAATGATCGGTGCTCCGATGGCACTGTTTGCCGACTACCTCAACCTCGATACTGAGAAGATGGGTGAGGAGATTCAGAAGCTGTCCATCCCCCTCGATAGTATCGACGGCGGGAAGAGTGAGTTCCAAGAGTGGGTATCGGCCGCTCGTGACGCCAACCCCGACATCCGTCTGGCCATCAAGGCCGACGCCAAGACTTCTTATGGTGTGATTAAGAAGATGATGTCGGAGCTGCAGGACATGAACGAAAACCGCTACCAGCTCATTACTAATCTTGACACTAAAAAACAGGCAGAGATCTAAGTTATGGCAAAAAAGAAAGCAAGTAAGCAGAAAAAAATGGATACCCGCGTGAACTTCACGCCGATGGTAGACATGATGATGCTTCTGATCACGTTCTTCATGCTCTGTACGACTCTGAGCAAGCCTCAGGCCATGCAGCTGACGATGCCGAGCAACGATCAGAACCTGGAGAAGGAAGACAAGTCCGTGACAAAGGCTTCGTACACCATTACGCTGTATCTGGCAGGTGACGACAAGCTGTACTACGTCGAGGGTCTTCCTGAATATGAGAATCCCGAGTGCCTGAAAGAGACGACTTGGGGCAAGGACGGCGTCCGCAAGCTGCTCATCGAGCACATCACGGAAGACGGTTTCAGCCCCGTAGCCAAAGTCATGATGGCAAAGAAGAAGCTGGACGAGAAAAAAGCCCAGATGGGTGACAAGATGAAAAAGGAAGACTATGAGAAGATGCTCTCCGACATCCGTAACGGTAAGAGCGAGGAATTCATAGCCGAATACGGCGAGAAGGGTATGCAGACCCTGACCGTCATCATCAAGCCCATGGATACTTCTACCTATGACAACATGGTACAGGCTCTTGACGAGATGTTGGTTTGCAGTATTGGTAAGTACGTCATTGACAAGGTGAACGAAGACGACGAGAAGCTTCTCGAACTCAAGGGCATCAAGTTCTCAAATGACAAATAAAGAAAGGAATAGACTATGGCAAAAGTAGATCTAATTGACAATAGCTGGGTCGACCTCGTCTTTGAAGGAAAGAACAAAGAGTACGGCGCATACGTTCTCCGCAAGGAGACTGGCAAGCGTAACGTCATGGCACTTGTGTGGGTGTTGATAGGCATCGCCGCCATCTTCGCTATTGCCTATGCAAACTTGGCCATTCAGAATGCTATGAAGCAGAATGTTTCGGTCGAGACTGACGTGGAGCTCTCAAAGCTCGCTCAGAAGAAGGAGGCTAAGGTGGAGCGCAAGGAGCCCATCAAGGTCGAGATGGAACAGAAAGTCGTTGAGAAGGTGAAGAGCTCTGTGAAGTTCACCGCTCCTGAAATCAAGAAGGACGATGAGGTGAAGCCCGAGGACGAGCTGAAGTCACAGGACGACCTCTCGAAGACTAACACTGCCATCGGTGCATTCGACGTTAAAGGTAACGACGAAGCCGAAGGTGAAGTGCTGAAAGCTAAGGAAGTAGTGGTTGACGAGAAACCGAAGGAAGAAGAGACCAAGGTGTTCGACGTTGTTGAGCAGATGCCTCAGTTCCCCGGTGGTCCGAATGCCCTGTTCGAGTATCTGTCGAAGAATATCAAGTACCCGGTAGTAGCCGAGGAGAATGGTATTCAGGGACGCGTTATCGTAACGTTCGTGGTGGAGCGTGATGGTTCTATCACCGACGTGAAGGTGGCCAAGTCCGTCGACCCGTCACTCGACAAGGAAGCACAGCGCGTGGTGAAGTCCATGCCTCACTGGATTCCTGGTAAGCAGAATGGCTCGGCCGTACGTGTGAAGTACACCGTGCCCGTAACCTTCAGACTGCAGTAATGATTATGAACGCATCCAAACTTATTGGATTAACAATTATTTTAGGCTTGTTCCTCGCTTGTGGGAACAAGCCTAAAAATAGTTTGTCGTACGACTACGACAAAGCGGCCGCCTACTTTACGGCCGACGAGAGCTTCTTCCCCATCCTCGACGAGCAGCTGGACGTCTTCATGGCTACCGCAGCCCTCGACAGCATCCGCCCGCTCTACACCAATCAAGAAGAGGCTATCAATAAACTGATGAAAAACGAGACGTGGCTGGCATTCGCTGCACGCAGCCTGTCGCCCAAGGAGATTCAGAACCTGAAGGACCGACAGTTCATGCCTCGCGTCATTCCCCTGGCCTACGACGGTCTGGCCATCATTGTCAACAACACCAACCCCGACTCATGCATCAGCATCAAGGACTTCCGACGCATCCTTAGTGGTGAGGCAAGCAACTGGAAGGACATCTATCCCAACTCGAAGCTGGGCGAGATAGACGTCGTCTTCGACAACCCCAAGTCAAGCACAGTGACTTTCTGTGTAGACTCCATTCTGGGCGGCAAGCCCATCAACAGCAAGAACATCGGTGCCGTGAAGAAGAGCGCCGAGGTCATTGACTGGGTCGAGAAGCACGAGAATGCCATCGGCATCATCGGCTCCAACTGGCTCAACGACAAACGTGACACCACCAACGTCACCTTCAACAAGAACATCACCGTCATGAGGGTCAGCCGTCTGGACTCGGCCACCGTCCGCAACAGCTGGCAACCCTATCAGTACTATCTATACAACGGCAACTACCCACTGGTGCGTACCATCTACGCCCTGCTCAACGAGCCCCGTAGCGGCGTACCCTCAGCCTTCGCCCACATGTGTCGTCTGCCCAAGGGCCAGATGATATTCCTTCGTGCCGGTCTGTTGCCAGTCCAAGCCAACATGAACGTGCGCGACGTGTTCGTCAACACGAAATAGTGAAGAAAATTTAAATGCGTTTGACCTTTCCCAAGAGTCAGCGTCTTACAAGTGATAAACAATATGTATAACTTAAACAGAGAAGAGAGATTATGAAAATGATGAAATACTTTATGATTGGTGTAGCCCTGATGGGTGTCAGCGCTACTGCCACGGCCCAAGACGGAACCAAGGCCGACATCGATGCCGTCAAGAACATCATCAGCAGCAAGCCCGCCGATATGGACAAGCAGCTGAACAACTATTACAAGAAGAACAAGAAGAACGTTGACAACCTGCTTGGTTTCTCGAAGGCTTTCTACGAGGCTAAGGACACTGCCCGTGCACGCATCTATGCCGAGCATGCCCTGAAAGCCAACAAGAACAGCTCACAGGCATATATCATGCTGGGCGACCTTGCAGCTCTCGCCGAGGACGGTGGTGCCGCTGCCGCACAGTACGAGCAGGCCATCTACTTCGACCCGAAGAACCCCGAAGCCTACCGCAAGTATGCCAGCGTCTACCGCAAGATTAGCCCCTCTGGTGCCATCGCCAAGCTGAACGACCTGCGCACTCAGCTGCCCGACTATCCTGTTGATGCCATCATCGGCCACATCCAGTACATCTCCAACAACTTCGACGAGGCCATTGAGGCATACGACAAGGTACCTGCCGACAAGCTGGACAAGATGGACATCATTGAGAGCGCCTTCTCGGCCTACCTCACAAAGAAGTACGACAAGGGTATTCAGATGGCCGAACTTGGCCTCAGCAAGGAGCCCCGCAACTCCACGCTGAACCGTCTGGCTATGTTCTGCAACACGGAGAAGGGTAACTTCGACAAGGCTCTGGAGTATGCCGACAAGCTGTTCAACAAGTCCGACTCGGCCAACATCTCCTACATGGACTATGTCTACTATGGCAACGCCCTGAACGGTCTGAAGAAGCACGACGAGGCTATTGCAATGTTCCAGAAGGCTCTGGACCAGGAGTTCGACAACAAGGACAAGCGTGCCGGTGTCATCCAGACTCTGGCCAACGCCTACAAGGGCATTGAGGACTACCCCAACGCCATCAAGTTCTACGAGCAGTACCTGAACGAGGTGACCAAGGCCAGCGCTGCCGACTACCACAGCTTTGCACAGCTGCATGTCCAGCACGCCAACACTCTTGAGGGCGACGCCAAGAACGAGACCTTCAAGAAGGCAGACGACATCTACAGCAACATGCAGAGCAAATATGCCGACATCGACGACTTCATCGCCTTCCAGCGTGCCCGCATCGGCATGTACATGGATCCCGAGTCGAAGCTGGAGCTGGCTAAGCCCCACTACGAGAAGCTCGTCGAGCTTATCGAGGCCAAGAAGGAGAAGGAGAAGACCGACGTCACCCGCCTCATTGAGGGTTACCGCTACCTCATCAACTACTATCTCAACATCAAGGACGACACAGCTACTGCCAAGACCATTGCTCAGAAGCTGCAGAACATCGATCCTGAGAACGAGATTGCAAAGATGGTGCTGAACCTGAAGTAAGACATAACGCAAAACAATAAGTGACACTCGTCAACGGGTGTCACTTTTTTGTTTCTACAACAACGAACAAGAGAGAGGCCATCCTGACGGACGGCCCCTTTTACTGGTTTTATGAAGCTAAATTCTGATGAATTAAGCCGACAGACTGATTGCCTCTGACGGGCAGACAGAAGCGCAAGTACCGCACTCTGTGCAAGCGTCAGCGTCAATTACATACTTTTCGCCCTCAGAGATAGCCTCTACGGGGCACTCACCTGCACATGTTCCACATGCGATGCAGTCGTCACTAATTACATATGCCATAATCTTAATACAGTTAAATGGGTTAATACTTATTTTTGATGACGCAAAGGTACGAACTTTTTCCGATAAATACCAACATTTTGGTATGCTTTTTTATGCCGGGAGGTCAATTTATATGCTGTCGAAATAGATTCCGACATAATAACTGGAGCTTTTTTGGCGTTATAATAGTGCACAACGCTTACTGCAGAATGAAGAGAATTCTCACCTTATTATATATATTGGCACTCACCGTCGCCGTGACAGCCCAACAGCGCCGACCACAGCACAAGCCCTACATTGACCTGCGGCCCATGCACTTCGGCATACTCGTCGGCTTCAACACGCAGGACATTGAGTTCCAGAATGTTGGCCCGCAGACCATCGTCACCGACGACGGCACCACCACAGAGACCATCCTCTGCGATCAGGACACTTGGGACCCAGGCTTCAGCGTCGGCGTGCTCGCCGACTGGCGACTCAGCAAGCACTTCAACTTCCGCATCTCGCCCACCATGCACTTCGGTGCCAAGCACCTGACGTTCCGTAACCTCAATCGTTTCGACGACTACGGACAGCCGTTGCTCTCGACGCAGGACTTGAAGAACACCTATATCTCCTGTCCCTTCGACCTGAAGTTCAGTGCCGAGCGTTTCAACAACTACCGGCCCTATGTGATTGCCGGCATTAGTCCTATGATCAACCTGTCGAGCAAGGAGCAGAACTACATCCAGCTGAAGCGCTACAGCACAATGGTCGAGGTGGGTCTCGGTTGCGACTTCTATCTGCCCTTCTTCAAGCTCATTCCCGAGCTGAAGTTCTGCTACAGTCTGACCGACGACATCGACTACAAGCACAGCAACGAGCTAACCGACCAGAACAAGCGTCTTTACGCCCAGTCCGTCACGCCCGGCCATAGTAAGATGATTGTTCTCACCTTCTACTTCGAGTAAGTCACGCTTTAAACCTAACGTAAGCGCGGTCGTCAAAACTCTCATTATCAGGATGAAAGGCTTTCGTTGCCTGAAAGCCACCGATGTTCAGCGGGTCGATCTGGCGCTGCTGGCTTAGGCGGCGCTCACTCTCCTCGAGCGTCGTGCAGAGGAAGGGATAGCCGTCAGTAGCCAGCACGATCTCCCACGGGCGGAAGTCAAGTGTAATCACGCGAACATGCTGACGGGGAATGTGGAAACCGTCGACCACCGAGTAGCCGATGTTCTGCTGGCGCATGGTCTCCAGCATGCGTGGGATGATGACGGGTCGCGCCGTGTCGTTGCGCAGCAGCTCGTCCTGCGTCGTGCCCGCCGCCAGCAGCCGTCGCACCTCCGCCGCCCGCATGGCCGCAAGCTCGGCCTCGTAGGGCTTGGGGTTATCGTACAGTTCGCCGCCTATCAGGCACTGGCAGTCGCCCACCATCCACACCTCGCGGCACAGTCGGCTATAGACCGCCACCGAACACGTCAGCCGGTCCTCGGGGTGCTCCGTCAACCGCGGCAGCATAGCCTGGCGGTAGTGCCGCCGCACCTCGGCGGTGACGCCCGTCAGGAACTGCTCGCTGGTGGTCTTTGCAGGCATCTTTCTGATATAGCGCGCTACAATCTTCATGGCCTGCCGCCCGTTCGAGCGCCACAGCGAGTGGCGGTACTCCGACTTCGACGTGCTGCCGTCAATCACGGCAACGAAGTCGGGCGTCACCACGATGCCGTCCTCACACCCTGCTCGCGGGTTCTTCCCCACGCAGCTCTGTTCAATGATTTCCATCTAAGTCCTGCGGTTTCCTAAAGCCACGTGTCACTTCAGGTTGAGTAGCAGCTTGCCCACGAAGTGTCACTTCAGGTTGAGTAGCAGCTTGCCTACGAAAATGGCATGCTTGCCATTCTGGTCGACGGGCACGGAACGGCCGTCCATGTCATTCAGATACTCCAGCTTCTCCATGTAGGTATGGGTATGTCCGCCGAGCACGACGTCGATGTAGCGCGAACGGGGAACCATGTACTGGTCGTCCTGGTCACGGTTGCTGTTCCATCCCAGGTGCGACAGACACACTACGACGTCGCACTTCATGTCCTTCTTCAGCATCGTGGCCGTCTCAAGAGCCACCTGGCCGGGATCCAGATACTTCACGCCCGGACAGTTCTTGGCCGAGACAAGTCCCTCCATCTTCGGGGCTACGGCGAAGACGCCGATCTTCACCCCCTTACGCTTCAGAATGACGTAGGGCTTCACCAGTCCCTCGCAGGGCGTACCCGTGAAGTCGTAGTTGGAGCAGACAATGGGGAACGTCGCCATGCGGAATATGCGCGCCATGTTCTCCAGTCCGAAGTCGAACTCGTGGTTGCCGATGGTGACGGCGTCATAGCCCATCTGGTTCATCAGCCCCACCTCGACGTCGCCCTTGAACATCGTGTAGTAGGCCGAGCCCTGTGAGAAGTCGCCGCTGTCGAAGAGCAGCAGGTCGGGCTCCTTCGCACGCTCCTCCTTCAGCATGGCTATGCGGCGCAGGAATCCGCCGCGCCCGGCCTTCATCGTGTCGGGCAGCTGCACGCTGATGGGCAGTATCGTACTATGCGTATCGTTCGTGTGCAGAATCGTCAGTTGCTTCTGCTTCTTGGCCACTGCCGTCACACTCGCAAACAGCGCCACTAATATAATAAGGTATGTCCGTTTCATCTTTAAGTCCTAACTCTAATTTCTTACTCGGACAAAGTCCGACACCTCTAAATTCTAAACTCTTAATTCTTAATGACTACTCGTCCCTCAATCTTCGAGTCCACCTCCTGGCCCTCAGCCGCTTTCGCACGGAAATAGTTCATGATGATGAAGCGCGAGTTGTTCGCCTTCTCCTGAGGAGCATTCACGTTACGACACTTCTTGAACGTCGTCATCTTGTCGGTGCCTCCCAGCAGGTAGTCGATGGTCGTCAACCTATAGTCGCGCTCGGGGTCGATGGGTTCGCCGTTCAGTGTGGCACTCACCAGCTTGCCGTCCTTCGTGATGACCATGCGGACGGCACTGCTGACGCCCTCGCCACCGGCTGCCGCCATCTCGGCGAAGAGCTCCAGCACCTCAGCGCCGCTGAGCGTGCCGAAGGCAATCTTGTTCTCGAAGGGCGCTATGTCGAGCACATCGCCATAGGTTACCTCGCCCTTAGGCAGGTCGGCACGCACCCCCCCCATGTTGTACACGCCAAAGACAGGCTCCTCGCCGTAGTCCTTGGCGCCCCATACGAGTATGTCGGCCAGCAGGTTCGACAGCGTGCCCTCCGGGCGCTGTGCCGTCATGTAGCGCGCCGAACGCCCCACGACGGGACCCATCACCGAGTCCACCTGATGCTTGAACGGCGCCAGGAACGCAGCCGCCTGAGCATCCGGCTGACGGTCGTATCGGTTATCCACCAGAATCCGGCTCCGCTGAACGGAAGCCACCTCGTAGTGCGACTTGCACGATGCCAGCACGAGCATCGGCAAAAGCAGACAAATCTTCAGTCCTTTCTTCATAGTAATACGTTTGACGGGGACAAAGATACGAAAAAGCGAGAACAATACAAAACAAAAAACGTATTTTTTTCGATGAAACGGTCACGGTCACAGCTGTGACCATGTAACCGCAGGAGCCAGACATGTAAACAAATTTCGCAGCCGCCATATTTAGACTCCTGTTGATCAGAAACCCCGACAAACACAAGGATTGCAAAAGGATACGACTTTTGCGAAATAGTCATGGAGTTTTCCAAAATACTCCATGAGATTTTTCGGAAAGTCATGCACTATTTGAAATTTCTCGATGCCATATCAGAAACGAGCCATGCCGTGTAAACATTTTTCGAATTCCACCCACAACAAGATTACATGGTTACAACTGTAACCGTAACCGCTCGGAGTAGTGCAAAGGACGACAAAACTAAGGCCAACGAGGGTCATCTAAGGACAAGAACGGAAAATGACATGAAAGAATGTTGTACCTTTGCAGCACGCAAGACCCGTTAGGGACAGATATGGCCTGATAGAGCCTTTTAGGGGCCGATAGGGAAATTGACTGACAGACAAATTGTATTTTTGCAGCATGAAACAGAATAGCAGCACGAAACAGAATAATAATCTGCCAAATGTGTCAATTCGTCAAATAATACAGATACAGATGTTACAGATGTTTTCTATAGACTCCTCGCATACCGCGCACGCACATACGGTACGCACGAAGAATTTTATAGAATTAAGTGTATTTATCTGTATCTGTATGAATTTTCACCTTTCACCCTTAGAATGATGGAAGAGCAGATTGTGAAGTACGGGATTAAGCTATGAGATCAATAGTGGAGATAAGATATGGATGTGCCGGCCTTCAACACGGATAACACCTTCCTGTTTCAATTCGTTCAGACAGCGCAATAGCGAATATTTCTGTATGCCGAAGTGATCGGCCAGTTCTTGCCGTGACAAGGGCAGAATAATATTCTTGGTCTGTTGAAGCCTGCTCTGCTCTATCAGGTAAAGACTTACTTTCTCGCGTACACTCATGGAAAGCATGCGAACTTTCTTAGTCAATTGAGCAATGATGTTTGATAGCAATTGTAAATAGTTTCTCATTATTCTCTGCTCGCTATGAAACAGCTTTTCAAGATCGGTAGGCGATAGACGTAAGATACTGGTATCAGTAGTGGCCTCGACTGTCACGGGGTAATGATTGTCTATGGCAAAGAGAAAAGCAGGAGCCAACAGTTTGCCTGACTGATGGGCTGTCATTCTGATAATACGTCCAGAGGAACCAGTAATGTATGCCACCATCTCGCCGCTGATAATGATGTCGGCATATTGGCAAACAGAACCAGCACAAGCCAACATATCGCCTTTGTGAAAACGGATGACCCGATAATGCACCGTGTGCATCAGGTCGATGATTTCCGACTCTTCTAAGTCTTTGAATAACGGGCATTGCTTCAGCCCATGTAAGGTGTCGATATCCATAATTGCCACAAAGATAAGGAAATAATGTGAATTATTCTAAAAATTAACAAGAATTATAGGGTTTGGGGCACAAATGTTACCAGGCTATATCCCCATAAATGATTATATTTGCCGCAAAACTTGAATAATCTACGTATGAGTTGGAAAAAGTTATTATCACTTAAAGATATATTCTCATACAGGCAGAAAGTTGGTTTGCTGGTCGTGGCGGGTGTGCTCTGCGGACTTGGCGGATTGTTTATGTACCTGCTCAGGGCACATACCTATTTTGTAGGCGACAACCCGTCGGCCTGCGTTAACTGCCACATCATGACACCTTACTATGCCACGTGGAGCCACTCGTCACATGGACGTGATGCCACGTGCAACGACTGTCATGTGCCCCACCAGAACCTGGCTTTCTACTACGGTTTCAAGGCGGTGGACGGCCTGAAACATACGGCCTACTTCGTGACCCACTCGGAGCGACAGGCCCCGATGGGCGATGCACTCACTGGACAGGTGGTGATGGACAACTGCATCCGCTGTCATACGCAACTGAACCAGGAGTTTGTCAAGACGGGCCGCATGGGCTATATGAAGCAGCAGGCCCAGGGCGGCAAGGTTTGCTGGGACTGTCATCGCAACGTGCCCCACGGTGGTATGAACTCGCTGATGGCTACGCCTGGTGCAGAGGGTGTGACACCGCTGCCGCCATCGCCAGTGCCCGATTGGCTGCAGAATATGATGAATTGAAAATAAAAAAACAAAAGAGATATGGCAAAGAAATTAAAGAGTTGGCAGGGCTGGATCCTTTTCTTGGGGTCGATGGCAGTGGTCTTCGTATTAGGACTGCTCGTTTCGTCGCTGATGGAGCGTCGCGCTGAAGTAGCAAGTGTGTTCAACAACAAGCGAACGGTGTTTGAGGACAGCATCGTGGCCCAGAACGAGAAATTCAAGGCCGACTATCCGCGTGAGTACGAGACGTGGGCGATGACCGAGGACACCACATTCCGCTCGAAGTATAACGGCTCGCAGGAGACTGACGAACTGGCCGACCGTCCAGAGATGGTTATCCTCTGGGCAGGTTACGCCTTCTCGCGCCACTACAACACGCCGCGCGGTCACAGGCACTGCATCGAGGACCTGCAAAAGATTCTGCGCACAGGCAATCCCGGTATCGATGGCGACGGCGATATGCAGCCCGCCACTTGTTGGACGTGCAAGGGCCCCGACGTGCCTCGTATGATGCGGGAACTGAGCGACAAGAAGTCGGTCTTCGATCCCGCGAACTACTATGCCTACGAGGGCAAGTGGAGCGGCTTGGGTGCAGAGATGATGAACACCGTGGGCTGTAGCGACTGCCACGATGCCCGTACGATGGACCTGCGCCCCGCCCGTCCTGCACTCTATGAGGCTTGGGCCCGTGCCGGCAAGGATGTCACGAAGGCCACCCATCAGGAGATGCGCTCGCTGGTCTGTGCCCAGTGCCATACGGAATACTACTTCATCAAGCCCGACGACCCGAACAATCCCGGCAAGGCCAACTACCTAATGTTCCCGCAGGACAAGGGACTGACCTGCGAGGCTGCTGAGGAATACTACGACTCCATCGGTTTCTATGACTATATCCATCCGCTGTCGAAAACCCCGATCCTGAAGGCCCAGCATCCAGGTTACGAGATGGCCCTGCAGGGCATTCACGGTCAGCGTGGCGTCTCGTGTGCCGACTGCCACATGCCGTACAAGCAGGAGGGTGGTGTGAAGTTCAGCGACCACCGCGTCACCTCGCCATTGGCCAATATCGACTGCACCTGTCAGACCTGCCATCGTCAGGATGCCGAGGTATTGCGCCAGAACGTCTATGAGCGTCAGGCCAAGACCCGCGAGAGCCGCACGAAGTTGGAGAAACAACTGGCCGCCGCCCACATCGAGGCGAAGTTCGCCTGGGAGAAGGGCGCGACGGAGGCCGAGATGAAGCCAATCCTGCAACTCATCCGCAGCAGTCAGTGGCGCTGGGACTATGCCTTTGCCTCGCACGGTGCTTCGTTCCACGCCCCGCAGGAGGTGCAGCGTCTGTTCAGCGACGGCTTGGTACAAGTACAGGACGCCCGTCTGATGCTGTCAAAGGTACTGGCCAAGCACGGCTTCGTCGGCGATGTGCCCATGCCCGACATCTCCACCAAGGAGAAAGCTCAGGCCTACATCGGTCTCGACATGAAGACCCTGCGCGAGAAGAAACGGCGCTTCCTTCAGGAAATCGTTCCTAAGTGGATTGACGAGGCGAGGAAGAACGGTAAGCTCATTGAGATTTAAATAGTAAATTGTAAATCGTCAAATAGTAAATCACTTTGGTGTGGACTAAACCATACGGAATGAAAGAAGGCTTCCTCATAGGAGGAGGCCTTATCATTGCAGGCCTGATGCTTGAGCTGTGCAGTGGTCCTGTCGATTGGGATGCCTTCCGCTGGCCAGTCAATGGTATTGTGATAGCGGGATTCCTCGCGCTTATTGCCATCATCTTCCTGTTACGGAAACGAGTGTATGGTTTTCAGTTCATCGGCACCTATCAGGCAGCGATACCCGCACTGGTCTATGCCGTTGTGCTGACGGTTATCATGGGACTGAAGCGGCAAACGGCCGATGGTGTATGGCTGGACAATATGCTGTCGTTCTGGCCTTTCGTGCTGATATATGTGTATATTGCTGTCATTCTCGGGCAGATTATCCTCCGACGAATGCTGCATTTTAACAGTTGGAGGCGAGATATTCCATTCTTGCTGAACCACCTCGGACTGTTTCTTGCGATGACAACCGCCACATTAGGCAATGCCGACATGCAACGGCTGAAGATGATTACGGTGAAGGGAGAACCCGAATGGCGTGCGCTGACCTCACAGCAGCAGATTGTGGAGATGCCCATCGCCATCGAACTGAAGGAGTTTATCATGGAGACCTACGATGACGGCTCGCCCCGCCGCTTTGCCTCCGACATTCAGATCCTGACGAAGACAGGCAAGAACATCCAGACCACCGTCGAAGTGAACAAACCCGTAGAGGTGGACGACTGGAAAATTTACCAGTACGGCTATGACACGCAGATGGGTACCATGAGTCAATACTCGATACTGGAACTGGTGAGCGACCCGTGGCTGCCGCTGGTTTATACCGGCATCTATATGATGCTCGCCGGAGCTGTATGTATGTTTATTCTTGGGGGGAGAAAGCGCGTATGACTTGGGAACAATTTATATATTTCGCAATAGCAGCAGTCTTGCTGTGGGCCGTAGGTGCCTGGGCGGCATGGCGCGAAAAGACGGCCTTGGCCTATACATCGACCATCATCGGCCTTGCTGCGTTCTTTAGCTTTATCCTGATGATGTGGATATCTTTAGAACGTCCGCCACTTCGTACGATGGGAGAAACGCGCCTCTGGTATTCGTTTTTTCTGCCATTGGCGGGCATCATCGTCTATTCCCGCTGGAAGTACAAGTGGATACTCTCGTTCTCTACCATCTTGGCACTGGTGTTCATCTGCGTCAACCTCTTCAAGCCTGAGATCCATTCCAAGACGCTGATGCCAGCCCTGCAGAGTCCATGGTTCGCTCCACACGTCATCGTCTATATGTTCGCATACGCCGTATTAGGTGCTTCGACTGTGATGGCTTTGTACTTGCTATTCTTTAAACGGAAAACCATTGCTGACGAAGAATTCGACATTACGGATAATCTGGTGTATGTCGGCCTGGCATTTATGACCATCGGCATGCTCTTCGGAGCCTTGTGGGCCAAGGAGGCCTGGGGACATTACTGGTCGTGGGATCCTAAGGAGACGTGGGCTGCCATCACCTGGTTCGCCTATCTGGTCTATGTGCATTACCGACAAATACCCACTCACAAGACAAAGCTCGCTTTGTGGGTATTGCTCATTTCGTTTGTACTATTACAGATGTGTTGGTGGGGCATTAATTACCTGCCCTCAGCCCAAGGCTCCAGCGTCCATGTCTATAGCTTGCCGTCGTAGCGGCTATTCCATTCGTCCGTACTTCATCTCTTCTCCCTGCTTGTCATACTGTTTACGCTTGCCGGTAGGAGGTGCCGTAAGAGTAATCTTTACGACAGCGGTTCGTTCGAGACTGCGGGCAATGGCATCATCAAAAGCATCCATGTGTTTGGGAAGGAATCGCAGGCAGATGGCACGGAGAGCCTCGATCTTCTCGTCTCTATTTGTCACCATTTCTGCCTTGCCAACCGCCATTGCCGACTTGTACTGGAGCGTGAAACTACCATCCTTAGGGCCTACTGTCGGGGCGCACTTGGTTACTGCCGACAAAGCCACTGTCGGATTGGCGGCTATACAATCCAACTTATCACCATCCAAGGCACAATGGAAGTAGAAGGTCTTATCGTCTGTGCGAGCCAGCGACAGGGGCACACCATAAGGCGTGCCATCTGGCCGTGTGAAACTGACGGTGACATACGGCGCCTTATCCAATACTTCCAAGGCGAAGGTGGCATCCATTGCTCTGCTTGCTTTTCTCATAATTAATCAGAATAATATCAATGGTTCTCGCTGCTCCGTCCCTTAAACGTATAGCCAATTCCTTCGACAGCCTTACGGATGGTTTCTTCCGTTGCAGGGCCTTTGATGGTGAGGGTGTTGGCAGAGGCACTGGCCTTGGCCTTCTCTACGCCAGGCACATCCTCGACGGCACGGACTACGGCAGCCTCGCAATGGCTGCAATGCATGTCCTCGACCCTGTAAACTGTAACGTCAGGGTCTAACGGTTTCTTGGTAGTAAACTTGCTAAATAGTTTCATCATAAGAGCAAAAAATATTAATAGGGTTAATACTGTGGCGCACACGATTTTGAAGGTGTTGGGCAGAGCGGATGCACTCATGCAGCACGCACCGTGACTGGCAACGGAGAAATCCAGACCAGTGGTATTCAGTAGCAGACCGAAGAAGACGGCAAAGCCCACGATGGTCATTAGATAGATGGAGGTGAAACGGCGTCCCATAGATTTATGAACCACGAGGATGGAGGCCAGGTTGACTGCAGGCCCCGCCATCAGCATCACCAGTGCCGCTCCTGGCGAGAGACCCTTCATCATCAGTGCCGCTGCCACGGGGATGCTACCCGTAGAACAGATGTACATCGGTACGGCAATGGCCAAGATGACCAGCATCTGCAATAGCGGCTGACTGCCGAAGGAGAGGAAGAACTCGTCGGGCACCGCAACCTGAATCAATGCCGCCACGACAAGTCCGATGAGCAGCCGCAGACCAATGTCGCGAATCATGTCATAGTAGGCGTACTTCACAACACGCCACAGCCTGTTACCACGTTCCACTTGGCATGAGGTATCGGATTCTTCCGTCAAGTCATCCTCATGAACCAGCCTATTTACCAGCAGTCCGCCGCAGACACCCGTAATGAGTGCCGCCACGGGTCGGATAATGGCAAAGCCCAGTCCCATCAGCGAGAAAGTGGCTAGGATGGAATCGATGCCCGTCTGCGGCGTGGCAATGAGAAACGAGGCAATGGCTCCCTTCGATGCCTTCTCGTTCCTGAGACCTATAGCGGTGGGAATCACACCGCATGAACACAATGGAAGGGGAACGCCCAGCAGTGCCGCCCATAGCACGGATAGCCTGTTTTTGCGCGACAGATAGTTTGCATAGAACTTCTGCGGCACGAACACATGCAGCACCCCTGCGATCAGGAATCCCAACAGCAAATAGGGAGCCATCTCGCATACCACGTTCAAAAGCGATGTGAAGAAAATCTGTAGATTCATAATTCGATGACAAAGATACAAAAAAATCCCAATACCCTGATGTGTATAGGGATTCTTTTGTGATTATTTATGAGTCGTGAATCTCTCACCTACAAATCCGTCGCCAATATCTCCTACCATCAGGTCGAAATGCTTGAAGATAGGGGGTGTAGGCGTAAGGTCGAAATAATCCATCTCGGCAATGGGCAGACGGAAATAGACCAGTTGGTCGTAGCTGCTGTAGAGACGTGACAGGACGGGGTTGTGGTCGTATATCCATCGCTTCACGTTGTTCTCTACGTCGAAGTTCACCATGCCAGAGCAGCGGACGGAGATGTTATCAGCGTAGGCAAGCACCTCTACATTGGGGTTCTTTATCAGTTCCTTCCAGACAGCTTTCTCCGTAGATGTGGAGAAATAGAGGACATTGCCATCCTGCTTCATAATCTGAAAGATGCGGATTTTAGGAAAGTGGCCGTCGCTCGTAGCGAAAGCCACCTCGTTGTGGTAGCGCAGGAAATCAAGTGCTTTCTGCATCATGATCGATTACCAATTAAGTGGTTCCTGAAGGATGTTGCCGTCGGTCATGGGACTGTCGGCCTCGGTGAAGGCATTGGCCTTGTACTGGATGCAGAGCATCGTCAGGTTCTCGCTGCCCGTATTCTTAAGCGCACGCTTGCCATCGGGAGCCACACGGATGATGGTGCCCTCGCTAACGGGGAAAATCTCACCATCCACTTGATACTGACCATCGCCCTTCAGGATGATGTAAAGCTCCTCATGGGTCTTGTGGGTGTGAAGGAAACCGCTGTCCTGACAAGGAACGAGTGTCTGGAATGACAGTTCGCTGCCTGTAGCACCTACGGCCTGTCCTGCGAACACCTTACCCTGAATGGTCACGTTCGGCCCCATCGGCAACTCGTGCTCGATAATCTCGTTCATCTTACCTACACTAATAGCGCTGAAATTCTTACCTGTTGCAATTGTCTCAATCTGTTTCATAATTCTTATTTGTTTTAATTGTTACTATTTTGTTTTGACGGTGCAAAGGTACGGCGAATTATTCGTTCCCACAAGAAGGCACTTTTGGGTGCCATAGTTACCAAAAAGTAGGAATTGTGATGTTATCGGGCTTTGGTGAAAACGACATTAACTTAGATTAACTAAGTGTAATTTGGCAATTCGGTAACTTTTTGTAACTTTGTACCAAAATCAGAAGTTATGGCAGATATTAAAGCAGAATATTTAGCCTGTCCCATCAGGAATGTAATCAGCCGCTTTGGTGATAAGTGGTCGATGTTGGTACTGTTTATGCTCCACAGGAGTGAGACGGGCATCCTTCGTTTCAATGAGATACGCCGTCTGATGACGGACTGCTCTCAGAAGATGCTTTCACAGACTTTGAAGAATCTAGAACAAAGCCATCTTGTGCATCGTAAGGTTTATCCAGAAGTACCTCCACGTGTGGAGTATTCACTGACCGACACAGGCAAGTCATTGATGCCGGCTATCATCGCCCTCATTGACTGGGGCAGGGAGCATTTCAATGAAGTAGTTACGAATTAACAGCGTATGACAGAGAAAGAAAAGATGTTGGCGGGACTGGTATATGATGCCATTACGCCAGAACTGATAGCAGAATTGCAAGCCACAAGGGAGGTCTTGCATGAGTTCAACATGCTCCGTCCATCTGAGACTCAGCGAATGAACGAGATTCTGAAAGGTCTGCTGGGGCATACTGGCGACAATAATTTCCTCATCAATCAGCCGTTCCGCTGTGACTACGGCAAGCAGATCAGTATTGGTAAGCGGTTCTTTGCCAACTTCAACTTCACTGTCCTTGATGAAGCACGTGTTACCATTGGTGATGACTGCTTTATCGGTCCCAACGTCAGTATCTATACAGCTTGCCACAGTACAGACCCTGTAGAGCGCAACTCCCGTCAGGAATGGGCTAAGCCTGTCACCATTGGAAACAATGTTTGGATTGGAGGCAGTGTCACCATCCTGCCAGGTGTAACCATCGGCGATAATGTGACCATCGGAGCAGGATCTGTGGTTACCCACGATATTCCGTCTAATACGGTAGCCGTCGGCAATCCATGCAAGGTCATTAAGACTCTTTAGTCAGTTTGATATTTGATATACTGATTTATAACCACATACCAACACTTTTGCTACTAATGATTTGTCCTTTTCGGAAAGTTTGCATATTTTTGCATCCGAATTGCAATTATTAAAAGGGCAACAGGTTATGGAGTAATATGTATGGTTGAGATTAACGAAAAACTGGATGAGCGATACCGTCAGCAGAAGGACGGGGTGTTCGACGAGGACGAGGAATGGCGGCTGCGCCAGGTGGCGCAGTCGTATGCGCTGTGCGAGAACAGCATTGCCGTACTGAGCAACCTGCGTACAGACCAAAGTCATATCTATTTCGGCAAGGTGAGCGAAGTGCTTGACTTTGCAGATGACGGCTCATACTAGAAGGTGGATTCTGTCTGGGAGGAGGAGATTTATTCACGTATCCATCCCGACGACTGGCCGCGACACTGCCTGCAGGAACTGATGTTTTTCCGTATGGTGTCGGCATCGCATACGAAGGATTCCTTTGCCTGGCATCTGGAGAACACGATGCGGATGCGCGACCATGACGGACGTTATCACTCGGTGCTTCACCGTATATTTTACTTTGCAGGACGCAGCAAGCCCGGCATCTGCTACTCGCTTTGTCTCTACAACCTCGCCGCAAAGGATGACAAGGGGGCATGGCTGGTGAATACGCTGACAGGTGAACAATACCACCGAGGCCTGCCACAAGGCCAAGATGCTGGGACTCATTGAGTAGTAAAAAGTGGCTGCTCGTCGGCACGTTGATCTCATGTACTCAGAAACAGCAGACAACCGAGCCGCCGCAACAGCGACTTCTACATCGAGACGAGTACCGATGGTGAAACATTCCACCAGATGCGTGCCTTCCACTTGTTCAAGGGCGACGGTGAAATATCCTTTGGCATCTATGCCGCCAGTCCCGTTGACCATTCCTTCACCGCCCGCTTCACTAACATGGAAGTCTCTGAGTGTAAGTGGCCTGCCTGGTCAGCCCAGGACACGGGGTTCAGCCAGAGAGATACACAACCTTCTTCCGTAGCGTGATAGCCTTCGGCAGAATCCATATCATCGAGGATGAAGCGGAAAAGTATGCTGATGATTCGTTTTGATATCGAGCATCTGACGGGCAAGGAGGCGATAGAATTGGTAAAACGCTGATTCCTGACTATTACTATTCCTCTGTACACGAAAAGCCGCCAGCACCCTGCTTTTCACAGAGCCTCGCCGGAAAATGTGTAACTTTGCACGCAAAAAGAAGGCTTATGCAAGATATGTCAAGAAAGAGCCATAAACGCGAACTGTTCCGCGTGGCATT
>CAMVPA010000047.1 GCA_947169245.1 uncultured Prevotellaceae bacterium
CGCCCCGAGGAGGTCTACGAGATGGTGTTCGACCTGATGTTCTCGCTCAATGCCACCGAGGACCAGCTGGACTTCCCCGTGGTCTACGGCTCGGCCAAGAACGGCTGGATGGGTGAGGACTACAACACTCCCACCAACGACATCACCTATTTATTAGATAAGATTGTCGAGGTGATTCCAGCACCACAGCAGATTGAGGGCACACCGCAGATGCTCATCACCTCGCTCGACTATAGCAGCTACCAGGGCCGCATAGCCGTGGGCCGCGTACACCGCGGACAGCTGCGCGACGGCCAGCAGGTGACCATCAGCCACCGCGACGGCTCGCTGGAGAAGACCAAGATCAAGGAGCTCCACACCTTCGAGGGCATGGGCCACGTGCGCACCGACAGCGTCGACTGTGGCGACATCTGCGCCGTCATCGGTCTGGAGAAGTTCGAGATTGGCGACACCATCTGCGACCTGGAGAATCCCGAGCCGCTGCCGCCCATCGCCATCGACGAGCCGACAATGTCGATGCTCTTCACCATCAACGACTCACCCTTCTTCGGCAAGGAGGGCAAGTTCGTCACCTCGCGCCACATCAACGACCGCCTGCAGAAGGAGCTTGAGAAGAACCTCGCCCTGCACGTCGAACAGTTTGAGGACTCCACCGACAAGTGGGTGGTCTCAGGCCGCGGTGTGCTGCACCTCTCAGTGCTCATCGAGACCATGCGCCGCGAGGGCTACGAGCTGCAGGTAGGCCAGCCACAGGTCATCTACAAGCAGATTGACGGCGTGAAGTGCGAGCCCATCGAGGAGCTCACCATCAACGTGCCCGAGGAGTTCGCCTCGAAGATGATTGACATGGTGACGCGCCGCAAGGGCGAGATGACCTCGATGGAGAGTCAAGGCGAGCGCACCAACATCGAGTTCAACATCCCCTCGCGCGGCATCATCGGCCTGCGCACCAATGTGCTCACCGCCAGCCAGGGCGAGGCCATCATGGCCCACCGTTTCAAGGAATACCAGCCCTACAAGGGCGACATAGAGCGCCGCGTCAACGGCTCAATGATAGCCCTCGAGACCGGCAACGCCTTTGCCTACGCCATCGACAAGCTGCAGGATCGCGGCAAGTTCTTCATCGACCCGGGCGAAGATGTCTATATGGGACAGGTCGTCGGCGAGCACGTCCACGACAACGACCTCGTCATCAACGTCTGCAAGGCCAAACAGCTGACCAACGTCCGCGCCTCTGGTACCGACGACAAGGCCCGCATCATCCCGAAGACCGTCATGTCGCTCGAGGAGTGCCTGGAGTACATCAAGGAGGACGAGCTCGTCGAGGTCACGCCGAAGTCGATGCGCATGCGTAAGACCATCCTCGACCACGACCAAAGGAAAAAGGCTGCGAAACAGTAAGCGTCATGATGCTTGCGAACGCCAGCAAAAATGTTAATTACCTATAATTATTGGGGTGGATGTGCAGTCATTCACCCTTTTCTTGTATCTTAGCCTATAACAATGAGGAGATTACTATTGGCTATCATACTGTTTGCCTACGTGCCGTCTCTTTACGTTTGCGCACAGCAGGTCCACGCCGTCATCATCAACGGCGGGCGCAGCAGGCTATACAACCACGAGCGCTACTGGAACGACTGCGCCTTCCTATACCGCACCCTGAGGAATGACTACCACGTGCCCAAACGTAATATTACACTGCTGATGAGCGACGGCGGACAGCCCGACGATGACATGATACTGGCCGACAACACGGGATTCGCTTCGTCGCCCACCGACCTTGACGGCGACAGCGTGCCCGACGTCAGCCAGGCCGCAAGCAGCTTCAACCTGCGAAGTCTGATGGTCAGGTACGCACAGCAGCTGACCGCCGACGACCACCTACTGGTGTTTCTCGTTGACCACGGCGGACTGTCCGACGCATGGGGACTGCCTTACGTATGGCTCTGGAACAACGAGCAGCTCAATGCCCAGCAGCTGGACTTCATGCTCGACCAAGTGCATGCGGGCTCCATTGTCCTTGTGTTAGGCCAATGCTACGCAGGCAGTTTCGTCCCCTACCTGCAAGGTGAGCGACGCGTGGTGATAGCTGCCTGTCAGTCCGACGAAGTGTCATGGAGCCTTCTATCGCAGCCATACGACGAATTTGTCTACCACTGGACTTGCGCCGTAGCAGGACACGACCCACAGGGGGACCCCGTCAATGCCGACACCGACGGCAACGGACGCATCACCATGGACGAGGCCTTCAACTATGCATGCCAGCACGACAAAAGACCGGAGACACCGCTCATGACATCACAACCCGAGACAATGGCCGGGGAGTGGTCGCTGGCCGGCGGACTGTCGGACGGCATAAGGCCCCCCGTTGCCAACTCCTCTCGCCAAACCATGTATGCCGTCAGTGGCATGCAAGGGAGAGCCGGAGGCCGCGGCATTACTATAGGAAAAGGACATAAGATAATCAAAAACAACAAGATACAATGAAAAAGATTCTGTTTACTATCGTACTTTCACTGATGCTCATGCCTGCTTTGGCGCAGCAGGTGGGACGGCTATCCTACCTACAGGTCGACACCATGTGGATACAAGGCAACCACGTAGCCAACGCCAACCAATATATGCACATCGTCGTGACCAACCGCAGCAATACATATCTCAACTTGCAATGGGAACTGCTGTCGGTGTTTGAGGGGAACGACACACCCGTCCTCCACGGGGGAGACGGTCTGTGGTACTACTGGCCTGGCGAAACGCAGGAGATTGTTGTGGGATTCAGGGTGCCTAAAGCAGGCCATTACCGCTTCTATGCCGGCATGTGGAAACAACCCGACTCACTGCTGACCGGGCACAACTGTCTGGAGGCCACATTCTTTGAACAGTACGAGAAGCCGCAGTTGCGCATCACCTACTCAGTGAACATGAGTACAAACGACGGCGGACAGCAGCACAGCGTCTACGGCAACCGCATCAGCGGCACCGTCACGGTGACAAACGAGGGGACACAGCCTTACTGGGACATGAACGGGCTCGGAATGAGAGTGACCCTGAACGTTCCCGACGACCCGTCGCTCATCTATAACGAGAAGCTGCTGACCTACCACCTGGAGCCCCGGGACACCCTGAAGACCGACTTCTGCTTTGACGTACGGATGCCCGAACGTTTCTGGGGCAAAGAACGCGAGCTGAGCATTGTCTACTCCGACGAACATGGCCCCACCTTTGCCGGTCCAACGTTCAGATTTGTCATGCGCCAAGCCACCAACACCTATTGGACAGCCGACGGTCAAGTACACGACCTGCCCGCAGAAGCCGGCCAGGTGCTGAGAATTCCCGCTGAAGCACTCGCCGTAGACCTGCGCGGAAACGCTGAGCTCTACAGCATCGACGCCTCAGGAGCAGCCCCCAACTGCCTCTTCTACCTCGATGACTCCGGCCAGACGCCCCTGGGGCTTGGCGACCGGCAGATAGTGATACGCGACTACAAGCTAAACAGCCTCGTAGTCAACGAGAGACACGCATACTTCTGTCCCATGCCGTTCGACGTGAAGACAGCACTCTTCACATGCGCGACCGAAAGCAACGAAGATGGCTCTTGTTCGGGCACACTCGTACTACCCTTCGATGCGCAGCAGGTCTGGCTGACTGCCGTCAACCCCGCACTGGAAAGCGCCACGGACATCTCCCGCAACCTGGACTTCTACCGTTTCGAAGGCAACAACGATATTGAGCTGAACTTCAGCAACGTGTTGAAGTCTGGAGATGCAGACAAGCGGCGACTTAATGCCTACGAACCCTATATCTACCTTTGCAGGGTTCAGTCCCCAATGGCGTTCTTTGCCGAGGACATCACCATACCGGCAACCCGCGAAGCCGTAGCCTGTGGAGAGGAATTGTGTTTTGCCGGAACCACTACAGGCTGTTCTGCCGCCAACACATTCCGCTGGAACAGCCGCTTCGGATTCTTCGGCCTATGCGAAACCGAAGACACGGTGAGCCCCTTCAGGGCCGTCATACGCTTCCATGGCAATGAAGAGCAAATAGGGAGTGAACAGCCAACTAGCGAAAGACTTGGTCATACCAGCATCTTATATGCCAACTATGATGACAAGGACACACCTCATGTAACAAAGGCCACGACTCTGACGACGACAAGACAACCGGCAGGGACGGCTTACACCCTCGGCGGACAACGTGTGGATGCAGGACACCTGAAACCGGGACTATATATAATAGGTAGACGCAAGGTCGTCATAAAGTAAGACAGGTAGAGGCAAGGTTGTCATAAAGTAAGGAAGCGATGGGCAGATTGAGTCTGGAACAGATTGTCAGGCAGTGTCAGCAAAACGACAAGAAAGCGTTCGGTTTGCTCTACACCATGATGCACGACCGGCTGCGTAGCATCTGTCTGCACTATGTGCCCAACAACGCCACCGCCGAAGACCTGTTACACGATGCCTTCATCCTGATATTCAGTCGCATCGGCGAACTGAAGGAGCCCAGGAAGGCTGAAGCGTGGGCATCCACAGTAACACGCAACGTCTGTCTACTCTATCTGCATGAACAGAGCCAGCACACGACTATTAGCCTAAGCGAAGCCAATTCTGCCGACAAGATGACAGCCGTCGAACCAGATCCGCTGGACTACAAGGAGCTCTTAACCGTGGTCGACCTCCTGCCTGAAGGGTATCGCCGCGTGTTCCGCCTGTCTGTGCTCGAAGGGATGAGCCATCAGCAGATTGCCGAACTACTGCATATTGAGCCCCACACCTCATCATCGCAGCTGTACCGGGCCAAGCTCACCCTGCGCCGGCTGCTGCGGCCACTGGTACTGCTGCTCCTGGCCGTGGCGATACCCACTGCCGTCTACAGGTTCATGAACCAAAGCGACGAGAAGGCAGACACAAGCACGGCAAAGCATGCAGGGACCATAGAAACGACCTCGCAAGACCAGCTCCCCGTCGTCGCCACAGCACAACGTCCTCAGACGATAACGCCGGCCATTACTGCCGTGTCCGCCACCGAGAGCATAACTACATGCCAGACTGACATCGTAAAGGCCGACGGCGTGAAGACTGACAACACAAAGGCCGACGGCACGCAGACTGACAACGCAAAGGCAGACGGCGTACAGACTGACAATACGGAAGAGAAGCGGACGCCCCTACTCCGCCCCGTTCCCGACAACCTCAATGAGACGCCCCACGAGACCTACACAGCAGAATCGGCCGGAAAAGACGACAACCGATGGACACTCATGCTGGCTTACAGCGGCATCAGCAACACCACCGACATGCAACTGCCATACGCCAATGAACAGACCAACGACGACGTCTGCGACACCGTGACTTGCCACCACATGCCGCTCACGCTGTCGCTATCGCTGCACTACCGTCTCAACGGCCACTGGCAAGTGGGAACGGGCCTGCAATACACACGACTCAGCACCGACCGTCGGGAAGGCAACGAATATACCTCGCTATGCAGCCGGCAACAGGTCAACTACATCGGCATACCCGTCACGCTATCGTGGCACTGTGCCATGAGCCGCCGCATAAGCGCCTACGCCACCGCAGGCCTCACCCTCCATCTGCCGATACACCAGACACTCGACAGCCATTATGAGCTCAACGGTCTGCACACAGAGACGGCCACCAAGCACCTGCATACCGGCACCCGGTGGGCGGTGGGTGCAGGCATTGGCCTCCACTATGACGTGACCCCGGCCATCGGTTTCTTTGTCGAGCCAAGCCTGCAACACTACTTCAGAAGCAACGACGGCATAGAGACGTGGTGGACGAAACACCCAGCCACGCTCTCCGTACCTTTCGGCCTGAGATTCACTTTTTAGTCCGTAATGCTTGTCTATTCAGAAATAATACGTATATTTGCAACATCTAATCAAGAGAAAGGAACTACCACTATGAAGAGAGTTACTGTTTTCATGACGGCTCTATTGATGACAATGGGCGTATCGGCTCAGGAGAGCGAACCGAAGCAGATTGAGCTGACGAAAGAGGAGGTGCAGCTGGTGCAGAAGAACAACGACTTCGCGTTCCGCCTGTTCCGCGAGGCACGCGGCAACGAGAGCCAGCTGCTGTCGCCGTTAAGCATCACCTACGCACTTGGTATGCTGAACAATGCTGCGACAGGCAAGACGCAGCAGGAGATCAACGACGTCTTAGGTTTCGGCAACGCTGGGGCCGAGGCCATCAACCGCTTCTGCCAGAAGATGCTGCTGGAGACTGCCGGACTAGACGAAGAGACGCGGGTGGCCATTGCCAACAACATCTACGTGAACAGCGCCCGAGGCTACCTGCTGAAGTCGGCCTTCAAGGAGAAGGCCAAGACGTACTACGACGCCGACCCTGAGACCCGCGACTTCTTCGATGGGCTGACGCGCGACGTCATCAACCAGTGGGGCAGCGACCACACGGAGGGCATGATCAAGGAGACACTGAAAGAGGATGAATTCGACCCCATGACCATCTGTTACCTGCTGAACGCCCTCTACTTCAAGGGAGTATGGACGCAGCAGTTCAATCCGGCCTACACGCAACGTACCTATTTCGACAATGGCAAGGCCACGGCCGACATGATGCAGATGTCGTACACAGAGTTCCAGTATGACGAGAACGAGCTCTACCAGTCGGTCATCATGCCCTACGGCAACGGGGCATACCAGATGACGGTGTTCCTGCCGCATTACGGCAAGACGCTCGACGACGTGGTAGCCAAACTGAACGGCGAGAACTGGACAGCGGGCAAATACCGTGACTATAACCTCTATCTGGCGTTCCCGCGCTTCGAGACTTCCACAGACATCCACTTAGAACAGATTATGTCGGTGCTGGGCATGCCCTCGGCGTTCATTCAGGGCGAAGCACAGTTCCCCAACCTCTGCTACTGGGGCGACAGCGAGGACAACTCGAAGGACGACATATACATTGCCCTGATGAAGCAGGTGGCCAAGATCAAGGTCAACGAGGAAGGCTCTGAGGCGGCTGCCGTCACCATCATCGGCTTGAAAGACAATGCCGTCACCGATTATGCCGAGTTCATTGCCGACCGTCCGTTCCTCTACGTCATCAGCGAGCGCTCCACGGGAACCATCTTCTTCATAGGCCAGTACATGGGTGAACCGCTGACGAACGTGCGCCACGACGTCAGCCTGAGCGAGGAGGAGAAGGTGTTGGTGCAGAAGAACAACGACTTCGCACTGAACCTGATGCGCGAGGTCCGCACCCGCACCGAGGGAAGTCAGATACTGTCGCCGCTGAGCATCACCTACGCCCTCGGCATGCTGAACAACGGCGCCGCCGGCAAGACGCAGCAGGAAATCAACAAGGTGCTCGGCTTCGGCGAGGCCGGGGCTGAGGCCATCAACCAGTTCTGCCGCAAGATGCTGACCGAGGCGCCGACACTCGACGCTGAGACCACTGCCGAGATAGCCAACACCATCTTTGTGAACAGCCACTGGGACTATAAGCTGCAGGAGCCCTTCGTGGAGAAGGCACAGCAATACTACGACGCCACGCCCGAGGCCCGCGACTTCTACGACGACGCAACCCGCGACGTCATCAACCAGTGGGGCAGCGACCATACGCACGGCTTGATTAAGGAGGTGTTGACGAAGGATGAGTTCGAGAATGGCAAGGATTACGTGAGCTACCTGCTGAACGCCCTCTACTTCAAGGGCAAGTGGGCTTCTCCGTTCAAGAAGGAGAACACCCGCGAGGAGTCGTTCAACGGCGGCATTAACGTGCCGATGATGTCGCAGCATGGCGAGTTTGAATATATGGAGAACGACCTTTATCAGGCTGTCAAGCTTCCCTACGGCAACGGAGCCTACCTGATGACCGTCTACCTGCCGCGACAGGACAAGACCATCGGCGACATACTGGATCAGATGGACGGCAAGAACTGGCAGTTTAGTGGCGGCGGCTGGGACGTGGCTTTGAAGATGCCCCGCATAGAGACCGACACCGACGTAGATCTGATACCAGTTATGTCGGCCTTAGGCATGCCCACGGCCTTCGACCGTAACAATGCGGAGTTCCCCTATTTCTGCAACTATTTCATTTACATCGGCATGATGAAACAGGTGGCCAAGATCAAGCTCGACGAGGAAGGTACGGAGGCCGCTGCCGTCACCATCATCGGGGAGGGGACGACAAGTATGCCGCGAACTGCCGAGTTCTTCGCTACGCGCCCGTTCCTATATATTATCAGTGAGCGGAGCACAGACACCATATTCTTCATAGGACAGTACATGGGTGCCGGCGCGGCTAAGGACGACACCGACGGAGTGGTGACGACACACAACGGGAAGACGAGTGGCGAGAGCCAGCTCTTCGACCTGCAGGGCCGCCGCATAACCGGCACCTCATCGCTACGCCGCGGCATCTACATTGAGGACGGCCGCAAGGTGGTGCGCATGCGCTAAGACTCTTTGAGGACGGCCGCAAGGTGGTGCGCATGCACTAAGACTATGCGTCGGCAAAGACGCGGCCGTCGTCGAGCGTAATCTGGAGCTTGGTGTATTCGCAGTGGAAATCGTGCTGCAGGCGGTCCAGGTAGCGTCGGCTCTCCCAATGGCACATGGGCAGGTCGTGGAGCAGGTAGTTGCCGCATGACTCCGGTTGCGTGGCAGGCACCTCGGTCTGGGTGAGAATCCACTCCAGACACGCGATGGTCAGCCGGCGCATGTCCTCGACGGTGTAGGCCCCCGTCATGATGATATACATGCCCGTGAGACAGCCCATGGGGCCAACGTAGACGACGTCGTCCTTAACCTCTGAGTTGCGGAACCAGGTGGCCATGAGGTGTTCCAGACTATGCATGGCTGCCGGGGCTACGGCAGGCTCCTGGTTGGGCTCGGTGATGCGCAAGTCGAAAGTGGTGAAACCCTTGTCCTCACGTGAGACATAGATACCCGGCTTCAAGTGGGTATGGTCGATGGTGAAACTCTGAATGACTTCCATGATTGGGTGTTGGGAGTTAGCTGTTGGGTGTTGGATTACAGGGACTCGACGAAGGTCTTGGTGACCTGGAACGAGCGGTCGGCCACGGTGTCCCAGAAGTTGTGGTACTGCGAGGCGTCGGTGTCCTCGAGCGGCAGGTCGCTGATGACGCGGAACGAGATGAAGCGCACCTTATTTAACAGGCACGTATGCGCAATGGCAGCCGACTCCATGTCGATGGCCTTGGCCTCGGGGAAGTGGCCGACTATCTCACGGGCCTTCTCCTTCGTGTCGACGAACCAGTCGCCGGTGACTATCAGGCCAGTGTGAATCAGAAATGAGGAATGAGCTTCGCCGTCGGCATTTCTCATTTCTAATATCTCATTTCTCATTTGCTGTGCCTTCGAGAGCAAGTAGGGATCAGCCTGAAAGCGGGCGGGCATGCCCTGCACCTGGCCGTAGACCGTGCTGCCGGCGGCAAAGCCACAGTAGACGTCGTGGTATGAAAGCTCAGCGCTCACCACCACATCCTGGACTTGCACCCCTTCGCCATGACCGCCGGCACAACCGCTGGAGATGATGACGTCGGGACGGAACTCATTAATCATACGCTGTGCACCGAGAGCTGCATTGACCTTTCCGATGCCACACTTCGCCACACGTACATTGCCACTATTGAAGAGCTGCTGCAACTGGCGCAACTCCTTGTCCATAGCCACGATTATTCCTATTTTCATTGCTGTATCAATTGATTTTGTGTGCAAAGTTACGAAATAATTCTTAATTCATAGTTCATAGTTCATAGTTTTTTCGTACTTTTGCACACGTAAACCGAAATAACTCCAAGAAAATGAGTAATCATACACCTCAGACTTCGCTGTTCACAGTACAGAGTTTCAAGAAATGCCTGCCCGACATCGTGGTAGTAGTTTTGTTCGCACTCTTGTCGTTTGCCTACTTCTTCCCGGCCGACATCGAGGGACGCATCCTTTACCGCCACGACGCGTCGGCTGGCGTGGGAGCCGGACAGGAGGCCAAAGCCTACAACCAGCGCACCGGCGAGAAGACACGCTGGACCAACGCACTCTTCTCGGGCATGCCCACCTACCAGATGGCACCGTCGTACGACAGCCAGAAACCGCTCGACCAGGCCATCAAAGCATTCCACCTGTGGCTACCCGAGAACGTCTGGTACGTGTTTGCCTACCTGCTGGGCTTCTACATCCTGCTGCGCGCGTTCGACTTCCGCAGCTATCTGGCGGCGCTGGGCTCCATCCTGTGGGCCTTCTCCACCTACTTCCTCATCATCATTGCCGCAGGCCACATCTGGAAGGTGTGGGCACTGGCCTACCTGCCGCCGATGATTGCCGGCATTGTGCTGGCCTACCGCGGCAAGTACCTCTGGGGACTGGTGGTGACGGCACTCTTCGGAGCCTTCGAGATCAACGCCAACCACGTCCAGATGACCTACTACTACCTGTTCATCATCCTCTTCATGGTCATAGCATGGCTCATCGACGCCATCCGCAAGAAGCAGCTGGTGCACTGGCTGAAAGCCACGGCCACCTGCATCGTCGCCGCCGTCATAGCCGTCTGCATCAACCTGCCCAACCTCTACCACACCTGGCAGTACGGACAGGAGTCGATGCGCGGCAAGAGCGAGCTGGTAAAGCAGGACTCTGGCAACCAGACCTCCAGCGGACTGGAGCGCGACTACATCACACAGTGGTCGTACGGCATCGGCGAGACGTGGACGCTCTTAGTGCCCAACGCCAAGGGCGGCGCCTCGGCACCACTCTCGCAGAGCAAGAAGGCTATGGAGAAGGCGCAGAACGACTTCCTGCCCGTCTACCAGCAGCTGGGACAGTACTGGGGTGAGCAGCCCGGCACGTCGGGCCCCGTCTATGTGGGTGCCTTCGTCGTGATGCTGTTCATACTGGGACTGTTCATCGTCAAGGGCCCCATGAAGTGGGCACTGCTGGCAGCCACCATCCTCTCGATACTGCTCTCATGGGGACGTAACTTCATGGGCTTCACCGACTTCTTCCTCGACTACGTGCCCATGTACTCGAAGTTCCGCACCGTGGCCTCAATCCTCGTGATAGCCGAGTTCACCATCCCCCTGCTGGCAATGCTGGCGCTGAAGAAGCTCCTCGACGAGCCCGAGCTGATGAAAGCAAGGATGAAGTACATCGGCATCTCGTTCCTCCTGACCGGAGGCGTAGCCATGCTGTTCTCGCTGATGCCCTCCATGTTCTTCGACAGCTTCATCTCCACCGGCGAGATGCGGGCCCTGCAGAGTCTGCCCGCCGAGTACATACAGCCCGTGGTGGCCAACCTGACCGAGATGCGAAAGGCCGTGTTCACAGCCGACAGTCTGCGCTCGTTCTACATCATCCTGATAGGCACGGGTGTGCTGCTGGCCATCGGAATGGGCAAGCTGAAGAAGGAGTATGGCGTGGGCATCATCCTCGTGCTCTGCCTGGTTGACCTCTGGACGGTGAACAAGCGCTACCTGAACGACGAGATGTTTGTGCCCAAGTCAGAGCGTGAGGCACCGCAGGCCAAGACGCAGACCGACGAGCTGATACTACAGGACAAGACGCTCGACTACCGTGTGCTGAACCTCGCCTCCAACACCTTCAACGAGAACGAGACCAGCTACTACCATAAGTCCATCGGCGGCTACCACGCTGCCAAGCTGCGCCGCTACCAGGAGCTCATCGAGGCCCACATCAGCCCCGAGATGCAGGGAGCCATGAAAGCCGTCATCGACGCCGGCGGCGACATGACCCAGGTGAAGGGCGACTCCATCTTCCCCGTGCTCAACATGCTCAACACGCGCTACTTCATACTGCCCCTGCAGTCAGGACAGACGGCTCCCGTGCTGAACCCCTATACGCTGGGAAACGCCTGGTTCGTGAATAGCGTCAGTTACGTCGACAACGCCAACAAAGAGCTTGACGCCCTGAGCGGCCTGAACCTCCGTGAGCAGGCCGTCGCCGACCAGCAGTTCCGCGACGTGCTGGGCGACAGCCATGAGCAGGACACCGCCAGCATCGTCCGACTGACCAACTACGAGCCCAACTGTCTGCAGTACGACGTCAAGACGGGCAAGGGCGGCGTCATCGTCTTCTCCGAGATCTACTATCCCGGCTGGACGGCCACCGTCGACGGCCAGCCCGCCAAGCTGGGACGCGTCAACTACGTGCTGCGCGCCCTGAACGTAGAGCCGGGCAGCCACAAGGTAGTGCTCAGCTTCCAGCCGAAGTCCATCGGCACCACCGAGACCATCGCCTACGTTGGCTACCTCCTCATCCTGCTGACCGTCGGCTTCGCCATCTATCGTGGGCGGCGGAAAAAGGAATAAAAGAACAGTAAAAATGCCAAGTCGCCGCTCTTTCTCCTTTAGATATTGAGAAGAGCGGCGATTTTGGTTAGAGCTTGTGTTATTGCAATGGCGTCAATGGATATACGATATTCACTATCAGGATGTTGGCAGCAAGGATGATGATGTTCATCAGCAGGCCGATGCGCATGAAGTCGCTAAAGCGATAACCACCAGGACCATAGACCAGCATGTGGGTGGGCGAACCGATGGGAGTGGCGAAGCTGCTGCTGACACTCACCATCAGGGCTACGAGGAAGGGGAACGGCTCATAGCCCAACTTCTCGGCGGCCTCGTACATGATGGGGAAGAACATGGCACCGGCGGCGGTATTCGAGATGAACTCGGTGATGAAGGTGCCGACCAGACACACTGCAGTCATCACTACAATCGGATTGGTGCCGCAGACGTCGAGTATCCCGTTGGCCAGCCACTCGGCGATGCCCGTCTTCTGGATGGCAAGGCCGAGGACGGCGCTACCAGCAAAGACCATCAGAATATCCCAGTTGACGGCGCGCATGGCCTGGTCCATGTTGCAGCAACGACAGACGAGCATGGCTGCCGCAGCGAGGAATGCACATTGCAATAGCGGCATGACGCCGAAGGCTGAGAGTGCCACCATGGCAATCATGATGACGGTTGAGACCAGCGTTCCTCGCCCAATGTTGGGCACGTCGTCGGAGTCGAAGAAGTGGAGGCTGCTCTTCAGTGAAGAGGTGTCGAGATTGATGTGCTTCGGACAGACCAGCAACAGTGTGTCGCCCGCCTGCAGCACCACGTTTCGCGGCGCCAGATTGATGCGCTCGCCACGACGGGCCACCGCCGCCAGAATCACGTTGTTATCTTTCTCAAACGAACTGCCGCCAATGGTCGTGCCAATCAGACTGCTGCCGAAGTCGACGTAGGCCGTGTGCAACTGGCGGTCCTTGTCGACCTCGCTCATAGTAAAGACATGATGGTCGGCACTCACCAACTGATGACGCTTAGCCATGTCAAGGATTTCGTCTATCTGTCCGGCATATACCAGATGGTCACCGCCCATGATGAACTCGTCTTCAGCAACGGTCGCCGGGACGTCGTCGAAGTGATGCACGCCAATCAGACTGCCACCGTCGACGTGAAAGAGACCGGCCTCGCTTAGCGTCTGGCCGATATAAGGATTGTCTGACGGCACCAGAAGTTCCACGGTGTAGTCGCCCGTCGATTCGAAGGCGCTCTCAGGGGCCTTGCGGTCGGGCAACAGACGTCGCATGGCAATGACCGAGAGCACGCCGACAGCCAGACAGAACAGGCCCGGTATGGTCGTGGTCAGAATGTTCATGGCCTCGCCCGTCTTCTCCTCGTAGAGTCCGCTGATGATGAGGTTCGGCGGCGTGCCGATGAGGGTGCATACACCGCCCATGCCCGAGGCATAACTCAAGGGAATGAGCAGTTTTGAGGGCGACACGCCCAGCTTCTTAGCCCACATCTTGACGATGCCGACAAAAAGCGTCACCACCGTTGTATTGCTCAGAAACGAGCTGAGCACGGCTACGGGCAGCATCAGTCGCGTCACCGCCTTCGTGTAACTATTAGGAGTACCGAGCAGATGCTTCACAATCCATTGCAGCACCCCGGTATGCGTCAGTCCTGCTACCACCACAAACAGCACACCTACGGTGACAACCGACGTGCTGCTGAAACCCGAGAACGCGTCCTTCGCATCGAGCACACCCGTCACGAAGAGCACACCGATGGCCCCAAGAAACACCAGGTCGCTGCGCCACTTGGTGAACAACAGAATACTGAACATGCCCATCACCGTCGCGATGGTAATCCATGCGTCAAGGCCAAAGCCTAAGAACATAAATGAATCCATAGAGAACTTACTTACAATTTCTGCTTACAAAAAAACGGCATCCGCCATCAGATGCGGTGCGTAATGTTCAGGCGCACATAGGCACGGTGACCGTAGATGGCTACGACCACGAAGCAGATGAGCGGGATGATGAACGACAGATTGGTAGCCGGCAGCCCCAGGATTGTTACGCCGAAGTCGATGATGAGGGCCTGAATGGGCGGGAAGAACGAGCCGCCGAGAATGGCCATAATGAGTCCGGCACCGGCAAACTTCACGTTGTCGCCCACACCATGGAGGGCAAGGCCGTAGATGGTGGGGAACATAAGCGACATGCAGCCGGAGACGGCAACAAGGCAGTAAAGGCCACTGCGGTCGGTGAACATGACCACGCCGCTGACAGCCACACCGGCTATGACAGCGAGTATGGAGAGCAGACGGGCGGCATCGATGTACTTGAGGAAGAATGTGCAGATGAAACGACTCAGCGTAAAGAACACCATGGCTGCTATGTTGTACTTCTGCGATAGTATCTCGGCAGCTTTCTCCTCCATACCCTCGGCCATGAAAACGCGCGTACCATATTGTATAATAAACGTCCAACACGTCACCTGTGCACCGACATAGAAGAACTGAGCAACGATGCCCTCGCGGTAGTTCCTGATCTGTAGCAGTTCGCGCATGGCCGAAAGGAGACTCTTCTTCGAAACGGTATCAGCGTCCTTAGGCATCTTCACCAGACGGATGGCTACCAATAGCAGTATGACGACGATGCCCAGATAGATATAAGGCTGGATGAGAACGCCCAAATCGTGGTTCTTCACAATCTCAAACTGCTGCAACGGCAGCTCGCGGCGTGCAGCCGACGTCATGGGACTCATGCGGGCCTGCACGAACTCCATTGCTACATACATACCAATCAGATTGCCTATTGGATTGAAGGCCTGAGCCAGGTTCAGACGTCTGGTAGCCGTCTGTTCGCTACCCATACAATAGATGTAGGGGTTACAAGAGGTCTCCAGGAACGACAGTCCACAGGTCAGGATGAAGTAGGCCAACAGAAAGGGGAAGTAGAACCCCATCATCTTAGCCGGGAGAAACAGCAGCGAACCTGTGGCAAAGAGCGATAAACCTACGATGACACCCGCCTTGAACGAGTAGCGCTGGATGAACAGTGCAGCAGGAAAGGCCATGACAAAATAGCCCAAGTAAAAGGCCACCTGAACCATAGCGCCCTCCGTAACACTCATGCGGAAAATCTTGGAAAATGCCTTCACCATCGGAGTGGTCACGTCGTTGGCGAAACCCCAGAGTGCGAAACAGCAAGTTATAAGTATGAAGGGCAGTAGCAGGTTGACACCGTCCCTCGAAAGCAGACTTGTTCGGCTGGTAGTTGACATGGTTTGTTACAGAATCTTAAGAGTTGGGTACAAAAGTACAATAAATAATCCAAAAATCGCGCGTTTTAAGAAGTTTTTACTACCTTTACAGCCGAAAAACCGTAGAACGATGAAAAAACTACTGTCTTTGCCACCTAATCTGGTGAGCTCTTTCCACGAAATCACGGGACGCTCGCGCGACGAATACTTCTGTACCTGCGACCCTGTTGGCCACCGTCTTGGCAGTGGCGGCGGCACGTCCTGGCTGCTGCAGCAGGCCTTTCAAGATGCGAGGTGCGAGGTGCAAGAAGCGAGGTGCGAGGTACGAGGTACGAGGTGCAATGTACGAGGTACGAGGTGCGAGGATAGTGATTTCTCTGAGTGGCTCGCCAACGAGAAGCGCATCCTGCTGCATGCCGGCGGACAGAGCCGCCGACTGCCGAGCTACGCCGTTCAGGGGAAGGTACTCATGCCCATTCCCGTGTTCCGCTGGGAGCGCGGCCAGCGCATCGACCAGACACTGCTCGACCTGCAGCTGCCGCTCTACGAACGTCTGATGCATATGGCGCCCGACAGCATCCACACGATGGTGGTGAGCGGCGATGTCTACATAAGGGCCACGCAGCCCCTGCAGCCCATTCCCGAGGCCGACGTCGTGTGCTACGGACTGTGGCTCGACGCCTCGCGCGCCAAGAACCACGGTGTCTTCGTCAGCAGTCGCCAGACGCCCACCGTGCTGAAGCAGATGTTGCAGAAGCCCTCGGTCGAGACGCTCAGCGAACTGCAGCGCGACCACTACTACCTGACCGACATCGGCGTGTGGCTGCTCTCTGACAAGGCGGTAAAACTGCTGATGAAGCGGAGTAGCGATGGAGGCGACATTTCTCATTTCTCATCTCTCATTTCTCATTTCAAAGAGTACGACCTCTACGGCGAGTTCGGCTGCTCGCTGGGCACCGAACCGCTCATCGACGACCCGGAGCTGCGGGAGCTCAAGGTGGCTATTCTGCCACTGCCGGGCGGTGAGTTCTATCACTTCGGCACGAGCCGTGAGATGATCAGCTCGACACTGGCGGTGCAGAACCTGGTCAACGACCAGCGACAGATCATGCACCTCGACCGCAAGCCCCACCCAACCATCTTCGTCCAGAACTCGGTAGCCGAGATTGGCTTCACCGCCGAGAATACCAACATCTGGATTGAGAACTCATACGTTGGCAAAGGTTGGCAACTGACACACGACAACATCGTTACCGGCGTGCCGCAGAACGACTGGCAGATAAGGCTGGAGCCCGGCGAGTGTATCGATGTGACACCCGTGGGCGAGACCGACTACGAGGTGCGACGCTACCATATAGACGACGCCGTCGACAGCAACGCCCTGGCCGAGCGCGCCAACCTGCGCCGCCTGTTCCAGCAGCGACGCGAACTGCAACGGCAGAACCTGCCGGCGATGGCACGCAACTGGCAGCACAGCGTGTTCTACCAGCTGGACCTCGACGACACTGCACGCCGCTTCAGCGACGAGCAGATACCTCTGCCACCGCCGCTGGGCAACGAGGCGCCGCTCATGACCCGCATCCATAACGCTATGTTCCGCGGCGAGAGCGAACGGGCTTTCGAACTGTTGCGCGAGGGTGTGACAAAGACCGTCCCGACAAGGGGAGGGCTGGGGGTGAGTCCCTGTTCCGACCAGATTGTCTGGGGACGCTCTCCCGTGCGCATCGACATTGCCGGCGGATGGACGGACACCCCACCCTACTGTCTGATGGAAGGCGGCAACGTGGTCAACCTGGCCATCGAACTCAACGGGCAACCGCCGTTGCAGACCTACGCCAAGCCTTGCAGCGAGCCGCACATCGTGCTGCGAAGCATCGACCTCGGCGCTACCGAGGTGGTGGAGACCTACGAGCAGCTGATGGCCTTCAACAAGGTGGGCTCGCCTTTCTCCATCCCCAAGGCCGCCCTGGTGCTCGCCGGATTCAGCAACCACTCCTCACGTTTCTCATCACTCGCCACCCAATTAGAGAACTTCGGCTGCGGCATAGAGCTGACGCTGCTCTCGGCCATACCTGCCGGCAGCGGACTCGGCACCAGCAGCATACTGGCGGCTACGGTGCTGGGCGTGCTCAACGACTTCTGCGCCTTGGGATGGGACAAGAACGAGATAGCCCACCGCACGCTGATGCTGGAGCAGATGCTCACCACAGGCGGCGGCTGGCAAGACCAGTTTGGCGGCATCCTCGGCGGCATCAAACTGCTACAGACACAGGCGGGCTTCGAACAGAGCCCCGTCGTCAGATGGCTGCCCGACGGACTGTGGACGCAGCCCGAATATGCACAGTGCCATCTGCTCTACTATACCGGCATCACCCGCACCGCCAAGCAGATTCTGGCGGAGATCGTGCGACGCATGTTCCTGAACCAGCACGACCAGTTGCTGCTGCTCCGACAGATGAAGGAGCACACGCTGGAGATGTACGACGCCATACAGCGACAGGACTTCGAGCACACAGGACTACTCGTGCGGCGCACGTGGACACAGAACCAGCTGCTCGACAGCGGTACGAACCCAGCCGAGATTGCGGCGCTGACGACACTCGTCGACGACCTCTGCTTAGGCTACAAGCTGCCTGGTGCCGGTGGCGGCGGCTATCTATACATGATAGCCAAAGACCCGGAGGCAGCAGCCCGCATCAAAGTGATTCTGAACGAGAACCGCCGCAATGCCAATGCCCGCTTCGTCGACATGACACTCTCGAAGACGGGACTGCAGATTAGCAGGAGTTGAGAACTGAGAATTGAGCGCTCGAGCTTGCTCGCTTTGCTTGCAAAGAACTGAGAGGTGAGAGTTTATAATTTTTTTGGCGAATAAGAAATAAGATTGTGGAGTTTAGGACAATAGTACCGATAGAGAAAGGGCCGTTCCAGATAGAACCGCTGGAGGAGATGCTCTTCGTGGGGTCGTGCTTCGCCGACAGCATTGGCCGACGCTTCGTTGAGGACAAGTTCCGCGCGGTGGTGAACCCCTTCGGCGTGATGTATAATCCCGCCTCGATACTCCATACCGTCGAGCGTAGCGACATCGCCCCCAAGACCGCCGTCTTCACCCTCGGCACCAACCATGTCTACCGGCTGAAGGAGACGGGCGAGATAGTGGACAACTGCGAGAAGCGCCCTGCCCGTCTGTTTGAGGAGGAAGAGCTGAGCATCGACGCCTGTGCCGACTACCTATGCCGTGCCATCGACGTGTTGCAGCAGCGGCAACCCGACGTACGAGTTATCCTAACCGTCAGCCCCATTCGCTACCGCAAGTATGGCTATCACGGTAGTCAGCTATCAAAGGCCACGCTGCTCCTGGCTATCAACAGAATGGTGTCAGCAATCGCCACCCAACAATCACCAATTACCTACTTCCCTGCTTACGAAATCATGATGGACGAGCTGCGCGACTACCGCTTCTACGCCGACGACATGCTGCACCCCAGCACGCAGGCCGTTGAGTACATCTGGCAGCGCTTCGGCGAAATGTTCTTCAGCGAACACACACGCCAGTTCCTCGAAGAGTGGCGCCCCGTGAAGGCCGCCCTCGCCCACCGTCCGTTCAACCCCGACAGCCCCGAGTATCAGGCATTCCTGGCCGACGCCCACGCCAGGGAGGCCGCCCTCATCAAGAAATATCTAAACCAATAATAATATAGTTACTATGTTTGCAGGCGAAAATACCAAGCAGCCGATAGGAGATAGTCC
>CAMVPA010000048.1 GCA_947169245.1 uncultured Prevotellaceae bacterium
CGAGCAGGATGGTGATGATGGTTTTCTTGTTCATAACCGGCTTATTTAACAGAAACATTGCGGATGACGAACGCACCCTTGCCGTCGCCTTCCTTGAAGTCGAAAGAGGTCGGGATGGTGTCGAAGGGTTCAAAGGTGAGCGTGAAGTCGGTGTAGCAGAGGTTGCTCAGATAGCCTTCTGTGGTTTCTGTGGCTCTCACTTGAGGATATATGTCTGCGTCGGGAGTGATGCCGTTGGCTGATGTCAGTTTGTATTTCTTACCATCTGCTTCAAGATAGGAACCTTTGGCGATGCGGAACCATAAGTTCTTATGACCATAATAGCGGAAACTGACGGTGGTACCGCTGGCATCAGCATCCACTTGCTGGATGGTAAGTGAGAGGTTGGCAGTGTTGTCTTGCTTGGGACCGTTGATGGCGGAAAGCAAACCCATAAACCATCCCATACCATATCCAGCACCCTTCCAGAGAATGTGCTTGTCGGGCGAAATCAAGACATAATAGGGTATAGCCCTCATATCACAATAGCTGTTTTCAATGTCGGCCTTGCCCATCTTGCCGTCATTCCAGTTTTTCCAGACGATGTTCTTGCTGAAATTGTCCTCTTGCCACGCAGAGAGTTTATCCTGATTGATGCCGATGATTTCCAACTTCCCTTGCGATTGCTCGTAGGCCGCTCTCATCTCTGGCTCAGCCATACGGCAAGGACCACATCCCAGACTCCAGAAGTCGAGTAGCACATATCGGTCGGGCTGCCCCAGCACTTCAGCGAGATGATGCTTCTGGCCCTGCATGTCAATGAGTTCTGCATCGATGGCCTTTTCACCTACCTGTAAGATATGTGGCGGATAAACCTGAGCGTGTATCTGTGCCAGTTGCTCTTCAAACCCTTTCGGCGCACGGGCGGCGGTGGATGCCTCCAATTCCTTCAACTGCTCCATATTAGGGAAGTCCTTCGTATAGTTTCTTGCCATCATAGCCACTCCTTCTAACTCTTCGAGCGACGCTGCATCTACCGGCAATGAGGGAAGAACGTCCATCTTCTGTTTCAAATACTTCATATAGACAGGCCTCTCTTCGTCCCACGATGCATTGGCAAGATCGAGTCGCAAAAATTCTGCCAGCGTCTCATGACCATGTTCCATAATACGGCTGAGTGTCTGCTGTTCGGGCAGTGGACTATCCACCTTCCACAAGGGATAGAGACAGTCCGTACCCGATAAATTTACGTCCACATCGGGTTTCAGCCAGATGGTCATCAGGTAATTGGGGCATCCTTCTCCCGCAAGGAATAAATAACTCTTCGTAAGTCCCTCCACAGGAATGGTCAGGGTAAAGCGTCCACTCTGTACGGTGTCAGATGCCACGCGCACATTGTCGATAGAAGATTCTGCGACAGTACCATCTTTCAGTGCGGGTGAATAACCAGTGATGGTTGCTGTCTTTGTCTGTGCCTGCCCCATAATTGCGACGAGGGCGAGCAGGACGGTGATGATGGTTCTTTGCAGAGCAAAGCGGCAAAGCCGAGCGTTCTTGTTCATTCCAATGCTGTTTTTAAGATATTCTTCAGGAGATAGGTGGCGTTCTGATTACGGGCTACACCCTCGGAGAGGCGATATGTATAGGTGATTTCGTCCGATAGTTGGATTTCAAAGCAGTAGTTGTGGAAGCGGTCGGGATGCTCCTGCTGCATCTTCGACAATTCAAGATCGTGGGTGGCGATAATACTCGTAATGGGGAGTGATGACACGGACTGGAGGAACAGCCGGGATCCATTGAGCTTGTCAAGTGAGTTGGTGCCTTTCAGTATCTCGTCGAGGATGATAAGCGTGTGACGGTTCTGTCTGCAGGTCTCAATGAGCTGTTGCAGCCGTAGCAGTTCAGCATTGAAGTAGCTGATGCCGTGGGCGAGGTCGTCGGTGGTGCGCATACTACTGAACAGCGAGAAGATCGAGATGCGAAGTCTATCAGCAAAGACTGGCATTCCGCAACAGGCCAGCACATAGTTGATGCCGATGGAGCGTAGGAATGTGCTCTTGCCCGCCATATTTGCACCTGTAATGATGTAATAGTGCTTGTCGGAAATGGAGAAGTCGTTACGCACGGCCTGTTGTCCGAGGAATGGATGATAGAGTCCGCGAGCCTCATAGACCACCTCGTCGGCATCCACCAATTCGGCATCCGTGGCTTCAGGCTCGTTGTAGCGGAATGTGGCCATCGACACTAGGGCATCGAAGTGGCTGACAGCATCTATCCAGTCCTCTATGCGCGTCATGTAACGGTCTTGCCAGAGAAGAAACCGACGCACGATGAAGTAGTCTGCCAGATAAAGGGCATTGGATATGGGTACCCAGACCTCGTTACGCTGGTCAAGGTCGCTGATGATGCCCTTCAACAGCCGGAAAGACTTGAGGGCATCCGACATTCCCGATGTACCGTCACCTACCCGTAGCCTTTCGTCAGCATACTGCTCGGCTTTGCCGCTTTGCTCTGCGAAGAACTTTCCGATGATGTCACGTCCCTCCTGACTCTTCAAATCGGACGTTACTATCTGCATAATCATGCTGACGTATGTTCCTAATCGCGGCAGTATGATGTTGGTGCTCTGGTTGACACGTTTCAGGGTACGACCGAAAAGAAGGTAGACTGCCATAATCTGCAACAGCCCCCAAAGCATGGGGAACGAAGCCGACAGCGGGCCAAATACAGCTCCAGCCAATAGGCCATAAAAAATAATGATGCTGCCAATGGCTGCAATATAGCTGAGCTGGTGAGCAGCCAGGTGACTGACGTTTAGTTGCTGCACCTCATGCAGAGCCTCCAAAATGGCAGTTGTGTTGATTTGCCGACCATTGCTTTGCATGAGAAATGCCGTACGCAACGACTCTCGTTCTGACAATTCACGGATAGCCTCCCGACGTCTCTCTATCTCGTCAATACTCCGCACCCGTGTCTCCGCCAACTCCTTTGCCAGAAAATCGCTGCCGCCAGTTGTGACAGTTCGGTTGATACGGTTGAACAGCGACTGCGGCCCGAAAATGTCAAGGTCGAGCGTAAACTCATGATGGGGATTCACATATTGCTCGCCCGAAGGGAATCCCGAGAAATCACCATTAAGATAGGCCACCTCCTTCTGATAGATACTGCGGATGCTCTCCTTCTGTTCCGACAAACGACTATTGCTGCTGTCCTTCCAACGGATAGCCACGTATGCGGCTATGAACAATGCTGCTACCACCAACGCCAGAATGCTGCTCCACATGGTATAGGCTACGATGCAACCAATGGCCAAGACGATGGCTGTCAGTTCCAGTACAACTACCAGTCGGTTATGCTTGTTCAACTGATAGATTTCGTCCGTCAGCGTCTTGATACGCTCTGTATATAGTTCTTTCGGATTCATACTTGTTTGTCATTCATAACCTTTCACGATAATCATCGGGCAACCTGGAATCTTCCGCATCTTGCCTTTTACCTTATGCCGGGCGTAGCTGCTTTTGAAGTTAGCAGGGAAAGAGAGGCTTCCATTGCCCTTCATGTCAACCACACAGATTGTGACGCAATATTTCTTCTTGCCCTTCAGTACGATAGACTCTGTGGGGCTGACATAGATGTTTTTCCCGTTGTCAGCAGGGGTAACACGCTTGTAGATAGGCTTGTTCAGGACGCTATAAAGTTTCTTGTCCCTGACCTCGTAGCAGTTGAAACTCAACATACATTCCTCGTATTCGCACTTGTCGATGGAAACCATGATGTCGGTCAGCAAATAGTCCTTCCGGTTCTTGAAGACGGGGCCCCATTCTATTTCTCCTTTGCAGTTACCACGAAAACTTGCCGTACTTGTCCTCACCCACGACTTACCCGACAGCGTGTGCGGTTTGCTCTTCTTGCCAACCATGACCTCGGCCAGTTCGACGACCTTGTCCCGTAGCGTCACGGTCAGTTCGTGTCCATCGCCGTATGTCGAATAGGGAATTGTCGCCGTCTGATAGGAAACGTGCGTGAAGGTCAGTTCGTCCCTGCGTCCTGCGGGTATCGTCAACGTGAAGTGTCCCTGTGCGTCGGAGATAACGCCCACGCTGGACGACTGGTCCTCACCATCGTCTTCTTCAATGCCGATGCTGACGTATTCCACGCCCTCGCCACGCTCATTGACGACATGTCCAGTGACCTTCGTCTGTGCTTGCCCCGCCACCCAGACGAGGGCGAGCAGTGCGGTGATGATGGCTTGCTTGTTCATGTTTTTTTCGTTTTATTTGAGTTTCTCCTTTAACTGCTTCAGTTCATAGTCGAAGTTGTAGAAGCCGCTGATGCGCAGGTCGTCGCGGACACGGCGGCAGTCGGGTGTGATGGTCTCGTAGTGTGGGATGCCGCCAAAACGGAACAACTCTTGCAGGCGGGTGAAGTCGGCGTTGGTGACGCAGACGGTCTCTTCGTCGGCCAGCCACTCGGCCACGTACTTTTTGTAGGCATCGCTGCCCTCTGTGGTGCGCTCGCCAGCAATGAAAACGAGCTTCACATCATCGCGCTTGGCTATCTCGGCACGAAGGTTCTTGCTGCTTTGGATAGCTGAACGACAGGGACCACAACCCATGCCCCAGAAGTCGATAATGAGAATACGGCCAGGGTATTTGGCGCAAAGTGAACGGATGAGATCAGCTATTGGTGCGTCAGGAAGGGGTGCTGAGAGTTCAGTCTGCGCCATTGCCCGATTGTAGAATTCGTCGGCCTTGGCTTTGACGTAGGAATGCTTAAAAGTGTTGCTTACCATCGCATATTTCGACTCCGCGGTTGGGGTGATTCTGAACTCCGTCAACATCTGCTGGTACAAACAGAGTTGAGCCATGAGTGTATTGTCCTTGCTGCCGAGCATTTCGCGCATAACGGCATAGTAATCATCCAACTGCTTTTGACCTGTAGTGCCGAAGTAGGCTTGCATAGCAGGTTGTGCATACTGGATGCGGTTGACAAGGAAGGGGAAGTGATTGTTTAACATCATCAAAGGATTGTTGAAATCGATGCGGTGCAAAGGCGTGTAACTCTTAGCGTCATTGAGCGCTTTCCAGTTGACGCTGTCAACAATCTCGTCAGAATACACACCGTCAGTATGTTTCCTGACGCTGTATTTCTTTTCCATGGCATAATCCAAGAAGGCCGTAGTCAGATAAACCTGTGCATCGGAGAGTGCCAACTGCATCTCCAGCGGTGTAAAATGGTCGCGGCGACTCACCATGTCTATGCGGTAAAGCATATTTTGCCACACCTCCTCTGCAAGTGCTGTGGCATCGCTGAAGGAGCCATTAAACAGCGCCAGCGGATTGCTCAGATAACCCGTCATCAACTTCGATTTCAGCCATCGCTCCACCTCGTGGCTGCTGCCGTTATGATAGACGCACTCGTAGCAACCGTCAGCGTTTTTCCGCACGGTGATGTCGATGGTCTCGCCTGGGTGGGCATAGAAAAACATTTCGCTGAAATCCACCTTCGACTCCATTGTGTAGAACCGCTGATAGACAGGGTAGCTGGACAAGAACTTCTTGTTGAATGTTCCGTCGTCGGCAATGTCAAGCACCAGCGTCGCATCCTCCTTCTCGAAGATATCTTGAAAGTAACATTCCATCGATGTGAAGCCGAACTGCTCGGCATCGTAGCCTTCGATACGCCCCCGGATGGTGATGGTGTCGGTCTTGAACCAGTCGGATGGCACAGAATAGGGATTTGTTGCTGAAAGTTCTTCCTTCGTCGGAACTTTCAGTTTTTCCTTCTTGTCGTGGATGCCCAGCAGCATGAATGCTCTATTGCCATCGCCCTCGATGAAGTCGAAGACCTGCACCTTCTTTGGCATCGGCTCGAAGTTCATCGTGAAGTCGGTCACGCCGCTTTCGGGCGACTGCACCCATGCATCGAGGGCTATTCCCTCAGCTGAGCGCAACGGGTAGCGGTTGCCGTCCTCATCCATGAGGTAGCTCTCCTTGGCAAAGCGGAAATGCTCTCCTTTCTCGTATTCCATCGTGAAGTGTACGGTGGTTGCCGTGTCGCGCATAACAACCTCGCGGGCTTTCAGTTCACCGTTCGACACATTCACACATGCCATCGCCACAGGTGTCTTGATGGCCTTGTAAGTCTTTGCCTGTCCCGCCACCCAGACGAGGGCGAGCAGTGCGGGGATGATGGTTTGCTTCATGTTCATATATGTACTGTTTACTTGTTTTCTTTCTTTGGTTTCTGCGAGAAACGGTAACTGACGGTGAGGAGGGCGTAGCGGCGCATGGAGTTGGTCCAGGTCTCGGTGCGGCCCTGGGCGTTGATGTTATAGTTTAGACTACTGACCTGACCCAAGAGGTCGTAGCCGCGAAGCTTTAGGAGCCATTGGCCTTGATGGAACGACTTGGTGAGCGAGGCATCCCAATAGAGGCGGTTGTCGTTCATCTCCGCGTCGGTGTAACCTCTGCGCGAGTGCATGGTGAGGTCGGTATCAATAGTAAAATTCCACGGCAGCTTGTAGTTGCCGTTCAGTCCGTAACTGATGTCCCAGACGTCGGTGGGCTGCTCGCCTAAGGTGATGTTGCGGTGGATGTTGCGGTAACCTATATCGCCTTTGGCTTGCAGTGTGAGTTTTTCTTTCTGGAAACTGATGCTGGGTTTGTAGTTCAAGGTGAAGGTACCGACGCGGCTCAACTCGGCATCGGTGCTGCCCGTGGCGATGGCCAGTCCAGTACTCCTATTATAGCCAAGCCCCAGCTCGTTGCCGATGTGCCAGGACTTCTGCTTGTCCAGGGCGCGGCTCCAGTTCAGTGTCATCCTCGTGTTCCAGTTGCCGCTGCTGATGTTTTCCGGCCGGTAGGTGCGCACGCCCGTCGTCGTGTCGTAGGTGTAGCCCTGCGTCCGTGCGTTGTGTGTCAGGCTGCCGTTGATACCGATGCGTATGTTCTGGTCTGTGCTGTCACGATGAAGGCTGTACGACACAGACAGGTTATGTTGCGCGGACATCTTCAGGTCGGGATTGCCAAGGAAGATGTTCAGCGGGTCGCTGCTTATCGGGCGGTCGATGAGGTCGGTAAGCGATGGTGTCGAGGGCCACAGATAGTATTGCATATTGAACTCCTGCTGCATGACGGTGTCCTGTTTCATGTAGAACAGGTAGACGTTCGGACTCCACAGCGTGTAGTTGCGCGTCAAGTTGGTGGTGAGCGGTTCGCTGCTGTAGTCCATGCGCTTCCGCTGGAAGTTGGCGCTCAGCTGGCTGTAGATGCCAATGTAGCCTTTCTTCAAGCTCTTGCTGAAATCAATGTTCAGGCTTGTCCGTCGGTCCAGTGTCTGCGTGCGCTGCCCGTAGCTGTTCATGGCATCAAACAGATAGTCGATACTATCTCGCAGGTACTCGTGACGGTCGCTGTGGTTGTCGCCAGTGCCTATGCCGACAGTAGGACGGATGCTTAGGTGCTCGTTAAGGTTGTAGTTATAGGTCAGGCTTGCCTGCCAGCCGTAGGAGTGAGAAGGTGACTCCGTGCGGCGGTCGCGATGATCCTGCGTGCCCAGCAAGTGATAGACGTAATGGTTCAGGCTCGTAGACTCGGGGCGATACTGGCGGTCGAAGCTTCCCTGAAGGTCGAGTGTAAACGAGTCGCCCGTCGGCAGACGCTTGGCAAGATAGGCATAAGCGCTACCGCTCAGCCTGTCTGACTGGCTGCGCGAGCGGTACCATGAGCTGTTGATGCTGTCGTGCATCATGGCGTCGGCCGTGCTCAAACTCCAGCCGTAGCCTTCGTTGCGGCTGCGGTCGTAGCCGATATTCGCAGAGGAATAGAGACGGTACTTGCCCGTGGCTCGCAGTGTGTTCTTCAGCGAGAAACTGCTGGGCTTGCTGCGGCTCGTGCCCTCCGACAGTCCGAAGGTGCTGCCCGTGTTCAGGTAGGTCTCACTCTGGTTGCGGTTTTCGTTGTACCCATTGCTCCACGTGGCGTTCACCTCGGTAGAGTTCGTCAGCCTGTCCTCACCAGCCATATAGACAAACTGACCGCCCACCTGTTTGAAATGCAGGTCGCCCGACTGCTGCGACTTGTCCTTATACTCACTGTCGTAGGTGTCATACGTCATCGACTCGTTGATGTTGTTCAGGCCGCCGAAGAGCACGGCGCGGGTATGGTCGCTGAAACGCAGGCCGAAGCCCTTCAATTTGTAACGCCAGTTGCCGCCGTCGGATGGCCCGCCGCCCGCCTCGACGTTTGCCGAGCCGCCGGTGCTGTACTCCCGTTTCAGGATGACGTCCATCGTATATTCCTTCTTGTCCTCGTCGTCGATGCCGAGGTACTTGTTTTCCTCGGTCTGTTTCTTGTAGACCTCAATGTTCTTCACCGTGAAGTACGGCAGGTTCTCGAGCATAATCTTGTTTTTGCCCTTGAAGAAGTCGGCACCGTTGAGCGTCAGGTTGTCAATCTTCTTGCCGTTGACGAAGATTTCGCCGTTGTCCTTCAGCTCCACGCCCGGCAGCTGTTTGATCAGTCCGTCGAGCATCGACCCTTCGGGCACGTTGAAGGCATCGGCATTGAATACCAGCGTGTCGCCGCGCCACACCATCTTTACTTTCGTGGCCTTCACCACCACCTCGCCGATGGTGCCGCCCTCGAAATGATGCGCCGTTGCCGTCTTCTTCAGGTAGATCTTCGGTCCTTCAATGTCCTGGACACGCTTGCCCACCTGCTTCATCTCGAAGTTGGCGTAGGCCGTCTCGTAGTTCGGATGTTCCGTCTTGAGGATATATTTTGCAGGCTCGCGCCTGACACGGAAATAGTAATGCGAGGTAGACGGATGCCGTCCGATGCCGCTCGAATAACCGTAGCTCTCGTAGGTCTCCGTCGTGTCCACCGCGGTTGAGTCCTCACGCATCAGGATGACCTTCACATCCGTGACGGCAGCCTTTGTAAACCCGTCGGCCACCGCCCCGTGCAGGTATATCTTGTTATCCTTCTGCTGTGCCCATCCCGCCACCCAGACGAGGGCGAGCAGTGCGGTGATGATAAGTTTCTTATTCATTCGTTGTTATTCGTCCTTACAATTATTATATACGCAGTTTTCGCGGAAATATCACATCCGAGGGCGTTAAACTTTCCTAATAGGACTTTAGTTTCTTTTCCAAAGGCATGGGGCGCATCGCTGCGACCCATGCCAGCCTCATGGATACATGAGAAATCCTTACATGTTTATTTTACTACTTCGCGTGGATGGTACTTGAAGAGCTTCTGGTTGTCGCGGAGTTCCTTGATGCTGAAGTTCAGCACCTTGCCCTCCCAGTTGGCGCCCCACATGGCGAAGGGCTCGCCCTCGGGCTCGATATAGGTGATGGTTTCAAGATGAACAGGGATTGGCTCAAAGACCATGACAATGGCGAAGTAGTCGCCCGTCCAGCCTTCTACCCAGAACAGGTCGCTGCTTGGGTAGCCCAGCACCTCCTTGCACTTGTACTGGTGGCCCCGCTGGTCGACAAGGATATTGTTGCCGCCGCGGCCGAAGTACTCGCGCATCCAGTTCATCTCGCAGGCCTCGGCCAGATAGGTGGCTTCTGGCGTGCGCCAAATGGCGTAAGTGTCTTCTTTGACGGGCTTGATGAGGTGGGCATCGTTGTAGACAGCCCACGTCTTGTAGTTGTCCTTGTCATAGTCCTTGGCCTCGCTGACAAGGTGTGCCTTGTGAATCGGCATCATTTCGTCGTAATCGTATGGATTTCTCTCCAGACCGAAGAGGTCGTCCGACTTGGACGCAAAGCTTATACCCATGCCTCGCATAAACCAGTTTGGCACGCCGTAGATGGCAATGCTTTCGACGGTATCGGGCAGTTTGGGAAAGAATATCTGGAAGTCAATCGTCGTTCCTTCCTTGGCCTTGAGGCTGAACACCTTGCCGTAGCAGTCGGGCACGCAGCGCCGCGACTGGTAGATGGTGCCTGTCGCCCTGTCGAGAATGACGCACTCGTCACTGCACAGCCAGAAGTTCTCCACGATGTCGGCAGGCATACGGAAGTAGCAGTGAAGCACGGTCTCGTTGTCCTCCTCCGTCAGCTGCCATAGCGAAGGGATGTAACTGCCTTCAGACATTTCGGCAATCTTAGGCCAAATGCTTTCAATGTTGTCGATGGTGGGCAGATCCTTGACAAAACCGATGTTCTCGTGCCACGAGTTGTTTTCCGTGTCGTGCCATACAACGGTCTTCTTCTTGGTCTTCGGGTCGATAGTGGCTTTTGGGTAGCCAGACATATACATACTGGTGGGCTTTGCCAGTACTTTTATGTTTTTTACAGTTTTTGTTTGTGCCTGCATCGTGAGGCAGGCGATAGCCATGAGGCTAAGGATTAAGATTCGTTTCATATGTCTCTCGTTTTAGGGGTTATTCTCCTTGTGTGCATCAGCTCGTCGCGATATTCCTGATAGCAGGCCGACGACGTCTCAGCCCCGATGGGCGCATTGGTGCCGTAGAGCAGGATCTTGCCGTTAATGCGCTCGGCTATCCAGCGGTACTGTAGCTGTCGGCGCACGTCCTTCAACTCGAAGAAGAACTGTCGGTGCGAGAAGCTCAGCAGGTAGCCTGGCGTCTCGTCGCTGTACCAGCAGGCCACCTGCAGCAGTCGGTTGAAGAGGTTTATGTCCTGCTTGTCAGGGAACACGTAGACGGTACTCACCACATTGCTGTCGGCGTGGACGGAGCATGTCAGCTCACCCTGTCTCACGTTGTAGTAGTCAGCCATCTTTGCAATGAATTCATCCACGCGGACAGGGTCCTGATAGGACACAGTGTCCGCCTTCGTCTGTATATGAGCAGCGTAGTGGAGACGAGGTTCCTCTTGCGTTACGGGCTCCGTCTGACTGCATTCCTCATTAGGGGCAGATGTTAGTCCGTCGGGAGCGGACTCTGGGTGCGTCGGGAGCGGACTCTGAGTACGCAGAGTACGTACTGAACGAGATGCGTGGGGCTGCGATGTCGATGTACGTAGGTTGGTGGTCTCGGGGTACGAGGGTCGAGGGCTTCGATCTACGTGGGTCGTTACAGCCAATGATTTGTCTGGCATCTGCGTCTCGTTGCCTCTCTGCATCCATATCAATGCCCCTATACCAATTATCAGCAACAGACTGGCGGCAGCGGCCATCCAGCGACGGCGCATGCTGACGACAGTCTCCTTTTGCTGGCGGTGCACCATGATGTCATCGTATTCTGCCTCGCCCATCGCCAGGTCGCCCAGCATCAGGCGGATAGCCTTCCAATCCTCAGGAATGTCGGGGCGCAGCAGCTTGCGTGCCAGCTGTCGTTCCTCCTCAGGTGACGTCAGTCCTCCGAGGTAGCGGTCAATCAGTTTCTGTATCTCTTTATCCGTCATAGTCTTAATCTTTTCTTGAGTTCTAAAAACACTTTCATTCGTGCTGTCGACACCATGGCCGATACCGATTTCTTGGGGATGCCTGTCAGCTCGGCTATTTCCTTGGTCGAGAGACCGTCCAGGCTTCTCAGTTCGAAGAGCTCGCGTTCCCGTGGCTTCAGACGTGCCATTACCTCCGTCATCAGCCGTCGTGCGTCCTCTGCCTCCAGTCGCTCCTGTGGCGAGTATGAAGGGTCGGCCCTGACCATCACTGCCATCCCACTGTCCACATTGTTGAACCGTTGGTCCATCCGCTGTTTCCTATAGTGGTTGACACAGCAGTTCTTGGCCACGCGTACCGCCAGTCCTGACACGTTTCGACTGCCGTCAATATGTTCGCAGTAGCGCCAAAGCTGCAACATCGCTTCTTGGGCCACATCCTCGGCATTGTCCTTCGACCCGAAGAAGTCCAGTGCGATTTTCAGCATGTGAGCCCGTAACTGCCGGGCGGTGAGTTCAAACTCTGCACGTGTCATATATATATATTACGTATAACCACCCCAAATGTTAAGTTGGAAAAGTGAATATTGTGGTTGCGAAAGGGGCCGCCGCAGACTTCTCCGGGGCCGCCGCAGACTTCCCAGGGGCCGCCGCAGAACTCTCTGGGGCCACTACAGATACAGAAGGAGAAAGTGCAAAAAGACACTCTATCGGGCAACGATTCTCTCCTTATATATATAGTTGCTAAACGCCCTTTTCACCCTCACTTCCCCCACTTCCTGCACTTGGCGTCAGTGCAAGAAGTGCAGGAAGTGAGGGTTGTTTCCACGTTTAACAACTATTATAGCGGAATCATGGGGACTCATGATCAAAGTGCACCGGTGGATTAGGAGTAGAACTTTTCAAAATCCTTCTCCGGGATGATGTCGAGGTTGTGGGTTTGTTTGACCTTCAGCCAAAGCCAGGGTATCGTAAACCGAGGCGCATCGGGAGTGTAGAGTTCCAAGAGGTGAATCCCTTCGGGGCTTTGTTCCATCATGATAGTGTAGATGCGATGTCGCGTTTCATAGTTATAGACTGTGTAACGCAGCAAGTCCACATGCCATTCCACGTTCTCCATATATGATTTGAATCTTGCAGACGTGCTGAGTATAGAACCTCTTCGAGGCTGTTCGGTGGCCATGCGGTTCAAACGGTTGTAGAAATCGACTGCCACGTCTATGCGATGCTGATTCTTGGCAGGAATAAAAAAGTGGGTTCCTGTGACAGACGAGGCTGCCAGAGAATCAGAACCATGCCCACGATAGCTTGTCGGCAGGAAGGTGTTATAATCATCAGGAATGGCGACATCCTTATCCCACTCGTACTTGACTTCGTATCTCTTAACCTTCTTCTGCTCGGCTAAGAACGCCTGAAGCATTTCCCGGACTGAGGTGACATCGCCAGACTTTACCGTGATATCAGCAGGCTTCTCAAGCATATAGCAAAAGTCGAACAGATTGTTTCTGTTTGCTTCACTGTAACTTCTCAAATACAGGAGTTCCTGTGGGTGATTCCCTAAAGTGAAGTTGTAGTCGATAGAGTCGCCAGATATGTATCGGTAGCTCTTTTCTGCGGTTCTGCACAACCTGTCGAGCAGTTCCGGCACATTCCGCAGCAAGTAGTTATGATCCTCGGTCTGTTTTTGCATCCACTCTTTGTCATAATTGATGGTGTAATTCTTCCCTGTGGTATCTGTCAGTACATGACAGATATTATACTCCTCATACAAGACGGAATCCTCAAGGCATCTCAGTATGCGCCGTCCATATATATCCCGCTTGGCGATACTGTCGAAAAGTGCACTCACGCTCTCTATCTGCATTGGCTTGTCTGCTACATTTTGTGTGCAAGAGACAATGCTCAACCCTGCCCAAATAGACAATACGATGTTTCTTGTTCTCATGTTGTTCTTATTCTATGTTAACGGTTATTTGTTGCTGGATGTAGGCGGCAAGCCTCTCGCCCTTTTCTTGAATCTCCTTTTGGTGGGCGAAATAGGCATTCCGTATAGTTCGTTCGTCTTCGTATTGCCATGCAGGCGTTTCTGCTGCCTGACTTGCGTTTTGTGGTTGTAAACCAGATGACTCAGGGTCTTGTGTATGGAACGTCAGCAACAGGAGTATGCTGGCTGCAACGGCAGTGATGGCGGGGTAGAGCCAGGCGTGTCGGCGCTTGGGCTTGATTCGCTCCATTACCCGTTGCTCCATGTCGTCGGGCATCTTCATCTTTGCGGCTCGTTCATTCTGTCGCTGCAAGGCTGGACGGAAAAGTGCTTTATCGTTATTCATCGTTCATGCGTGTTAGGATGATTCTGAGTCGTTGGCGTATTCGGTGAAGTTGACTGCTGAGCCGCGATACTTCACGATTGAGAGAGTCGCCCGATGCGTTTGTTATGTAGGCTATTTCCTTCAGAGGACGCCCATCGAAGTAGTAGAGTTGCAAGAGCATCTGGTCTTCTGGGGGTAGCTCTTGGATGGCCTCGTCCAGTTGTTCTGCTGTTGTCGTCTCAGGCAGCTCGTCAGGAACGTCATCGCCCATATCAAGCGGCAACAGCACCTGTCGTTTTCGCTTTCGCAGATGGTACAACGCTTCATGGTAGGCAATCCGCTGGAGCCATGTCGATAGCGAAGCCCGCAGCGGGTCGTAGTCCTTCAGGTGCTCGTAAGCAGCGACAAAGGTGTTCTGGACCACGTCCTCGGCATCCTCCTGCTGCTCGACAATGCGTCCCACAAATGCCATGAGCGCAGGGCCGTGGCTATTTACCAGCAGGCCGAACTCCCGGAGCTCACCGCTGCGTATGCGCTGTATGATGATATGGTCTTCGTTCGTCATTCTACTATATATAGACGCAAAAAGACGAAATGTCACGCCGGGCAGACGTTTTTTTTTTGATTTTTTTGCTTTCCCCTACGCCTTTTGCCCTATCCAAAAACGGGCGAGGACGTGCTGTTCCCATCCTCGCTCGCTATGGAAGTCATTCTTCCTTTCAGTTCGTCGGCCATGGTTTCCTCAGAAATATGCAAATAAATTTGGTTTTTCGTTCAGTTTGCACTACCTTTGCAGCTCGAAAGAATATATCAATAAAATATGTACAGAACAAATACTTGTGGCGAGCTTCGTCTCGCCAATGCCGGACAGCAGGTGACGCTGGCCGGATGGGTGCAGCGCACCCGTAAGATGGGAGGAATGACGTTTGTAGATCTGCGCGACCGCTATGGTCTGACGCAGTTGGTTTTCGACGAGTCGGACGACGCGCAGCTCACGGAGCGTGCCAACAAGCTGGGGCGCGAATACTGCATCCAGGTAAAGGGTACCGTGCGCGAGCGCCAGTCGAAAAACCCGAAGATGCCCACGGGCGACATTGAGATCATGGCCACCGAGCTGAACATCCTCAGCGAGAGTGTCACACCTCCGTTCACCATTGAGGACCAGACCGACGGCGGCGACGACATCCGCATGAAGTACCGCTACCTGGACCTGCGCCGCAATGCCGTGCGCAAGAATCTGGAGCTGCGTCACCGCATGACCATCCTCATCCGCAACTTCCTGGACAACCTGAACTTCATCGAGGTGGAGACGCCTATCCTCATCGGCTCGACGCCTGAGGGAGCCCGCGACTTCGTGGTGCCCTCGCGCATGAATCCCGGACAGTTCTACGCCCTGCCGCAGTCGCCGCAGACGCTGAAGCAGCTGCTCATGGTCTCGGGCTTCGACCGTTACTTCCAGATTGCCAAGTGCTTCCGCGACGAGGACCTGCGTGCCGACCGTCAGCCGGAGTTCACGCAGATTGACTGTGAGATGTCGTTTGCCGACCAGGAAGACGTGCTGGAAATCTTCGAGAACCTGGCCCGCCATCTGTTCAAGGAGGTGCGCGGCGTGGAGCTGCCGCCGCTGCAACGCATGACGTGGCATGAGGCCATGCGTCGTTTCGGCTCCGACAAGCCCGACCTGCGCTTCGGCATGGAGTTCGTCGAGCTGATGGACCAACTGAAGGGCACGGGCACGTTCCCTGTGTTCAACGAGGCCAACTACATCGGCGGTATCTGCGTTCCCGGTGCTGCCGACTACACGCGCAAGCAGCTCGATCAGCTCACCGACTTCGTGAAGCGTCCCCAGGTGGGCGCCAAGGGACTGGTCTATGTGAAGTTCAACGCCGACGGCACCGTGAAGTCCTCGATCGATAAGTTCTACGAGCCCGAGGTGTGGCAGAAGGTCAAGGAGGCCTGCGGCGCCAAGGACGGCGACCTGGTGCTCATCCTCAGTGGCGACAATGCCAACAAGACCCGCGTGCAGCTCTGCACCCTGCGCCTGGAGATGGGCGACCGCCTCGGTCTGCGCGACAAGGACAAGTTCGTCTGCCTCTGGATTGTCGACTTCCCGCTGTTCGAGTGGAGCGACGAGGAACAGCGCCTCATGGCTACGCACCATCCGTTCACGCTGCCTAATCCCGACGATATCCCCCTGCTTGACACCGCTCCTGAGAAGGTGCGTGCCGTGGCCTACGACTTCGTGTGCAACGGCGTGGAAGTCGGCGGAGGCTCTCTGCGTATCCACGACGGCAAGCTGCAGGAGAAGATGTTCCAGATTCTCGGCTTCACGCCCGAGAAGGCCATGGCCCAGTTCGGCTTCCTCATCAACGCCTTCAAGTACGGTGCACCCCCTCACGCTGGTCTCGCCTTCGGTCTCGACCGCTTCGTTTCGTTGATGGCCGGTCTCGACAGCATCCGCGACTGCATTGCCTTCCCGAAGAACAACTCGGGTCGCGACGTCATGCTCGACGCTCCTGGTTTCCTCGACCAGAAGCAGCTTGACGAGCTCAACCTGAAGGTGGAACTGCCGGAGTCATAAATGACGACACCTATTTATATTATTGAAGAAGCTCGGCTCAGACGTAACCTACAGCTGATAGCCGACGTAGCGCGACAGGCCGACGTGGAGATTATTCTCGCGTTCAAGGCCTTCGCGTTGTGGAAGACGTTCCCCATCTTCAGGGAGTATATCCATTCGACGACGGCCAGCTCGCTCAGTGAGGCCCGTCTGGCGATGGAGGAGTTCGGCGAGCGGGCCCACACCTATTCGCCTGCCTATACCGACCATGAGTTCGACGAGATAGTACGCTGCTCCTCGCACCTGACGTTTAACTCGCTGTCGCAATACGAGCGCTTCCACAAGCGGGTGGGGGAGACGGTCAGCATCGGCCTGCGTGTGAACCCCGAATACTCTGAAGTCGGGACGGCTCTCTATAACCCCTGTGCTCCCGGCACCCGCTTCGGGGTCTCGGCAACAAAGCTGCCGAGCACGCTGCCTGCTGATATTGAGGGCTTCCACTGTCACTGTCATTGTGAGAGCGGCGCCGACGTTCTTGAGCGTACGCTGGTGCATATCGAGGAGAAGTTTAGCCGCTGGTTCCCGCAGCTGAAGTGGCTGAACCTGGGCGGTGGCCACCTCATGACGCGCAAGGACTACGACGTCCCACACCTTATTAATATATTAAGAGGACTGCACGAACGCTATCCGTGGCTCAAGATTATTCTGGAACCCGGCAGCGCCTTTGCCTGGCAGACGGGACCGCTGGTGAGCCACGTGGTCGACGTGGTTGAGGACAAGGGCATCCGCACCGCCATCCTCGACGTCAGTTTCACCTGCCACATGCCCGACTGTCTGGAGATGCCCTATTTCCCCGATGTGCGCGGGGCAGAACACATTGATGAGGAGCAATCCTCTCACCTCATTCCCGCCGACGCGCCTACCCGTAGCCTTTCACCTCTCACCTCTCACCTTTATAGATTGGGCGGTAACAGTTGCCTGAGCGGTGACTTCATGGGAATGTGGCGTTTCGGCCATGAACTGCAGGTCGGCGAGGAGGTGGTTTTCGAGGATATGATACACTACACGACGGTCAAGACGAACATGTTCAACGGCATCTCTCATCCTGCCATCGGCATGCTTCATGAGGACGGAAATCTTGAGATTCTGCGTCAATTTGGCTATGAAGACTACCGAAATAGGATGGATTAGCACTTTTTTTTGAAAAAAGTTGCCAAAAGTTTTGGCAGTTCAGAAAAAAGTAGTACCTTTGCATCCGCAATCGAGAGAGGTTGCCTAGGGGAAGCGGAATTTCCGAGCAAACGAGAGCAGAAAGTTTACTTTATGTCGAGTGACGCCGGAAATGCCAAATCTTCGAAGAAGATGCGGAAATAGCTCAGTTGGTAGAGCACAACCTTGCCAAGGTTGGGGTC
>CAMVPA010000049.1 GCA_947169245.1 uncultured Prevotellaceae bacterium
TGCTCGACAACAGCAACATGACCATCGCCGAGCAGAAGCAGTGGCTTCTCGACCGCTTCCACGACACCGTCGGCTCAGAGCTGTAACCTCATTTTTTCTTTTTAGTTTACTCTTATTACCTCTTTCATACCTCCGAAGCCCGCTATTCTATGAGCGCTTCGGAGTTTTTTTGTCCCTTTTTCTTGCATCTTCCAGTTTTATTTCCTATCTTTGCGGCGTTAATGAATACAAAAGAGGATATGAGTCAGCAGACAATGACACAACTGATAGCCGAATACTTCAAGACGCAACCTGTTCTGAAGGCATGGCTCTTCGGATCCTATGCTCGTGGCGAGGAACGGGAGGACTCTGACGTGGACTTGCTCATAGTCCTTGACCATTCCCAACCTGTCGGGCTGAAGTTCTTCGGCATGTACGAAGACTTGAAGGAGTTGTTGGGTCGCAATGTTGACTTGGTTGTAGATCGTACTCTGGCCCCATTTGCCCGCGAGAGTGTTGACCGTGATAAAATTCTGATCTATGAGAGAGCCGCTTAAAGACCGCGAACGGCTTGAGCATATGCTTCAGGCCATCAGACGTATTCTCCGCTACACCAACGGGAAGACGCTCCAAGACCTTGTTGACGATGACATGATGTACTATGCCGTCGTTAAAAACATCGAAATCATCGGTGAAGCAGCCAATATGTTGACGGCAGATTTTCAAGCATCCCACTCCGAGACTCCTTGGAAGATGGTTAAAGGAATGCGCAATTACATTGTGCACGAGTACTTCCAGATTGACAGCGCCGTTGTATGGGATGTCGTAACCAATGAACTCGTAATACTAAAGAAGCAGATTAACCAATATCTCGCTGAAACCGATTGGGGACAGTGGGAACAGGAATCGCATTAGTTTAATCACTCTCATACCTCCGAAGCTCCGCCGCTGGGGCTTCGGAGATTTTTTACGTCCTTTTTCTTGGTCGTTTCAAAAATAATGCTTAACTTTGCCCCCGACTCTTAGAGTACAAAAGAGCGTTGTCACGTTAGCTGGCCGCCACTCCATGAGGGTCACGACATATTAAAAAGGCGTTTACTTTGACGCTTTGTTCTTGACAGATTGGAATCTCGCAAATTCACTACGAAGTCATGGACATAGCGAGGGTAGATGCTCGCATGATGTGATTACGCAGCCACGTCCTATGCTTTGTCATAGGCGTGTGTTTTCATATCAGTGTGGGTTCTATGCTTGCTCGTTCAACTTCGTAGGGCAATGCGAGAGCCTCAATCTGTGGGACGGGCAAGAGTATAGTTCCCACATCTTTTTTATGCCGTTACCAAACAATCAATAACTTTTTAAAGGCCGAATCTGGGGACGAGGAGGCTAATGAGAATAAAAAAGATGACACGAAATCGGTTGTTAACGGCAATGCTGATGAGTTGCTTGTCGTATGTGGCTTTCGCTCAAATGAGCGGGAGCGGAACTTCAGATGACCCATACCAAGTTCGGACAGCCTTCGACCTCTTTGATGTCAGGTCAAATCTTTCTGCTTATTATAAGTTGATGAATGATATCGATCTTACAGAGTGGATTGCAGAAGAAAATCCTAGTCAAGGTTGGACTCCTATCGGGACAGGAACATCTCCATTTACTGGCGTTTTTGATGGAAATAACAAGTCCATCAAAGGCCTATACATCAAAAGGACAGGTATGAATGACGTTGGTCTTTTTGGGTATATTGGTAAAGCAACCATCAAATCTCTATGTTTGATAAATCCCATGGTAGAAGGACAGAATAATGTTGGTGCCATCGTTGGTCGCGCGTATTCAATAACAAGTTTTGTCATTAAGGACAACTCCTGTATCGGCGGTAAGGTCAAAGGAAACAATTATGTTGGTGGAATAATAGGGACTACTTACTCTTCTATTAGGCCTAGTCAAATAACCAATTATATTGAAGGAAACTATTCTTCTTCATCCGTGATTGGTAATATGTGTTGTGGTGGTATCGCCGGTGGAGTGCAAGCTATTTATTCCGAATATCATGATTATGATTTCGTAACCCGATATAATATTGTTCCTCAAATACGAGATAATCATTTTGGAGGTAAGGTTAATGCATCATCATATGTAGCAGCTATAGTTGGGGAATTATTTTCAGCATATAAGATTGGGTCTTCTATCTACACTATTGGGAACCTATCTCGGAACATTGGAGGAGGTGTGGTTATCGGTGGAGACAAAACGACAGGTATTCTTGGCTATAAGACTGGTTATTCATATAATGGAAATAACTATACATTCTCTTTCAATGTTTGCGTAGCAGATACGATATCAGGAACGGCGAATACCAATAGGGTTTCTCCAGATTCTCAAGACAGCTACACGGACAACTATGCATATGTAAATACAGTAGTTATAAGAAATGGCGTTGTGTTTGAGGTTCAAGACAACAATTGGCAAGGTTCAAGTTTAGGCTATAACACGCTCAGAAGAAAGAACACCTATGTCGGTTTTGGTTTCGACTTCTCTAACCAATGGGCCATCAGTGAAGGAGTCTCCCTTCCATACAACATTAACCAAAGCGAGCCGCCAATTATTACGCAGTGTTCCAGCGGCAAGAAAGCGAAGGTTGCTGGCACAGCAGCAGCTGACGGCGTTGTTCATGTTTTTGTTGGTGACAAGTATTTCTCTGGAGTCGTGACAGATGGTGAATGGGAAGTGTCACTTGGAGAATTGGAGGATGATGCAACCGTAAGAGTATCTTTTGATTCAGATGATTTGATGAGTTCCATTATGACAACAGCCGTTGCAGAATCTCCATATTATGAACTTGACGAAAACTCCACAACTCCAATTGAAGCAAGTGAGGAATTAGTAAGTGTCCGCGTGAAGCGTACCATTAAGGCCAATGAGTGGAGCACTATCTGCTTGCCGTTCGCAATGACTGAGGAGCAAATGAAGTCTGACGATGCGTTTGGCAGCGATGTACAGTTGGCAGACTTTAACGACTACACGTATGACAATACAGAAGGAAGGATATGTGTACATTTTCAGCCGGCAACAGCCATTGAAGCTAATCACCCATACGTCATCAAAGTGTCGCAACCTGTCAGTCAGTTTACGGTTGATGGTGTTGACATAGACCCGCAGGAGGCCATTGTCGACTTCGACACCAGCCGCCGCAAGAACCAGCCCCGGCAGTTCGTGGGAACATACGTGGCTAACACCATATTGGACTGGGGTACGCTCTTCCTGAGCGGAAACAAATTCTGGTACTCTATAGGTGAAACTAAGATGAAGGCTTTCCGTGCCTATTTCAACTTCATCGACCTGATTCCCGACTTTGAGGACAACTACGATGCACGCATTGTGATGTCATTTGACGAGGAGACGACAGGAGTGAATGATTGCATGACTATGCCGGACGACAAGTACTATAACTTGAACGGACAGCGCGTGAAGCCTGCAAGCAAGGGATTGTATATCAGGAATGGAAAGAAAGTTGTTATAAAATAAGGAGGACTGAACAATGAAGAAGACATATATTGCCCCCTGCGCACAGACGGTGTCAGTACGTGTGATGACCATGATAGCAGCCAGTGACTCCATCAACAGTGACTATCTGGATGGCGTTTCCTACGGCGGCGTGGACGAGGACGGGACCATAGACCCATCCTCCCGCCGCGGCTCCATCTGGGATGACGACGAGGAGACAGAATGATTCATACTCTGCGGCGTACCGCAGAAAAAGTATGGTAGCTCTGCGGCGTACCGCAGAATTCTGATTCTCACAGCAGGACTCTTTCGGACGGGTCCTGCTGTGCTTTGTTAACAGCCAAGTATCTAAGTGGCATAGCGCGCCAGTGTGTATATAGGTAGGCGAACGGCTTATGCCTGTGTGTGTATTGTATGTTGTTCTTGGCTGTTGCGGGCGATTCCCATCGACCGCGGATGCAATTGCATGATTCTGGCGGCAAAGGTACGGAGTATTTCTAGCTCGTGCAAGCGTTTGGGGTGGGCTGGAGGAATCCTAATTTGCGTGGTCGGCTGTAACTCCCTCACGCAGAGCCTTTTGTCTATCGCGCAGGATATATTGTTTATCGCGCAGAGCCGCAGAGGGACAAAAGGCTCTGCGCGAAAGCGGAAAAGTACCCACACGTGTCGCACGTCCCACACGTTTTTCGTTATTTCCAGGGTATGAGGTGCGGGGGTATGGGGGCGAGTTTGGGTTGAATTCTCGAGAGAATTTAGTGCTGCGGGGCCGCTGGGGAAGTCTGCGGGGCCGCCGGAGGAATCTGCGGGGCCGCCGGGGAAGTCTGCGGGGCCGCCGGGGAAGTCTGCGGGGCCGCCGGAGGAATCTGTGGGGCCACCGGAGGAATCTGCGGGGCCGCCGGAGAAGTCTGAGGGGCCGCTGGAGGAGTCTGCGGGGGCGCCGGAGATTTGTCCCACGGCCTGGGACGAAAATGAGGTGATGGTTAATTATAAGGTCAAAGTGGTGTTTCACTTAGGTGTGGACAAGGGGCGACCTTAGGTGTGGGCAATAGTGTGACCTTAGGTGTGGGTAGAAGCCTAAAAATGGGTACTGAGAATCAGTGAGTTATGTGTTAGGTGTGGGACGTGTGGGTAAAAGGGCTGGTTTAGTAGTAGACGAGTTGGGTGACCCTCTATTTGCCGAGCCGGATGAGGGTGGAGCCGCTGACGGCGGCGGGGCTGTCGAGCTGGACGGCATAGATGCCGGGAGGAAGTGATTCGAGGTGTGTGAAGGACAAAGAGGCGGGGGTGCTGGGCTGCGAGGAATCGAGGATGGTGGTGCGCATAAGCTGGCGGCCGTCGAGGTCGTAGATGGTCAGGGTCAGTGGACCGTCGACAGTAGTGCCGTCGGGGATGGTGACGATGAGCTGCCGGCCATTGAGGGTGATGAGTGCCTTGGTGTGGGTCTTCGAAACGCCGTCGATGCGGTCGATGCCCAGGATGTCGAGCAGACCACGGTAGGCGTCAATCTCGCCGTAGCCGTAGAGGTTGTTGGGATAGTCGAGGTCAGGGTCAGGGCGGCGGCTGGTGCGGCTGATGACGCCCATGACGTCCTCGGGGGTGAGGTCGGGTTTGGCCTGCAGCCAGAGTGCTATGACGCCCGCCACGACGGGACAGGCCATCGACGTTCCGGTATTGGAGTTCCAGGCGTAGGTGCGTCCCTGGTAGTCGAAGTGTGCCACGTCCCACTTGACGTCGCTGGCCGTGGGGTTGTTCTCCAGATAGTAGCTGCTGTAGGCTGAGATGATGTTGTTGCCGGGCGCCATGACGTCGGGCTTCGTGCGTCCGTCCATCGTGGGGCCGACCGACGAGAAGGGGGCACGACTGCCCGGTTCGCCCGTCCAGTAGTGCTGCCACTGGCCATTAACGTTCTGAATGCTGTCGCGATAGGTGGTGGCGCCGACGCAGATGACGCGCGGAGCACTGGCCGGCGACAGGATGTTATGGGTGGTTTCGCCGGCAGCGAGGCGTGGGTTCAACACGTTGGTGACCCAGTTGCCGTTGACGCGCCAGCAGCTGACCTCAGCCTGATTGTCGAGCACTTCGACGGAAAGTGGCATCGTGGTACCTATCTGTTTATCAGCTGAATAGAGCACTACGTCATAGCAAACCTCTAAGCTGTCGTAGCAGTTGGGATAAGCCTCGACGACGAGGGAGTCGAGGTGCGTAAATGCGGGGGTACGGGGGTACGGGGGTACGAGGGTACGAGGATAGTTTGAGCTGAGAGGGAGGGGGATGTTGAGGGTGTCGGTGGTGGCGGCGTCGGTATAGGCCACGAGACGGAGGGTGAAGTCGCCAGCCGACTTCAGGGTAAGCATCATGGCCTCGTCGTAAAGCCTGACGAACGTGCCTTCAGAGCCGGGGCCGGCAGGCTTGCTGAACCACGACTTGACGTGACCTTGGTTGCCGGCAGCCACCACCATGATGCGTCCGGGGCCTAGCAGACTGTCGAGCATCTCGTAGTAGAGCTGGTCGTAGCCCCAGAAGTCCTGTCCCGAGCCCTCGCTGAACGAGACGACGCAGGGCTGACTGTTCTGGCGGGCGTAGTCGAAGAGGTATTTGAAGCCGAGCGCGTCGGTGGCGAAGGTGAAACGGCTGAGCATGGCGGAGTCGATGAGTTCGACATTCTCGCTGACGCCATTGGCCACCAGACAGATGTCGCTCTCGGGAGCCAAGCCGCGATAAGGGCTGTCGTAGCCGTTGCCAGCGGCGATGCCTGCGGTGTGGGTGCCATGGCTCAGGATTAGACCGTCGCGCGAATGGCCCAGGTTGAGGATGTCGTCGGTTATCGCATAGTCGCGCCCCACGTAGAGGTTGCTGCCAACGGTGTCGGTGGAGAGCATGTCCCAGAAGCGTCTGATGCGTGTTTCGGGGATGCGGGGGGAGTGGTGAGAGGTGAGTGGCAAGTGGCGGAAGGTGGGATGGGTCAGGTCGAAACCGACGTCCATCAGTCCCACCACGACGCCCCGGCCGGTATAAGCCTGCGGCAGAAGGAGGCCGTCGTAGACGGGCGTGGCATTGACGCAGCGGGCGACGGTGTCGAGCAGGAGCTGTCCGGTAGGCCGTGCCTCGATGCGCAGCACGCGGGGGTCGAGCGAGAGGGAGGCCAGACGGTCGACGGGGATGCTGGCAATGTGGATGGTGCCCACGGCGCCAAGGTCGCGGCAGCCATGCTCGGCCAGCACGTCGGCATCGCTGATGCGGATGAAGGCGCAGACCTCGGGGGTACGGAGGTACGGGGGCACGGTGGTACGAGGATACACCGGGCCATGACTATTCTCGTACCCCCGTGCCCCCGTACCTCCGTACCCCCGACTTACATTCAGCTTCCTCACCAACTGCCGCAGCATGGGAGAGAGTTTCTCCCAGCGGGCCTGTTGCGCCAGCGCAGGCAGCAGCAACAAGACAGCGACGACGGTCAGCAGGAGTCTCTTCATGGCTGTTGTATTCGTATCATGGCGTCGCGGCACTGCTCCATGAGCCACTTGGGTGTGGACGTGGCACCACAGATGCCCACCGTCTCGACGTTCTGAAGCCACTCGGCCCGAATCTCGTCGGGGCCCTCCACGAGCCGGGTATTAGGATTGACGCGCAGACACTCGTTGTAGAGCACCTTGCCGTTGCTGCTCTTGCGCCCGCAGACGAAGAGTATCAGGTCGTGGCGTGCAGCAAACTGCGAAATGTTAGGCATGCGGTTGGCCACAGAGCGGCAGATGGTGTCGAACGAGCGGAAGGTGGCCGTCGGCGCTATGTGGCTCTGGATGTAGTCGATGATACGGTGGAACTCGTCGAGCGACTTCGTGGTCTGTGAATAGAGGAAGATGTCGCGCGTGAAGTCGAGCCGCTTCACCTCGTCGAAGCTCTCGATGACGATGGCCTGCCCGTTGGTCTGACCCACCAGTCCCAAGACCTCGGCATGACCTTTCTTGCCGAAGATGACAATCTGAACCTCTCCTAACCTCCCCGAGGGGGAGGAACCTTGCTCCCCTCCTTTGGAGGGGCTGGGAGAGGTCTCATACTGCTGCTTGATGCGCTTCTGCAGCTGGAGCACCACGGGACAGGTGGCGTCGACGAGCTCGATGTCGTTGCGGCGTGCCAGCTCGTAAGTGGAGGGCGGCTCGCCGTGGGCGCGCAGCAGCACCTTGACATGGTGCAGACGCTGCATCTGCTCGTGGTCGATGGTGACCAGCCCCATCTGCTGAAGGCGCTCACACTCCATGGAGTTATGGACGATGTCGCCCAGACAGTAGAGGGTCTCGCCACGCGCCAGCTCCTCTTCGGCCTTACGGATGGCTGTGGTCACGCCAAAGCAGAAGCCGCTGCCGTCGTCGATCTCGATGAGGAGGGGCTTGGGGCTCACGGGGCTCATAGGGCTCATAGGACTCATAGGACTCATAGGGCTCATGGGGCTTGGAGGTTCTTGAAATAGAGGTCGAGAAGCTCCTGGGCAGCCACGAAGCTGGTCTTCTGGCCTGCCAGCACAGCCTGCTCGGCAACCGTCAGCTGCTGCTGCATCAGCTTGTTATGATAGAACGACGACTTCAGGTGCTCGTTGATGCTCTCGTACATCCAGTACTTGGCCTGCTCCTGACGTCGGAAGTCGAAGTAGCCGTTGGCCTTGACAAAGTCGACATACTCGTAGATCATGTCCCAGATCTCCTTGACGCCCGTGCCGTAGAAACCGCTGTAGCACAGCACCTTGGGGAGCCAGCCGCTCTCGGGCATGGGGAAGAAGTGGAGGGCATTGCGGAAGTTGGTGGCAGCCATCTGGCAGCGGTCCACATTGTCGCCGTCGCACTTGTTGATGACGATGCCGTCGGAAATCTCCATGATGCCGCGCTTGATGCCCTGCAGCTCGTCGCCCGTACCGGCCACCTGGATGAGCAGGAAGAAGTCGACCATCGAGTGACAAGCGGTCTCGCTCTGCCCCACCCCGACGGTCTCGACGAAGATCTTGTCGAAGCCTGCCGCCTCGCAGAGGATGATGGTCTCGCGCGTCTTGCGGGCCACACCGCCCAGCGAGCCTGCCGACGGACTGGGGCGGATGAAGGAGTCGGGATGGACGGCCAGCTTCTCCATGCGCGTCTTGTCGCCCAGGATACTACCCTTCGTGCGCTCACTGGAAGGGTCGATGGCGAGGACGGCCAGACGTCCGCCATGCTCCTTGAGCACGTGGATGCCAAACTCGTCGATGCTCGTCGACTTGCCGGCACCGGGAACGCCGCTGATGCCCACGCGGATGCTGTTACCGCTGTAAGGCAGACAGCGGTTGATGACTTCCTGGGCCTTGGCCTGATGGTCGGGGTTGACACTCTCAATGAGTGTGACAGCCTGGCTGAGTACGGTGACGTCGCCCTTGACGATACCCTCCACCATCTCGGCAGTGGAGAGTTCGCGCCGGCGGAAACGGTTGCGTTTCAGGTAGGGATTGATGATGCTCTGTCCGGTGACGCCGCTGTTCACCTGAAGGCCGGCATATTCGGGGTTGTTCTCGGGATGTTCCATATTCCAAATGAGAAGTGAGAAATGAGGGGTGAGGGGTTACTATTTGGCGTTGACGGTGATGACGACCTTGGAGTTGTGAGGGTCGTTGGTGATCATGAGCACACGCGGACGGGTGCGCACCTTCTTCAAGTCGGCCGCATAGGCGGTGATCTTCAGCTTCGTCGTCTCGCCAGGCGCCAAGGAGCGCTTGCCGAGCGTCACCTTCAGGCCCCTGGTGAAGAGCTGGAGCGACGAAATGTTGAGCGTCGCCTTGCCCGGATTGTAGAGAATAATCTCACCTGTCCTCTTCGACTTGCCGCCGAAGTCGAGGTTCAATACGCTGTCGGATAGAGCCAGCTCGGGCAGCTGGTTGCCCTCCATATGACGCAGGTCGGGCAGCAGCACGACGCTGACACCCACCTCGGTCTCGTGGGTCACCTTCTCGCCCAGACGCTGTGCCAGATTGACGTTAGTCTGCTTCAGACCATAGTCGTGGATGAGCTCGGAGTTGAGTGTGAAGACCACCTTGCCGCTATGGCCGGGCGACAGCCGCTGGGGTGACACCTCGGCAGAGAGATAGGACGGCAGGTGCTGGATGTTGGGTTCCATGACATGCGTACCGTTATTCATAATGCGCATCACATCCTGTGGCATATCGCCCTTGTTGACGTTGTCGAACTCCAGTTCGTTCTTGTCGGCCAGCAGGCCGTTGAAGTCGTAGGGATAGGAGCCGCTATAGTCCATGAGGTCTTCGCGCACCACACCCGTCATCGTGATGTAGACGGGACGCTCGGAGCCGTCGGAGACGATGGCGGCCTGCTTGTTGAAATGGCCCAACTGACGGGCGTCGTAGGTCATCTTGACCGTGAATTTCTCGCCAGCGCCGATCTCACCCTTCGGATAGTCCACACGCGTACAGCTACAGTCGGGAAGAACCTGACTGATGTGCAACTTGCGCATGCTCTTGTTGCGCAGCTCGAAGGTGGCGGTGACGGGAATCTCATAGCCCGTCTGGCCAATGTCCACCTGACTCTTGACGATGGTCAGCTTCTGCGCCGCGGCAGGGGTAAATGACAATTGACAAACGACGAATGATAAAAGTATGGTCTTCAGTGTGTTCATTCTACTTTAATGGTTTGTGAGTGGGTAGTACCGCGATACTCCGGAGCGTAGGCACACTGCACGGTGCAGGTGCCGGTCTCGTACTGTCCGGCACGGTCAATATAGTATTCGGTCTCGATGACGTGCTTGCCCTTGGGCAGACGGTCGAAGAAGTAGTTCGTGGTGTTGTCGCGCGGCGAGCAGTAGTAGCCGCCCTGCCAGTTGTAGCCGCTCAGCTGCTTGACAGGCTCCAGACAGGCTGCCCGCTTGTCCTGCACTTGCACGAAGTCGAGGTCGCGCTCGCTCTGGATGGTCAGACGGACGGTGACGCGGTCGCCCACCTTCAGAGGTGAGGGATGAGAGGTGAGAGGTGAGGGGTGAGAGGTGAGGGGTGAGAGGTCGTTTCCGGCCAGTATCTCACGCTTCACGCTGACGCCTCTGGCCTGATCCTTGATGTCGCTGGTGGCCTGCACGAACTGGGCATAGACGGCACCCCACGACGTGCCCTCGCTGGTCTTCTCGGCCGTGAAGGTCTTCTCGCCCTGATAGGGTTTGGCGGTCTTCACATAGCCGATGCCGGCGGTGGCCTTCGACGTCTCCAAGGGTTTGTTGTCGAGACTCATTTGGCTCATGGGTCCCATAAGCCCCATAGCCCCCATAGGTCTCATTGGCTCCATAAAGGCATAGACGGCATCCACCGAGTTCAGCGGCGTATCCCAGGCCTGCGTGCGCTTCTCCTGCAACAGCCAGCGGCGCATCTCGTCGAGCGTCTGCTGGTCGTTGGGCGTCAGGCGCTGGATGGCCTCGATGGCAGCCACCTGCGTCGGTATGCGGTAGTCGCGCCACGAGTAGCCGGCACGCGGCGTGTCGTAGTAGCGGCCCATCTCCTCCTTGTAGACGGTGTACTCCTTCAGGCTCTTAATATAAATAGGTGAGTCGAGGATGATGCTCGACATGGCCTTCTCGTAGATGCCCTGGTTCTTGGTCTCCTTCTTCAGAAGACTGATGAGGTAGTCGTTGGCCTGCTGCACACTGGCGGGCAGCGAACGGCCGTCGAGCTTGCAGATGTAGAGCCACTGCAGGGCGGTGTGGCTGGGGAAGTACTGACGGTGGCCTTTCTTCTCCTGCTTCTTCATCTCCTTGACGAGCTCCACCATCTCCTTGCCTAAGAACTTGAAGGCGCCGTCGAGCATCGGCTGCTTGGCACCCGTCATCGACTGCAGGCGCACCAGCGTCTCGCTGATGGCCATCGTCATATAGGTGGAACCCGGCATGTCGGGCCACCAGCTCCATGAGCCGTCGCTGCGCTGCAGGGCCTCCAGCTTGTCGGTAGCCGAGGAGAGACGCTGCGTCATCAGGTTCTCGTCGAAGAAGTCGGCCAGACGCTCGCGCTGTTCCTGTTCGCGGTTGGCATCGATGACCCACGGCGTCTCCTCGAGCAGCAGGTCCTTCAGCTCCTGGTTCTTCTGGAGTTGGGAGTTGAGGGTGGAGAGTGTAGAGCTGGCCGTACCTCCGGCCACAGATGTCTCCTCGTGTTTCCACTGCTCAAACACCTTCTTGGCCTGTGGCACCTGGTCGACGATGTACTTGCCGATGCTGTTGGCATAGAGCACAGCCACCTGACAGACGGCGCAGTCGTCGTGCGGATGGCCGACGGCAGGCAGCGCCTGGATCATCAGCCACGCTGGATTATTGGTATATTCGATGGTGAGAGTGGAGGTTTTGGGTGATGGGTGTTGGGTGTTGGGTGATGGGTGTTGGGTGGAGGCAGGGAACAGCTGTGTGAGGTCGATGGTCTTCGTGCCAGGGCCGTTCTGCGTGAAGGGGACGGTCACGGTGACGCGCTCCTTGGCAGGGAGCACGGGCAGGTAGTGCTGTTCGCCGTCGCTGAAGCCCTGGCCACTGGCCGTCACACGACAGATGAGCAGTGTGGTCGTCAACGAGGGAAGCTGGAAGGTGACAGCCGCCGACGAGTCGGTATCGAGGGCAAACGGCTGCGCCGTCTCATAGACCACCTTGTCGGTCTCGGGGTCGACGAGCTGCATACGCGCCTTACCGCTGACGGTCTTGTCGCTGAGGTTGAAGATACGTGCCGACAGCGATGCCTGGTCGCCCTCGCGGACGAAGCGCGGCACGTTAGGCTGAATCATGACATTCTTCTGCGCCACAGCCTCACCTTGGAGCATACCATAACTGAGGTCAGCAGTATGTGCCAGACCCAAGAAGCGCCAGGTCGTCAGACTCTCGGGCAGCGTGAACGACAACATCACGCCACCTTTCTCGTCGGCCACGAGTTGCGGATAGAAGAAGGCTGTCTCCTGCAGATTCTCGCGCACCTGTATCGGCTCGGCCTCTTCGCCTTTGTCTGAGACGATATCCAGCCCGGCGATACGTCCCTGCAGGGTTTCGTCACCATCTTTTCCCAAGGACTCCTTCCTGACAGCACCACTCTGCACGGCGACCTCTTTCAGTTCATACACATCGGCTCCCGAAAAATCAGCCTCATCAGAGACTGCACCAACGGCTTTCGGCAGCCCGGCACCACGAAGACGCATCGTCCGGTAAACATTCCGCTGGCGCATCATGTTGGGGAAGATGCTGCCGTCGAGACGCGTCAGATTCAACACCGGCACCGTCAGCCACGAGGGCGACTTCTGACCAGAGAGAGAGAGCCACCCCCAAGAGCCGTAGCGCCACTGTGTAGACGGCCGCGACAGGTTGGTATAAGGCCGTAACGACCACCAATGACTTGTTATCTGGTCGAGACTCTTGTCGTAGAGCGTCGCCATGAGCTGCGCATTGGCGGGCACCCATTCGTCAGCCTTCCCCGACGGTGAAGGAGCTTTCACCGTGAGCCGCCACTCTTCCTTCTGTCCGGGTGTCAGCCGGTCGCGGAACGTCTCCCACTCCAGTTTCAGCCGTTTGTCGGGCAACGGCCGCTGGATGGTGGCCGTATGGGTATAGACCTTGCTCTCCTTCACCCAGGCAAAGGTGAGCAACACGGCATCTCCGTATTCTTCCTTATAGGTCAGCTTGCGGTTGATGAGTTCGTTGCTCTTGTCGACGGCACCGCTTTCGAGGACGCGTTTGCCGGCAATCATGGTGTAGACGATATGGACGTCGGCGGCCGACGAGCCCACCTGAATGGTGACGGGCTTGCCGTCGTTGGGGAAGTTCCAGGCCGACTGATAGAACCAGTCGTCGGTCTTGGCGGCCGGGCGCTTGTCGTTGAGCGAGAAGACGGTGAAGTCGTGCTTCAGCGTGTCCTGCTCACAGATGGCCTCCAGCGTGTGGGCTCCCGACTTGATCGGGGTGATGGATATCGGTTGTTGGGTGGAGGCTGTCTGCCACTTGCCGCCGTCGATGCGGTAGCGCAGAGTGGCGCTGATATCGATGCCAGCCGCATTAAGCAGGTGGAACGTCGCCGTCGGAGAGTCTTCGGCCAGCACACGTTCAGCGAGGTCGGCAACGAAGACCGTCTTGCGGTTGCCCAGCGGCAGCGACAACTGCGCTTGATGGGTCTCGCCGGCCTGGTCGGTGACATCGGCTGTACACACAAAATTATAGAACTGCGGATAGAGGCTCGGGGGCAGCACCATGGGCATATCGACAACGAAGGTGCCGTTGCCGTCGGTCATCGTTTCGCCGTCGTCAATCATCTCATCGGCCGATGAGACTCCGATATAGCCTTGGTTCCAGTAGCTGCTGTACGACCTCCACCACACGGCGCGACGGCGCATTATCTTGTAGCTGACCTTGGCATTCTGCACAGGCACGCCGGCATAGCTGCGGACAGTGGCCCTCACCTGCACGGTGTCGCCATCCTCATAGGCCTGGTTCACCTCGGGGAACGTCACCTCGAACGTAGGCCGCTTGTAGTCTTCGACTCGGAAATGACAGCTGCGTGACGGCATTTGCAGCGTGAACATGCCGTTGAGAAGTCCCGTGGGCAGCGTGAAATCGGCGGTACACGTGCCGAAACGGTCAGTGGTCACCTCCTTCTCGGCAATGACTTTATAGTTGGCATCACGAAGTGTCATTGTCACCCTCTTGCCTTCTATCACCTTGGTCTCATAGCCATTGTCGAGAGAGAAGAGGACGGCGGCCGCATGGACGGTCTGGCCGGGACGGTAGATGGCACGGTCGGTGAAAATCTCGGCGTGCTCCACATGGCGCTCCCTGTTGTAGTAGTTGAAATAGGAATAGCCGCCGGACGGCTTGCAGAACTTGTCGGTATCAGTATAGGCAAACACCTGCGAGGGACGCGTGTCGTCCATCTGCCACAGAGCCTCGCCCTGACTGTCGGTAGTCAGCGTCTTCAGGGTCTTCTTGTTGTTCGTCAGCCTGATATGGGCACCCTTCAACGGCTGTCCCGTGGTGGCGTCGACCACCACGTAGCGGATCTTATCCTCGGGCTGGCCCTCCATGAGGACGCGCACATTGCTGACGTAGTAGAGCTCGCGCACCACCTGAGTAGCCGGCTGTGTCTCCACCTCAATCATATAGACACCCTCGGGCAGTCCCGGTATCGTCAATGAGTCTTCAAACTGTTCGTATTCCTGCTTACCGACATACTGACGACTCACGTCGTAGGGCAGTAGCGTCAGCAGAGGCTTCACCTTACGGTAACCTTCCGGGGTGCTGACGTTCAAATCGTTGTCGCCCTGTGCCTTGACGCTGTAGACATGCATGGTCAGCTGGCGGATGTTACGCAACTGCTTCAATTGGAAGTTCAGCTCACGACCGGGGATACTCACCTTCGAACCGTCCTGCGTGGCGTTGAATGTCGGCGTAGTCAGGTCCCTCTGGTTGTTGCGCAGTTCGTTCATGCCCTTCCATGAGCCCCAGCGGTCGAGTGCCAGGTTGATGTACTGCCATTTGTCCTCGGCGGTAGCATCCGTATACCTTGACATATAACGGTAACGCTCGATAGCAGCCTCGCCACACTCCGTCAGGTCGCCATAGACGCTGATGAGCGAGTCGACACGATGGAGGTACTCCGACTTCTTCAGCACCCACATGCCCTCAGGCCGCTGCTGGCGCAACAGCTCCAGAGAGGTCAGGAACAACGCTTTGCGATTACCGGCAGCATTATAGTAATCGTACAGCGGCTGGTACTGCTCCAGCTCGTAGCCGATGACGCTGAGCAGGTCGTCGTCGAACAGCCGGCTGTCGACGCCCTTCACCGTCAGCGGTTCGTAGTCGACAGCCTTGACAGCGGCCAGCTGCCGGCAGAGCTCCGGCGTCAGCACTATTTCTTTAGGCGTGCGTTCTAATTCGCTGTTTAACTTATAGATACGACGCAGCACGACCTGATAGACGGTTTTCAGTACGGGGTCGTTCTCTGCCTCCATGCGAGCCTCCATACGCTCGACGGCAGGCAACAGCGAGTCGGGCGATATTTCTGTCATCACCTTTGCACCCTGCAACTCGGCCTTCATCAACTGTCCCGGCTGATGCTCCTTCTGCGCCTTGCGCGCTATCTTCATGAGCACGTCATACTGGGTGCGGGGCAGGTCCTTCTGCTCCGCTTCCTTTACCTGTTTCCACAGTGTCGTATAGGTCTGTCCTTCTGTCATTGTCACACATGCCAGCATTACGGCCAGCGTCAGGAAAAACTTCTTCATTACCGTCAGTTTAGGAAAACAACTCATGCAAAGATAGTGCTTTTTTTCCGTACCCACGCCCCAACGCAGCCGAAAATATGAAAGTTTAACCGAAGCGCCCGTGTCGCCTAATTATTGTTAAATAAAGGAAAGCCCCGCGTCTACTTCGGCAAAAAAGTTGTACCTTTGCAATTTGAGAACGCAGACGCTATGCTATAGCGTGTTCTCGCCTGACACAAATAAGGACTAATTAGTTTAAATACAAGGTATGAAAAAGAACAGATTAATGATGATGGCGGCAATTGCCGCTTCACTCGTCTCGTGTAGTGGCGGCGGCGGTGGCCGTCCAACTTTTGGCGACAACGAGTTCCCCGTTGTGACAGTGGGCACCAAGAGTGCTGCTTCGCAGGCTACCTACCCTGCTTCCATCAAGGGCGTGCAGGACGTACAGATTTCTCCGAAGGTAGGTGGTTTCATTACCCAGATTAACGTTAAGGAAGGACAGACCGTCTCTGCAGGCCAGACACTGTTTGTCATCGACAACGCAACTTACCAGGCTCAGGTGCGCCAGATGCAGGCTGCTGTCAACACGGCACAGGCAGCCTGCAATACGGCAAAACTCTCGTATGAGAATTCGCAGAAACTGTATGACAGCAAGGTCATTGGCGACTTCGAGCTACAGTCGGCTACTAACGCCTATGAGAGTGCCAAAGCCAGTCTGGCTCAGGCAGAGGCAGGCCTTGCCTCAGCCAAGGAGACGCTGAGCTTCTGCTATGTGAAGAGTCCCGCCTCCGGCGTTGTAGGCACTCTGCCCTTGAAGGTCGGTGCCTTGGTCAGCGCCGCCTCAGTACTGACCACCGTGTCGAACATCTCGACGATGGAGGTTTTCTTCTCCATGTCAGAGAAGGACGCCTTGGCCATGTCGAAGGACGGTAGCGGCCTGTCAGCTCTTCCAGCCGTGAAGCTTCAGCTGGCCGACGGTACGGTCTATGACCACGAAGGCAAGGTGACAAAGATGAGCGGTGTCATTGATCAGGCCACTGGCACGGTGCAGATGATTGCCGTGTTCCCCAATCCCGAGAAACTGCTGAAGAGCGGCGGTTCGGGTGCCATTATCATCCCCCACTCCAACTCGTCAGCCATTGTCATTCCACAGGCTTGCGTAACAGAGGTTCAGAACAAGAAATTCGTGTACACTCTGGGCAAGGACAACAAGGTGAACTACACCGAGATTCAGGTGGCTCCCCAGAACGACGGTATCAACTACGTGGTGACCGACGGCCTAAAGGTCGGCGACCAGTACATTACCAACGGCATTACGAAACTCTCTGACCAGATGGAGATTAAGCCCATCACACCGGAGCGCTACCAGCAGAAGATCCAGGAGCAGGCCAAGGCCATGACTGCCGGCGACATCGTGAACGCGATGAAGAAGTAAGAAAGCCCCCTCCATCCTCCCCCAGCTGGGGGAGGTTATAATAGACACATAGGCCCGCGCCCCTGTTGCGGCCTCCCCCCAGTCGGGGGGATAAGAGGGGGGCTTTACTATGACTTTTACGAATTTTATCAAACGCCCGGTACTGTCGACGGTGATCTCCATCCTCATCGTCCTGCTGGGTTTCATTGGTCTGGTGTCGCTGCCCATTGAGCAGTACCCCGACATTGCAC
>CAMVPA010000050.1 GCA_947169245.1 uncultured Prevotellaceae bacterium
ATGCCTTCGATAAGATTATCCAGGCTGGTGGCTACACCACCATCCGCACCGGTCAGGCTCAGGACGCTAATGCTATCCTGATTTCCAAGGAAGATGCCGACGAGGCTATGGACTGCGCTACATGTATCGGTTGCGGTGCCTGCGTAGCTGCTTGTAAGAATGGCTCTGCCATGCTGTTCGTCAGTTCTAAGGTGTCTCAGCTTGCCCTGCTTCCCCAGGGTCGCGTAGAGGCCGCCCGTCGTGTTAAGAACATGATTGCCAAGATGGACGAGCTCGGCTTCGGCAACTGCACCAACACTCGCGCTTGCGAGGCCGTTTGCCCGAAGAACGAGACCATCGCCAACATTGCTCGCCTGAACCGCGAGATGATCAAGGCCAAGCTGGCTGACTAATATCTAAGGCCCCACCCCCATTCGCCGCTCACTCAATACGTGAGGGACAGGGGTGGGGTCTTTATTTTTTGTTGTATGGTAAGAAAAGTTTGTTTTCTCCTGGCATTTCTGCTCATGGGTTTTATAAAGGCCCATGCAGTAAAAGCATTTCCACACCCCATTACAGTACAGCAGAGTGACGGTACCAGCCTGACGATAATAGGTAATGGCGATGAGGATCTCCACTATGTGACGACCCTTGACGGCGTGTTGCTTGTTCAGGAGCCTGGTGGTTGGACGGTGGCCGAGGTCGATGCCGACGGCGAGCTGCACTCCTCTGGCCTCTTGGCTCACGACGGTGCTCATCGTGGCAGCCAGGAGCTGGCGGCCATCTCTCGTCAGGACATAGAGCTGTTTACGCAGAAAAGTGCAGCACGACGTCACGTCAACAACCTGCGTCGCGAGCCCATAGCAGCCAGCTCCAATCACTTTCCGCATACAGGCCATCCGAAGGCCTTGGTGATTCTGGCGGAGTTCAGCGACGTGAAATTCTCCTTTTCAAATCCCTTGCAGTCCTTCGACCAATACCTCAACAACATGTCGTCATTAGATGACTTTGGTAATGGCGAAACAGCCAACCTCCGTAGCGTGAGCCACTATTTCAGTGAAATGAGCTTTGGGCAGTTTGCCCCAGAGTTTGACGTCTACGGGCCGGTGGAACTGCCCAACCCCCTGAAAACCTACGGTGGCGAAACAGCTGGCGGAAAGGGCGAGAACATGTCTCTGCTCTTCCAGCACGCCTGTTCGCTACTGGACGATCATATTGATTTCTCCCGTTATGACGCCAACGACGACGGCAGTGTCGACTTGGCCATTATCATCTATGCCGGCTACTCCGAATCGATGACGGGCAACTCTGCCGACTGCATCTGGCCGAAGTCAGGAAATGCGAGCGGCGGGACCTACGACGGGAAGAAGATCTCCAGATATCTTGTCAGTGCCGAGTTAAACGGCTTCCCTGGATGCTGGCCTATGGCTCCTTATCAGCGTATAAATGGTATAGGCACCTTCTGTCATGAGTTATCACACAGTTTAGGATTGCCCGACTTCTATCCTACCGTTTCGAGTGTGAACGGCACCGACAATCAAGGCATGGAGTACTGGAGCCTGATGGATAGCGGCAACTATAATGTCAACGGCTATGCTCCCTGTGCCTATACAGCGTGGGAGCGCGAGGCAATGGGGTGGATCAATATTCCGACCCTCGATGCCAGTGGCCAACTCTGCACTGTGGAGTTGAAACCCATTGACAGCGGCGGCACCGCCTACCGCATCTTGAACGACAATGACCCTACGGGCAACGAATACTTGATAGTGGAAGACATTCAGTTATTAGGCATCAACTCCCGGCAGCGAGGTCATGGCATGTTGATGTACCACGTCAACTACGACTCCCAATTGTTTTCGCTTGCTTCCAATTCGCCTAACAACGAGAAGGGCCATCCGCGCATGACGGTTGTTCCTGCCGACAATCTGCTTTTTTCATTCTTCAATGTAGGCAAGGTGATAGACGGTAAGACAATCAGAAACGCCGACATATATTCCCAGCTGGCCGGCGACCCATTCCCGGGTACGAGTGGCCAGACATCGTGTAGTGACGAAACCGCTCTGGTAAGCTTTGCTCCCTATGTTGGAGAAGCCTGGAACAAAGCTTTTCAGAACATCACAGAACACGACGACGGAAGCATTACCTTTACGTTCGTCGACCATATTACCGATGCCGTCAAGGCAGTTGCGAGTGGTGATACCGTCGAGCGAGGTCCCGCTTTCAACATCATCGGCCAGCGTGTAGGCCAAGCATATAAAGGCATAGTGATACGCAATAGCAGGAAATATACCCAACACAACTAACAATGACTTACATAGGTGAACTGATATCTATAGGCGTTGCCTTCTCATGGACGGCGACGGCGCTGCTGAGCGAGTTTGGCTCAAAGCGGTTGGGCAATCTGACGCTGAACGTGCTGCGCATGGCCTTGGCGCTGGTGTTCTCGCTGGTGCTGTTTGGTGTGGCCACGGGCAGTCCGTTGCCTGCAGGTGCCTCGCCCGAGGCAGCGGGGTGGATGTTGCTGTCGGGCCTCGTGGGCTACGTCATTGGCGACTTCTGCCTCTTCCAGTGCTATATTATAATAGGTTCGCGTTACGGCCAGCTCTTCATGACGCTTGCTCCGTTGGCGGCAGCACTGACGGCTTGGTTGTCGCTGGGTCAGCAGCTGTCGTCTATCAGCCTTGTAGCCATGCTGATAACGCTTCTGGGCATCAGCATCTCCGTATTGGGACGCGGCCAGCGTCACAAGCTGTCGCTGAAACTGCCCCTCAATGGTGTGCTCTACGCCATAGGTGCCGCCGTGTGCCAGGGTGTCGGTTTGGTGCTCAGCAAGATAGGCATGGACCATTACGAGGCCGTTGCCGGCATGCCCGAGTGGCTGGTGCCCTTTAGTGCCAATTTCTATCGCTGCCTGGCGGGCATCGTTGGTTTCTCGCTGCTCCACTATTTCCGCGATGGAATGGGCCCTTTACGCGAAGCCATGCACGACCTGCGTGGTCTTTCCGTGGCCACGGCCACCACCGTCTTTGGCCCCTTCGTGGGCGTGGGTTTCTCGCTGATGGCTGTGCAGTACACGGCTGCCGGCATTGCCTCTACACTGATGGCCATGACACCCATCATCATCATCCTGCCGTCGGCCTGGCTTTTCCATGAGAAGATTACCTGGCGAGCGGTCCTTGGAGCCGTCATCTCCGTCGTGGGCGTTAGTCTGTTCTTTCAATAAGGGTTTTCGGTATGCATAGTAAGTATTACCTGTTGGTAGCAATGATTCTTTGGTGTGCTGCAGTCAGCGCACAAACGGAGCACCATCTTTATGTTGACTCCCACACCAAGACAAGCGTCAAGCGCAACCGCTTCGCTACGGTGAGCGATGCCCTTCGCCGGGCCGAGGCCTTTGCCGACGACAGTCTCTGGACCACCATTCACATCGCTCCCGGTGTCTATTGGATTGACGACCCCGACGACCCCGCAGTCCGCAAGCCAGAGCCCGGCGACACCCAGCCCTATGGCATGAAAGTGCGCCTCAGCCGAACGCGACTCGTCGGCACAGGCTCCCATCCCGACGATGTGGTCTTGGCCTGCAACCGCGGTCAGACGCAGGGGGCCGACGGCAACTTCACCATGCTTCACATCACTGGCAGCGATATTCTGGCCGAGAACCTGACCTTCGGCAACTACTGCAACGTCGACCTCGACTACCAGCTCAATCCCCGGCTGAGTCGTCGCCGTCGAGCCGACGCCATTGTTCAGGCCCAGCTGGTTGTCTGTCGTGGCGACCGCTACGAGGCCCGCCACTGTCGTTTCATCTCTCGCCTGAACCTCTGCCCGTTTGCCGGGGCCCGTAGTGCGCTGTTCTATGACTGCTACTTTGAGTGCACCGACGATGCGCTTTGCGGCACCGCCACCTACCGTCGCTGCCGTTTCACGTTCTTCAGCAGCAAGCCCTTCTATGCCACCTCGCCCCAAGGAGCCGTGTTTGACGACTGCGACATCCACTCGAAGGTTCAGGGAGTGCAGTATCTCACCAAGATCTCCGACCCCGTCATCATGCGCCACTGCCGCTGGACGAGCGACGACCCCAACCTCACGATAGCGTGGACGCCCAAGCCCAATCCCAAGAAGCTGTGCCTCATGGAGGACTGCACGCTGAACGGCAAGCCCCTCAGTGTGCCCATGCCGCCCGACGTGCCCATGGCCGTCACCATGCCCCTGTTGCCACTTGTGGGCCAGTCGGCACTCGTCGCCGGTCGCTGGACGCTTGATGCCTTTAAGCCCGCCGACACCGCCGCCTACCAGTGGGAGCCCGACGTTTCGCGCCCCGCTTGGTGCTTTGGCGAGGGTGTCGACGGCGCCGAGGGCTGCTATGGCCTCATTCCCAACGTCCGCGGCGCAAGGCTGATGTTCACCGGCAACCCCGATGAGCACTATCCCGACCAGACCCTCACCGTTGAGCTCTCGCCCTGCAAGTCGGCTGGTCAGGGCTTCGGCAGCGCCACCGGCCAGTATCTGGATCTCTGCATCAAGTTCGACACACAGACACTCACTGGCTATGGCTTGCGCTTCGAGCGCACCCCCGCCTACGACAGCGCCGTCGAGGCGGTGCTGGTCGAGTATTACGACGGCCGTCCCCGCGCCATTAGCGCCCCCGTTGAGTGTCGGCTCTTCAAGCGCGGCTGTCGCGTGACGCTTTCGGCCCGCGGTCCCGTGCTTACGGCCCTGATTGAGAACGCCGGCCGTCGCCAGCAGTTGTCGGCCGCCATCGCCCGTCCCAACGACTATGGTGGCATCCACATCCAGCACACCGGTTCAACAGGAGCCTCGGCCACGGTCCTTCAGTCCATCAGTAGCACTTACGAGCAGTCCTCCAACTAATCCGTATCCGTTCACGTTTTAAAAACAAATATGCTTATGAAAAAGAGTTTACGTCTGTTAGTCCTTCCGCTGTTAGTCTTGGCAACCCACCTGCAGGCTCAGCCCCTGTTGAAGACCCACGTGGAAACCGGCGATGTCGAGGGCGTCGCCGACGGCGGTCTTGCCGTCTATCGTGCCATCCCCTATGCCGCGCCGCCAGTAGGCAACCTCCGTTGGCGTGCCCCCCAGCCTGCACAGGCCTGGGAGGGTGTCAGAGTGTGTGACAAGTTCGGCCCGCTGCCTCCGCAGCCTACGCGTCCTGGACGTACGGCCGACATGATGAGCGAGGACTGTCTGTATCTGGGCATTGCTACGCCCGCCAAGTCTCCGGCCGACCGTCTGCCCGTCATGGTGTGGATACATGGTGGCGGTTTCCAGACCGAGTGGTACGGTGGCGACCTGTGGACCAGTCTGGCCCGTCGTGGGGTGGTGATTGTCAGTGTCGAGTATCGTACGGGTGCACTGGGCTTCATGGCCCATCCGGAACTTAGCAAGGAGTCGCCCGACGGCCACTCGGGCAACTACGGTCTGCTCGACCAGATCTATGCCCTCCAGTGGGTACAGCGTAATATAGGCAGCTTTGGTGGCGACCCCACGAAGGTGACCATCTTCGGCGAGTCGGCCGGTGCCATCAGCTGTAGCATGCTTTGCGCCTCGCCTCTGGCCAAGGGGCTGTTCCGTGCCGCCATCAGTCATAGCGGCGGTTCGTTCGCCCCGTGGAGAGACCAGCCCCGCACGTTGGGTATGGACGCTTCGCAGAAGGGTGCCGAGCAGCAGGGACTGGCCTTCCAGAAGCATCTGAAGAAAAAGAACATCAAGCAGATGCGCAAGATGTCGGCCATGGAGCTTTGCGATGGTGATGTGGGTTTTGCCGGCTTCTGGCCCTGTGTCGACGGCTATGTCATCTGCGATGACCAGTACCGTCTCTACGAGCGTGGCGAGTATAACGACGTGCCCGTCATCGTCATGACCAATAGCGACGAGGGCGCCCTCTTCAGTCCGGGCAATATCAAGGCCGAGGACTATCAGAAGACCGTCCGGGCCATTTTCGGCGACTTTGCCGACGAGGCGCTGAAGGTCTATCCTGGACGTACCGACGACGAAGCCTGGCATGCCTATGGCGATGCTTTCCGCGAGATGGGCTTTGCATGGCCTTCGTTCGCCTGGGTGAGTCTGCAGGCAAAGACGGGTAAGAGCGGTGCCTATGCCGCCTATCTCGCGCAGCCCTCGACGCGCAGCTTCTCGCACGACAAGCGCCGCAGGGGCGTGGCCCATGCCGACGACATCATGTACCTGAACGAGACGTTCCTTGGTGCGGCAGACAAGTATCCGCATGAGGCCGCAGTGGCCGAGATACTCCAGCAGTATTGGGTCAACTTCGCCAAGACGGGCAACCCCAACGGCCCTGGCCTGCCTTATTGGCCTACGTTCGACGCCGCTAAGCCCACCACCATGCAGTTCAGCAACGGCGCCTCGCTCATCATGGTGCCCAACCGCGAGCAGATAGACTTTGTCGACCGCTTCTATAGAGCCAAGCGCGACGAGACCGAACGACAGCGGCGTTAACGCCGTGGCTGCTGTCGGCAATCAAAGAGCGAAAGCCGCTCTTTGATTGCCTTTCAAACTCCGCTCTATCCATGATTTTGCAAGGTAAAGATGCAACTTTTTCCGATGATTTGTTTGCTTCCTTATCCATTTATTTGTATCTTTGCAGCGTAATCACTAAAAACCTGACTTATGAAAAAGAAACTGATGATGACTTTGACGCTTGTGTTCGCTATGGGTACAAGCATGTTTGCACAAACCGAACCGACTGTTCTCGAGGAAGGCGGAACAGGTCCCTACAAGGCTGTGATGTACGAGGTGGAAGGCTTCAAGGAGCACACCGTGTTCGCTCCGAAGGATCTCTCTGTGTTCAATGCCCAGAAAGCCCTGCCCGTGCTGGTCTGGGGTAACGGCGGCTGCGCCAACTCGCCTCGCGGTCACGAGAAGTTCCTCAACGACATTGCCTCCTACGGCTATCTCGTGCTTGCTACAGGCATCATGCCGAAGCAAGATGCGCCTCGCGGCTTTGGTGGCATGGGACGTGGTAACCAGTCGCGCACTGAGCAACAGGTGGAATCGATGGACTGGGCCTTTGCCCAGAATGTCGATAAGAACAGTCCGTTCTATCAGAAGATTGACACTAAGCACATCTGCATTTCGGGTATGTCGTGCGGTGGACTGCAGGCACTTTTCAACTGCTTCGACCCTCGCGTCACCTCTATCATGATTTGCAATAGCGGTCTGTTCGAGCAGCCCGAGGGTGACGAAGGCGGTGCCAATGCCCGTCGTATGCCAGGTATGCCGAGCATTCCAAAGGCCAAGTTGAAGGATATCCACTGTCCCATCATTTATATCCTTGGTGGTGAGACCGACATTGCCTACAACAATGGTATGGACGACTTCAAGCGCATCGACCATGTGCCGGCCATTGCCTGTAATCTGCCCGTAGGTCATGGTGGCACCTACAATCAGCCCAACGGTGGTGAGTTTGCCATTGTGGCCCGTGCTTGGCTCGACTGGCAGCTGAAGGGCGACCAAGAGGCCTCAAAGATGTTTGTTGGCGACAAGCCTGCCATCCTTGAGCGCAAAGACTGGACGTTGGAGAAGAACGCCAAAGTGAAGTAACCATTGAGCGGTGACTTTTGCCAATTACGAAGGACTTTATTTGCACTGTGATAGTTATAGTTTGATGAAAAGACAAGGTACGACATTGCGATTTTTGTGGCTATGTTTTTTTTGCATTGTTTGTGGCCAGATTCATGCCCAAGACCAGAACGACTGGTTGCAGGCGCAGCTAAATGCTTCTGCCGACCTGAGGCATGTGGATTATGAAGAAATGTATGTTAAGGCATTGCAGAAAGACATGGGTATAGATCCGCTGATAAAATGCTTGGTCATCATAGACTATTGTCGGGCGTATGGTATGGATAGTCTGGCAATAAAAATGGCAGATTTTGTTTTGGAGAAAGCGAATAACCAACAATTAGAGAAAGGTATTGCTGCCTATCTGCTTGATTTGAAATACAGATTGGCACTTTTGCAGAATCGATATGACGAGATTGAACAGATGGCTTGTTATTTAGACCGTCGATGGCAGGAGGATTATAAGTTGATGGAGCGGGCAAGTCATTGGCATCGGCTGGCAAAAGAGGGTAAAGAAATCCGTCCTGTCAGCATCCTCCGCTCAAAGAATACGGTAAGTTTGGCATTTGAAAAGGATTCCGCAGGGCATATTTGTTTTGATGCAAATGTGAACCAAGTGAAGAACAGGCGTTTCATCTTGGATACGGGAATGATGTCGAGCACTATTTTGTTTCGGAAATATGCTCGTCAAATAGCCGTAAGACTTTTACCAGATTCTATTAAGGCCATTTCTGCCACATATCCAGACGTAGTCTATAGTATGCAATTGGGTGTTGTGGACAGCCTGAGAATTGACGGCATCAAATTATGCAATCTACCCGTGTGGGTATCTGACGAGACAAATGAGTATGACTGCGTTGGCTTCATTGGTACTCCCGACTTGTTCCGACTTGGGTATATGGAATTGTCGTGTGATAGTATAGTGTTCCGCTATCCACTGCCAGAACAGAAGGCAGAGGCAAATTTTACCATGAATGCAGGCAAGAGAGGAGAGCGATGTATCTGTCTTCCTTGTACGCTCGACGGTCACGATAGCTCGTTTGTATTGGATACTGGTTCCAATAGTTTTCTGTTGCCAAGACAATATGCCGAGCACAAGAAAGGATTCTTTGCGGAGGTTGGTGGAGTGAGGATGTGGCTTGAAGCAGGGATGTATGCCCATGGCTTTATTCCTTTTTCAGACTCGCGTGGTTTCTGGGGGCAGCCACTGCTTTGGTCATTTGAGCGTCTTTGTATTAATTTCCGCGATGCGCACGTTGACTACATCAAAAAGAAAGACGTAAAGTTCACTGAGTATTTAAATAAATGATTTACGCAATCAAGCAATCAATTAGATTATGAGATAGAAGATCCATTCTTCAAAGAATGGATAATTGGTTTGGGCATATAGGATTTCTGTCTCGTTGACCCTTGTTTCGTCTTATTCTTGAATCAAGTGGGACGGTCTCCCTAAATTATCCTATCTAATGATTGAGTTTTATACCCGTGAAGATGCGGCCGCTGTTGATGCCCAGACGACGGGCAGAGAAATAGTCGTTGGATTGTTGGAAGGTGCAGACGGGCGAGACCTTGATGTTCTGAGGCGACAAGCCGGCAGCGATGAGTTGCAGGCGGTTGCACTCAGGCAGGTCGATGTGCCACTTATAAGCTAAAAGTGAAGAGTGAAGCGTGGAAAATCTGCTACCGCTGTCAGATGGAGGTAACTTTTTAGATATTTGTTTCATGTCGAACCCCGCTTGCGCAAAGGTCTCATAGACCTCGTCACCCACCTCGAAACTGTCGAGATGGATGCCGGGGCCTATCTGTGCTATGAGCTGCTGAGGCTGTGTGCCGTAGGCTTCCTTCATGGCCGCGATAGCCTTCTCGGCAATACGCTTAACGGTGCCTCGCCAGCCGGCATGGATGGCACAGACGGCATGTTTCTCCTTGTCGTAGAGCAGTATGGGTATGCAGTCGGCTGTGGAGACGCCAATGCACACATCTTTCATATTAGTCATCAGAGCATCGTAGCCCTCCAGAGCCTCGCGCCTTTGCTCCTCCGATAGCGATAGCAGAGCCTCGTCTATACGTGCAGTCTTTGTCAGATGTACCTGATGAGGCATCAGCAACCGGTCGTCTCCGATGCCCAGCAGCGAGCACAACGCCTCACGGTTCTTGCGGATATGCTCCTCGTCGTCGCCGCAATAGCGGTTGATGTTAAATGCCGCATAGTTCTCGCTTTGACATGCGGCAGAAGTCGGGTGCCCCTTGCTCCAGCCTCCGTGACGGGTTGTGCTGAAAGCCACGACATCGGCCCCCATTTCGTAATAATCCAGTTGCGGTTTTTGAATCATGGTGCAAAGATACGTGTTTTTCTGAAGATATGCCATAGGTTTTGATTTTTATTTGTACTTTTGCAGCATGAAACAGATAGAACGTATAGAATTGATGGAGAAGCACCTTGGTCGTGCCTCCGAAGCTGTTATCAGGCTTTCGGGTGCGCTTGAGGATTATGCCGGGGTGCAGGAGAGCCTGAAAGCACTCGAAGCGTATTATGGCAGTGATGAATGGAAAAAGGACTTTGCTGATGACGAACAGGGTCTCTTGCCGCCAGACCTAAAGCGTGGGGTGTTGTCCGAAGACGGCATCTGGAACCTTTTGGAGAATGTCCGTGAATTAAATGAACGACTTTCCAAGGTGGGGACAATTGACTAAATAGAACAATATTATAGCAAGTAATAAACATCCTGGCCTCGTGCCGTGCCGCCAAGCCGATGATGGACTTCATGAACAGCGTGATTGACGACTACGAATAATTATCAAATCACGCTTTACTATTACGACAATCGTCCGCTTAACGACATTTCCTATATCCTCGATGTGGAACGTATTAGCCACACGCCTACATCGTATCAGTCTTTCTGCGAGTTAGTGATGTTGTCGCGCAGTTTTGTCGAAGCGTAGAAAGAGTCCGGCGAGGATGGTGCCGCTGATGCTATGCCAGGCGCAGCTGATGGCGCAGGGCAGCACGGCGAGTGGCTGGGCAGCGAAGAAGTTGCCGGCAAGAACGGTGGCGAGCCCTGCGTTCTGCATACCCACCTCGATGCTGATGGTGCGTTTCTTGGCCTTTGAGAACTTGGAAAGCCAGCCTGCCGTGTAACCAAGGATATACCCTAGGGTGTTGTGGCAGAACACGACGGCAAACGTCCAAAGGAAGAGCCAGAGGCCGCGGGCAATGAGATCGTCGTGAACGGTTGAGATGACGCCGCCCACGATGCAGGCCAGACAGGTGACACTCAAGCCAGGCATCAGCGACTGGATGGTTGGAAAATGCTCGTTCTTTGAATAAGTGTAGTTGAGAAAACAACCGATTCCAACGGGGATAATCGTCACGATGAGGATGTTCAGAAACATGCCGATGGCGTCGATTTCGATGATCTCGCCAGCCGTCAGCTCCATCAGCAACGGGGTCATGACGGGAGCAAGTAGGGTAGAGGCGCAGGTCATTCCTACGCTGAAGGCTACATCGCCGTGACAGAGATACGACATGATGTTGCTCGACACGCCGCCGGGACAGCAGCCTACGAGCAGGATGCCGAGTGCCAACGCGGGTTCCAGTCGGAAGACATGCACCAGCAGATAGGCCACGCACGGCATGATGAAGAACTGTGCGCAGGCACCGATGAGGATGTCCCAGGGCCGGCGCGCCAGAATACGGAAGTCGTCAGTGGTGAGCGTCAGACCCATCGTCAGCATGATGATGCCGAGAATCACGGTCTGCGTGGTGCCGCGAACCCACACGAAGAGGTCGGGCACGAAGAATGTCAGTACAGCTATGGCGATGATGAACAGCGAAGCGTTCGAAGCGAGCCATCGGCTCAGTCGTATCATTGGTTGCATATCCTTGATTTTTGTTTTGCTTGGCAAAGGTACAACTTTTTCTGCTACTTTATTCGTTAAATGTAATTTTTTTGCTTCAGCATGTCGTTTCTCGAGGATTATTTGTAACTTTGCAACTGAAACATAAGAAAACTGACCGATGAAAGATAGGATTACTGAACAGTCGTCGCACTACGACCATCTGGAACAGATGTCGGTAGGCGAGTTGCTGCAGCACATCAACGATGAGGATGCGCTAGTGGCAGAGGCTGTCCGTAAGGCCTTACCGCAGATAGAGACTTTTGTGACGGCCATTGAGCCGCGAATGAAGCGGGGTGGGAGGCTCTTTTATATCGGAGCTGGTACCAGCGGCCGTCTGGGTGTGCTCGATGCCAGCGAGCTGCCGCCGACGTTTGGCGTGTCCGAGTCTTGGGTGATTGGCGTCATAGCAGGAGGCGACAAGGCCCTGCGGCATGCTGTAGAGCATGCTGAGGATATTGCCGAGCAGGGTTGGAAGGACCTGCAGGCGTATCATCCCACAGAGGACGACACCGTGCTGGGCATTGCGGCTTCAGGTACTACACCCTATGTGGTGGATGCCATCCGTCAGGCTCGTCGGAATGGGCTGCTGACGGGCTGTATCACCAGCAACCCCAATACACCATTAGCCCAAGAAGCAGAGTTTCCCATCGAGACCATCGTGGGACCTGAGTTCGTGACGGGTTCCAGCCGCATGAAGAGCGGCACGGCACAGAAGATGGTGCTGAACATGATTTCCACTGCATTGATGATTCGTATGGGGCGTGTGCAGGGCAACAGGATGGTGAATATGCAACTGACGAACGACAAACTGATAGACAGAGGTACGCGCATGTTGCAAGATTCTTTAGGACTGGGCTATGACGAAGCCCGTGAACGACTTCTCGAGTCTGGAAGTGTCAGCAGTTGCCTGTAAGCTGTTTGTGTCAATGTCAAGAAATGCTATTTACAAGAGTCTGACTATCAGGCTCTTGTTTGTTTCAGCCGTGTCAATGTCCCTGCCCCTCTTGACAATGGTCTATTAATTTCGTATCTTTGCATCATCAAACTTAAAACAAGAAGACGATGACAAAAGGGGAATCAATTTGCAGCGTGCTGAAGACCACCATCCGCAAGCAGGTGGCCGACGCTAACAAGATTAAGATTGTCGGCATCTTGGTCGGCTTATTGGCCTTGACTGGTTGTAGCGACAAGGCGATTAAAGTAGACAGTGTCAGCGAGGAAAGGGAATTGACGAAACGTATCGTCGAACCCGTTCCCATGCCTAATCCATATCTTAATCCAGACTTCCATGAGAAGGTGTTCGATGTTGTTGAGCAGATGCCGTCGTTCCCTGGTGGACAGCAGAAGCTGATGGAATACTTGTATGAGAACATACGCTATCCTGAGGAATTAGCCGAAGCCAGTATTCAGGGGCGGGTCATCGTTATCTTTGTGGTTGAGAAGGACGGCAGCATCAGCCATGTCAAGGTTGCCAAGAGTGTTGACCCGCTGTTGGACAAGGAGGCTGTTAGAGTGGTCAGCGCAATGCCTAAATGGAATCCCGGCAAGCAGAGTGGTGTGGCGGTCAGAGTAAAATACGTTATCCCCGTAACTTTCCGATTGCAAACCAATTCCCGTTTAACTGAAACACAACAAACCATCATCGCCGGCAAAGACCAGTCACCCACTGAGCAAATGAATAAGTTTGCTCTCCAACTGTTCCTACAGATTCACAAGACCAGTGAAAGGATGCAAAACTTCGTCGTTTCCCCGCTGAGCGTAGCAACGCTGATAAGTATCATTACCTACGGAGCTGAGGGAGAGACACTATCTGAGCTGACCAACGTTTTAGGCATGAAGGCAGAAGATGTTGAAAGCCTGCTTTCCAAATTAGAAATGAAAGCCGACCCGCACGCAAGCCTGCATATGGCAAATCTCTTGGCTACACGTCCCGACATTCCCCTACGAAAGGATTTTACCAACACCATTGCACGCCATTACCGCAACACCGTCACAAAGGTTCTCGATTTGAGTAAAGCAGAAGAGCGACAGAAAATTGACCAATGGTGCCAGAAACAGACAGGAGGCATGATACCCCAAATAACAGATAGCAATGATGCAGTGACGGTACTGCTTAGTGCCATCTGCTTTAAGGCACTTTGGGAAGAATCTTTCGAGGACATTCATCGGATGCCTTTTGAGAATGCTGATAAATCGAAAGTTCTGCTGCCTGGCATGAGCCGACTCGCAGACATGATGGTTGAAGATCGGGCACACTATGTTGCTCTGGGGCTGAATTATCGTGGTGGACGTTACAAAATGCTGCTGTTGTTGCCTAATAAGGGCAATAGTGTTGAGAACGTATTGAATGAACTGACAACCAGTGAGTTAGAATATCTATTAAAGACAAAGGAGGGAAATACCGAAACCAAGTTGGAAATGCCCAGATTCGAAATGCGCTTTAAACAGCCACTCATACCTATTTTGCAGCAAATGGGTATACGGCTGGCGTTTACCCCACAGGCCTCGTTCAGGCGCATGTCAGACGTGCCCCTGTATATCGCCAATGTAGAGCAACGGGCTTATATAGAAGTTAATCAAAAGGGCACAGAGGCATCTGCCGCCACCAAGGCGTCAATGGCAATTGGTGCTTTTGGTGTCGACGAAACGCCCAGTTACCGCTACATCTGCGTGGACAGACCATTTATGTTCGTTATCGGCGACAGCCAAACGGGCGTTTCGCTCTTTATGGGCGAATACCGTGGTGATGAAAAGGCGAAAAGAATCTAATATTGAAGGAGTTTCAGGAACTTCGACTGCTTTGAGTACATCACTCCGAGCGTAGCATGCTGATATCCATCTTCTTGTTGAGACGGCTCTTGGTGCTGCGGATGGCCTGCTCCGAGCAGCAGAACGAGCGGGCTTTCTGGTGGTCGGTCTTGCCGTAATACTCCATGATGCAGAAGAACGTCTCCTTGGGCGTCAGCGGCGATGTGGCCCTGCTGAGCGCTTCGGCCAGGGCTTCGTCCACCACTGGCAGCGTCTTCAGCACCGCCTGCTCCTCATGCTTGCCCATCTGGCTGATATTCTGGTCGTTGATGATGGCGTGCAGCACGTCGATACCCACCTTGGTCTCGCTGATCTCCAGTTTCTGCTTGACGGTGGCTATGCGTTGCTGATAGAGACGAGTCAGCGCCCTTGTCCGTCGGACATACCAGAAGCCAAGGGCAGTGAGCAGCAGCACGAGCACGACGATGGTAACGACATACATCAACTGCTGGCGTCCGGCCTTGGTCTGCTCCACCTGCGACTGCAAGTCCATCACGCTCATATACATCTCTGGCGATATAGTCTGCATCAGCAGTTGCAACTCCTCTTGCTTGCCCTCACGATAGTAGATGTAGCAGAGTAATGAGAGCGCATCACACTCAAGTGTAGTGTCGCGGCTCAGCAGGAAAGCCCGGCAGGCGTAGGTCTCGGCTTTAGCCAGCGAGCCGTTGAACATTTCCTCGTAGGCCAGGTTCTGGAAAATAGCGGCACTGTCACTACCCGTCTCTGCCACAGCCCTCTGAGGAGCCGTTTCCGACATCCGACAGGCAGTCAGCAGGCTGAATGTAGCCACTATCAGTATGATGCTCCTTTTCATCCGTGTTGCAGTTTTCGAACATTCATCATAATGCCAGTGAAAACCCTGCCGCTGTTGATGCCTAAGCGTCGGGCGGAGAAGTAGTCGGCAGCCTGTCGGATTGACACGCCTATTTCTTGCTTCTGTAGAACTTCTCGAGCGTGCGGTAGGCGTTCTCCTTTTCGGGGGAAGCGACCTCCTTCGACTCGACGTCGATAATCATCACGGGAGGAGCATCCAGATTGTCCTTGGTAATGGACGTCCACTGGGGAAGGCCCTCACCATTTGGATTGCCGGTCTTGCAGAAGTTGGCATAATAGGTGAGGAACAGCTTCGAGATGGCGTAGTCCTCGTCCTGCCAGTCGTAGTACTCGTTGGTGTCGAGGGTGCCCATGGCATACTCGATGTCAGCGGAGTGGACGGCACCGGGGGCGATGGCTGACTGCTGGGCTTCGGCTTTCTTCTCTTCGGCGGTCTTCTCACGTACGCCACCGGCAAGGGCTGCCGTTTTGTCGCCCATCTTGGCAGAAACCTGGGGACGCGGATGCATGTAGTGATAACGGTAGACGGGCAGGCCGGTCTTGGCGTGGTAGTCGCAGACCTTCCAGGTGGGGAAGCCTGTGAAGAGGTCGGAGACGAGGTTGAAGCCTTTCTGAGTCATGACGTCTCTGTCGGTCGTGATGCCGTATGCCTCAATGATTTCGTCAGTCATGTCGCCAAACTGACCTTTCAGGGCATTCTTGAAGTTCTGAAGGGTGGGAGTCTGTCCTTGGAGTGCCTGCATGGGATGAGCTTCGAGTGAGTTCCAGCCAGCGAGCAGCGGCACCTGGGCCTGCTCACCACGCTCGAACACGGCATCTGCACTCTCAGTCATGAAGTAACCGTCAAGTACGACGTTGGCCATGCCTCTTGGGGGCAGCAGCGTCTGGAGAGAATCAGCGTTTATCGCCATCGCATCGGCCAGACTGGCAATGCCGGCCTCCTTGAGCAGGGCAGCGCCGGCAGCGTCGGCGTCAGCCTGTGACGTGGGCTCGTAGGGCAGCACCTCGGCACCCGACGAGAGCATGGCGCCGGCAATGAGATTCTTGGAGAGGGGTGAACACATGAGAAGCGAAACGGAGAAGGATCCTGCCGACTCACCCACGATGGTGATGCGGTCGGGATTGCCACCAAAGGCCGCGATGTTCTCCTTCACCCACTTGATGGCAGCCACCTGGTCGAGGAAACCGTAGTTGCCGCTGCCCTTGTAGTCGGAAGCTGCCGTGAGCTCCGGGTGTGCAAAGAAGCCGAACACACCCTCACGGTAGTTGGCCGTCACACCGATGACGCCCTCCTTGGCAATGGAAGAGCCGTCGTAGCGGGGCTCGCTGCCCGAGCCGGCCATCAGTCCGCCACCGTTGAAGTAGATGAGCACGGGCAGGGCGTCGGCCGTGGTCTTTGCCGTTGTCCAGATGTTGAGGTACAGACAGTCCTCGCTGCGGCCAGAGC
>CAMVPA010000051.1 GCA_947169245.1 uncultured Prevotellaceae bacterium
CATCATCATTTCCATACGCTTTTCCTTTCTATTGTTTTTTCGGGGGCAAAGGTAGGCACTCTTTCCGGAACATGCAAGGAAACGCACTACCCTGGAGGAATCCTAATATCGTATCTTGCTGGTTTTCAGTGGAGTGGGAGGTGGGTGGAATGTGGAGGGCGGAATATGGAAGAGGAAGATGGAGGATGGAATGTGGAAGAGGAAGGAGGAGGGTGGAATGTGGAAGAGGAAGGAGGAGGGTGGAATATGGAAGAGGAAGGAGGATGGTTAAAAGGCGGAAATAGCCCACACGTCCCGCACCTGACACACTTGAACTGAGAGTTGAGCGCTCGGGCTTGCTCGCTTTGCTTGCAAAAAACGGAGAGGTACTGATACGCTTCAATTCTCGAGAGAATTTATGGCTGGGAGGCCGCCGCACGATTCTCCGGCGGCCCCCCAGACTTCTGCGGCGGCCTCCCAGACTTCTGCGGCGGCCCCCCAGCATTCTCCGGCGGCCCCCCAGCATTCTCCGGCGGCCCCCCAGCATTCTCCGACGGCCCCCCAGCATTCTGCGGCGGCCCCGGAAAAACGTCCCACGGCCTGGGACAATTCTACGATAGCTAACTCACTACTCACCACTCACAGGTGCGAGACGTGTGGGACGTGCGGGTGGTTTAGAGATACAATCGGTAGAAGCACAAAAGCCGTCTCTTGTCGAGGCGGCTTTTTCTGAAAATGGGCAGTGGCGGTGAAGTCCTGCCCTCTCGGGATTCTGCCCGGATAGCCAAATCTAATGCTTTGGCGCTGTAAAGACAAGCACTTTTTCCCATATCTCCCGCTCGGCTATGCCGCTTTTTAACAAAAAAGAACTTTTTCATCTACTTTTTTGCAGAAATCGTTGGGGTTTGAGAAACTTTTCGTAACTTTGGAAGAAATCTCAAACCATCTTTGTTTATCGGAGGTTTGGGAGATAACGCAATTTTCGAGGTTACAATTTGGAAACTTGGAGAATGGGAAATGCTCTACAATCCAAATTTTAATTGTACCGAATTCGGTACATTTAGAAATCTATCCAGCAAATGCAGGTCTTGGAGGGGAATAATAATAGGAATCTTCTTAAGTAACCCTTTCTCAAATAGGATATTCACAATCGCATAATAGCTTTTCTATTGTGCGTGGCTTCTGATTGCTCATTGCTGTATTTAAAAAAGGTGACCCGCCAGCAAATCTACGGGATGCCGACGGGTTCTGTTATCGTTTGATTCGGACTGCCTTATCCGAGAATCTTCATATTTTCGGGTGCAAAAATAATGCTTTTTTGTTAAATTTGCAACTTCTTCGGCAATTTTCTTCCTCTGTGTGCATTACTTTGCCAAATTTTCACTATCTTTGCAGTGGTTTCGGGGAGAAATCCGGAGCCGGTGATGCATTAGCTTATTATTTCGCACTTGACTGAAGTAGCCTGAGAAACTCCTTTTTAGAATAGTTCGATATAAGAAAGCAAGGGAAGTCTGTAAACGACACCCCTATCACTACGAGCATTAGCTATGCACACGCCTACATGGCGTGGTAGCATTCTTATCTGTAGTGAGGGGTTCTAAAGTTTCTCAGGCTCGCCCCTTAGGTCAAGTGCATAAGGATGGCCACGCCATTATTTGTACTCCTAAGGTAATAATTCGGTTACTTCGTATCCTATATTGTGCATCATAAGCATTCGCTGAAATATACGTAAACCATTTGACGTGCTATCATATAACTTAAACAATAGAGATGCTTATGTACAACAATTATGAAAATGTGAACCGTAAAAGGTTCCAAAGCATGAGCGGCAAGGTTGGTCTTTGGCTCATGATGTGTGTGGGAATTATCTTGACTTCTTGTTCAAGTAGTGATGACAACGACACTGATTTGCGGCTTGAGGTGTCTCCGACCAGTGTTACCTTAGACTCTAACGGTGAGGCAAACATCGTCATTACTTCTAATTCCGTGTGGGAAATCAGTACTGGTGCTTCGTGGCTTTCATCCACGGTAAAGAGCGGCAAGGGGACTGCCACGGTGACACTCAGGGCCACAAGTGCCAACAACTCAACATCTGATCGTAGTGCAGTGGTGACAGTCAGCGGAGACGGACTGAATACCCAGCATGTCTCTGTAACTCAAAAGGCAGGTGGCTCTTACACACCTGAGACACCTGACACCCCAGATCCACCCACGACTCCAACATTGTCGGTGTCGCCAACCACTCTCACTATGGAGAGCGGTGAGGGGCAAGCCGATTTCGCTATTTATTCAAACACATCGTGGACAGTAACGAGCAACCAGTCGTGGTGCTATACACTCACAAAGTCAGGCGAAGGGAATCGTTATATAATCACAGTGTATGTAGAGCCTACCAACCTGACTGCCGACCGCACGGCCATTATCACCGTGAAGAGCGCTACGCTGACGGCTACCCTCACCGTGACGCAGAAAGGCTCCGAATTTGAGACGACAGGCTCTCATGAGGGCCATGACTGGGTAGATCTGGGACTGCCCAGCGGAACACTGTGGGCAACCACCAACGTAGGAGCGAGCACTCCCGGTGGCTATGGCAGCTACCTCCGATGGAGCACATGGGCAGTGGACTGGGGCGGTTCCTGGCGTATGCCCACCTGGGAAGAATGCTCAGAGCTGATATCGAGTTCAAATACCACCATGAAATGGGAAAGGCAGGACGGTCATTACGGTCATCGCATTACAGGTAAAAATGGTAACTCTATCTTCCTGCCCGCTCCAGGATGGAAGACAACCATTACAGGCAGTTCGGCAATGCAAGAAGGCGAGACAGGCCAATACTGGTCTTCAACTTTTGACGACTCAGGCGAAAGTGTTTGGACAATGTGGGTTATAGGAGATGCCGGCATCGCGGGACGATCAGCTTCCACCTCTGTAGGTTATCTATATTGCATCAGGCCAGTCATGGATAGGTGACCTCTATTGTCATGCGTGTGGTAATTTCAGAATGTTGGACTTTTAGAATGATGAAAATATGAATAACAACGAACTTATGAACCGCAGGCGGTTCTTTAAGAAGGCAGCCAAGGGACTGTTGCCTATGCTGGGTACAGTCATAGCCGCTCCGACATTTCTTAGTGCTCTGACATCGTGTGGCTCCGATGGCTGTGATGGTTGTGAGGCAGCCTGCATGGACAACTGTACCTCATCGTGTACTGGCAGCTGCACCGGAGGAACGGCAGGTACCACATGTACGGCCTGTGCATCGGGGTGCTCATCCACATGTACGCAGACCTGTGCAGATTCCTGCATGGCCTCATCGGCAGGAAGCAACTGTTCGGATTGTACCAACGAATGCTCCTACGGCTGTGCATCGACCTGTACCGGTGATTGTTCTACAGGTTGTTCCACGACGTGTACGGTAACCTGTGCCGATACTTGTAAGGCGCAGACCTCACAGGGATGCTCCTATTGTTCCTCGGACTGCAGCGGCAGCTGCGACACCGGTTGTTCCACTGGTTGTAGCAGCAGCTGCGGTAGCAGTTGCGGCAGTGGATGCTCATCCAGTTGTAGCGGTAAGTGTGATAATTCATGTACGACAGGTTGTGGTGGCTCCTGTAGAACATCGTGTGGTGGCACATGTGATGGCACCTGCGCAGGCAGTTGCTCTACACAGTGTGTATCAAGCAGCAAAGCTGGATGCTCAGGATCGTGCTTCGGCTCGTGCTCTTCATCTTGCCCGAAGACGTGTAGCTATGGATGTTACACGACATGCAGATCCACTGGCAAATACTAAGGAAAGGCCACCCTCCTATGAGGTGAGATAATGAAAACAATAACTGAGACAAACAATGATTAAGGAGCATGATACCGGCTGGCAGAACGGAATGGCGAAGAATATCACATTCATCGTCACTAAGGACTGCCAGTTGGCTTGCAAATACTGCTACTTAGTGGGTAAGAACGCTAAGGAGCGGATGACGTGGGATATAGCGAAACGCACTATTGACTATATACTTGACCGCGAGGATGAGTTTTGTGAAGAGAGCGTCATCTGGGACTTCATCGGTGGGGAACCTTTCTTGGAAATAGACCTGATAGACCGCATCTGCGATTATGTCAAGACCGAAATGTACCGGCGTAACCATCACTGGTTCAACTCCTATCGTTTCTCGTTTTCCACCAATGGCATCAACTATCACACCGACAAGGTTCAACGATTCATCAAGAAGAACCATTCGCACCTGAGCATTGGTATCACCATTGACGGTACCAAGCGTAAGCATGACCTGAACCGTATCTGGAAGACGCCAGAGATGGAGCATGGCATAATTTCTAAGCCAGAGGAGGAGCGTGGTTCATACGAAGATGTTGTGAAAAACATTCCGCTGTGGTTATCGCAATTCCCTGAAGCAGGCACGAAGGTTACTATATCCTCGCCCGACATTCCGTATATCAAGGAGAGTGTGCTGCATCTATACAGTCTTGGCATTAAGGAGGTGAACATCAACTGCGTTTTTGAGGATGTTTGGAAAGATGGCGATGACGTGTTGTTTGAAGAGCAACTGACAGAACTGGCTGATGCTATCATTGACGATGACCTGTACAGAGACCATGCCTGCTCGTTTTATCAGGAGTTTGTCGGCAAGCCTATGGATCCAGACCTCGACAACCAGAACTGGTGCGGTGCTGGCAAGATGCTGGCTGTGGATGCAGCAGGTAACTTCTATCCATGCACACGTTTTGCCGTCTATTCGCTGAGAAGCAAGCCTGCCTGGATTATCGGCAACATCCACGATGGCATAGACCAGAACAAGTTGCGTCCGTTCCTGACGCTGGACCGAACGACACAGAGTAAGCCTGAGTGTATTGACTGTGAAGTGGCAAGCGGATGTGCATGGTGCCAGGGTGAGAACTATGATGCGGCAGATACGCATACTGTATATCAGCGCTCTACTGCCATCTGCAAGATGCACAAGGCCCGCGTGCGTGCCAACAATTACTATTGGAACAAGCTGTTCCGCAAATTGGAGTTGGAAGGCCGCAAGGAAGAATATGAAAGACAAAAAGCTAAAGTAAAGGATCCAGTATGCTGACATACCTTATTATATTGTTAGATGACACAAGCACATCGTATTGCCACTACGAGGTGAACCGCAAAGAACGCAGGCTCATTAGTCTTGAAGATTTGAGGGCTGGCATCGTCTTCGCCATGAAGGAGAACTTGAATGTGCAGTTTGTCTATCCTGACTATGAACTGCCTGCGGAGTATCTGGAGGCTATCGACTCTATAGACCATACAGACATCAAGCCTGTGGGAAGTAATGATGGAGCTGATGTCGTAGTGTTGGATGGATGGAAGGGCAAGCCTGCAGAAGGCTCTACATGCATTATCCGATGCAGTCGTCAAGAATTATCTGATAACTTGCCGACGCTGACAGGGTGGCTGAGTAGTGTGGAAAGGCTGAACATAGTGCTGACAGACGTGGAGGCCTTCAGCGATGATGACATAGGCAGCTATAAGGAAACCTTAGAAACTTTGGCCGATAGTCTCGTTGACATGTATAAGGCGGGGAAGCCTGTACAGGTCAACTTACTTACCGACCGTCTCATATTGAAAGAGATGAACAACTGCGGAGCGGGTGATAGCTCTGTCACGCTGGCACCCAATGGGAAATTCTATATCTGTCCGGCTTACTACTATGGGGACGAAGAGCAGAGCGTCGGTGAACTGAGTAGTGGACTCAACATTAAGAATGCCCGGCTGCTGCGTCTTGACCATGCTCCCATTTGCCGTCAGTGTGATGCCTATCATTGCCGGCGTTGTATATGGATGAACAGCAGGTTGACAATGGATGCCAATACTCCGTCGCATCAGCAGTGTGTGGTAGCACATGTTGAGCGCAATGCGTCTCGTTACCTACAACAGAAACTACAGGAGAAAGGCATACAACTGAGCAATTCATACGAGATAGCAGAAATAGATTATTTAGACCCTTTTAATATCGTAAACAGATGGAAGTAAGAAAAATTGTGGGGCAAGTGACCCCGGAAGAGCGCGATGAGATACAGAAGCTCTTTGAGCGCAAGAACGGCCTGACTGAGTTGGCCAAGATTGTTACAGCCGATAATAACGGGCTGTATGAGAAACTAATAAAAGACATGGGTGAGACCGGCACCAAGTTCCAGCAGTGGTGGGACGAGAAAGCCAAGCAATACAACTGGGAGAGCCATCAAAACGGAAATTGGGAAATCAACTTCCAGACATGTGAGATAACCCTTGTAGTAAACGAAGCATAATGGCAACACAGTTACTATTCATTGGCACCACAGAGTTGATGCTCATCGCGGGCATAGCCCTGCTACTCTTTGGCGGAAAGAAACTGCCGGAGATGATGCGAGGCATGGGACGCGGCATAAGCGAATTTAAGAAAGGTGCCAAAGAAGCCTCTGAGCCTTTTGAGGATGTGAAGGAAGAACTGAAGGAGGCTAAGAAAGATATTGATGAAGTCGTCAAAGAATGACGAAATGCTGACATTCGGCGGACACCTTGAGGTGTTGCGCCGGATGCTTTTCCGTATCATTGCGGTAGCTGGTGCTATCGCAATGATTGTCTTTTGCTTCAAAGAAACAACATGGGAAGTGTTGCTGGCTCCGAGTGAGTGGAATTTTTGCACCTATCGTTGGCTAGAATCGGCGATGCAGGCGATGGGTATAGATTTCCACTTTGAGGAGTTCAATGTGGATATGATAGCTACTGACCTGTCGAGCCAGTTCATGACACATATCACGACGGCGGTCTATTTGGGACTGCTGGGGGCTTCGCCTTATATATTATATGAGCTGTTCCGCTTCATTTCGCCTGCCCTCTATGAAAACGAGCGGAAGTATTCGGTGCAGGTTGCAGGTATCATCTACGTGCTGTTCCTGCTTGGCGTGTTGATGTCTTACTTTGTTTTGTTCCCAATCTCTTTTCGTTTTCTCGGCACTTATAGCGTGTCGGCAAAGGTGGTGAGCAACATCACGCTTGACTCTTATATCTCTACATTCGTCTCGTTGACACTGGTGATGGGCGTAGTTTTCCAATTACCCGTCGTTGCTTTCTTCCTTGGGAAGTTGGGCGTGGTTTCCTCATGGATGCTCTCCAAGTACCGGAAGCACGCACTCATCGTCATCATGCTGGTTGCCGCCATCATCACTCCTCCCGACTTGATGACCCTAATTCTCGTCACCATTCCACTCTATCTGCTCTACGAAGTCAGTATACGAGTTGTGAAATGGGTGGAGCCTAAAGAACAAGAGGCATAGTAATCATGAAGATAACGGGAGCAAGTTTACATTTAAATTCTTGCTCCCAATTTGTGCTAACGTCTTAATCCTCTCCGCTTTTCCTGTCCCAATCCGAATTGCTCCTTAAACCATTGGGCAATAGGTATCTCGTTGATATGTAGGAACAAGTTTCGGTTCTCGTCCCTAATCACTTGTGCCGTGACGTTATCCGCAAGAACGTTGCGCCTGTATTCATTGGAGTGAAGCCACCCGCTATAGTTGATGTTCTGCCCATGCAGCAGTTTGTTGGTCTGTTCCTCGTTGAAGCCGTATTCCAAACACTCACGTTCCATATTGAGGAAACGCTTGAAACTTGGGAACCACTGGTATGCTTTATCAAGAATTCGCTTTAGATTTCACCCTCTTCTTTGTATTCTTTTGCCATATTTGTGGTATAATTACTTTGTTATCTTTTTTTCTTTCTCCAATGGGTCGTAGCAAGACCAGTGTTACACATTTGGGCACCAATCCATACTATGCCCTTATAATGTCCAGTTGATTTCGCTTGATAACGAGCGGATAGCGCTCGGGATGGCGAAGGCTGTCGATTTCGAGGTCTACGTCAAGGTCGGGCCACTCGATGGCTTCGGGGCCACTCATCTGCACGTTCAGCACGCTACGGATGGGTGCATCCTGCATCCAAGGGATGCGATTGTACGACAGGAAGTAGTCGTGGCCCAGTACGGAGAGCATGATGCCCTGCGCGTTAATCATCAATACGCTTGCCGACATTTGTTTACCGCTCTTTGTCTCCCTACTTTTTATTTATTATACTGCCACGCCCGTCCGCATCACCTCGCGATAAATCGGCGAGTCCTCGCCACTCTCCAAGAGGATGGGTTCGATGTAGAGACTTACTTTGTCAACATCACGGCATAGACTTGACGATGTGTCCCACCACGTGCCTTCCTTTATCTTGGGCACGATGACAGCCACGTCAATGTCGCTCCACTCGTTGGGGCAGTCCTTGGCGTATGAGCCGAACATCATCACCTTCGTCGCGGGGTCAAAACGTGGGGCGATGACTTCCTTATAGCGGCGCACCAACTCCAAGGCGAATTCCTTGGGCAGGATGCCCTGTACGGTGAGGGGCGTGAAGTTCACCGGGTCGATGACTTTTCCTGTAGTTTTTGGAGTATCCATGCGTACAGCTGTTTTGTGGTTTCTAATATCTCGGCACTCTTTTCGCGATTGAGCGAGCGGGCCTCCTCGTCCTTGATTTCCTGATAGCGAGCTTCGATGTTCATGTCGCGTATCAAGGCAATGAAGTTCTTCTGTTCCTTTGTTCGCCATTATCGCGTTGTTTGTTCTACGGGGGCAAATTTACAACTATTTTCCGATATTCAACTCACTTTTGACAAAAAAGTGCAAAAACAAGGGCGGGATGCTGGAGGCTCTCCAAGAAAAAGCCGCCTGCTGACGACAGCAAGCGGCGAAAGATTCATGGAAAATAGTTTTGGTTACAGTGGGTAGTCCTCGAAGGCGTAGAGCACGGTGGAGAGGTAGCGCTCGCCGGTGTCGGGCAGCAGCACCACAATCTTCTTGCCCTTGTTCTCAGGACGCTTGGCCACCTCGATGGCGGCGAAGAGGGCTGCACCTGCCGAGATGCCTACCAGCAGACCTTCGGACTGGGCAATCTCACGGCCTGTGCGGATGGCCTGGTCGTTCTCAACGTCGAACACCTCGTCGATGACGCCGGAATCGTAGGTCTTGGGCACGAAGCCTGCACCGATGCCCTGAATCTTGTGGGGACCGCTCTGGCCGCCGTTCAGCACGGGGCTCGACTTTGGCTCTACGGCGATGATCTTCACGTTGGGGTTTTGCTCCTTGAGGTACTTACCCGTGCCGCTGATGGTACCGCCGGTGCCTACACCGCCGATGAAGATGTCGACCTGGCCGTCGGTGTCGCGCCAAATCTCAGGACCCGTGGTGGCGTAGTGCTTGGCGGGGTTGGCGGCGTTCTCGAACTGCTGCAGGATGACGCTGCCGGGAATCTCGTCGCGGAGGGCCTCGGCGGCGCGGATGGCACCAGGCATGCCGTCCTTGCCAGAGGTGAGTCGAACCTCGGCACCATAGGCCTTTACGAGGTTACGACGCTCAATACTCATAGTTTCGGGCATGGTAAGGATAAGATGGTAGCCCTTGACGGCCGATACCAGTGCCAGTCCTACGCCCGTGTTTCCGCTTGTTGGCTCGATGATGGTGGCGCCGGGCTTAAGGATGCCCTTGGCCTCTGCGTCCTCAATCATCGCCAGTGCGATGCGGTCTTTCACGCTACCGCCGGGGTTGAAAAACTCTACTTTGGCTATTACCGGGGTCTCCAGACCCTTTGCCTGTGAATACTTGTTGAGCTCCAGAAGTGGGGTGTTGCCGACGAGCTCAGTCAGCTGCTTTGCAATCTTACTCATAATCTTATCCTTTTAAATATGTTAATATGTTACTTTGTCTGTTACTATGTTACTCTGTCTGTTAATATGTTACTCTGTCTTTAAAACAGTTACTCTGTCTTTCGACGCTGCAAAGGTACGGCGATTTCCGCACTCCCACAATCCCCCTAATGTGTCATTTTATATACCAAACGTTTGGTATAGGGCAAAAAATACCACATAGAAGGTATTCGGTTTAGCGTTTTTATTTGTACTTTTGCATCCGGATATTCAGGTATGTTTAATAATATAATAAGGTAGGAACGTTATGAAAGAAAAGATTGTTTTAGTGACTGGTGCCAACAAGGGCATCGGATTCGGCATTGCCAAGCACCTCGGGCTGAGCGGCTGGCAGGTTGTGGTAGGCGCACGCGACGAGAAACGTGCCGAGGAAGCCATCGGCCAGTTGAGGTCGGCGGGTGTCGACGTGCTGGGCTGGGTCAGCATTGAACTGCGCGACCTGGGCAGCATTGAGCAGGCTGCAAGGGTCATCGGCGAGAAGTATGCGGGGCTGGCGCTGCTGGTCAACAATGCGGGCATTCCCGGCGACATGAGCGTCGACAGCCTGCACACGGAGCTCAGCGACATCAGGGAGACGCTCGATGTGAACTTCGTGGGAACGTTTGCACTCACCAAGGCCCTGCTGCCTCTGCTCACCAAGAACGGGGGACGCATTGTCAACGTCACGGTGCCCTCGGAGATCAGTCCCTACTGGCACCCGCTGGCCTACGTGGCCAGCAAGGCTGCGCAGAACGCCATGATGGGCGTGATGGCCATAGAGTTCGAGCAGAGCAATACGCCGGTGGAAGTGTTCTCCGTTCACCCGGGTCCCACCACTACCGACCTCAATGGCAACATGGCGCTGCCTGGCTTCCACGACATAGAGACCGTAGGACAGAAGACGGCCGAGCTTATCAACGACGGCCAGAACCACCAGGGAGAGTTCATCGAGCTCTACCCGATAGTCAAGGAGGACTAAGCCCCGAGGGAGCTTAGCCTCCGGGCCCAATCACCCCCAATAGTAGCGGAACATGCTGACCGAGAAGACGATGGAGAAGCTGCGGATACTCGCAGAGTCGGCGAAGTACGACGTGTCGTGCTCGTCGAGTGGCACCGTGCGCTCTGGCAAGAAGGGCATGGTGGGCTCCACCGTCGGCGGCGTGGGCATCTGCCACTCGTTTGCCGACGACGGGCGTTGCATCTCGCTGCTGAAGGTGATGCTGACGAACTACTGCAAGTACGACTGCGCCTACTGCATCAATCGCCGTACGAACGACATTCCGCGAGCCACGCTCTCGGTCACGGAGCTCGAGGAAATCACGATGGAGTTCTATCGGCGCAACTACATCGAGGGGCTGTTCCTGTCGAGTGGGGTGGTGCGCAATCCAGACTACACGATGGAGCGGCTGACGGCCATTGTGCGCGACCTCCGTACTGTTCACCGCTTCAACGGCTACATTCACCTGAAGACCATCCCCGGCGCCTCGCAGGAGCTGCTGGCTGAGGCCGGCCGCTATGCCGACCGCATGAGTATCAATATCGAGATTCCCAAGGAGGAGTCGTTGAAAGCGCTGGCACCCGAGAAGGACCACAAGAGCATCTTTCTGCCGATGGCTCAGATTCAGCAGGGCGTGCTGGAGAACAAGGAAGACCGCCGCAAGTTCCGGCATGCACCCCGCTTTGTGCCGGCGGGACAGTCGACGCAGATGATTGTGGGCGCCACGAAGGAGAGCGATCAGGACATCCTGAAGATGTCGTGCGCTATGTACCAGCAGCCCACGATGCGGCGCGTCTACTATTCAGGCTACATCAGCGTGAACACCTACGACCCCCGGCTGCCAGTACTCAAGCAGCCGCCCTTGGTGCGCGAGAACCGACTCTATCAGGCCGACTGGCTGATGCGCTTCTACCACTTCAGTGTCGACGAGATTGTGGACGACGCCCATACGCACCTCGACCTCGACGTCGACCCCAAGCTCGGCTGGGCCCTGCGCCATCCCGAGTTCTTCCCCGTCGACATCAACAGCGCTCCCTACGAGCACATACTCCGCGTGCCGGGCATCGGTGTGAAGAGCGCCATGCTCATCGTCAACTCGCGCCGCTTCAACCGCATCACCTCCTACCACCTCAAGAAAATGGGTGTAGTCATGAAGAAGGCGAAGTATTTCATTACCTGCGGCGAGCTTACCTCCAGCTTCTCGCAGCCCATTGTCGGCATCAACGAGCTGCGCCCTGAACGCCTCCGCCCCCTGCTGCTCTCGAAGGCTCAGCAGAAGCGGGCTGCAGCGGAGCGGCAACTGACGCTCAGCTTTGAAGAAGAACAATAAGTAAAGCCAGGAATAACGCCTCGGAACTTTTCAACGATGCAGGTATATCTCTTTGATGGTACGCTCGACGGTCTGCTGTCGGCCGTGTTCGATGCCTACTTCCGCAAGCAGCACCCCGACCTGCTCTTGGGGCAGGGCGGGCAACTGCCGCTGTTTTGCGACGACGTGTGGCAGGTTGCAACGTCAGAGGAGAAAGCCACCAGGGTGTGGGCAGGACTGGAGAAGCAACTGCCGAAGGAGGCTCTGCGGCTTGTCATGGTCAGTTGGATGTCGGAAGAGAAAGACCTGCCGACGCCGCTCTTCCATTATATATATAAGGTGTTCCAGACCAAGGGCATCGAGCGCAACTTCTCCGACCCCGACGTGCTCCACGTGACGAACACCGCCCGCCGCGTGCTCCACGAACAGCTGCGTATGAAGCAGTTCATACGCTTTCAGAAGGCGAAGGACGGCACGTACCTCGCCGTCGTCAGTCCCGACCACAACGTGCTGCCCCTCATCACCGACCACTTTCAGGACCGCTTCAACGACCAGTCGTGGCTCATCTACGACGCCCGCCGCCACTATGGCTACTATTATAGCTCCACCCCCGGCCTCACCCCTAACCCCTCTCCAAGGAACGAGGGGGACTTTAAGGGCGAGAGGCATGATAACAAGGTTATCCGCGTGACGTTCGAGGACGAAGCCACCGTGCCGTTCGATTTATCGAACGGAAAAATGAACGCCGACATCCTCAGTGCCGACGACCAGCTGTTCCAGGATCTCTGGCGCACCTATTTCAAAGCCATCTGCATACGTGAGCGCATCAATCCCAAGAAGCAGCTCAGCGACATGCCGCGCCGCTACTGGAAATACATGACGGAGAAGAATTAGCTGGTCTGACTACTTGGTTCTGTTGGGGTCGTTGCTATTACAACGGTCTGTATAGAACTGGCGGAAGTCCGACCACTTGTAGTACGGATAGTTGTCGGTGGGCAGGGGCAGGCTGGCTTCGTGGCCGTTAAGCAGGCATTTGACCAGCACGTCGTCGCCGGCCTTCTTGCTGCGGTAGAAGACGAGCTGAACGTTGCACGCCTTACAGGTGTTCCAGTTCTGGTAGCAGTTCTTCACCTCATAGGGGTCCTCGGGGTCGCGGTCGGCTCCGTTGATGCCCATCAGGATGTGGAGCGGCCCTAAGCGGTCGTCGTGGCCGAAGCGCAGGTCGGCAATGCGGTCGCTACTGCCATTGATCACGGCGTCGGCCTTCTTGATGATGTCCTGCAAGATGGGGATGGTCATGTACTGGCGGGGGAACAGCCAGGAGTAGGTGCCCAGATTGGAGCTTTCCCACCGGTCGGCTATATCCTTGTCGGTGACGATGTTGCCCATCATGCCCTCGTGGCCGATGTTGGGCAGCGAGGTGTAGAGGTTGATGAAGTTCTCGCCAATGTGGTGGACGCTGCCTGGCAGGCCCTCGGTGCTGGTGAAGGCGCGCTTGACAATCGTTTCGTGCAGATTGTCGGTGTACTTGAACTGGTCGCGGTTCTTTTCGAAGCGTGGCTTGGTGCTGGGGAATTCGCGACGGGCGGGGTTCTGGCGGTCGTCGGGCACCACGCCGTCGAGGGTGAAGCGCGAGGACTGCTCGCGTATTTCAATCTTGGGATTACACTGCACCAACTCCTGGCAGAAGCCCGACATGCTGATGACGCAACGTCCGCTGAGCGAGGCAATGGCCAGCACGTTGCCGCCCTTCTTGAACACCTCGGGGAAGTTGTTATACATGGTTCGGGCAATGCGCTGGTGCTGCTCCCACCCAAGGTCGGTCAGTTCGCTGACACCTGTCGACAGTTCGTCCTTGGCGGCCTTGAACTTCGTGTAGAACTGCTCGCCCTCGGCGGTGAGCTGATGCTTGCGGTGGGCGGTGGTCAGCAGGCTGTCCATTTCGCGATAGAGGAAGGCGTTCCAGTAGTAGCGGGAGCCGTGACGACCGTAATGGCTGATGTAGAAAGGCTTGTAGCCGCTGGGAGCCTTGGTCAGCTTCTCGGTTGTGAACTCGTAGGGATAGTCAGTGCCATAGGCTTTCCGAGGGTCGGCCTTGAGCTGGTCGAGGGGAGAAACACCTTGCGCCCATGATGCCAGCACAACGGCGACAAATGCAATGATAGTCAAGGATCTTTTCTTCATATGGCTTAATATTATGTTTTAAGTTTCTAATCTCTATCCCTCTTACCTCTTGTTTAGATATAAAACTCTGAAGGGTCTATCAGCCCTGCGCGGAGTGCGTACTTCACCGCTTCATGGGCGGTGTTGATGCCCAGTTTGCGGAAGATGTTCTTGCGGTGGGTGGTCACGGTGTGGATGCTCGAGAAGCGCTCGGCAGCTATCTCCTTGGTGGTCTTACCCTGGGCTATGGCCTTTACAATCTCCATCTCCGTGGTAGTCAGGATGCTGGGCGTCTCGTCTTCCTGCTGCTGGGTGATGATGGTCTCTAGGGCGCGCTGACTGAGGTAGCGCGTGTGGCGCTCGACGGCGTTCAGGGCTTCGCGCAGCTCACTCAGCGGGCCGTCCTTGAAGACGACGCTGAACTGATGGGACGAATAGACGACGCGACGCGTGAACTGTGGCGTCAGTTCGTCGCTGATGAGCACCCAGTCTGACAGGCTGAAGCGCTCGGCTATGATCAGCAGCTGGTCTTCGTCAGCGAAGTCGAACAGCGTATAGTCGAGTAGCACCACGGCACTCTCGTGCTCCTTGAGCAGTTCCACAAGTCCCGCTTTGTCGTATGCATGATAGACGATGCTCTCATTGTCTTTCCGCAGAAGGTTCTCCAGCGCAAAACGCGTCAGTTCCTGGTTGTCGGCAATAATGTACTTTCTCATAAGTGTCGGTTTCGGGTGTAAAAGTACTCATTTTAAGGCAATCTGCCAAATCTTTTTTAGGGATTTGACAGATTACCGGCAAAAAAACATTGTTTCAAGAGTCTCAAATCTTGTCGAGAGCCTGGGCGAGGTCGTCGATGATGTCGTCGATGTGCTCAGTACCGATAGAGAGGCGCACGGTGGCAGGCGTGATGTGCTGCTCGGCCAGTTCCTCGGGCGAGAGCTGTGAGTGGGTGGTGGTGTAGGGGTGAATCACCAGGCTCTTCACGTCGGCCACGTTGGCCAGTAGCGAGAAGATCTGCAGGGCGTCGATGAAACGCCAGGCCTCCTCCTGACCGCCCTTCACCTCGAAGGTGAAGATCGAGGCACCACCGTTGGGATAGTACTTCTTGTAGAGTGCATGGTCGGGATGGCTCTCAAGGGCGGGGTGATGCACGGCAGCCACCTTGGGGTGCTTGCTCAGGAAGTCGACCACCTTCAAAGCATTCTCCACATGACGCTCCACACGCAGGCTCAAGGTCTCAACACCCTGCAACAGGATGAAAGCGTTGAACGGGGAGATGGCTGCACCGGTATCGCGTAGGATGACGGCACGGATGCGGGTGACGTAGGCCGCAGCGCCTACAGCGTCGGCGAATACGATGCCGTGATACGAGGGGTCGGGCTTCGAGAGCGTGGGGAACTTGTCGTTCTGCTTCCAGTCGAACTTACCACCATCGACGATGACACCACCCAGAGAGGTGCCGTGACCGCCGAGGAATTTTGTTGCTGAGTGTACCACGATGTCGGCGCCGTGCTCCAGCGGACGGATGAGGTAAGGTGTGCCGAAGGTGTTGTCGACGATGAAGGGGATGCCATGCTTGTGGGCCACGGCGGCTACACCTTCGAGGTCGAGCACGTCGGAGTTGGGGTTACCGAAGGTCTCGGCATATACTACTTTTGTGTTGGGCTGGATGGCTGCATCGAGGGCCTCGAGGTCGTTCACATTAAGAATGGTGTTCGAGATGCCCTGCGTGGCCAGCGTGTGGGTGATGAGGTTGTAGGAACCGCCGTAGAGGTTGTCGGCAGCTACGATGTGGTCGCCATTCTGCACAATATTTTGTAATGCGTAGGTGATGGCAGCGGCACCCGAGGCCACAGCCAGACCGGCCACACCACCCTCGAGGGCAGCGACGCGATCCTCGAATACGCCCTGCGTGGAGTTGGTCAGGCGACCATAGATATTACCTGCATCGCGGAGGCCGAAACGGTCGGC
>CAMVPA010000052.1 GCA_947169245.1 uncultured Prevotellaceae bacterium
TTTTAGTTAAACAGGCAAAGAAATTTAGTTATATAAACTTAAATACCAAAGAGTTGTTAATTATTCAGTAAACACTAGTTAGAAAGGTAGAACAATCATGAAATCTGTAGTATAATGTTTAGAAAACAAAAATACTACGGAAAGATGAAAGAATACCACAAGAGGTTAAACGATAAAGATTACGAGAAACTGATGGAAAGCATTGATCGTGTAACAAAGAGCATCAGGAAGATGAATGAGGGCGAGGAATTGAACATCTACATAAATGATGACATGTGCAAGAAGCTCGGCGTGTCGGAGACTTTACTGTCGCGCTACCGGAACGAGCGGCAATTACCCTACAGCAAAGTGGGTGACAAGTACTTCTACACCGACGAAGACATAGATAGTTTTATCGAAAACACATCATCAAAGAGATTAATCATTTAGGAAGAATATGGGCAAGACTTCAAAACTATTCCCAACAGGCAGATTTCTGCTTCGTACACCCAAGACTCCGGATAAGCAGCAGGCTTATCCCATCTACCTATATTATTATTGTAACGGGATGCAGATAAGAGGGAACGTAGGTTTCACTGCCAAGATTGAGGACTGGAACAGAAAAACGGGTGAACTACGTGCTTCGTATGGCAGTGACTACAAGAAGCGAAATGACTATCTTCATAAACTGGTGAAGAAAGTGGATGGATGCATCTTTAACTATGTGGAGAAGAACGGCCATGTCACTCCTTCTGCCATCAAGCGTTTTATTTCTGGTGACAACACGCTGCTTAGAGAAGACAGGGGTATAGGTTTCCTTGACTACGCACGTGAAGTGCTGAAGAAGAAGTATGACGATAGAAAGATTCGTGTGTCAACATATAAGAATGGTCTCACCAACATCAACCGGTTCGAGAATTTCCTGATGTCCGGGGAAAGTAAAGATGGTGATTTCTTCATCGGTGACATCTCGGAAGAAATTGTCCGTGACTTCCTCTTATGGGGGTTAAACAGGGGACGCAAGCATGACACCGTTGAGAAGTATCTGGAGACTATCAGCAAGGTTTGCACACACGCATCGGAGCACGGACTTCTTGCAAAGACTATTGCACAATCCATAGCGGACATTGAACTCAATCACGGCATTGGTGATGACGAGCACAAGAGTGTCAAGTATCTGACCAGGGAAGAGTTGGGCAGATTTGTTCATCTTGACAGAAGCACTCTTTCAAGGAGGCAAGCAGAGGTTGTCGATACTTTCCTCTTTAGTTTCTACGCTTGTGGTTTGCGTATCAGCGACATGATTACACTCAGATGGAGCGATGTCAGCCTTGAGAGAAAAGAGATTGTCAAGACTCAAGTGAAGACTCGTGGCCGCAGCATCATTCCTCTGACCGATGAAGCAATAAAGATTCTTGAAAAGTGGAAGGGAAAGCACAAGGTGTTTGTGTTCGGACTGCTGCCGGACAACTTCGACCTGGCAGACGAAGAAGAGCTTAGAATCCGGCGGAACTCTATCACAGCGACCGTCAACAAGTCTCTCCGGAGAATATCAGAAATCGCACAGATTGACAAGAAAGTGACTTTTCACATGGCTCGTCATTCTTGGGCTGTCAATGCTCTTGAGCAGGGAATGGAGATGAGTATGATAAGTTCCCTTCTTGGGCATAGCAGTTCTTTGGTTACAGAAAAGGTCTATGCTGAGTTCAGACAAGAGGTGAAAGCGGAAGCAGTCGCAAAACTGAATTTCGATTTTTAGGGCTTAGGACTTGAATTCAAGTCCGTCAACTACTTCGCCAAGGGTATCCGCAGGAACTCCACATAGACTTTCTCGGTCAATATGATGGCTGTTATTTCCTGACTTCGGCGGTTTTAACATTTTCGAGGGGGCGACCCACTTGAAACCCCGATAAACAGGGATTTTTGCTTGGTGACTTGGGTGACTCAGGAAATTTGTGTACCTTTGCGGCATGTTCCCACGCAAGAAGAGAAACAGAACGGGTACCATCAGTGTTGTGGTGGTTGACAAGAGCCGCGGAAGCTTCAAGGAGGTCAAGAGCTTCGGTGTTGCAAAGACCGAGGAGGAAGCCGACCGTCTGTATGCCAAGGCCTCAGAGTGGATACGCAGGTTTGGTGGACAGCAGGAGATAGACTTTGCCCAAAGCAGCATTATACAGCAGGAGTTCCTGGAATCGGAGCGTGTACTGAACAACATCTCAGCCGTCGTTCTCAACAATCCCCAGCAGATTCTGAACCAAGTCTACGACAGCATTGGCTTCAACAGGATTAAGGACGAAGTCCTTCGTCATCTGGTCATTTCCCGTATCTGCCAGCCATTGAGCAAGTCGGCCACGGCAGACTACTTGAAGTCATACTTCCATGAGGATGTCAGCCTTGACCAGATATACCGCTACATGGACAAGCTGTACAACAAGCAGCGTGAGCTGGTGTAGCAGATAAGCGTGGAGCACACTCGCAAGATTCTCGGTGGCAACATAGGGCTGATGTTCTACGATGTTACCTCGCTGTACTTTGAGACGGGCATACAGGACGAGTTGCGCACTAACGGATTCTCAAAGGACGGCAAGACGTCAGAGTCCCAGATCATCCTGGGACTGCTTGTCAGCGCGGACGGCTATCCGCTGTCGTACTCAATCTTCAATACCTCAGTTCGGGATAAGAAAGTTGTTCAAAAAGTTGGTAATCTGAGATTATTTTTGTACCTTTGTAAGTGATTACCAGTTACTTACTAATCAACACAAAAAACGAATCTCATGATTACCGAAGACAAAATTACTGAAATTTTCTGTGCTGTAGATGAATTTTGCAAAGAATTTGATAAAGAAATGGATAAAAAGTCTCTCATGTCCTCTGAAGGCACGCCTACGCCGCTCACGCCGATGAGCAGGAGAAACAGTTCCCGCTCGGTCTTCGAGGCAAAGCCGAACAGAACCCATGCGTCTTCGCGAATGGCTTCATATACAAACAGCTTCCCTTCGGTCTTTCCCTGCAAGGCTGCGTAGGTGTTCAGCGAAATCTGGCAGAGATAGCCCACGCCGCCACATTCGATGGTGGCCGTGGCTGGGGTCAGTTCCCCCACAAGTCCTTTTACGTAGTCAATCATAAAAGTGTTGTTTCCCTAAATCTGTTATTTCTTCATTTTTACGTTAATCTCGTAGTACTGCCCGTTTGCGAATGTCACATTCTTCTTGGTGAACGTATAAGTGTCGCTGCCGAGGGTCGCCGTAAGCGCCACATCTTGATTGTCGAATCCCGGGATGGCCACGAAAACAACACCGTCACCATTGGCGGTGTAGGTGGAGGCCGGAATACTGGTCAGTTCGATGCTTTTTGTGCCGTAGTTGACGGTCAGGGCTGTCGGGTTGAGCTTCGTGGTGCCGTCCGCCTTGTCAATAAGATTAAACCTGACAATGGCCTGCTGATTGACAAACGTTGCTGTAGTGACGCCCTCTATGTGGTCGTCCTTGATGTCAAATCGCACGTCAGTGGCAATGGCGTAGTCATACTTTGCTGCAATATCTGCCAGCGTTCCAGTCTGCCCCGTATAATCCGGCGTTCCCGGTCGTGGGAACTGGAGCGTCAGCGTGTGCGGCGTGCCAATAGCCTCATCGATGGGAATTACCCACCCCTCCGGCAAACTGACAGCACCGTTCAGCCTTGTCGTCGTGCCAGCCGTCTGAGGCTGGATGGAACCCTGGAACCAGAATGTGTCTGATGGGTAGGAGATTAACGTGTCTTGCACATACACATGCTCCGTCGTTGCCCATGCGACGTTCAGCGTTGAGCCGTCGAGGGAGAGCGCACGGGTGGCACGGACCATGTCCTCACTCACCTTTTTGGTGGCATCGACCGTCATATAGAATGTTTTCACCGGCTCCGGCGTGTCACTCTCGCTGGAGCAAGCCGTCAGCACCGCCCCTGCCATTAGCATGACGGACAGTGCGCTCATTAGTTTTGTCTGTGTTTTCATGTCAATCCTCCTCGCTTTCCTCCCAGTTTAGCGACTGACTGCTGCCATACCCCTTGCGTGTGGCTGCCACACCACCGGGACTGGTCAGCAGGGCCGTCTCTTGTTTCAGTTCTACGATGCTCATGGCTGGGCTCTGATATACCTTGGCTTTCATCTTTTCTTTTAGTCTTGTCTATTTTACAAACTCCGGTTGATAGATACCCCCCGTCCCTACAGGCACGGCGGCGGCATCAAACGTGGTCCAACTGGTGGTGAAGATGCGGTGCAGCCGGTCGCAGTAGTACGACAGGCCGACACTGGCACCGGCATCATTGGAGGCCACAATGAGCATGAACCGCCACGTTCCCTCCACCTGTTCAGGCTTAGCCACGCCACGCACCTCGCCGCCGATGGTGGCACACATCAGGTCGGCTGCCGAGGCATAGCTCTGCAGGGTGTCCTGCAGCGTCACCTCCACCATCATGGTCTGTTCGTAGCTGTCGTAGTCGGGTGTCTGCCACGCGGGACGTGCATCCGTACCTTCCGACAACGTAGGCTGCTCGTTCAGCACTTTCTTCTCTGGCGTCTTTATTTCTGTCGCCTCATCGTCGTCCGATGAGCAGCCCCACGCCACGAGGGCGAGGGCTGCCAATGCTACTATAATGTTTCTTTTCACGGCTTTCATTGTTTTTGCTGTTTAACCTTTATTTCTTAATGATCACGACCTTGCCGTCATGTATGTACAGTCCGCTTACCGCTGGCTTCTTGCCAAGCCGTATGCCGGCGATGGTGTACCAGTTGCCGTCCTGCGGCATCTCGTCCAATCTGACAAAGCTGATGTCCGTAGGCTCCTCGGGGCTGCCCACCACCTGGTTGGCCTTGTAGCCAATCTGGCTGCTGGTCATGGCCACCAGCTCGCCGTCACGCTCAATGGCGAACGCCAGTGTCTTGTCACACTCGCCGATGCTCAGGTAGTAGTTCTGTTCGCTGTCGGCCACGGCCTCAGCCACGCGGTCTGTGCCGCAGTATGCCACCAGGCGGTCACCCTCTTCCGTGTCTATGCCGCTCACGGTGGCCACGATGTTCATGGTCGTGGCGGTGCTGATGCGCCGTGCCTTGCTGGCGTTGTTGCCGGCATAGCGGCTGCTGCCATAGAACTGCGGATAGTTAAAGGCGACCTTTTCGTCGGAGAGGCGCTTCATCATGTAGCCCTTGCCGGTCTCCATGTATTTCAGCGAACCCTTCCACACCAGGCCGTTGGCCGTGCGGCTGGCCACGGCGAAGGCATCCTGCGACTTCACGATGTCGCCCTCGCTGGCCTTCTCGATGTAGTCGGACAGTGCCTGTTCGATGGGCAGGTTGATGTTCGACTGGTAGGCGATGCGGTTCCAGCCCTGGTGCACCTTCACACTGTCGCTGAAGTTGAAGCCCTCCAGATAGATGGTCTTGTCGCTCATCGAGTAGATGCTGTACATGCGTGCAGAGTTAATCTTGATGGAGTCCTCGGCGTGGTCCCAGAGGTAGCCCCGGCTCTCGCTGCTCTTGGCGCGGCAGGTCCACTGCTGTGTCTCTGTGCCATCCACGGCCATGATGATGTCGCCAGCCTCCCACAGGGAGTTGCTGTCCAGGAACTGCCGTGTGGTCGTGCCTTTCGTGGGCTGTACCGTGAAGGTAATCCAGTTCCAGCCCTTCTTCAGCGGCAGCGTCTGCATGTCGTTGTAGTTGTCATCCAGTTCCACGGGTGCGGTGGCCGAACCAACCGTCACGTCCTTCTGGAATCGGTAGGTGCCGCCGTCGGCTGGCTGCACGCTCACCACCTGCCCCTTCGAGGCGTCGTAGAACTTGAAGCTCAGCGCGGGAGTCGTGCCGTTGGGGTTCGTGTAGCCGTAGATGGTCACGTAGGCCAGGGCCTCGTTGGCGTTGGCCGTGTTATCGACCTCGATGTGGGCCACGCCCAGCGTCTGCAGCCTGTCGTCAAACACGCCCAGCACATCTTCCGTCGAGCTGGCCACCACGCCGTCAATCTTCACGCGGGCCACCATCATCATGGTCTGGTTGGCCTGTTTCAGACGGTCGCTCACGGCCCACGCTGGTGCCTCGCCGCGCACCTTCAGCGTCACGGGCAGCGGTTCCGACATCGCGCTTTCGCCCACAAGGGTAATCTGCTCGTCATACGTGCCGATATTGATGTAGGGCGACACCGTGAGGGTGATGGTCTCCTCGCCCAGCGCATCGATGATGCCGCTGGTCTGCGAGGCCGTAATCCACACCGGCAGGTCCTCCAGTTCGTAGTTCTGCCGCTGTCCGCTCAGGTTCTGCACCGTCACGTCCATTTCCAGGCCCTCGCCATACCTGATGTTCTGGCTGATGCGCTTCACGCCCCAGCGCAGCGGGTTGCGATACACATACACGTTCATCGTCACGGGGCTGGCCATCAGGTTGCCTTGCAGGTCGGGCAGTTCCTTCACCGTCAGATAGACGTTGGTCTTCTCGATGGCATAGTCCGGCTCCTTGATGTTCACGATGAGCTGGTTGTCGTTGGCCACGTAGTTGAAGTTCAGGTTCTGCAGCTGCGACGTGCTCACCATCGGTGCAAACAGCGTGCGGTCCACCATGTCGGCCTCGATGCTGCTCACGAGTGTGTCGCGCCGTGCCAGGGTGTTGCCCTGGTTGTCCTTGTACCGCTTCAGGCTGACGCCCGTAGGCTCCAGGTGCATCGTGTTGTCGTCCAGGCGTACCGACTGCTCGAAGTTCAGGTAGGCCATCAGGGCCGTCATGCTGCCGATGGGCGTGTGTGTTGTGAACTCGTTGATGAGTTTCAGCGGCAGCACGCTCTCAAACATGGCCACCTCGTCGATGTTGCCCGTGAGCACGTCCGTCGGCGTGTTCTTGTCGGCGTAGGTCGCACCCAGTGCCACGTGGTCGCTAGCGATGCCGGCCAGGCTGTCGGCGGCAAACGAGGCCGTCAGCTTCTGGTCCACATACACGTTGGCCACGTTGCGCGAGCGGCTGACGGTCATGGCGAAGTGGTGCCACTCGTTGTTCAGCAGGTAGCCGCTCACCGTCTGCTGCCAGCCGTCGGAGCGCACGTAGAGCTGCGCGTCCTCAAGTCCGATGTTCAGCCGGTCGGTGGCCGTGCTGTCAGCCGTGGCCTCGCCGTTGGCGAAGAGCGTGCCCTTGCCGCCCGTCGGGCGGAACCAGAACATCAGCGTGTAGTCGTGGTCCTTCGTGCGCAGGAACTTGTCGGGCTTCAGGCGCAGACCCTTCGTGCCGTCCAGTTTCAGGGCCAGTCCGTCGGGCCGCTTCCAGGCCGTGCTCACCAGTCGCAGGTCCATGCTGCCCGGTGCCTTGTCGTAGCAGAAGTCACCCGAACCCTCGTTCATCGGGTAGTAGTCCTGCAGGCCGCTCTCGTAGCCCGTCAGCGTGCGCTGGCCGTACTCCGCGATGTCGGAGGCCGTCAGGGCGTGGTTCCACAGGCGCATCTCCAGCATGTCGCCCTTGTAGGGCCGCTGTTCGTCGCTGAAGTCGTAGCCGATGTAGATGTTCGAGCTGTTGTCGTTGTCGTAGATGCCCGGAAGCTTCTGCGAGCCAATCTGCTGGCTGCCGTCGTAGAAGCTCAGGGTCATGCTGTCGGCCTGCTGGTCCAGGGTATAGACCACCTGGCGCAGCATACCGTTGAAGGGCACCGCCTGGTCCGACTGCACCGTCTCGCCGTTCACCGTGGCCGTCAGGTGTCGGTCGGCGCTCAACCCGAAGGTTATGTGCGTCTTGCCGCCGTGGTTGAACACCGCCATCTCGCGGGCCTCGCTGCCGGGGTTGAGCATCACATCCACGCTGAAGCTCTTGCCCTTCAGGTTGCGCCGTCCCTGGGTGTAGGCCAGCGAGAGCTGTCCGTCGAAGGTGACCGACGTCGAGGTCGAGATGTCGGTGGAGAGGGGCGTGCCCAGGAGTTCAAAGTTGTTGATCTTGCTCAGGTAGTTGCCCGCGATGGGTTCCGAGAAGGTCAGCTTCAGGTCGTCGCCGATGCCCAGGATGCCGTTGATGGGTTCAGGCGTGCCGAAAAGCTCCGGCAGGCGCGTGTCCTTGATGCCCTTCAGGATGGGCGATGCCTGTGTGAGGTAGCCGCCCGCATAGCGGCAGTAGTTCACGGCCCTGATGTCGTAGTACTGCTCCACGGGATCCACCTCGCCGTAGAAGGGTGCCACGATGATGCCGTTGTCGGGGATGGTGTCGGTCACGCCGCTGGCCTTCTTCATCAGCTCCTTGTCCTGGTAGTAGGCACAGGTGCTCACCCAGTCCTTGTCGCCCTGCGTCGAGAGCTTGTACTGCAGCTCGATGTGGTCGAAGCCCGGGAAGTTCACGTCGAAGCCGTCGATGCGCACAGGCATGTAGTACGCCTGTCGCTTGCCGTTGTAGGGGCTTTCGGTGTTCATCACCCAGTTGTCGCCCGGCACACTCACGTTTACCTTGCCGGCAGACGGGATGAAGTGGGCCGAGAACTTGGCCGTCGCCACGCGCGCCAAGTCGTCCGGGTCGTAGAGGCTGATGGCCAGGTCCTCATAGTCGTAGGACGTGCTCGGATAGACGGTAATCTCCTTGGTGATGACGTTAGGCTTGCCCGTGACGGGGTCCACCACGGGGGTGAAATAGACTGGCTCGTCCGACGAGTTGATCACCTTGCCATCCACGCACACCTTCGCGCCCTTCGGGTTACAGTCCGACTCCAGGTAGTACATGAAGTAGTAGGAAGCCTGGTCGGGGTAGGCGCTCTCGTTGGCCATGTGCACCACGTAGCGCGCCGGCTCGTTGAAGGGCACGTTGCTCACCACGGGCTGCTCTATCCAGATGCTGGGCTTGTCCAACGGTACGGTGGCAACATCGATGACCGTGCCAGGCTGATACCACTTCGTCGTCCGCTCACCCTCGTAGGGCTTGTTCGTGGTGCCGCCGCGTGTGCGGAACACGAAGTTGGAATACACCTCGATGTCCTCGGCGGGGTGGTAGGGTTGTCCGTAGCGCAGTTCTTTGAGCACATCCACCGTCATCTTCAGCATCTCGTCATACACGGTGTCGTTCTTCTGGTAGTCATCCTCGCTGATGGCGTACTTTCCGTTGCGGGTGCGATAGACATCCACGTTGAGGCTCGACTTGGGCGAGGCCGACAGCGTGAAGCCTACCTTCTTTGTCTGCGCCTTGTTCTCGCTGCTCTTGTCGCTGAAATTGAAACTGAGAATGGGTGTAAACTTAATCTTATATTCACTTCCTGCGACTGCCGCCTGCAGATACAGTGTGCGATCGGGATCATCTCTTTGTCCGACAGCGGCGTCTTCTCCCAATTGCGTGATTTCCTTGATAGGTTCCCATGCCCATGAGGGGAAGAGGTTGGCAATGTTGGCATTGTCCAGTCCGGGCCACTTGATGAATCCGCTCTTGTTGCGCGAGGCAGCAAAGTTCTCGCTGTACTGCAAGGATGCCACGCCGCCGTCGATGTCGTAGTTCTTCACCAGGTTGCTCTGCAGCACGTTCACCTTTTCCTCCTCGTTCTGCGCCAGCATGTTCAGCCAGTAGCCTATCTGCTGGTTCAGGTCCTTCACCTGGTTGGCAGACTGAGTGTCATCGGCGAGGCTGTTGCGCAGTTTGACCAGTTGGGGCAGCAGTTCCTTTTCGATGTAGTGCTGCGAGTGGATGAAGGTCGATTTCACTTGGTTGCGCATACCCAGCACCTCGTCGCGCACCAGATAGACGTTCTTGCCCGTTGCAGCGTCATGGCCCTGGGCCAGCACCTTCATGCTGCCCACCTTCACGTTGACGGTGGTGGTGTGGCCTTTGTCGTCGCTGACAGGGAAGGAGCCGCCCTCGTGGGTCTTCATCAGTTGGTACTGGTCTTCGGGAATGACGCGCACGGCAATGGCATCCTGGATGATGAGTTGCTCGTTGGTGCCCATGAAGAGGTCGGCATCGGGACCTACCCACTTCTGCCCTGTACGGGTCTGAATACGCTCGTTCACGTCGAACTCATAGCTGGTCACCCAACTGCCGTTGTAGGTGGAGGCCAGCGAGAATCCGAAGGTCTTTTCACTGTGAGCCTCCGACACGGTGCCGGTGTGGTTACCAATGCCTGTGGTGGTACTGATGAGCGAGGTGCCATAGTAGGTCGTGGTCGTGGTGCCGCTGACACTCGACAGTGCCACGCCGAGGGTGCCCTCAAAGGTGGGCGAGTAGGTGTAACTCAGTTTCGAGCCGGCCTCGATGTAGCTGCTGCTGCCGCTGCCTGGCGGGTCGCGCAGGATATCAATCAGTTGCGGATAGTTGGCAGCCACGGTGTAGGTGCCTTCGGCCTTGGGCGTGGTCGCCATCACGTAGCCGCGCATGATCTTTCCGTCTAAGGGGAACACATCGTAGTAGTTGCCGTCGTACTTCAGGGTGATATCGACGCTCTTCAGCGCATCCTCGCCCTCCAAGACGGTGGTCACGTTGGCAGGGGTGAACACGTAGGAGCCATAGCCCTGCTCGTCCAGTTCGATAGTTTTATCCTGTTCCGTGCCGTCGCTGCTCACCATCAGGTTCTTGATGCTCACCGTGCCGCCTCGGAGGTTCACGATGTCGGGCACGGCCTTCGAGTCGTTGTTCCTGTAGTATTTCTCACAGGCCTGCAGCATCCAGCCGTAGGGCGAACCCGCCATGAACACGGGGTAGCCGAAGGCGTAGCCCGCCGCTTCCGACCACAGCTGCATCTCCGCCTTGTTGCCGATGTTGTCGGCGGCGGTGGTCTGCTTCACGCCGAAGTAGGGTTCGCTCTTGGCATTGAACTGCTGCACCTCCACCGTGGGCACGGCGTGGTAGATGCGGCTGTACTCGCAGGTGTCGCCGTTCTGCTGGAAGGTCAGGTCTATCGTCTCGCCCACCTTGCCCTGCTGGAACAGGGTGGCGTAGCCCTCTGCCGACACCTCGGTCACCTTGTACTTCACCGGGGGCACCAGCAGCTGGTATTCGCCCGTCTTTGCGTCGGGGCGGATGGTCATCACGTGGCGCGTGATGTCCACGCGGGTGGTGTCCTTGTCCTCCATGCCGAAGGCCACCTTGTAGGAGGCCGTCTTCACGCTCTCGTCGTCCTGGCGGCGGATGAGCCACGAGGTGTTGTCACCCTCCAGCTGCATCACAATCTTGAGCGAGTCGCCCAGGTTGTTCTTCGACTGCGACAGGCCCAGCACCTTGCTGCCCTCCACGTCGCCGCCCACCACGCGACCGCGCAGCACCACGGTGGTGCTGTCCCACAGATAGACGCTGGAGACGTTCTGCACGAAGTTGTAGAGCGTGGAGTCGCCCACGGCATCGTGGTTGATGAGGAAGCCGTCGTTGGCAAAGTGGTGACCGTCCTTCACGGCCTGCACCGTGTGGGCACCCTTCGGAATGCTCAGCTCGAAGGCCCCCTGCGTGTCGGTGACGATGGGCTGGCGGCTGGCGTCGTGCATCACCTCGCCGTCCAGGCGGAACGATACGCCGGGCACGGGGATGGAGGTGTTGCGGTAATAGACGTTGCCACTATAGATATAATAGGTGTCGAGGAAGAAGTTGAAGTCCTCGGTCCAGTTCGAACTGGTGGTGAAGCTCACCTGCCCCTGGGCGTTGGGGCTGGTGTAGCTGCCCCGGTCGCCCGTGGTGGGTACGGTGACGTAGTAGGTGCCGTTGGTCTGGTAGGGCAGGCCGCTGAACACGTAGTAGCCCGTGTCGTCGGTCTTAGCGGTGTAGAGCGCGCTGGCCCCCTTCACGTCGCTGCCCGGTCGGCACTCCACAGTCACACCCGCCATGGCCGTACCGTCGGCCATGCGCACGTAGCCGTCGATCATGCCCGTGGGCACACAGGAGGCTCCCGAGGCAATCTCGCTCTCCACGTGGGTGCCCTCACATTGATAGACGCTCTCGATGCGGTAGTCGTAGCTTTGCTGCACCAGCACGGTCTTGTCCTCGTAGTAGAGCTGGTCCAGGTTGGTGGCGATGGTGTCCGTCCACCGTGCGTTGGCGTCGGTCGAGTGCTTGCGGCGCAGGATGCGGAAGAAGTCGTGGTCGCCGCCGCTGGTCTCCCACGTCAGTTCCACGCTGCTCTGCCGTTGGACGGGGGTTATCTTGGTGATGCGGTTGCTGTTGAGGAACTTATAGTTGGCGTTGTCGCCCGTCTCGGTCTTCTTCACGCTTACCAGCAGGCTGTCGGTCGTCGTGTTGAGGATGGGCAGGGGCGATGAGCCGCGGCGCAGAATCAGGTCGAAGGAGTAGTCCACGCACTTGCGCGACAGCTCCTGGGTGAAGCTGTGCTTCTGGGTGGCATCCTCGTTTTCGGTTAGGTCGATGAGTTTTCGGTCTATGCCGTTCTCGCCGTGCATGTTGACGCGCAGCAGCAGTCGGGCACGTTTGTCCCACACGGTCGTGTTGCCGGTCGTTGGCTCGGTCTGCGTCATCTTGGGAACGGCAGTGTTGTTGACAACCTGCCATTGGCCGCCGAGTTTGGAGACAAGAGAAGAACTACCCATAGACCAAATGCCCGTGGCATTGAGGAAGGTGCGCTCAGCATCCATGACGGGCACGGCCTTGCTGTCCTGCACCTTCCAGGAGTTGCTCTTGTTCCCATTCATCAGGTTGGCAACAGAGTTCTGATTAGTCTGGTTGCGATATGACGAGTTCACCTCGCCCCAGCCGTGGGAAGATACGCAGAGTGTACCATTCCCCCAAGCAACAGGTCCCCAGTTGTAATAATAACAGAAGCCTGCATGGCTGATGTTGGGGTAGTTGCCATGTTCATAAACGCGGCTTACATTCCAGTGGGCTTCATACGCGCCCCATCCTAAAATGGCACCTGCATACGAGTCGCCGCTGGCATAGAGAGAGCCATCGAAGAGGCAGTCCTCCAGATTGACGGTACAAGAACCTGTATGGCCGAAGATGCCACCCACATGGTCGCTGGTACTCGTGATGCTGCCCGACACCCAACACCGATAGATGTTGACAGTGGGCGAACCATTGACACCGCCGATGAGACCTGCCGAGTGAATATCACCTAGGATACTTGCATTTACGTGCAGATTCTTGATGGTGCAGTTTGCCACTACATTGAAAAGAGCGGTATAGGTTTCCGAACTGTTTCTGAAGATTTTGATTGTATGTCCGTTGCCATCGAATATGCCACGATAAGGAGCACTACTGCTTCCACAACTCGTAGATGTCTCTATGTCAGCCGCCAAAATGGCATTCATATCCGAATTACCTTTGGATGAGTTCACCATAGAGCAGAAGCTATACCAATCATCGCTGCTGCGGATAATCACGTACCACCTGCCGTCGCTGAGATAGACGCTGTTGTAAGTCATGTCCGCCTGGTATATATCGTTGTAGTAGCAGTTGGTCAGCGTGACCTTGCTGGCATCGCGGCTACGGGCGAAGGTGTTGCAGTTAGTCAAACTCGTATTGTTTCTGCCATTATAGAGGCAGTTCTTCAGGTTGACGTTGCCGTCGTTAAATCCCACGAAACCGCCGTTGGAATGGCAGTTGCTGCCGGTGAACCGGCCGTCGAACAGGCAGTCGGTGATGTTGAGCGTGGAGCTTCCGACATTGTAAGCCACGAAGCCGCCGTTGGTGGCATCGCCGTTGATGGAGCTATCGATGGTGGCGGAGACGCGGCAGTTGCTGATGGTGTTGGTGCCAGACGAACAGATGCCCACGATGCCAGCCACGTTCTTGGCTGAAGAAGTCAGTTTGCCCGCCACGTGCAGGTTCTTGATGGTGGCTCCAGCCGCATAGCGGATGGGGGCTGTCACCTGCTCGGAGGTACTGTAGCCCACGGTGAGCGTGTGGCCATTGCCGTCGAAGGTGCCCTTGTAGGGATGCTCGCTGTTGCCAATCATCGCCTTGATGGCGCTGATGTCGATGTCGCGGTGCATGATGGCGTTGAGGCTGGTCTGTCCGCCGTTGACCAGGGCGGCAAAGTCGGCAAAGTCCTCCTCGGTGTTGAGCAGGTAGCGTCCTGTGGCATCCTGCTTGCTGCCTTCCGACTGGGTGAGGTTGTAGGCAATCTGCACCACATGGCTGTCGTCGTTCCACGTGTCGGTCTTCTTCACCGTCGCGCTGGCGATGGCGGGCAGTGCCATCAGGGAGTTGACCTGGCAGGTGGCGCACCCCGACTGCTCGGCCCACTGCCACATGCCGGTGTAGGTGCGGCGGATGCGGTAGGTAACGGCCTTGCCCTGGTACTGGCTGAGCAGCGACTCGTCGGTGTAGCTGTAGCGCCGCTTGCCCTGCTCGTAGCGGATGGCGGCGGTGATGGTCACCCAGTTGGGGTCGATGCGGGCATTGGAGCCGCTGACGTTGCGCTGGATTTCGAAGTAGTCGCCGTCGAGCATATCCTCCAGGTCGGCGTTGTTGATGCTCCACGTCAACAGGGCATTGCCCGTGTTGTCGATGGAGGCGAAGAAGTCCTGCGGATAGTGCATCATGAGGGTGGTGCGCGCCTCCGACTTGATGTTGATATCGACCTCCTTGCCTTCGGCGTCATAGACGTGGGCCTCCACATAGACGTCGCGCCAGGGACGGTCGGCAGGGATGTAGAGAGTGCCCACCAGTTTGCTCTTGTCGAGGTCCTGCGTGTATTTCTGGCCGGTCAGGGCATCGGTGTAGTAGAGTTTTGCCCACACGATGCTGCGTGCCTGCACGCTGTAGGTGAACATCTGCTGGTTGACGTGTTCGCCGTCGTAGGCCAGCATGGGTTCGCCCAGCTGCACCGACACGGCGGCGGCAGGCGGACAGTCCCAGGTGAGCAGCGTCTTCCAGCCGTCTTTGCTGGGCATGTAGTAAGTGTAGTCGCGGTCTTCGCTCTTGGTCCAGCACCGGAACGTCAGTTTGCAGCCACGCAGGTTGCGGGGGGCTGTCCAGACGACGGTGGTGGTGAAGTGGTCTTCATCGTTGTCGTCGCAGCTCACGGTGAACTCGATGGCATCGGTGCTGAAGGTCTTATAGCCGCCGGTCACCTTGCCCGTCACCTGGTAGGTGCCGCCAAGGTAGCCCTTTATCTTGATCTTTTCGCTCTCTTTGCCGTTGATGTCGCGGTAGTTGGGCACATTCCAGTCGATGAAACTCTGGTACGAGCCGCCGTCGATGCTGATCTGGACCTGTCCGTTGGTGATACCTTCGTTCAGAAACGAACTCCACATCTGCGTGGGCAGGGTGAACTGCACCTTGTCGGTGCCCACAATCGTGGCGGAGTAGTTGTTGCTGTTCTGCAGGAAGTTGTCGGCCAGGGCCGCCTGCGGCACCAGCCACGCAAGGAGCACGGCCTGCAGCATCGCCAGCAGCCAGCCTTGCCTCGTTCTTGTTTGTGTAGTCATGTTATGTGGTTTTTTTGTTTTTTATTGTAGCTATAGTGTCTCTGCCCTCTCTGCCGGCCATAATGCCCAAAGAAGTTTTTTTCGGCTGCAAAGTTAGCTATAATTCTTGAATTATCAGCCAGCCTGACACGGAAAAAATCACTTTGCTTTAGAAGAAAGCTTGGCCCGGCGGCCCACCTGTGCTTTTATCTGATACGCCGGAGCAAGCGGGATGCTGCCATTCAGCTGAAGGTTCTTTCAGTTCCATCGCCAAAGCCGATTCGAATTGTTACAAGCTGGCGCAGAATTTTAAAAAAAAGAAAAATCACTTTCACTTTCACAAAATGCCACTTATCCTACCTCAGTTCGGGATAACTCATTTAGAATAGCATGTGTTGTTTGGAGTTTTCAA
>CAMVPA010000053.1 GCA_947169245.1 uncultured Prevotellaceae bacterium
AGAAACCTAACTCCTTCACCAATCCTCCCCAATTTGCTATTTGCCCCAAATTAAACTTCCTCATTTTTCCACGTCTTGCCTATATTTCAGGCCGAATTGCGTTAATCTTCCAAAATCGCTTCGCTTTTACATGCTTTTTTTGTAACTTTGCAGGCAAATTCTATTAAGACAAAACACCTTTATTATGAAACTGAATGACATCTTGAGCGGCCAATTCAACGCTGCAGAGTGGGAAGCCAAAGGCTATGAGCTTCCAAAGTTTAATATTAATAAGGTACGCGAGAAGACGGCCAAGGAGCCTACGTGGGTTCACTTCGGCGGCGGAAACATTTTCCGTGCGTTCCCAGCTGCCATTCTGAACGATGCTCTGAACACGGGTCAGTACGACCGCGGTGTCATCGTGGCCGAGACCTTCGACTTCGAGGTCATTGACAAGGCCTATGCACCTTACAAGAACCTGTCACTCTGCGTCAATCTCTGCTCCGACGGTTCGATTGAGAAGAAGGTTATCGCCAGCGTGACCGAGGCGCTGAAGGCCGACCCACAGTTCCCCGACTGGCAGCGCCTGGTGGAAGTGTTCCGTAACCCGAGCCTACAGATGATTTCGTTCACGATAACTGAGAAGGGCTACACCTTCAACGAGGCCGACCTGGCCCGCGGCCTGAGCCCTTTGTTCGCTATGGGTAAGGTGACGGCGCTGCTCTACGAGCGCTGGCAGGCCGGACAGCTGCCGCTGACGGTGCAGTCGATGGACAACTGCTCGCACAACGGCGACAAGGTGAAGGCTGGTGTCATGGCCTATGCCGAGCGCTGGGTGAAGGACGGACTGGTGGCAGCTGCCTTCCTCGACTACCTGAAGGACGAGACAAAGGTGACATTCCCGTGGTCGATGATTGACAAGATTACGCCACGTCCGCACGAGAAGGTGAAAGAGCTGCTGGCTGCCGACGGCTTCGAGGATAACGACTACATTGAAACCGAGAAGCACACGTTTACCGCCCCCTTCGTGAACGCTGAGGAGGTGCAGTACCTGGTCATCGAGGACAACTACACCAACGGCCGTCCGCCACTCGACCTGGGCGGTGCACTCTACACGACACGCGAGACTGTGGACAAGGTGGAGACAATGAAGGTGACCACCTGTCTGAATCCCCTGCACACGGCCATGTCGATTTACGGCTGCATGCTGGGATACACACTGATTTCGGCCGAGATGAAGGACGACGACCTGCGTGCTTTCATCCAGAAGATCGGCTATATGGAAGCAATGCCTGTAGTGGTCGACCCGGGCGTGCTGAACCCCTACGAGTTCATTGGTGCCGTTATCAACCGCCGACTGCCCAACCCCTTCATGCCCGACGCTCCGCAGCGCATTGCCATGGACACAAGCCAGAAGCTGCCCATCCGCTTTGGCGAGACGCTGAAGAAGTATGTAGCACGTGGACTGGACAAGTCGAATCTTGTGCTGATTCCACTGACGCTGGCCGGCTACGCCCGCTACCTGAAGGGACTGAAGGACGACCTGACCACATTCGAGCCCTCACCCGACCCCATGTTGGCCGAGCTGCAGGCCATTGTGGCTCCGCTCGAGATAGGCAAGCCCGACCAGGACTGGAGCTGCTTGAAGCAGCTATATAGCCGCAAGGACGTCTTTGGACTCGACCTCTATGAGGCTGGTCTCGGCGAACAGATTGAGGGCATGGTCAAGGAGCTATACGCCGGACAGGGTGCCGTGCGCCAGACGCTGCATAAGTATGTCGCTGCAAGATAAGCCGACGTAAAAACTGCACAAGTATGTAGCAGCGAGACATATAGAAGTTAAAAAAACGTAAAAGCATCGTCTTTCATCGAGGGCGGTGCTTTTTTCTTGCTGAAAATCAGTACCTTTGCACCCCAATTGTCCCAGAAGGGACAGATAGGATGCGGAACAGGCGCTGCTCCTATGGATTATTAACCAATTAAAACAACGACCCGGTAAACGTCTGTCCTGGTCAAAGCCCCGTTCGTGAGAAGGGGCATGAGAAAAAAATTATGTCAGAATTAACAAAGAATGTACAGCCGCTCGCAGACTTCAACTGGGACGAGTTCGAAAACGGTACTGTAGCCAATGTCAGCAAGGAAGAGCTTGACAAGGCCTACGACGAGACCCTGAACAAGGTGGCTGACCACCAGGTGGTAGAAGGCTCCGTCATCTCTGTCGACAAGAAGGAAGTCGTCGTCAACATCGGCTACAAGAGCGACGGTATCATCCCCGCCAGCGAGTTCCGCTACAACCCCGACCTGAAGATTGGCGACAAGGTGGAAGTCTACGTGGAGAACGCTGAGGACAAGAAAGGCCAGCTCGTGCTGTCGCACAAGAAGGCTCGCCTGTCTAAGTCTTGGGACCGCGTCAACGAGGCTCTCGAGAGCGAGGCTGTCATCCAGGGTTACATCAAGTGCCGCACGAAGGGCGGTATGATTGTCGACGTCTTCGGTATCGAGGCATTCCTGCCCGGTTCTCAGATTGACGTTCACCCCATACGCGACTACGACCAGTTCGTAGGCAAGACCATGGAGTTCAAGGTTGTGAAGATCAACCAGGAGTTCCGCAACGTCGTCGTCTCGCACAAGGCTCTCATCGAGGCCGAGCTCGAGGCACAGAAGAAGGAGATCATCTCGAAGCTCGAGAAGGGTCAGATTCTGGAAGGTACTGTCAAGAACATCACCTCGTACGGCGTATTCGTCGACCTGGGCGGTGTGGACGGACTCATCCACATTACCGACCTCAGCTGGGGCCGCGTCGACGACCCGAAGAAGGTTGTCGAGCTCGACCAGAAGATCAACGTCGTCATCCTCGACTTCGACGACGAGAAGAAGCGCATCGCCCTCGGTCTGAAGCAGCTCACCCCGCATCCCTGGGATGCTCTGGATGCTGACCTCAAGGTTGGCGACCACGTCAAGGGTAAGGTTGTCGTCATTGCCGACTACGGCGCATTCGTTGAGATTCAGCCCGGTGTTGAGGGTCTGATTCACGTCAGCGAGATGTCTTGGAGCCAGCACCTGCGCTCAGCTCAGGAGTTCCTGAAGGTTGGCGATGAGGTGGAGGCAGTCATCCTGACTCTCGACCGCGACGAGCGCAAGATGTCGCTCGGCATCAAGCAGCTGAAGGAAGATCCGTGGGAGGCTATCGAGGAGAAGTACCCCGTCGGTTCGAAGCACAACGCCAAGGTTCGCAACTTCACTAACTTCGGCGTATTCGTCGAGCTTGAGGAGGGTGTCGACGGTCTGATCCACATCAGCGACCTCTCTTGGACCAAGAAGGTGAAGCACCCCTCAGAGTTCACACAGGTGGGCGCTCCCATCGACGTCGTCGTTCTCGACATCGACAAGGAGAACCGTCGTCTGAGCCTCGGCCACAAGCAGCTGGAGGACAACCCCTGGGATGTCTTCGAGGAGAAGTACACCGTTGGCTCTGTCCACACTGGCAAGATCACCGAGCTCCTGGAGAAGGGTGCCGTCGTTGCTCTCGACGAGAACGTCGAAGGCTTCGCTACACCGAAGCACCTCCAGAAGGAGGATGGCTCACAGGCCCAGCAGGGCGAGGAGCTGCCCTTCAAGGTGATTGAGTTCAACAAGGACTCTAAGCGCATCATCCTGAGCCACAGCCGCACCTTCGAGGATCCCGCTCGTGAGGAGAAGAAGGCCGCTGCCAAGAAGGCTCCCCGTGCCAAGAAGGAAGAGACAGCCAAGATTGAGAACGTTGCTGCAAGCACCACGCTGGGCGACCTCGACGTACTGGCCAACCTCAAGGCTCAGATGGAGAAGGGCGAGTAATTTGAGTAACAAAAACTGCTAAATAGAGGCGGTAGGGTGTAAAAATCACACCTTACCGCCTTTTTTTTCCACATTTCTTTTGTCAGTTCAAAAAAAGGTTGTAAATTTACACCCAAAATATCAACAACAACATCAATATAGTACTAAAAACCACAACAATGAGAAACCTGAAAGGTACATTTCTGGCTATGGGCGTTGCAGCTGCAATGCTCACTGCTTGTGCTGGCGGACAGGAAGCTCCGCAGCTCACGGCATCGGGTCTCAACCCTGCCAAGTTCGACACGATCGTCAATGGTGACACCGTCAAGCTCTACACGCTGAAGGGCGACAAGGGCATGGAGGTATGCATCACCAACTACGGTGCACGCATCGTCTCGCTGATGGTTCCCGACAAGAACGACTCGCTGGTCGACGTCGTATTGGGCTTCGACAACATCGCCCAGTACATGGACACCCAGCACACGCCCACCGACTACGGTTCAAGCGTAGGACGCTATGCCAACCGTATCAACATGGGACGTTTCGTGCTGAATGGCGACACCATCCAGTTGAAGCAGAACGACAAGCACGACGGCCGCGACCACTGTCTGCACGGCGGTGGCGACACGGGCTGGATGAACAAGATCTACAAGGCTGAGCAGGTGGACGACCAGACGCTGAAGCTGACCATCGTAGCCGAGGACGGCGAGAACGGATTCCCTGGTACTGTCACTGCTACCACTACCTATAAGATTGTGGACGGCACCACGCTCGACATCACATGGGAGGCAGAGACCGACAAGCCGACCATCATCAATCAGACCAACCACAACTATTATAACCTGAGCGGCGACCTCGAGAACGCTGCCTACGATCAGGTGCTCTACATCAACGCTGACAACTTCACGGAGAGCGATGAGAGCTACATGCCTACCGGTAAGATTCTGTCGGTAGAAGGCACACCTATGGACTTCCGTACGCCTCACGCTGTTGGTGACAGCATCAAGTCGGAGTACTACCAGATCAAGAACGCCCACGGTTACGACCACAACTGGTGTCTGAATACCTATAAGGACGGTAAGGGCGACGACACGCAGGTCTGCGCAAGCCTCTACAGCCCCAAGACCGGCATCTTCATGGAGATGTTCACCAACGAGCCTGGTGTGCAGTGCTACAGTGGTAACTTCCAGGGTGTTGACGGCGAGGAGAACGTTGTCCGCAAGCTTGGCAAGCACTATCCGCAGCACGTCAGCATCTGTCTGGAGAGCCAGAAGTACCCCGACAGCCCCAACCATCCCGAGTGGGCCAGCCCCGTGCTGAATCCCGGCGAGAAGTACTACAGCCACGCTGCCTACAAGTTCTCGACGAAGTAATGTCATACTCTCTTTGAACGAATAATAACTAATAAAAACTTATAGAAAACATGGATAAAATTTTCGAGGCGCTAAGCAACAATGGCTTTGCTACTGCCGACTATTTGGTATTTGTTATTTACATCATCCTCCTCGTGGGCTTAGGACTGTTCCTGTCGCGCACCAAGAAAGGAGAAGAGAAATCGTCGACCGACTACTTCCTGGCTGGTAACACCCTGACCTGGTGGGCCGTGGGTGCATCGCTCATTGCCGCCAACATTTCTGCCGAGCAGTTCATCGGCATGTCGGGTTCGGCTTTTGCATCGGGTATCGCCCAGGCTGCCTACGAGCTGATGGCTGCCGCTACGCTGCTTGTCGTGGGTAAGTTCCTGCTGCCGCTGATGATCGAGAAGAAGATCTTCACCATTCCCCAGTTCCTGCGCGAGCGTTACAACTGGGGCGTAGGCTTTGCCTTCTCGCTACTGTGGCTCTTCCTCTATGTCTTCGTCAACCTGACCTCTGTGGCATGGCTCGGCGCACTGGCTATCCAGCAGATTCTGGGTCTGCCTACCGACATGACCATCACTGTTGCAGGCATGGAGATCGACCAGGTTCGCATGTGCATCATCCTCTCTCTGTTCATCATTGCCGGTATCTACTCCATCTACGGTGGTCTGGCCTCTGTGGCTTGGACTGACGTGATGCAGGTGACCTTCCTCGTCGGCGGTGGTCTTATTACCGCTTATGCAGCCCTCTCCGTCATTGGCGGCGAGATGGGTATCGGTGGCGCATGGGACGCCCTCATGCACATCAAGGACTATCTGGCATCTATCGACGGCGACAAGCACTTCAACCTCGTCGTCACACGTAATGAGGAGCTCTATCCTGTCATCAACGGTGTTGTCGACGGTGCTGGTAACATCGTACAGAAGGAAGACCCGTTCTTCACCAATCCTGGTATCGTGCTGATCTTCGGTGCTCTGTGGCTGACCAACCTCGGCTACTGGGGCTTCAACCAGTACATCATCCAGAAGGGTCTGGCTGCCAAGTCGCTCGACGAGGCCAAGAAGGGTATGGTGTTCGCCGCCTTCCTGAAGATTTTGATCCCCTTCATCGTGTGTATCCCCGGTGTTTGCGCGTTCTACATCATAAACTCTCCTGAGTGCGACGGTCTTCGCGAGACGCTGGCTGGCTCCATCTCTCGTTCCGACGATGCCTATCCGTTCCTCATCCGCAACTTCACGCCTACCGTCGTCAAGGGTCTGTCGTTTGCAGCTCTGGCTGCCGCCGTCATCTCGTCGCTGGCATCCATGTTCAACTCCACCTCTACCCTCTTCACGATGGATATCTACAAGCAGTTCATCAACAAGAACGCCTCTGAGAAGAAGCTCGTGAACGTTGGCCGTATGACCTCTGTCTGCGCTCTGATCATCGCCCTGATTGCCGTCTACCCGCTGATGGGCGGTATCGACCAGGCCTTCCAGTTCATCCAGGAGTACTCGGCCTTCGTCTATCCCGGCGTGGTGGTCATCTTCGGTCTTGGTCTGCTGTGGAAGCGCGCCAGCGGCACGGCTGCTGTTGTCTGCGCCATCGGCACCTTCGCCTTCTCCATCATCTACAAGTTCGCCTTCCCCGAAATGCCGTTCCTGGTACGTTCCGGCGTTGTGTTCATCACGCTGGTCATCCTGTTCGTCTGGATTTCGCTGAAGAGCAAGAAGTCTGTTCCCGCCGACGAGCTCGACGAGCACACCATCAAGACACAGCTCTTCTGGAGCCGCATCATGTTCGTCGTGGCTGCCATTTCGCTGGTACTCTGCGTATGTGGCTTCTTCAACGAGACGATGCACATCCACGGCTTCGAGGGTGCTATGATATTCTTTGCTGCCATCACTGGCACCATTGGCTTCTACCTGCGTTCTAACGCCCTTGACAAGGTGCAGGATCCGAAGCTGGTGGCTATCGACCTGAATATCTTCAAGACCGACCGTACGTTCAACATCGGTGCAATTGGCATCATTGTCATCCTCACCATCCTCTACATTGCCCTGTGGTAAGTCGCTGGGATAGATAAATGACAACGTACTATAAAGAGTATCAAAAAGTCTTCTTGTCGGTCGACTGCATCATCTTCGGTTTCGACAACAGTCAGCTGAAGGTGCTTATCGGACGACGAAAGATGGATCCCGGTCGTGGCGAATGGAGTCTCTACGGAGGCTTCGTCGCCACGAGCGAGAGCATCGACGAGTGCGCCAGCCGCACGCTCTTTGAGCTCACCGGCCTGCGTAATCTCTACATGCGCCAGGTGGGAGCCTTCGGACAGGTCGACCGCGACCCCGGCGAGCGTGTGGTATCCGTGGCCTACTATGCCCTCATCAACGTCACCGACTACGACGAGAAGCTGCTCCTGGAGCGCGGCCTCGAATGGGTCGACATCAACGCGCTGCCAAAACTCTACTCCGACCACAACCGGATGGTGGGCAAGGCACTGAAGCTGATGCGACAGAAACTGCGCACCGAGCCCGTAGGCTTCCGGCTGCTGCCCGCACTCTTCACGCTGACACAGCTACAGCGCCTCTATGAGGCCGTCAACGGCGAGGAACTCGACAAGCGCAACTTCCGCAAGCGCATCAAGGAAATGGACTTCATCGAGAAGACGGAACTCATCGACAAAACCGGCTCGAAGCGTGGCGCCTACCTCTACCGCTTCAACCGCCGTACCTACAACGAAGACCCCAACTTCAAGCTTTAAGTCGCATTTAGTAAGAATTCAAGTTACGCAAGTGGAACTTGAGAACAGAGAATTGAAAACAGAGAAATACTATGTTAGAAGAACTGAAAGAAAAAGTATTCAAGGCCAATCTTGACCTCGTCAAGCACAACCTTGTCATCTTTACCTGGGGCAACGTCTCGGGTATCGACCGCGAGAAGGGACTGGTAGTCATCAAGCCCTCAGGCGTTGACTACGACGTGATGAAAGCCTCCGACATGGTGGTCGTCGACCTCAACGGCAACGTCGTCGAGGGCGACCTCAACCCATCGAGCGACACCCCCACACACCTTGTTCTATATAAGGCATTCCCCGAGCTCGGCGGCATCGTCCACACCCACTCCACCTACGCCACCGCGTGGGCACAGGCCGGTCTCGACATTCCCAACATCGGCACCACCCATGCCGACTACTTCCACGACGCCATTCCCTGCACCGGCGACATGACCGCCGACCAGATGGCTGAGTACGAGAAGGAGACGGGCGTCGTCATCGTCAATCGCATTGAGACTGGTGGCATCAATCCCGTCCATACCCCCGGCGTGCTGGTGAAGAACCACGGCCCGTTCTCATGGGGCAAGAATCCTGACAATGCCGTCTACAACGCCGTCGTCATGGAGCAGGTGGCCAAGATGGCCTTTGTGGCCTACAGCGTCAACCCCAACCTGACAATGAACCCGCTGCTCATCGAGAAGCACTTCTCGCGCAAGCACGGTCCCAACGCCTACTACGGACAGAAAGGACAGCAGCATTAATAACTTGAAACAGAACAACATTTATTATTTATGAAAGCATTTGAGAATTTTGAGATTTGGTGGGTGACTGGCGCACAGTTGCTCTATGGTGGCGACGCTGTCGTAGCCGTGGATAGTCACTCCAAGGAGATGGTCGAGGGTCTGAACGCCAGCGGCAACATCCCCGTGAAGATAGTATATAAAGGTACAGCCAACAGCTCCAAGGAAGTGGAGCAGGTGATGCTGGCTGCCAACAGCGAGGAGAAGTGCGTGGGCATCATCACCTGGATGCACACCTTCTCGCCCGCCAAGATGTGGATCAAGGGCCTGCAGAAGCTGCAGAAGCCCCTACTCCACTTCCACACACAGTACAACGCCGAGATTCCCTGGGAGTCCATCGACATGGACTTCATGAACCTCAACCAGAGCGCCCACGGCGACATCGAGTTCGGACACGTCTGCACCCGCATGCGCGTGGCCCGCAAGGTGGTCTGCGGCTACTGGAAGGACGAGAAGGCTCAGCAGCAGATTGCCGTCTGGGCTCGCGTGGCTGCCGGTGTGGCCGACGCCAAGAACGTGCGCTGCCTCATGTTCGGTATGAACATGAATAACGTAGCCGTGACCGACGGCGACCGCGTGGAGTTCGAGCAGCGCTTGGGCTACCATGTCGACTACTACCCCGTCTCCTCTCTGATGGACTACTTCAAGAAGGTCACCGACCAGGAGGCCGACGCTTTGGTCGAGCAGTATAAGAAGCTGTACACCATCAAGATAGACGAAAGCGGTGAAGCAGTTTATTGGGAGAAAGTGAAGAATGCTGCCAAGGCCGAGATTGCCCTGCGCCGCGTGCTGAAGGACGAGGGCGCTACTGCCTTCACCACCAACTTCGACGACCTCGGCGACGCCGACATCGACGCTCCCGACTTCTGCGGTTTCGACCAGATTCCCGGCCTCGCCTCCCAGCGTCTGATGGCTGAAGGCTATGGCTTCGGTGCCGAGGGCGACTGGAAGACGGCCTGTCTCTATCGCACCCTGTGGGTCATCCAGCAGGGCATGCCTATCGGCTGCTCGTTCCTCGAGGACTACACCCTCAACTTTGCCGGCAGTCAGTCGTCGTGCCTCCAGAGCCACATGCTCGAAGTCTGCCCGCTCATTGCTACCGACAAGCCCAAGCTCGAAGTCCACTTCCTCGGCATCGGCATCCGTAAGCAGCAGACGGCCCGCCTCGTCTTCACCTCGAAGACCGGCCGTGGCATCAAGGCCACCGTCGTCGATCTCGGCAACCGTTTCCGCCTCATCTCGCAGGAGGTTGAGTGCATCGAGCCCAAGCCCATGCCTCACCTGCCCGTGGCCAGCGCACTCTGGGTGCCCCAGCCCTCGTTCGAGATTGGTGCCGGCGCATGGATCCTCGCCGGCGGTACCCACCACAGTGCCTTCTCCTACGACATCACCGAGGAGTACTGGGAGGACTTCGCCGAGATCTGTGGCATTGAGTATGTCAAGATCAACAAGGACACCAAGACCTACGAGTTCAAGCAGCAGCTGCAGAACAACGAGATGTACTACATGCTGAACAAAGCGTTGAAGTAACAAACGCCAGTCACACTGACAATTAGCCGAAAGTCTTTGCACTTTCGGCTTTTTTTTTGCCTCTGCCGACAAAGCCTGCAAGGCGACACAGCGGATACGCTTACGAATCATCGTCTTTTCCACCTGACAGCCTCAGGCTCCGCCGAAACCCCTGAAAAGACAACTGCAGGAACCCTTCACACGGACACTAAACCATTGTAATAGAGCGGTTTACGGTGAAGGGTTGCTTTGCACTTGGAAGTCAGAACCTATAGTCTACAAGGCGGATACGCTTACCCATGTCTATGGTCACACATACCATCATAAAAGAATAAAAAGGCATGGAATAGGCAATTGCTGACGTACGTCAGCAATATTGCTGACATTCGTCAGCAGTACAAAAGTCAAGCTGTTTTTGAGGCGAAAAGGCGGACGAAGATGAGACGGTACCCAACCAACCCTTCACCGTAACATGCTGTAAAACAGAGTGTTAATCAGACGGTGAAGGGTTGGCGAGCATGCTCCATCAAATATATACAGCGTTTTTTACAGCGTGGCAGCTTCGCCATGGGCGGCGTGGTAGCTTCGCCACGGGCAGCGTGGTAGCTTCGCCATGGGCGGCGTGGTAGCTTCGCCATGGGCAGCGTTATAGCTTCGCTATAGGTACGCGTTGCCTTCAATATAGGACAAAACCGCTTCGCAGAGGTTTTTTGGTGGAAAAGTTTGGCTATTTGCGGAAAAAAGGTTATCTTTGCAGTCTAAATCCTTAAACTGAAGAAAACAATGACCGCAAAGCAAACCATCGAGGCTGGAAAAGCCATTCTGGGAATCGAATTCGGTTCCACCCGTATCAAGGCCGTACTCATCGACCAGGACAACAAACCCATAGCTCAGGGCTCGCACGAGTGGGAGAACCAGCTCGTCGACGGACTTTGGACGTACTCGATCGAGGCCATCTGGTATGGCCTGCAGGACTGCTACGCCGAGCTGCGCAAGGACGTGCTGAAGCAGTATGACTGTGAGATTGAGGCGCTGGCCGCCATTGGCTTCTCGGCCATGATGCACGGCTACATGGCCTTCAACGAGAAGCAGGAGATTCTGGTGCCTTTCCGCACGTGGCGCAATACGAATACGGGTAAGGCCGCTGCCGAGCTCTCGGAGCTGTTCAACTATAACATCCCCCTGCGCTGGAGCATCTCGCACCTGTATGAGTGCATCCTCGAAGGCAACGAGCACGTGAAGGACATCAAGTACCTGACGACGCTGGCCGGCTACGTTCACTGGCAGGTGACGGGCGAGTTCGTGCTGGGCGTTGGCGATGCCTCGGGCATGATTCCCGTCGACCCCGCCACGAAGACCTACGATGCCACGATGGTTGAGAAATTCAATAAGCTCATTGAGCCGAAGGGCTACAGCTGGACGCTGCTCGACATTCTGCCGAAGTCGCTGAACGCCGGCGAGCAGGCCGGCTTCCTGACTCCAGAGGGCGCCAAGAAGCTGGACGTAAGTGGTCACCTAAAGCCCGGCTGTCCCGTCTGTCCTCCCGAGGGCGACGCCGGCACAGGCATGGTAGCCACCAACGCCGTGAAGCAGCGCACGGGTAACGTGAGCGCAGGTACATCTTCGTTCTCGATGATTGTGCTGGAGAAGCCATTGAGCAAACCCTACGAGATGATTGACATGGTGACGACGCCCGACGGCAGTCTGGTGGCCATGGTCCACTGCAACAACTGCACCAGCGACATCAACGCCTGGGTGGGTCTGTTCAAGGAGTATCAGCAGCTGCTGGGTGTGCCCGTCGACATGAACGAGCTCTACGGCAAGCTGTTCAACAAGGCCCTGGAGGGCGACGCCGACTGCGGCGGTCTGATGGCCTACAACTACGTCAGCGGCGAGCCTGTCACGGGGCTCAGCGACGGCCGTCCCCTCTTCGTGCGCTCGGCCAACGACAAGTTCAACCTGGCCAACTTCATGCGTGCCAACCTCTACGGTGCCATCGGCGTGCTGAAGATCGGCAACGACATCCTGTTCAAGGACGAGATGATCCGCGTGGACCGCATCACGGGTCACGGCGGCTACTTCAAGACCGCCGGCGTGGGTCAGCGCATGCTGGCTGCCGCCCTGAACTCGCCCATCTCGGTGATGGAGACTGCCGGCGAAGGTGGTGCCTGGGGTATTGCCCTGCTGGCCGGATACCTTATTAATAAGAATGGTAAGTCATTGGCCGACTACTTGGAGGATGTTGTCTTCGCAGGCAACACGGGCATCTCAATTGCCCCCACGGCCGAGGACGTCGCCGGCTTCGAGAAGTACATTGAGAACTACAAGCAGTGCTTGCCCATTGAGCAGGCTGCTGTAGACAACAAGAAATAAGTCGGGCCATGAGAACTATAAGGACACTATGTATAGCCATCATTACGGCGATAGCTCTGCCTATCGCCGCTGAAGAGGGTTCTACAACCGACGCCATCGACTACGGCCCCACCATGGGCTGGAGCTCGTGGAACACGTTTGCGCTGAACATCAGCGAGTCGATTATCAAGGGACAGGCCAACGCCATCGTGTCGAAAGGACTGGCGGCCGTGGGCTATAACCACATCAACATCGACGACGGCTACTTCGGCGGTCGCGACAAGACGACGGGACAGCTGAAGATTCACCCGACGCGATTCCCCAATGGTCTGCAACCCGTGGTCGACTACATCCACTCGAAGGGACTGAAAGCCGGCATCTACAGTGACGGCGGCTACAACACCTGCGGCAGCTACCACGGCGGCGACAAGGACGGCGAAGGCGTGGGACTCTACAAGCACGACCAGCAGGACTGCGACATGTTCTTCAAGGACCTGGGCTTCGACTTCATCAAGGTCGACTTCTGCGGCGGCGACCCCGTCCACAACAAAGACAGGCTGGACCTTGACGAGAAACAGCGCTACACCGCCATTGCCAAGGCCATCAAGAACACGGGCCGCAACGATGTGCGCATGAACATCTGCCGCTGGGCCTATCCCGGCACATGGGCCGATGATGCCGGCTTCTCATGGCGAACGACGCAGGACATTGCCCCCACGTGGGACTCCGTGAAGGACATCCTGGCACAGAACCTCTACATGAGCGCCTACTGCAGCAAGGGTCACTACAACGACATGGACATGCTCGAGGTGGGCGTCAGCTGGGGCACACCGCTCTCAACTGAGGAGACCAAGACGCACTTCGGCATGTGGTGTATCATGAACTCGCCGCTGCTCATCGGCTGTAACATCAACAGTCTGAGTGCCACCAACCTCAACCTGCTGAAGAACAAGGAGCTCATCGCCCTGAACCAGGACACGCTCTACCAGCAGGCCTACCTCGCACTGAAGACCAACAGCTGCTACGTCATGGTGAAGGACATTGAGAAGCGCTACGGCAACCGCCGCGCTTTCGCCATCTACAACCCCAACGACGTCGCCAAGACAGTCACGCTGAACTTCAAGGACATCGACCTGGCCGACAGCGTCAAGCTGCGCGACTGCTTCACGAAGAAGGACATCGGCACCTACTTCGAGACCTACCAGGTGAAGGTGCCCGCTCACGCCACCAGAATCTACGTGGCCGAGGCCCAGACACGTTTGGAGCGCATACGCTACGAGGCCGAGACGGGCTACAGCAAGGCCTACTCGGAGATTACGGGCAACGTCTGCCAGTACTCGGAAGCGTCCTACTGCTCAGGCGGCTACAAGGCCGGCTACATTGGCGGCAGCAACTCCAATAACTATCTGGAGTGGAGCAACGTCTACAGCAAGGAGGGCGGTGACTACCAGCTGACCATAGGCTACATCTGCGGCGAGTCGCGCACCATGAACGTCTACGTCAACGGCAAGAAGGTGAAGAGCCTGAGCTGCAACTCCGGCAGCTGGTCGAAGGTAGGCACCAAGACGCTTGACATCACGCTGGAGCCTGGCGAGAACACGATTCGTCTGGTGAACACCAGCGGATGGCTGCCCGACATGGACTACATCGACGTCATCAGCAAAGAGGTCCTTGCGCGAGTCGATGCCGTCGGCTCAGACTCCCCCACCCCTTCGTCGACTTCCGACACCTACGACCTCTCTGGCCGTAAGACCAGCAGCCAGCGCGGCGTGGTCATCAGCAACGGAAAGAAATATCTCAAACACTAATAGAATCAATTATTCACAGTTATGAACGACAACAAAGTAATGAACCGTGCAGCGGATAACATCCGTATCCTCGCTGCCTCGATGGTTGAAAAGGCTAAGTCGGGACACCCCGGCGGCGCTATGGGTGGTGCAGACTTCATCAACACCCTGTACAGTGAGTTCCTGGTTTACGACCCCGAGAATCCCGCATGGGAGGGTCGCGACCGTTTCTTCCTCGACCCCGGCCACATGGCTCCGATGCTCTACAGCCAGCTCGCCCTCATCGGCAAGTATACGCTGGAAGACCTGAAGAACCTGCGCCAGTGGGGCTCGGTGACTCCCGGTCACCCCGAGCGCGAGATTGAGCGCGGCATCGAGAACACCAGCGGTCCGCTCGGCCAGGGCCACACCTTCGCTGTGGGCGCTGCCATCGCAGCCAAGTTCCTGAAGGCCCGTCTCGGTGACGTCATGAACCAGACCATCTACGCCTACATCTCTGACGGCGGCGTGCAGGAGGAGATTTCGCAGGGTGCCGGACGTATTGCCGGTAACCTGGGACTGGACAACCTCATCATGTTCTACGACGCCAACGACAT
>CAMVPA010000054.1 GCA_947169245.1 uncultured Prevotellaceae bacterium
GTCCACCAGACTGACGGCCTTCGCCACCACCCATCGGGTGATCGTGCGGGTTCATGACAACACCACGGTTGTGAGGACGACGGCCGAGCCAGCGTGAGCGGCCTGCCTTACCCGACTGCTCCAGAGCGTGGTCGGAGTTGCCTACACTACCTACAGTAGCCTTACATGCAGAGAGGACCTTACGAGTCTCGCCTGAAGGGAGCTTGATAACACAGTAGCTGCCCTCACGAGAAGTCAACTGAGCGAAATTACCGGCCGAACGAACGAGCAGGGCACCCTGACCAGGACGGAGCTCAATGTTGTGAATCACCGTACCTACGGGAATGTTGGCCAGGGGCAGGGCATTACCCACCTCGGGCACTGCCTCAGCTCCAGACATCAGCGTTGAGCCAACCTGCAGTCCATTAGGAGCAATAATATAACGTTTTTCACCATCAGCGTAGTAGAGCAGAGCGATGCGAGCCGAACGGTTCGGATCGTACTCAATGGTCTTTACTACAGCTGGAACACCATCCTTCTCTCGCTTGAAGTCGATCAGACGATACTTCCTCTTGTGACCGCCACCCATATAGCGGACGGTCATCTTACCGGTGTTGTTTCGACCGCCGGTAGAACGCTTACCGTAAACGAGAGACTTCTCTGGCACGGATGCAGTAATATCCTCGAACGTGCCAATAACCTTGTGTCTTTGACCCGGAGTAACGGGCTTTAATTTACGTACTGCCATTTCTTATTATTCAATATTACTATAAAAATCAATTGCGTCGCCATCCTTCAGGGTGACGATAGCCTTCTTGAAGGCGTTCTTCTGTCCCTTCACGAGACCGGCCTTAGTGTAGCGAGCCGAGCGCTTGCCGGCGTAACGAATCGTGTTCACGTCCAGGACGGTCACGTTGTACAGGCCTTCAATTTCCTTCTTAATCTCAATCTTGTTGGCCTCGGGCTTCACGATGAAACCATACTTGGTCTCGGCTTTCTTGGTGCGCTCCTGACCTTTCACCTTGTAAGTGCGCTCTACAGAAGACTTGTCTGTAATCTTGGTCATCTTCTCAGTGACCAGCGGCTTTATGATAAATCCCATAATTGTTTACCTTTTTACTGTTTAACCTTAACCCAAGATTTCGTCGATAGCCTTCAGCGAGTTCTCAGTGACAACGAGCACGTCAGCGTTCAGCACCTTATAGGTATTGACGTTGCGGGCCTCGAGCACCTCTGCGCGCTGCAGGTTGCGAGCCGACAAATACACGTTCTTATTAGTCTCCGGCAGCAACATCAGCACCTTCTTGTCGTCAGCCTTCAGGTTCTTGGCGATAGCCACGAACTCCTTTGTCTTCGGAGCCTCCATGTTGAAGTCCTCGACAACGATGATGGCGTTCTCCTGAGCCTTGTAGCTGAGAGCCGACTTACGGGCCAGCTGCTTCACCTTCTTATTCAGCTTGAAGCTGTAGTCACGAGGCGTAGGACCGAACACACGGGCACCACCCACCAGTACGGGCGAGTTGATGTCACCGCGACGGGCACCGCCGCCACCCTTCTGACGACCAAGCTTGCGTGTAGAGCCAGAGAGCTCACTGCGCTCCTTCGACTTGGCGTTTCCCTGACGCTGGTTAGCCAGATACTGCTTAACGTCGAGATAGACGACGTGATCATTGGGCTCAATACCGAAGATGTTCTCATTCAGAGTCACCTTGCGGCCGGTCTCCTGACCTTTGATATTCAATACACTGACTTCCATTACTTGTTGATCATTACGGTTGAACCATTATAACCGGCGCAGCTACCCTTCACAAGGATGAGGTTGTGCTCCGGAATTACCTTTAACACTCTCAGGTTCTGTGTCGTCACACGGTCACAACCCATGTGGCCACCCATACGCATGCCCTTGAACACCTTTGCGGGGTAAGAACAGGCACCGATAGAACCCGGCTTACGCAGACGGTCGTCCTGACCGTGAGTAGACTGGCCTACACCACCGAAACCATGACGCTTCACAACGCCCTGGAAACCTTTACCCTTCGAGGTACCAACCACGTCAACGAACTCAGTGTCGTTGAAAATCTCCACCGTGATGGTGTCACCGAGGTTGTAATCCTCGTCGAACTTGAACTCGGCCAAGTGGGCCTTGGGCGTCGTGTTAGCCTTCTTGAAGATACCCATCATCGCTTTGGTGGTGTTCTTCTCCTTCTTCTCACCGAAGGCGAGCTGAACGGCCTTATAGCCATCCTTCTCAACAGACTTTACCTGTGTCACAACGCAAGGACCAGCTTCGATAACAGTGCACGGCACGTTCTTGCCGTCGGCACTGAAAACGGATGTCATTCCGATTTTCTTTCCTAATAATCCTGGCATTTCAGTTTTAATTGTTTAAAATAATAATGTTGTTTGAATATATTCGTTTCTTTTCAGCCGTCTCACGCCACTCGGCACACAAAAACCCGCCTAAAAAGGAACTTCAAACGCTTCGTTTTCGAAGGCTAAGTTGCTCTTTGTCAAGGTATTGTTAGCTCGGAAGCCAGCGCAATAACAACTTTTGCGGGTGCAAAGGTACATATAATAAATGAGACACGCAACATTTGCCGCGTGCCCCACCCTATCTTTTAAGTTTTTTTATGATTTACTCTGTTTCTTTTAGCTTCCGCGCTGCCCTGAATCGCGCTTCCCGCCCGACTAACGCACCGCCGTGAAGTTCTCCTCGATGACAAAGGTCTTCTCGTAGCCCTTGGTCTTCACGGTGTAGCTACCGCCCTTCTTGAAAGCAGGACTGCTGACGAGGCTGGCACTGCGGCGCAGGGAGAAAGGCACGATGACAGTGTCGATAACCTTGCCGTCAGCACCGCTGATGGTGATGGGCTCATCCTTCACGATGCTGATGCCGATGAGCAGGACGGTGGACTGCTTGGCTGTCGCATTGGTGGGCACCGAGGGCATCTCGCCCATGCCGCCGCCAACGGAGAACACGGTGCCGCCCTCAACGACGAGCGCAGCGAAGTCGCAGTCGAGGCCTTCCTCCGGCGAGCCCACCTGGCTCCAGGCATAGACGGTGCCGCCGCGGATGACGATGGCAGGCTCGTCGCTCTGTTCGTTGCTGCCAAACGGACTGAAGAAGCCGCTCTTGGGATTGGAGTCCACGGCATCGTTGCCCATGCTGCGTGCCGTGACGTTAGCGCCGTTAAACTCGATGGTTGCATTGGCATTGACGGCGTCGTCGGTGGTCAGCACGTCCACGTTGCCACCGTTGAAGATGACACCCTCCTTACCCTCGATGCCCTCGGCACCGGCCGTCGACGTCCTGACGGTCACATGGCCGCTGTTGATCGTGATCTTCCCTTTCGAAGCAATGCCCTTGGTGGAAGCAACGTACTTATGCTTACCACCGAAGCCGCCGCCAAAGCCTCCCTCAATGCTGTCGTTACCCATCGGCGGGAAGCCGCCACGCATCGTACTGTCGTTACCGAAGGGGAAGCCACCGCCGAAGTCCGGCATCTCACCGCCGAAGTTTGGCATGCCGCCGAAGCCGAAGGGTTTCTCTCCGAGGTTGTCGCCCGAGGTCGTCACGTTGAGCGTCAGTTCCTCGATGGTTATGTCCTTTTTGGTCTTGATGCCGCGGCAGCCGTCGCCCGTAGCAATGATGTTAAGCGTGCCCTTGCCCGATAGCAACAGTTTGTCCTTCGCCCAGATGGTGGCCGCCTTGTGGTTGGCCGTGTCGTTGCAGGCGGTGATGGTCAGCGTGTTCTTCGTACCTTTCACCACCACGACCTCCACCTTTTTCTTATTCTTCAGGCAGAGCGGCGCGCCCTCCTGGCTGGTCAGCTGAAGGCGGTCGAGTTTCACCTTGGCCTTGCCGGCGGTCTTCAGCACAAGCTGTCCGTCATCGCTCTTGCCCGTCAGGCGGAGTGTGAGCTTATGGTCACGGAACAGGCTCTCAATATTCACGCTGGCACCGTCGACAGTCACTTTGACGCTGTCCTTCGCCTTCTTCGTCACCTTCGCCGTCGAGCCCTTATAGTTCACGGTGATGTCTTCTGCGTGACATACACTGCCCGTCAAACCGAACAGCAGCATGATAATTGTCTTTTTCATTCAATGATGGTTGAGATTGTCTCTTCAGTTTCCTAATGTCTACTCTCCCAGACCGTCGAGGTTGCGGGCCATCCACACATCCATGCGTCCGGTGCCGCGATGGTTCCAGGCATAGTATGGGATGAGCGTCAGCTGGAGGTCGCGCGTCTGCAGACGTCCGTTGGCGTCGGTAAAGGCCTCCTGGGCATTCCTGACTCTCAGTGCAGTGACGCTGAACGGCCGTCCGTCGCCCTCGCTGTTGACGATGCTGTAGGCCGGCACCACGTCAATCTGCGGCCGCTGGCCGAGGAAGGCGTGACGGGTGTTCAGACCGTTGCCCTTGCCTCCGCGGGCGTCGCCCTCCTTCACCGGGTTGTCCACGCCCTCAGCACAGTAGACCAGCGGGCCGCGCTCGATGGCCACCATGCCGCGGTCGGCCTGAACTTTCGCATTGGCCACGACAGTACGTGGCTGCATGTCGAAATGGATGCTGACAACATCGCCCTTCTTCCACTTGCGTGTCAGTGCCACGTAGCCGTCGGCATCAGGTTCAGGCTGGCTGCCGTCCTTCGCCACTGGCTGGCCGTTGACGGCAATGGTGTAGCCAAGCTGCTGACGGTCACTGTACTGATAGAGGTCAGAAGGCACTACCTGTCCCCTCACCCACCCCGGAATGCGTATCTTCATCGTAAAGAGCCCAGCCTTGTTCTGGTGTACGCTGAGACTAATGTCACCGTCCCATGGATAGGCGGTCTGCTGTTCCAGCGTAACGGCCTTGCCACCTAACTGCAGGGTAGCCGTATTGGCCAGAAACAGATTCACGTAGAGTGCAGGGATACTGCCACCTGTTTCCCTGACGCCATAGACATAGCCCGGCACCGAGGGAATGAAGCGGCAGAGGTTCGACGGGCAGCAGGCACAGCCGAACCAAGGCTGGCGCGTGGTGGTGCCGTCGGCATTGAAGCGGTACTGTCCGTCGGCCGACAGGGGGTTGGGATAGAAGAACTTGCCGCCGTCGACGCTCATGCCGCTGATGACACCGTTGTAGAGCGTCCGCTCCAGGCAGTCAATGTAGCGGGCTTCGCCGTGCAGCAGGAACATACGTTCGAAGAGGTAGACCATCGAGATGGCGGCACACGTCTCGTTATAGGCCGTCAGGTTGGGCAGCTCGTAGTTGGCGCCGAAGGCCTCGCCGCCATGACGGGCGCCGACACCGCCGGTGAGGTAGTACTTACGGCTGACGATGTTCTCCCAGATGGCGTCAATGGCCTTGATATAGGCCGAGTCCTGCGTCAGTGCGGCTACGTCGGCCATACCGGCATACATATAGCCGGCGCGGACGGCGTGTCCCACGGCCTCCTGCTGTTCGACGACGGGCAGGTGACTCTGCGAGTAGGCGTCCTTGTGGGGTGTCTTCCCACGATAGTCGAGCAGGAACTTCGCCTCGTCCAGATACTTGCGGACATCAGCCTGACCGCCCTTCGCGGCAGGCAGCGACGACAGCAGCACATAGAGGCGCGCCAGCGCCATCTCGGCTATCTGGTGGCCGGGCACCACACAGGCCTGCCCCGCCTTGCTGCCCACCTCGCGCACCACACAGTCGGCATAGCGGCTGGCAATGTCGAGGAACTTACGCGAGCCGGTAGCCTGGTAGTGGGCGCAGGCAGCGTCCACCATGTGTCCGAGGTTATAGAGCTCGTGGCTGAGCACCTCCTCCAGTTCCCAGCGTTTCTGTCCCGACCACCCATGCGGATGCTGGGGGTTGATGGTGCGGGCAGTGTACAGGTAGCCGTCGGCCTCCTGGGCAGCGCCCACGATGTCGAGGACCGAGTCGACGTAGTGCGCCAACTGCCGGTACTCCACACTCTTCCTGTTCATGCCGCTCAGCACGTACGAGGCACCCTCGATAGTCTTGTAGACATCGGTATCGTCGAACGAGAAGCCCATGAACTTCGACACGTCCCACTTCGCCGTCTTCAGCCCCTCGTGGCCGGGGTGCTGCAGCGTGTAGGCCGCCATCTCGAAGTTCCTGTAGCGGTGTTCGCTCTCGCACTTCGAGAAAGCCAGGGGAATGGTCACTTCGCGGGCAGCACGTATGCGGTCGCCCCAGAACGTGTTGGGCGCCAGCTGCACAGCGGTAAAGGGAACTTGGGTGTAGGGATAGCCGTTCTTGGCCGTCGGCTGCGCCTCGACGGCAAGTGCCGCGAGCGTCAGCATCATCAGGAGGAGTCGCTTCATAGTCGGTTGTCAGTAATGAATGGTATTGGGTGATGGCACATCATCGGTGATGCGTCGTAAATTGAAAAAGAGCAGCACACCCTGCGGTGAGCTGCTCTTATTATTGATAGTGGTGTTACTATACCTTGATTTCAACCTCAACACCGCTGGGGAGCTCGAGCTTCATCAGGGCGTCAACGGTCTTGGCTGTCGAGCTGTAGATGTCAATCAGACGCTTGAAGTCTGACAGCTGGAACTGCTCACGAGCCTTCTTGTTGACGAAGGTTGAACGGTTTACCGTGTAGATACGCTTGTGTGTGGGAAGGGGGATAGGACCGCTGACGATAGCACCGGTAGCCTTCACGGCCTTCACGATCTTCTCTGCTGACTTGTCCACGAGCTTGTGGTCGTAGCTCTTCAGCTTGATACGAATTTTCTGACTCATTGTTTGAATTTTACAATTTAACTGTTTAACTATTTACTATTGACGCTGCTAAAGAGTCATTTGCTCAACAGCGTTATTCGAATCACTATTCGACAACTCAACTGCAATAGTCAAATCGTCAAATAGTGAAATTGTCAATTACACCAGGTCGGCGCGGCCCTTCACCTCCTCGAGCACTGTCTTGGCGATGGCGCTTGACAGCGGAGCGTGGTGGTCGTACTCCATAGAGCTGGTAGCACGGCCAGAAGTGATGGTACGCAGAGCGGTCACGTAGCCGAACATCTCCGACAGGGGCACCTGGGCCTTGACGACACGGGCACCTGAGCGAGCCTCGTCCATGCCCTCAACCTGTCCGCGACGCTTGTTCAGGTCGCCGATGACGTCACCCATGTTCTCCTCGGGCGTTACCACCTCGAGCTTCATGATGGGCTCCATCAGTACGGGTTTGGCCTGTGCGCAGGCGTTCTTGTAGGCGTTCAGGGCAGCAATCTCGAACGAGAGCTGGTCAGAGTCAACGGGGTGGAACGAACCGTCGAGCACAGTCACCTTCAGGCTGTCCATGGGATAACCGCCGAGGATACCGTTCTTCATGGCGTTCTCGAAGCCCTTCTGGATCGAGGGGATGAATTCCTTGGGGATGTTACCGCCCTTGACCTCGTTGACGAACTGCAGACCCGGATTGTTCTTCAGGTCGTAGTCCTCGTCGACGGGACCGACGTTGACGATGATGTCAGCGAACTTACCGCGACCACCCGACTGCTTCTTGTAGACCTCACGGAGGTTGACAGTCTTGGTGATGGCCTCCTTATAGTTAACCTGAGGCTTACCCTGGTTACACTCCACCTTGAACTCGCGCTTCAGACGGTCGATGATGATGTCGAGGTGCAGCTCACCCATACCCGAGATGATGGTCTGACCACTCTGCTCGTCGGTACGTACGGTGAACGTGGGATCCTCCTCGGCCAGCTTAGCCAGACCGTTGTCGAGCTTGGCAACGTCAGCCTGTGACTTCGGCTCAACGGCGATAGAGATTACCGTGTCGGGGAAGGTCATCGACTCCAGCACGATGGGCTTCTCCTCGTCGCAGAGGGTGTCGCCGGTGCGGATGTCCTTGAAGCCTACACCTGCGCCGATGTCGCCGGCGTCGATCGACTCCATGGGAATCTCCTTGTTGGAGTTCATCTGGAACAGACGGCTGATGCGCTCCTTCTTGCCCGAACGGGGGTTGAAGACGTAAGAGCCGGCCTTCACAGAACCCGAGTAGACGCGGAAGAACACCAGACGGCCCATGTACGGGTCGGTGGCAATCTTGAAGGCGAGGGCAGCCGTGGGCTCGTCCTCAGAGGGCTTACGACCCTCTTCCTCCTCGGTGTTGGGGTTGGTACCCATCACCACGTCGGTGTCGACAGGTGCGGGCAGGAAGGCGCAGACGTAGTCGAGCAGGGGCTGCACGCCCTTGTTCTTGTACGAAGAGCCGCAGAGCATCGGGGTGCAAGCCAGTGAGATGGTTCCCTTGCGGATAGCGGCGATAATCTCTTCTGCAGTGATTGACTCGGGGTCGTCGAAGTACTTCTCCATCAGAGCCTCGTCGTACTCAGCGGCGGCCTCGAGCAGTTTGTTACGCCACTCGTCACACTCGTCCTTGAGGTCGGCGGGGATTTCCTCGATGTCGTACTCGGCACCCATCGTCTCGTCGTGCCACAGGATGGCCTTCATCTTGATAAGGTCGACCAGACCCTTGAAGTTCTCCTCAGCGCCGATGGGCACCTGAATCACAACGGGGTTGGCACCCAGGATGTCCTTCATCTGCTGAACAGTCTCGAAGAAGTCGGCACCCGAACGGTCCATCTTGTTCACGTAACCGATACGCGGCACGTTGTATTTGTCAGCCTGACGCCACACCGTCTCCGACTGGGGCTGTACGCCGTCAGCAGCCGAGTAGGTAGCCACGGCACCGTCGAGCACACGCAGTGAGCGCTCCACCTCAGCGGTGAAGTCCACGTGTCCCGGAGTGTCAATCAGGTTAATCTTGTACTTGTTCTTGTTCCACTCCCAATAGCAGGTGGTAGCAGCCGAAGTAATAGTAATACCGCGCTCCTGCTCCTGTGCCATCCAGTCCATGGTTGCTGCACCATCGTGCACCTCACCGATCTTGTGAGTCTTACCCGTGTAGAACAGGATACGCTCAGAAGTGGTTGTCTTACCGGCATCGATATGAGCCATGATGCCGATGTTACGCGTCAAATGCAAATCTTGTTTTGCCATTCCTTTTTACCTTTTTACTTTTTAACCTATACCTATTATCTTAGAAACGGAAGTGGGCGAAGGCACGGTTAGCCTCAGCCATACGGTGCATGTCCTCCTTACGCTTGAAGGCACCACCCTGATTGTTGAATGCATCCATAATCTCGGCAGCCAGCTTGTCGGCCATCGACTTGCCGCTACGCTTGCGGGCAAACTGAATCATGTTCTTCATCGAGACGCTCTCCTTACGGTCGGGACGGATCTCGGTAGGAACCTGGAACGTAGCACCACCGATACGGCGGCTCTTCACCTCGACCTGCGGGGTGATGTTGTCCAAAGCCTGCTTCCAAATCTCAAGGGCAGACTTCTCCTGGTCCTTCATCTTGTTGCTTACAATGTCGAGAGAGTTGTAGAAAATCTCGTACGACTTTGACTTCTTACCATCGAACATCAGGTGGTTCACGAACTTAGACACCTTCTTGTCGTTGAACACGGGATCCGGCAGGATCACACGCTTCTTAGGCTTTGCTTTTCTCATTTTGTTGTTTAAATGTTTTTTGTCTGCTTGGGGTTGTTCTTGCACGTTCTTCAACGCTCGCTCTTGAGCATTTACTCAACCTTTATAACATGTCTCCAGCAAAACGGTTTGTTTCTTTTTGAGTTCTTGAGTTCTGAAGTTTTTGAGCTTTTGAGTCTTCTTCCTGGAGTTTCGGTTTTGAGTGCCGCTCTTCTCCGAGCCAACTCATAAACTCAAAAACTCACTAACTCATCAACTGGGCTTTACTTCTTAGCCTTGGGACGCTTGGCACCGTACTTCGAACGGCGCTGTGTGCGGTTTGCAACACCGGCGGTATCCAGCGTACCGCGAACGATGTGATAACGTACACCGGGAAGGTCCTTCACACGACCGCCGCGCACCAGCACGATGCTGTGCTCCTGCAGGTTGTGACCCTCTCCGGGAATGTAACTGTTGACTTCCTTCTGGTTAGTCAAACGAACACGGGCTACCTTACGCATAGCCGAATTAGGCTTCTTCGGGGTTGTCGTGTACACACGTACGCAGACACCACGACGCTGAGGACAGTTGTCCAGCGCGGGCGACTTCGACTTGTCGACAATCACCTTTCTGCCTTTGCGAACCAATTGTGAAATTGTAGGCATAATACTTTAACTTTTAATTTTAACTATATATTATTTCGTTTATATTCAGCGCTTTACGTAGCGGTAAGCCCACAGAAGGGCGTATCGGGCTGCAAAGGTACAAATATTTCCCGATTCCACCTAATAAGTAGGGGAAAAAGTGCAACCATAGGTGCGCGATTTAACAAAATATAACCTTATTAGTTATTGTTAACGCCACAAAAATCCATCCTCGCGCGCGCATATAGAGTGGCTTAACCCCAAAAGCACCCTCACTTCCTGCACTTCCTGCACCTAAGCCCAGTGCAACAAGTGCAGAAAGTGAGGGGTTATCCCGTGTTGACCTACTATACAGACGAACACCATAATTATTATGAACAACGGATTTCACGGATTTAACGGATGTGGGGCATGCGCAGCCAAAATCCGTGAAATCCGTGGAATCCGTTGTTAAAACATATAAGTCAAATCATATATGCCTGTCGTTAGCATTTAGGATTCTGCGGCGGCCCCGCAGGATTGTCAAGCGGCCCCGGAGAGTTCTGCGGCGGCCCCGCAGAATTGCCAGGCGGCCCCGGAGAGTTCTGCGGCGGCCCCGGAGAGTTCTGCGGCGGCCCCGGAGAATTGCCAGGCGGCCCCGGAGAGTTCTGCGGCGGCCCCGGAAAAAGGAAAGGGAGAGGCTTAGGCCTCTCCCTTGTTTGTACCGAACGGCGCGATGGTTCGCGGTTCCTGCTGCGGCAGTTTGATGGGACCGTATGCGCGCTCATAGCGCATGATGTTCTCCTGCAGGGCTCCGAGCAGACGCTTGGCATGCTCGGGTGCCAGGATGACACGACTCTTGACCTGAGCCTTAGGCACACCGGGCAACACGCGGGCAAAGTCGATGACGAAGTCCGAGCTCGAGTGTGTGATGATGGCAAAGTTGGCGTACTCTCCCTGCGCCACGTCGGGCGTCAGTTCTATTTGCAGTCCCTGCTGCTGGTTGTTCTTGTTCTCTTCCATTGTCTTTATCTCATTTAAGTTTCACATGTCTCACATCCACACCTCTCCCCTCTCACCTCCTTAACTGAAGCAAGCAGAGCTTGCGATAGTTGAGCTATGTTTATAGTTTCGGACTGCAAAAGTAACAAAAAAGGCTGGAAGTACCAAACTTCCAACCTCTTTTTTCTTCTTACGTTGCGGTCTAGTTCCCGTTGGCGTGCGCAGCAGGACGGTGAAAGCGTCCCCTTTCAATAGCCGTGGGTTCGCAGAACCTACGGAAACAGTGGCGGGGCAATACACGCACGCTGAAGGCGTGCCCTTTCAATAGCCGTGGGTTCATAGAACCTACGGAAACGGTGGCGGGAACAATACACGCACGCTGGAGGCGTGCATCATCCGTGGCGATGGGCGACCCCTTCAGGGTCGTTGTCCCCGACGTGGTCGTCGTTTCCGTAGGTATACCTACAATGTGCAAAGGTACTAAGATCTTTGGAATCTCAACACTTTTCCCCGTTTTTTTACCATATGTGGCAACGGCATCATAAAAACAATAGACCGCATGGCGGTCTATTGTTTTATAATCCGTTTTCTTCCACCGACGATGTAGACGCCGGGGCGGAGGCGGTCGGTGGGGGGTGCGGCAGAGGGGTTCTCCCCTACGAGGAGACGCCCGTGGAGACTATAGACGGCAGCGGCAGTGGCGGTCTGCACCGGGCTGCCCACATTCTGGGGGCGGTTGCCGATGTAGGCACTGACCTTGACGTCAGGCTGCGTGTAGTTCTGCGACTCGAAGGAAATCTTGATGCCAGTCAGTTTGATGGCAACCTCTCCCTCCACGGCATCGGCGGCCGCCTTCACCTTGAACGAGATGATGGCGCCGTCGCCCGCCGGTATGGGCGTACCGCCATGGACGGCAATCAGCCCGAGAGTGCCCGAACTTTTTATCGACGATCTCACCGTGTAGCCAATATCGGCAAGTCTGCCGGTATTCGTCACCGAGCCGTCGACCACCGACAGGCCCTCGGGCATCACGACATTCAGCTGGAAGCCCTTAATGCCCTCGCTGTTCACAACCTTCAGTGTCAGCTGCTGTTCCTGCCCTGGCAATATATCCACGGCATCCATGTAGAAACCGGATTCCACGGCAGATATTGTCAGGGAGGACAACAACAGACAGAGTAGAAAGACTATTTTCTTCATTTCAGAACTATCTTGCGTCCATTAATGATGTAGACACCAGTGCGGAGCACCTTGCGGAGATCCTTGACGGGGATGTCGCGGCGCATCAGACGGCCACGGAGGTCGTAGACGTCGACAGAGGACTGTCCCTTCAGCACATCCTGGATGGAGGTGGTGATGGTACCGACGACGATCACGTCGTGAGCCGGCATCGTCGTGTAGGTCTCGCCGTCCTCGAAGGTCCAGCCGCTGAACGTCTCATCGGCTACCGGCGTGTACTCACGCAGGGTGATGGCAGTGCCGTAGTCGACCACGTCGCGGGCCCACTCCTGACCGTTGAGCATGTAGATGATGGCATACTGGTTCACCTGCCACTGAGCGGTAAAGGTCATGTCCTGACCGGGGATGGTGGCGGGCACCTCGGGCGACCAGCCCGTGAAGGTGTAGCCCTCGCGTGTCGGGTCGGCGGGAGGCGTCAGCTCGGAGCCGCACTCCTGCGTCTTCACGATGTCAGCCTCGCCGTTGCCCAGCACGAAGGTCATCGTGTAGGGATTCAGGGCGAACTGTGCCGTGAACGTCATGTCGCTGGCAGGCATCGTAGCGGGCACCTCAGGTGTCCAGCCGATGAACGTGTAGGTGTCCTTCTGCGGGTCGGCAGGCTTTTCAATCGGAGCACCATACTCCACCTCTTCCTCCTTCACCGTCTGTCCGTCGACGATGAACGTCACCTTGTACTTGTTCACCTGCCACTGGGCAGTGAAGGTCATGTCCTCGGCGGGGATGGTGGCGGGAATCTCCTTGTCCCAGCCCTTGAAGGTGTAGCCCTCGCGCTGCGGGTCGGCAGGCTTCTCCAGGGCAGTCTGGTAGTCCTGCGTCTTCACGATGTCGGCCTCGCCGTTGCCAAGGACGAACGTCATCGTGTACTGGTTGATCTGCCACTGGGCCGTAAAGGTCTTGTCCTCGGCGGGAACCGTGGCGGGCACCTCGGGCGACCAGCCCTTGAACGTGTAACCAGTCCTCTGGAGGTCGGCAGGCGCTGTCAGCTCAGTGCCGTAGTCCTGCGTCTTCTCCACGTCGGCCTCGCCGTTCTCCGGCTTGAACGTCATCTTGTACTGGTTGATTTCCCACTGTGCCGTAAAGGTCATGTCCTGACCGGGGATGGTGGCGGGCACCTCGGGCGACCAGCCCGTGAAGGTGTAGCCCTCGCGTGTCGGGTCGGCGGGAGGCGTCAGCTCGGAGCCGCACTCCTGCGTCTTCACGATGTCAGCCTCGCCGTTGCCCAGCACGAAGGTCATCGTGTAGGGATTCAGGGCGAACTGTGCCGTGAACGTCATGTCGCTGGCAGGCATCGTAGCGGGCACCTCAGGTGTCCAGCCGATGAACGTGTAGGTGTCCTTCTGCGGGTCGGCAGGCTTTTCAATCGGAGCACCATACTCCACCTCTTCCTCCTTCACCGTCTGTCCGTCGACGATGAACGTCACCTTGTACTTGTTCACCTGCCACTGGGCAGTGAAGGTCATGTCCTCGGCGGGGATGGTGGCGGGAATATCCTTGTCCCAGCCCTTGAAGGTGTAGCCCTCACGCGTCGGGTCGGCAGGTTTCTCAAGAGCCGTCTGGTAGTCCTGCGTCTTCACGATGTCGGCCTCGCCGTTGCCAAGCACGAAGGTCATCGTGTACTGGTTGATCTCCCACTGAGCCGTAAAGGTCTTGTCCTCGGCGGGAACCGTGGCGGGCACCTCGGGCGACCAGCCCTTGAACGTGTAACCAGTCCTCTGGAGGTCGGCAGGCGCTGTCAGCTCAGTGCCGTAGTCCTGCGTCTTCTCCACGTCGGCCTCGCCGTTCTCCGGCTTGAACGTCATCTTGTACTGGTTGACCTCCCACTGCGCCGTAAAGGTCATGTCCTCGGCGGGGATGGTGGCGGGAATATCCTTGTCCCAGCCCTTGAAGGTGTAGCCCTCGCGCTGCGGGTCAGCGGGCTTCTCCAGAGTGGTCTGGTAGTCCTGCGTCTTCACGATGTCGGCCTCGCCGTTGCCAAGCACGAAGGTCATCGTGTACTGGTTGATCTGCCACTGTGCAGTAAAGGTCTTGTCCTCGGCGGGAACCGTGGCGGGCACCTCGGGCGACCAGCCCTTGAACGTGTAACCGGTCTTCACCAGGTTAGCGGGAGCCTCAAGAGTAGTACCGTAGTCCTGCGTCTTCACCACATCCTCCTGGCCGTTGCCCAGCACGAACGTCATCTTGTACTGGTTGATCTCCCACTGTGCCGTGAAGGTCTTGTTCTCGGCGGGGATGGTGGCGGGAATCTCCTTGTCCCAGCCCTTGAAGGTGTAGCCCTCACGCGTCGGGTCGGCAGGTTTCTCAAGAGCCGTCTGGTAGTCCTGCGTCTTCACGATGTCGGCCTCGCCGTTGCCAAGCACGAAGG
>CAMVPA010000055.1 GCA_947169245.1 uncultured Prevotellaceae bacterium
TCTCCACGAAAAGCACTCTCCACGAAAAGCACTCTCCACGAAAAGCACTCTCCACCTTTCACGAGAAGTTACCTCTACACAATATACAGGTCGCTGATGCTCTTGTTGTCGATGACGCGGCGGATGGCCTCGGCAAACATGTCGGCTACGGAGAGCTGCTTGACCTTGGCGCAGCGCTGGGTGTAGGGTATGGAGTCGGTGAAGACAATCTCCTCGAGGGCTGACTCCTGGACGCGGTCGCTGGCGGGGCCGCTCATGACGCAGTGGCTGGCACAGGCGCGAACGGTGAGGGCGCCGTTCTCCTTCATGAGGTCGGCTGCCTTGGTGATGGTGCCTGCGGTGTCGACCATGTCGTCGACGATGACGACGTTCTTGCCTTCGACGTCGCCGATGATCTGCATGGTGGCTACGACGTTGGCGCGAGCTCGCGTCTTGTTGCACAGGACGAGGGGGCAGCCGAGGTACTTGGCGTAGGTGTTGGCACGCTTGGAGCCGCCTACGTCGGGCGAGGCGATGACCATGTCGTCGAGGTTGAGGCTCTTGAGGTAGGGCATGATGACGCCTGAGGCGTAGAGATGGTCGACGGGGACGTCGAAGAATCCTTGTATCTGGTCGGCGTGGAGGTCCATGGTGATGACGCGGTTGACACCGGCCACGCTGAGGAGGTCGGCTACGAGCTTGGCGCCGATGGAGACGCGCGGCTTGTCCTTGCGGTCCTGTCGTGCCCATCCGAAGTAGGGTATGACGGCGTTGATGGTGCGTGCGGAGGCTCGCTTGGCAGCGTCGATCATGAGGAGTAGCTCCATCAGGTTGTCGCTGTTGGGGAAGGTGCTCTGTACGAGGAAGATGTCGCGTCCGCGGATGCTTTCTTCGTAGCTGACGGCGAACTCTCCGTCGCTGAACTTCGTGATTTGCAGTTGTCCTAACGGACAGCCTAAACTCTGGCAGATGCGTTCTGCCAAGTACCTCGTGGCGGTGCCCGAGAAGACCATGTATGAGTTTTCCATATTGCTGTAGTGTTTTTATGTTTCTTTTCTTTTCTGTCGGTGTCAGCCGGCGGCTTTGCGTAGTTTCTCGAAGTGTGCGATGAGTTCCTTATAGTCCAACTCGTTGTGAATGTTGAACCTGTTCCAGAGGTCGCCGCAGATGACAACACCTCCGAAGCCCAGTTCTTTGGCAATGCGTATGTTGTCGAGGTTCATGCCGCCCATAGCATAAACCTTCTTGTCGATGAGCCCCTGCCGTGAAGCGTTGCGCAGCTCGTCGAGTGAGAGTGTCGACTTGTCATTTTTGTTGCTCTGGCTGTCGAAGATAGTCTTCAGGAAGACATAGTTCGACCGCTTCTTTGTCTCCTTCAGTTCGTCTATGGCACGGCATGTCCTGCTGACGTTGCCTCGGTAGCCTGCGGGAGTCTCACCCTGTGCGGAGTTGACGTGGATGCCGCGCAGGTGATACTCGTCCTTCAGGTAGAAGTGGTCGTGAACGGTGATTTTCCCATAGTAATCCTCGTTAAGCAGGCTCAGCAGTCGCTCCGAGTAGATGGGCTCTGCCCCCGGCTTGTAGAGGTGTAGGTTGTCCATGCCCGTCTCGAAGAGGGTCGTGAGTATCTTATCTTCCTCCACGAAGAACGTGGCTCTGGTCATGATGATCAGCTTCATGGGCTCTGTCGTTTTTCCGTTTACTTAGTCTTCGCCGTATTCTGCGAGGTTGGCGGCTTCTTCGTCAGGGTCTTCGCTGCCAAGATCCATCATCGTCGAGTAGTTGTCCTCCGTAATCTCGTCGTCGTTGGGATCCTCAATCTCTATATCGTCCTCGTCGGGCTTGTTGAAGGTGTCCTCAGGAATCTCGTCTTCATCCTCATCGTGGGTGTTGAACTGCATGCGCGGCTTCTCGGCCAGAGGCTTCACCTTGGCAAAGATGGCCTCGACCCAAGTGCCTTTGGCTACTTCGAGCACCTCAAATCCGTCGGCCACCTTCTTCTCGTACATGCCACCCTTCTTGTGCAGCCGGTCCTTGGGCAGGGTGGTAGTGGAGATGTCGAAGCCGCTCTCGATGATGTCCTTGATGCTCTGTGAGAGTGACTCCCAGCCACCGCCGAAGTTGCGGTCGAGCACCTCGATGAGCTTGGCAGCGGAGATGTGGCGGATGTTTTCATACGTCAGGTCGGTGACGCGCATGATGGGACGCTTCTTGATGGCCCATGTCACCTTCTTGTTATCATCGATTTTCACTTGAGCCACCTTGTAGCCTAGCTTCTCGTATTTCTTCTTGACGGCAGCGGGCTCTTCCTCGTTGATTTCCTCGATCATGAACGCACTGCGGATGATGTCAACATAGTGTCTGACGTTCTCCAGCACCTCGGCGTCTTTCTCGGCACCGTCCCACATGCGGAAGATGTCGTTCTCCTGGACGTCCCATACGCTACTCTTGGTCAGCGTCTTGAGATTCAGCGCTTTACTGTCTGTATTCTTTGCCATAATACTTGATAATGTGTTGTTTCCGTCTGCAAATGTAAGTACTTTATTCCTTATTCACAAGTTTTTTGGCTATTATTTTTTGTCTTTCTATTATTTTGCTGTACCTTTGCAGTGAAAATATGGCACAACCGTTAGCAGAAAGACTACGTCCACGTACGTTGGACGACTACATTGGACAGCGCCATCTGGTAGGCGAGGGGGCTGTACTGCGCCGGATGATAGACTCCGGGCGCATCTCGTCGTTCATCCTCTGGGGACCGCCGGGGGTGGGCAAGACCACGTTGGCCCAGATTATTGCCAACCGTCTGGAAACACCGTTCTACACACTGTCGGCCGTGACCAGCGGCGTCAAGGATGTGCGCGATGTCATTGAGAAGGCTCAGAAGGGGCGCTTCTTCAACGAGGCGTCGCCGATACTGTTTATCGACGAGATTCACCGTTTCTCGAAGTCGCAGCAGGACTCGTTGCTGGGTGCCGTGGAGCGCGGCGTGGTGACGTTGATAGGTGCCACGACGGAGAATCCCTCGTTCGAGGTCATCCGTCCGCTGCTGTCGCGTTGTCAGCTCTATGTGCTGAAGTCGTTGGACAAGGACGATCTGCTGCAGTTGTTGGAACGTGCGGTGACGACGGATGCCGTACTGAAGGAGCGTCATATCGAACTGCGTGAGACCGGCGCGCTGCTGCGTTTCAGCGGCGGCGATGCCCGTAAGCTGCTGAATGTGCTGGAGCTGGTGACAGCCTCCCCCGACCCCTCCCAGGGAGGGGCGTATGTAGTCACCAACGAGTGGGTGGAGAAATGCCTGGCCTCTCAACAACCCTCCCTTGGGGAGGGACCGGGGGGTGGGCTGTTGGCCTACGACAAGGACGGCGAGATGCACTACGACATCATCTCGGCATTCATCAAGAGTATCCGTGGCAGCGACCCCGATGCGGCACTCTACTGGCTTGCGCGTATGATTGAGGGCGGCGAAGACCCCAAGTTCATTGCCCGCCGATTGGTCATTTCGGCTGCCGAGGACATCGGTCTGGCCAATCCCAACGCCCTGCTGCTGGCCAACACCGCCTTCGACGTCATTCAGAAAATTGGCTGGCCTGAGGGACGCATCCCCCTGGCCGAGGCTACCGTCTATCTGGCCACGTCGCCGAAGAGCAACTCTGCCTATCTGGGCATCGACGCCGCCCTCGACCTGGTGCGGCGCACGGGCGACCAACCTGTTCCCCTGCCCATCCGCAATGCGCCGACACAGCTGATGAAGGAGTTGGGCTACCACGACGGCTATAAATATCCGCACGACTTCCCGGGCCACTTCACGCCGCAGCAGTACATGCCCGATGCGCTGGTCGGCGAACGGCTGTGGCACGGTCAACACTCGCCGGCCGAGGAGAAACTCTATGAGCGGATGGTGAATTACTGGGGGGAAAGGTATAAGGAGTGAGTGGTGGTTTTTCGTGGAAGGTGGAAGGTTGAAGGTGGAAGGAGGAGAGTGTTAAGAATTATGAGATGATGGAACAAGATATTATAATTAAGGTTATAGAGCTGCTGGGCACGTTTGCCTTTGCCATCTCGGGCATCCGCCACGCTGCCGCCAAGCATTTCGACTGGTTTGGCGGTTATGTCTGTGGCATCGCTGTGGCCATCGGCGGCGGTACCATCCGCGACGTCATGCTGTCGACGACACCCTTCTGGATGACTACACCTATTTATATGATATGTACGGCTGTGGCATTGCTGACGGTGGCTTTCTTCGGATGTTGGATGGAACCTTTAAAGAACGCATGGTTTGTATTTGACACACTGGGACTTGCGCTCTTTACCATTGCCGGTATCCAGAAGTCGCTCGCGTTCGGACAGCCTTTCTGGGTGGCCATCATCATGGGTTGTATCACGGGCTCTGCCGGCGGTGTCATCCGCGACGTCCTGCTGAACAACGAGCCCGTCATCTTCCACCGCGAAATCTATGCGATGGCCTGCGTCGTCGGAGGCGCTGTCTATTGGCTGCTGGCTGACATGGGAATACCCATGGAAATAACCGTCGTTGTCTCGTTCCTGACCATCTGCATTATCCGTTTTCTTGCCGTCCGCTACCACATCTCACTACCCACGCTGAAGTCGGAAGAGCGCCGTGAATAAACTTTTTAGGCAATTTATTTGCTTAATTAATTTCTTTTTCGTATCTTTGCGCCCAACCTAACGATGAGCCTTTAACTGGATGGTACGCAAGATGCTGTTATTAGCCCTTTTGGCGGTTGCCTTTGCCACAACGGCAATGGCTGCTAATTTAGGCTATACCAAGGAACACCCGCTGCTCTTCGGCATCGACATGGACTACCCGCCAATGGAGTATATTGACAGCGATGGTAAGCCTAATGGCCACGATGTGGAGTTTACCAAGAGGCTGATGGATTATCTTGACATTCCTTTTACCTATGCGCCCAATAGTTGGGAGAATATAGCCGACGACATCCTGACTGGTAAGGTCGACTTGGGCATGATGGTCTACTCGCCCTATCGCAAGGACTCGACTAATTTCTCCCGTGCAGTCTTCCGACTATACTACCAGCTTGTGACGCGCAAGACCGATTCGAAGATGATCGGTCTGCGCGACGTCGAAGACCGGACTTTTGCACTGATGCGCTCACGCCCCATTCTCGACACGCTGACCAAGGCCGGGGCGAAGACGGTCATCGTAACCGACCTGACGAAGACGATGAAGGAGTTGTCGGCCGGGCAGTATGATGCCGTCATCTGCTTCAGGTATCAGGCTCGCTACATCATCAGCAACAACAATCTTGACAATCTTGTTGCTACCGACCTTGCCCTGACGCCGAGAGAGTACTGCTATGTCAGCCACGATAAGCAGCTTATTGATTCGATTAATGTGGCTTTGGACGAGTTGGAGGCTGCAGGCGTCATCGACGATGTCTACGCCAAGGTGAAGACCTCGTTTGGCAGCCATGAGATTCCCGTATGGGTGTGGTATCTGTTAGGTTCCCTTGCCTTTGGTTGCTTGATCATTGTCATTGCCATTCAGGCTCACTATCAGCGCCATCTGCGTCGTGAGGTGGAGCGTGCCCAGCGTTCCGAGCGGTTGAAGACCATCTTCCTGGGCAATGTCAGCCATGTACTGCGTACGCCCTTGAATGCTGTCATCGGTTTCAGCGACGTGCTCCGCAACAACCCTGACGAGCTTTCTTCAGAAGAAAGTCAGAAGATGCTGGGGCTCATCGGTCAGAACGGTCAGCAGCTGCTCCACTTCATTGAGGAGTTGCTGGAACTATCGAACATCGAGGGCAAGGACCTGCTCTTCGTTCGTAGTGAGATTGCTCTGCGTGAGTCTATGGAGGCTTTTGCCGATTTTTCCCGCTCCAATGTGCGTGAGGGAGTGGTGCTCAAGGTGGAGGGTAAAGGCGGTAGAGTGGTGATCGACCCCAACCTGCTGCGCTACATCGTGACTCACCTGCTGGCTAATGCCGCTGAGAACACCTACGAAGGAGAGATTGTCCTGAAATACGGAGATGTGAACGATGGCTTCTATGTTGAGGTACGCGACACCGGCATAGGCATTCCCAAAGACCTGAGAGAGAATCTCTTCAGCCTGTTGTCAGAGCAGAAGACCTACGTCCAGAACAGCATGCCTGGCCTGGGACTGAGCATCTGCAAGGCTATCATCGAGCGTACTGGCGGACGGATGGGGGCTGAGTCGCCCGAGGAGGGCGGCACCGTCGTCTGGTTCTGGGCACCTCGCAAAATTTGTTATTAGAGAACGGAAATGACACTGTTAATCGTTATACTGCTGATACTGGGCTACGTGCTCATCGCCACCGGTCACCTGACAGGCGTGAACAAAGCCGCCATTGCTATGTTTATCGGAACTGTAGGCTGGGTGGTCTATATCTGTTGGGGCTCCGACTTTGTCATGTCGCAACATCCTCACGAGTATGCCGAGTTCCTGGCAGGCGAGTCGCCGACCAGCGGCGCCGTGAAGTCCTATATCTACAACGACATCTTTCTGCGCTATGTGGGCCGCGCCGCCAGCGTGGTCATGTTCCTGCTGGCCACGATGTCGATTATCGAGATCCTTGACAATAACGGCTGTTTCGACTTCATACAGGAATGGATTCGTACGCGCAACTCCAAGCGCGTGCTGTGGACGCTGTCGCTGGCCACTTTCATCCTCTCGGCCAATCTCGACAACCTGACCACGTCGGCCATGATGCTCGTCGTGATGCACCAGATAGTGCGCAACCGTGCCCAGCGCATGCTTGTGGGAGCCTCCATCGTGCTGGCCGCCAACTGCGGTGGCTGCTTCACGGTCATCGGCGATCCCATTGGCCTGATACTCTGGGAGGACGGCGCCATCACCGCCACGCAGTTCTCTAAGCTGCTTGTCCTGCCTGCTCTTGCTGCCTGGGTCGTTCCCACACTGCTCATCAGTCGTCAGCTGCCCAGCCGTCTTGAGCTGGAGTGGGCTGCGCCCCCTTATCGTGGCGACGATACCAACCTGAACCGCTGGCAGCGTGTAGTCATGCTCTTCGTGGGCATCGGTGGCCTGTGGTTCATTCCCACGTTCCACAACATCACCAAGCTCTCGCCTTTTCTTGGCGCCCTCTGCGTGCTCAGCGTACTCTGGGTGGTCAACGAGGCCTTCAACCGCCGTCTTAACGAGTCCGACCAGATGGCGGCGCGCCGTGTGCCACGCTCCATCCAGTATGGCAGCATCCAGCAGATGCTCTTCGTCATGGGCATCATGATGGGCATGGGTGTGATGACCGAGACGGGCGTGCTGGGCGACATCTCGGCGTGGATTGACTACAACGTGCACAACATTTGGATTGTCGGCATCGTCTCCGGAATGTTGAGCTCCTTTGTCGACACCTTCACCATCGCCATCACCGACATCTCACTCTATCCAGTTGTCGATGGCCTGCAACTCGAGCGCTGGCTTGACAGCGACTATATGGTCAACTTCGTACAGAATGGCGCCTACTGGCTTGTCGTAGCCTTTACGACGGCTGTCGGCGGCTGTCTGTTGAGCGTCGGTTCCACCAGCGGACTTGCACTGATGAAGATGGAGCACGTGAAGCTTGGGTGGTATCTGAAGAACCTTACCCCCAAGGTGCTTCTCGGCTTTCTCCTCGGGCTCGTCATCCTTTGGTGCGAGTTTGCACTGTTCCATTAGTAATTTATCATTTCCGTAACAATATGCCAGACATTAAGCGAATCGTGTTGACAGGAGGTCCCTGCGCTGGAAAGACAACGGCGCTGGTGCGAGTCATTGAGCATTTCAATAGCCTGGGCTTCAAGGTGTTCTGCGTGCCCGAGGTTCCCACTATCTACAGCCTTGCCGGCTGGAACTACCTGACGCCCAACCGCCAACTCTATTTCGAGGGCGAGCGCGCCATCCTCGAGACGCAGCTCCACTTCGAAGACCACTTCCAGCGGCTGGCCAGTGTCTGCACCAAGCCGGTGCTCATCGTCTGTGACCGCGGCACCATGGACATCTCGGCCTATATGGCTCCGGAAGAGTGGGAGAGCATCACACGCGAGGCAGGCACTAACTCCAACGCACTGCGCGAACGCTATGACGCGGTGCTCCATCTGGTCTCGGCGGCCGACGGCGCCGAGCAGTACTACACCACCGCCACCAATGCCACCCGTTACGAGAAGGCCGACGAGGAGGGACTGCGCATAGCGCGCGAGCTCGACAAGAAGGTCATCAAGGCGTGGACGGGACATCCCCACCTGCGTGTCATCAACAACCACGATGACTTCGAGCGTAAAATGCAGCGCACCATCCGCGAAATATCCAACGTTCTCGGACTACCGCAGCCCGTCACCGAGGAGCGTAAGTATATTGTTAAGATTACCGGCGAGCTGCCCGACACCATCGACAGCGACATCGTTCAGACCTATCTTGTCAGCGATCCGGGCTCCGAAGTCCGTCTGCGCCGCCGCTCATGGACCAGCGGCAAGGTGGTCAACATCCACAACACCAAGAAACGCACGCCCGACAACGAGCAGATAGAGACCGAGCGACAAGTGGAGAACGCCCTCTACGAGTCGCTGCTCCAGCAAGCCGACCCCTATCGCCAGACCATTCGCAAGCGCCGTCAGAGCTTCATCTGGCGTGGTCAGTACTTCGAACTCGACACCTATCACGGCCCGCTCGAAGGACTTGTTATTCTTGAGACCAAGGGCATTGCCGACCAGGAGGACGTCAACTTCCCGCCCTTCATCAGCGTCGTCGCCGAGGTCACCGGTAACCGCGACTACTACAACGCCACCCTTGCGCTTCGGAAATAGAAAAGCCACGGCGTGGACGAAAAAAGCCGAAAGTATTGAACTTTCGGCTTAATTATTTCTGTGGGGTACTGTTGCCTAAGCGTTGTACTCCTGCCAGCTCTTGATCTGGACATCCTCCTGCTTCAGGGCGGTGAAGGCCTCGATGAAGGCCTTGGCCAGACGGACATTGGTCATCAGCGGAATGTTGTGGTCGATGGCACCACGACGGATGCGGTAGCCGTTGGTGAGCTCGCGCTTGGTGTGGTTCTTCGGCACGTTGACGATGAGGTCGAACTGGTGGTCGGCAATCATGTTCATGACGTTGTTGTCGCCTTCCTCGTCGGGCCAGCAGACGGCTGTTGCCTCAACGCCGTTCTCGTTGAAGAACTTGGCTGTGCCGGGAGTAGCGTAGACCTTGAAGCCCTTCTTCACCAGCTGCTGGGCGGGCTCGAGGAGTGAGACCTTACCCTTGGCAGCACCCGAGGAGATAAGTACCGACTGCTTGGGCAGACGGTAGCCGGTAGCGATGAGGGCATTGAGCAGGGCCTCGTTCATGGAGTCGCCGAGACAGCCTACCTCGCCCGTTGACGACATGTCAACACCCAGCACGGGGTCGGCGTTCTGCAGGCGTGCGAAGGAGAACTGCGAGGCCTTGACGCCGATGCGGTCGATGTCGAACTCCGACTTGTCGGGACGCGAGTAGGGGGCGTCGAGCATGATTTTCGTGGCGGTCTCGATGAAGTTGCGCTTCAATATCTTCGACACGAAGGGGAAGGAACGCGATGCACGCAGGTTGCACTCGATGACCTTCACTTCGCGGTTCTTGGCCAGGAACTGGATGTTGAACGGGCCGCTGATGTTGAGCTCGGCGGCTATCTTGCGTGCAATCTTCTTGATCTGACGGATGGTCGAGAAGTAGATGTGCTGGGCGGGGAACACCATCGTGGCGTCGCCCGAGTGCACACCGGCATACTCGACATGCTCGGAGATGGCGTACTCGACGACCTCACCCTTGTCGGCAACGGCGTCGAACTCAATCTCCTTCGTCTCGGTCATGAATTTCGAAACCACCACGGGGAACTCCTTAGAGACCTCGGTGGCCATGTTGAGGAAGCGGTGCAGCTCCTCTTCGTCGTAGCAGACGTTCATGGCAGCACCCGAGAGCACGTACGAGGGACGCACGAGCACGGGATAGCCAACCTTGGCCACAAACTCCTTGACATCGTCGAACGATGTCAGTGCCTGCCATGAAGGCTGGTCGATGCCGAGCTTGTCGAGCATGGCCGAGAACTTGTCGCGGTTCTCAGCGCGGTCGATGTCAACAGGACTGGTGCCGAGCACGGGCACGCCCTGACGGTGCAGCTTCATGGCGAGGTTGTTGGGAATCTGACCACCCACAGAGACGATGACACCACGCGGCTGCTCGAGGTCGATGACGTCGAGGACGCGCTCCAGCGACAGCTCGTCGAAGTAGAGGCGGTCGCACATGTCGTAGTCGGTCGACACGGTCTCGGGGTTGTAGTTGATCATGATGGACTTGTAGCCCAGCTTGCGGGCAGTGTTGATGGCGTTGACAGAGCACCAGTCGAACTCGACGCTGGAACCGATGCGGTAGGCGCCGGAGCCCAGTACGATGACCGACTTCTCGTTCTTGTAGTAGGAGATGTCGTGACGCTCCTTGTACTGCTCACCCGTCGGGTCGCCGAACGCGGGCGTGTGCGTGTACGTAAAATAGAGGTAGTTGGTCAGTTCGGGGTGCTCGCTGGCCACCGTGGGTATGCGCTTGACGGAAGGCACGATGCCGCGCTGCTTGCGGTAGGCACGCACCTGCAGGTTCTCCTTCTCCATGTTGGTGGAGTTGGTCTTCAGCACGAAGCGGGCAATCTGGAAGTCGGAGAAGCCGCAACGCTTCACCTCAAGCAGCAGCTCGTCAGTGAGTTCCTCGAGTTTGTTGTACTTCTGGAGCTCGTGCTTCAGGTCGACGATGTGCTTCAGACGCTCCAGGAACCAGACGTCAATCTTCGTCAGCTCCTCGATGCGCTCAACGGTATAGCCCTCCTCCAACGCCTGTGCAATGGCAAAGATGCGCAGGTCGGTGGGGTTCTGCAAAGCGTCGTCGAGGTCGGTGAACTTCGTGTGGTCGTTGCCCACGAAGCCGTGCATGCCCTGGCCGATCATGCGCAGTCCCTTCTGAATCATCTCCTCGAAGGAGCGTCCAATGGACATGATCTCGCCCACGGACTTCATTGACGAACCAATGAGACGGCTGACACCGGCAAACTTTGTGAGGTCCCAGCGCGGAATCTTACAAATCATATAGTCGAGGCTCGGAGCCACGTATGCCGACGAGGTTGTTCCCATCTCGCCAATCTGGTCGAGCGTATAGCCGATGGCAATCTTGGCGGCGACGAAGGCGAGCGGATAACCCGTGGCCTTTGAGGCCAATGCTGAACTTCGGCTCAAACGAGCGTTAATCTCGATGATGCGGTAGTCGTTGGTCTGGGCGTTGAAGGCGAACTGTATGTTGCACTCGCCGACGATGCCGAGGTGCTTGACGCACTTGATGGTAATCTCCTGCAGCATCTTGACCTGCTCCTCGGTGAGCGAACAGGTGGGAGCGACGACAATCGACTCGCCCGTGTGGATGCCGAGGGGGTCGAAGTTCTCCATCGAGGCAACGGTGAAGCAGCGGTCGTTCTTGTCGCGGATGCACTCGAACTCAATCTCCTTCCAGCCCTTCAGCGACTCCTCAACCAGAATCTGGGGAGCGAAGGTGAAGGCCGACTCAGCCAGCTCGATGAAGGCTTTCTCGTCGGGACAGATGCCGGAGCCGAGACCGCCAAGAGCGTAGGCCGAACGGATCATGATGGGGAAACCAATCTCGTGGACAGCTTTCAGGGCGTCGTCCATGTTCTCGACAGCGTGGCTCACGGGAACCTTCAGGTCAACCTCGCCCAGCTTCTTCACGAACAGGTCGCGATCCTCAGTGTTCATGATCGCTTCGACGCTGGTACCCAGCACCTCGACGCCATACTCCTTGAGTACCCCTTTCTGATAAAGCTCCGTACCGCAGTTCAGTGCCGTCTGGCCACCGAAAGCGAGCAGGATGCCGTCAGGACGCTCCTTCTTGATGATCTCCGTGACGAAGTAGGGGGTCACGGGCTGGAAGTACACCTTATCGGCGATACCTTCCGAGGTCTGGATGGTGGCGATGTTAGGGTTTACCAGCACCGACGAGATGCCCTCCTCGCGCAGTGCCTTCAGTGCCTGCGAGCCCGAGTAGTCGAACTCACCGGCCTGTCCGATTTTCAGAGCGCCGGAGCCCAGCACCAGCACTTTCTTCAGTTTCTTTTCCATCTGTTTTCTATTGGGTTTAAGTCGTTGTTGCTTATTATGTTATGCCACTTCGTTCTGTTATACATTCAACAGATACTGCTTGAAGTCCTCAAAGTTCTTTGTCATGGGTACGCTCTGTTTCTCGCCCCTCATGAAGGCGGCCAGCCGTTCGGGAATCTCTACGTCGATGCCCAGAATGTCGTCCACCTTCTCCTTGAACTTGGCCGGATGAGCTGTCTCGCAGAAGACGCCGATCTCGCCCGGCAGCAGACCGTCGACAAGTGCCTGATAGCCACACGCTCCGTGAGGGTCGAGGATATAACCGGTCTCCTCGTAGCATTGGCACATGGTCTCCTTGATCTGCTCGTCGCTGTAGGTAGCGCCGCTGATGAGCGACACAATGGCGGCGTGCGTCTCGGCCTCCGTCAGCTGTCCGTTCTGGCTGTAGAGGTTGATGATGCGTGCGAAGTTCGAGGGATTGCCCACGTCCATCGCGTTGGCCAGAGTCTGCACGCTGGCCTTCGGCTCATACTTGCCTGTCTGCAGGTATTTGTAGAAGATGTCGTTGGCGTTGTTGGCGGCGATGAAGCGCTTCACCGGCAGTCCCATGGCGTGGCCGAAAAGGGCCGAGCAGATATTGCCGAAGTTGCCCGAGGGCACACACATCACAAGGTTGTCGGCCAGTCCCAGCTTTTTCATGCGGGCATAGGCGTTGAAGTAGTAGAAAGCCTGTGGCAAGAAGCGGGCCACGTTGATGGAGTTGGCCGAGGTCAGCATCATGTGCTTGTTCAGTTCCTCGTCCATGAAAGCGCTCTTCACCAAAGCTTGGCAGTCGTCGAAGACGCCGTCGACCTCGATGGCCGTGATGTTTTGGCCCAGCGTCGTGAACTGACACTCCTGTATGGGCGACACCTTGCCCTTGGGGTAGAGCACGTAGACGTGAATGCCGTCTACGCCGAGGAAGCCGTTGGCAACGGCCGAGCCCGTGTCACCACTGGTAGCCACAAGCACGTTGACCGTGCTGTTTGTTCCTGTACAGCAAGCTGCTGAACCTTGGCGGAGGAAATACTGCAACAATCGGGCCATAAAGCGTGCGCCCACGTCCTTGAAAGCCAACGTGGGGCCGTGGAATAACTCCAGCGTGTAGATGTTGTCCTTCACCTTTACTACCGGACAGTCGAATGGCAGCGTGTCGTACACCAGATCCTGTAGCGCGTCGAGGTCAACATCCTCGCCAAAGAAGGCGCTGGCCACGTTGTAGGCGATGTCACGGAACGACATGTCCTGAATGTTGTCGAAGAAGACCTTCGGCAGGGTATTGATACGCTCGGGCATGTAGAGCCCGCGGTCTTCGGCCAGTCCCTTCACCACTGCCTTTTGCAGGTCGGCGATGGGCGCTTTTCCATTGGTGCTGTAATAGTTCATAGTCGGAGTGTTTGTTTAATAGCTACGGGCAATGATGACACGACACTTGGCGGGCTTGCCTGACACCATGTCGGTGCCGGGCGTCTGCTCCACGCCGAAGGGCACGCAGCGGATAGTAGCCTGTGTCTCTTCCTTGATCTGAGCCTCGGTCTCGGCCGTGCCGTCCCAGTGGCAGAGGAAGAAACCGCCGTCCTTGACGCGCTCCTTGAACTCCTCGTAGTTGTCGCACTCGTAGATGTGGGCATCGCGATAGGTCTTGGCTTTCTCGAAGATGTTCATCTGAATGTCTTCCAGCAACTGCTCCACATATTCGGTGATGCCCTCCAAAGGACGTGTCTCCTTCTCAAGCGTGTCGCGGCGCATCACCTCGATGGTACCATTCTCCAAATCACGGGCACCGAGGACGAGACGCACGGGAACGCCCTTCAGCTCGTAGTCGGCAAACTTGAAGCCCGGACGCTTGTTGTCGGCGTCGTCAAACTTCACGGTAATGCCCTTCTGGCGCAGGGCCTCGATGATGGGTGTCACCTCCTTGTTGACCTGCTCCATCTGCTCGGGCTTTGTGGCAATGGGTATAATGACCACCTGTATGGGGGCGAGCTTCGGAGGCAGCACAAGGCCATTGTCATCGCTGTGAGTCATGATGAGGGCGCCGATGAGACGGGTAGAGACACCCCATGACGTAGCCCATACATACTCGGGCTTGTTCTCCTTATTAAGATAGGTAACTTCAAACGCTTTGGCGAAGTTCTGGCCGAGGAAGTGCGAGGTTCCTGACTGCAGGGCTTTGCCGTCCTGCATCATGGCCTCGATGGTATAGGTGTCGAGAGCACCGGCGAAACGCTCGGTCTCGCTCTTCACGCCTTGGACGACGGGCACGGCCATCCACTCCTCGGCAAATTTGGCGTAGACCTTCAGCATCTTCTGTGCTTCGGCTTCAGCCTCCTCGCGGGTAGCGTGGGCTGTGTGACCCTCCTGCCACAGGAACTCTGAGGTACGCAGGAACGGACGGGTGCGCATCTCCCAACGCATAACGTTACACCACTGGTTGCACATCAGGGGCAGGTCGCGCCATGAGTGAATCCAGTTCTTATAGGTGTTCCAGATGAT
>CAMVPA010000056.1 GCA_947169245.1 uncultured Prevotellaceae bacterium
GAGACGGGCGACATCGTGGTATGCACCAACGAGGGCAATGCCGACATGTCGACCTCATGCCCACGACTGCACATCGTCGCCATCGGACTGGAGAAGGTCATTCCCAACTACGAGTGTCTGGCCGTGTTCCAGCGCATGCTGTGCCGTGCCGGTACAGGACAGCCCACGACGACCTTCACGAGTCACTTCCGCAAAGCCCGTCCGACGGCCCACCACATGCACATCGTGCTGGTGGACAACGGCCGAAGCGACTGGATTGCCAATCCCGAGCACTGGGAGTCGCTGAAGTGCATCCGCTGCGGCTCGTGCATGAACACGTGTCCCGTCTATCGTCGTTCGGGCGGCTACTCGTACAGCTACTTCATTCCTGGTCCCATCGGCATCAACCTCGGCATGCTGCGCGACACCAAGGCCCACTCGGGCAATGTCAGCGCCTGCACGCTGTGTCTGTCGTGCCAAACCGTCTGCCCCGTCAAGGTGAACCTCGGCGACCAGATCTACCAGTGGCGCCAGCAGCTTGACGACTTCGGCACCGCCAATCCTGAGAAGAAGCTGATGTGTAAGGGGATGTCGATGCTCTATGGTTCACCAGGCCTGTATAACTTCGGTACAGGTCTCGCCCACTGGGCCAACCTGATTCCATCGCCTCTCATGAACTGCGGCCTGAACCCGTGGGCTGAGGGTCATAAGATGATGGAGTTCCCGAAGAAACCGTTCCACGAGGTTATCAAGGAGCTATAATTTCGAAATATCGTAATATCGTAATAACGTTATAACGAAAAAGGAGAAAAGACTATGGCAAGCAAAGAAGATATACTGAAGAAATATCGCGCGAACGTGCGCGAGAGGTACGACATGCCCGATCTGAGCGACATCAAGGCCATCACCTACCCTGACCTGCTGTTGCAGTTTATGAATATGACGAAGAGCGTGGGCGGTAATGCCATCGAGGTCGAGAAGGGCCGCGACATCAATGAGCTCATCAAGGAGCTGTATCCTGATGCGAAGGAGATTGCGTCGAACCTGCCGGAGATCACCATCGCCACGCGTAATCCTGACGAGGTAGGACGTGCCCGCGACCTGAACGGCACTGACGTCGGTGTCATCCGTGGCATGTTTGGCGTAGCCGAGAATGCCTGCGTATGGATTCCCCAGCAGATGAAGGAGAAGGCCGTGTGCTTCATCAGCGAGAACCTCGTCATCCTGCTTGACAAGAAGCAGATAGTGAACAACATGCACGAGGCCTATGCCCGTCTGTCGAAGAAGGAAGGCTGCGGTGCCGACCAGTTCGATGAGTACGGCTACGGCTCGTTTATCAGCGGTCCGTCGAAGACTGCCGACATTGCCCAGGTGCTGGTGATGGGCGCACAGGCCGCCCGCAGTGCCACGGTGCTGCTACTTGACGAATAGGCGATATGATTGACAAGGAAACACGTGACCGCATTATTGCTCTTGTCCAGCAAGAGGTAGTGCCCGCCATTGGTTGTACAGAGCCGATGGCGGTGGCTCTTTGTACGGCAAAGGCCAGCGAACAGTTGGGACAGCAACCCGAGCATATCGTGGCCAGCCTCAGCGGCAACATTCTGAAGAACGCCATGGGAGTAGGTATTCCAGGCACGGGCATGATAGGTCTCCCCATTGCCATCGCGTTGGGAGCCCTCATCGGCAAGAGTGAGTACAAACTCGAAGTATTGAAGGATCTCTCCCCCGACGATTTGGAGCAAGGCAAACAATTTATCAAGGAAGACCGCATAGATATCAGGCTGAAGGAAGGTGAATGCGACAAGTTATATATCGAGGTAACTTGCGAGGCTGACGGCCATACGGCAACAGCAGTCATTGCTGGCAGCCACACCCATTTCGTATCGGGCGATGCCAACTATAGTGGTTCACCAGCAACGGCAGAAGAGGCTTCCGATATTGCATTGGATATGCAGACAGTCTATGATTTCGCCACGACGGCACCCCTCGACGAGATCCGATTCATCGAGGAGACACGTAACTACAATATGAATGCAGCCCGTGAAGCCTTGAAAGGCAACTACGGCCACAATCTGGGCAAGACCATCGACCGTCCTATGTCGAAGGGTATCTTCGGCAACACCATCTTCTCGCATATCATCTCCCGCACAGCATCAGCATGCGATGCCCGTATGGGTGGTGCCATGATTCCCGTGATGAGTAACAGTGGCAGCGGCAACCAAGGCATCTGTGCCACCAATCCCGTCTGTGTCTTCGCCAAGGAGAATGAGAATACCGAGGAAGAGCTGATACGCGCCCTGATGCTCAGCCACCTGACCGCCATCTACATCAAGCAGAGCCTCGGCACCCTGTCGGCACTCTGCGGTTGCGTGGTAGCCAGCATTGGCTCAAGTGTCGGCATCACCTACCTGATGGGTGGTGACTACCAACGCGTCTGCTATGCCGTCAAGAACATGATTGCCAACCTGACGGGCATGATCTGTGATGGTGCCAAGCCATCGTGTTCGCTGAAGATTACCAGTGGTGTCAGTACAGCCGTCCTGTCAGCCCTGCTGGCCATTGAAGGCAAGTGCGTCACCTCGGCAGAGGGCATCGTCGACGACTGCGTCGACAAGTCCATCCATAATCTGACCAGTATTGGCGCTGAGGCCATGTGCAACACCGACGACATGGTGCTACATATCATGACTTCCAAATAATCATACTTTACTGGAACTGGTTCAGGAGGTCAGCCACAAGGCTGGCCTCTTCGTTTGTCATGGCAGGATGGCAGGGAATGCTAAGTTCCTGCTGGTGAATCTTTTCTGTGACAGGCAATTCAAGGGCATTCCACTCCTGATAGCACTGCTGCTTGTGGGGAGGAATAGGATAATGGATTTCCGTTTCTATGCCATGATCGAGGAGATAGTTGCGCAATTCATCGCGGTGCTTACAAAGCACGGGGAAGATGTGCCACACACTATCTCGGTCGCACTGGGGTATAATGATGTCGGAATGCTTCACCTTATTTATATATATAGCGGCAATCTCCTTGCGCCGGGCATTCATGGCATCGAGGTCACGAAGCTTGGCATCGAGGATAGCCGCCTGCACTTCGTCCATGCGACTGTTACGACCGATGTAGTCAAACACGTAGTGGCGCGATGAGCCATAGTTGCCAAGGGCACGGATAACGGTGGCCAGCTCATCGTCGTCGGTAGTCACGGCACCGGCATCGCCAAAGGCACCGAGGTTCTTCGTGGGATAGAAGCTGTGGGCGGCAGCAGAACCAAGCGCACCGGTCCTTGTATGTCGCGACTCAGTCGTGGCAAGTCGATGCGGGTGAACCGCATCGCACATACAGCCATGGGCCTGGGCGTTATCCTCAATGAGCTTCAAGCCATAGCGTTGGCAGATATCCCCTATCCTTTCAGTATAGGCACAGCGACCATAGAGGTGGACAATCATGATGGCGCGGGTACGCTCTGTGATGGCCTGCTCAATGAGCGTATCGTCAATCTGCAGCGTGTTGATATCGGGCTCGACGAGTACGGGAATGAGACGGTTTTCCGTGATGGAGAGGATGGAGGCGATATACGTATTGGCAGGCACGATAACTTCATCACCGTCGCGTAGGACGCCCAGCTCCTTGTAGGCGCGGAAAATGAGCGTCAGTGCATCCAGTCCGTTGCCACAGCCAATGCAGTGGTTCGTGCCGATATACTCGGCATAATGTTCTTCAAAACGGCGCGTAGCCTCACCACGCAGATACCAGCCGCTCTGCAGCACCTCATCGGCAGCATGCCCGTAGGGTTTGTTAATTGCTTGTAGGTCCAGGTATTTCATAGTTCATAAGAATAGGTATCGTAGCAGATGGCGCGAGCCCCGAAGCCCTCCTTCTGGAATATCAGCGGCAGCTTCAGTGCCGTGCTGTCGTCCATGGCCGACGTGCCCATGTCGAGGTATCGCTGTGTGCCAGGCATGTCCGTCAGCAGGTGCGGAAAGAGCATGTCGAGGGCACACACCTCCTTGCCTCGCGGTGATGCCGAGATATATTGCGTCTTCACCACATGTGGCGTAACATAGAGGACGGTGCCTGCCACCATCTCGTCGCCGATGAAGGCTGCCAAGAGTCGGATATTGTCGGGGAAACGGTCACGGAGCAGGGTCATCTCCTTCAGTGTATGGACTGGGCAGGCATGGTACTTCGTCTGGAGGTTATCGGTCAGCAACTGCCAGAAAGCAGCGAAGTCGTCAGAATAGCGGATAGCGACACCTTGGCGCAGTGCCTTACGATGACCGCGCCGACGCAGCTCCATCAAAGGCAAGGCGGCATCGCGGTCGATAACCGAGGCAATGTCACGTGACGTCAGCCGAGCCTGACACACCTCTGTCAAGGCATAGAGGGGCTCGTCGGCAGGCAGACTGTGATAGACATAGGGCACAGGCTTGTACACCACCTTCTTCACACCCTCGCCACGCAGGAAGCCGTTGATGGTCTGCATGGCCTCGCAGACCTCGGCAGCCGTTACCTTATAGTCGATAACCAGGCCGCCATAGGTCAGCCCCTGATGGGAACAGATGCTCTCTCCCACCCTGTTGGCAGGCAGCACCGCCCACAGCTGGCGACGGCGGTAGACCATCAGCGAACAGTCAGCAAAGCGGTCGCTGTGATAGTCCATATAGCGGCGGTCGAAGAGGAACGTGCCGTTCTTCGACTGCGCCACGAAAACATTCCATTCTGCGGCCATCTCTGGTGTATAGCGTCTTATCTCGAACACCATGCAATTTACTATTTGACTATTTACTATTTACTATTTGCAGGAACTCGTCGTAGTCGTAGATATACTCCTGCTCATCGAACAGTTCCGAGGCCAGCACCAGACAGACGGCGCCAGAAGAGAAATCCTCTAAGGTGCGCCACACGTTCGTGCCTACATAGAGACCTTGCCACGGATGGTTCAGGTGGTAGGTCTCCGTGCCACCCCGTCCGTTGTCGAGCATAACGTCGAACGAGCCGCTGACAGCAATGATCACCTCCTGACAGGTGCGGTGGGCATGTCCGCCACGCCGTTCACCTGCCGGCACATCGTAGGTCCAGTAGACGCGTGCCACGTCGAACGGCACGTTCTTCATCTGTTCTGCCACCGTCAGGTTACCACGCGGGTCGACAATCTTCGGCAGGTCTATGACTTTTCCTATCTTATCCATTGTTTATTTCTTTTTGTTCGTATACGACAGTAAGTGCTGCTGTATGGGCGCCACTATCCACCTATGGGTGAGATAACTCAGCAGGATAACCACCATGAGGCAGAATGCCAGCATCAGCAGATAAGGCACATGGATGTCCTGTTTGTCGGCATTGTTGAGTATGACGGCAAACACCAGCTGGTGCAGCAGGTAGGTGTCGAGTGTCAGAGCCCCAAGCCATACCATGGTACGCGTCTTGAGGAACCGGCTGATCCATCCGCCATAGCGGTCACCCTGCATAAATACCAGCATCAAGGGTATCATAATGAACCAGTGAATCAGTGCCACATGCCACTTCTCATGGATGGGATAGGTGATGATGGTTGCCACTACGGCGACAGCTAACAGTAGTTCTACAGCTGTCGGCCAACGCAAGCGTCCACATGACGGGTGTAGCTCATAGCAGCGCCAGATGACCATACCCCAGAGAAAGTCCATCAGACGTACCGGTGGAAAGACGTAAAGCCAGTAGTTGAGGTCGTCAACCTGTAGCAAGGCGACAAATACAACATAGACCACCAGCATGCCGAGGGTCAGACCCAGCAGCTGCAGGCCGTTCATTCGTCCGATGGCTCGATAGAACATGGGGAAGAGCAGCAGGAACAATATGAGGTCAGACAGATACCACGACACGGCATTGCCCGAGAAATAAAACGCCTCGACGGGTATCCAGCTCTGTATCAACAGGACGTTGGGAATCAGTGCCAGCCAGTCTGTCGACGTCATCGTCTTGTAGCGGATGACGATGACAGCCAGCAAACACACGAGGTGCAGAGGATAGAACTTACACAGGCGGCGATACAGATACTGGGCAAAGGAGAAACTGCCGTCAAGGATTTTGTGGCCATAACTTCTCGACATCACCAGTCCAGTCATCAGCATGAAGTACATGGGGCCGACACCCGTGCTCCTGCCTTCAATGCCTGCATACGAGAAGTGGGCCAACATCACTGTCAGCGCAAAGACGATACGCAGGGATTGAAGGGTTTCTATCATCGTTGTTACTTCTTCATGTATGAATCGGTACCCAACACCGTCTTGGCCAGACGCTTGGCTTTTTCACGGAGAGCGTTGACATCGTCGCCAACCTCACCATAGCACAGGACGACGCCCATGCGACGGCCTTTGTGGGCTTCCGGTTTGCCGAAGATGCGGATGCGTGTGCGGTCTTCCTTCAGAGCTTCATCGAGGTTATAGGGCAACAACGAACGATCCACGGGCGTATTGGCTTCGACAGGTGAAAGGATGACGGCACTGGCACCGGCATGCTCCAGATGGATGGCAGGGATGGGCAGGCCCATGACGGCACGGAAGTGCAGCTCGAACTCAGAAAGGTTCGTGGTATGACCTAGCGTCACCATACCAGTATCATGCGGACGGGGTGACAGTTCAGAGAAGATGACCTCCCCCTGCTTCGTCAGAAAGAACTCGACACCCCAGATGCCAGCACCCGTGAGTGCCTTCGTCACCTTGTCGGCCATTATCTGTGCCTGCTTCAATGCCTCATCAGAAATCTTGTACGGCTGCCATGACTCACGGTAGTCGCCACCCTTCTGCACGTGTCCGATGGGCGGACAGAACAGCGTGGGCCAGCCATGCTGCTGGGTGACGGTGAGCAGAGTGAACTCGGATTCAAAGTCAATGAACTCCTCGATAATCACTTCCTTTACGTCGCCACGAGAACCCTCCATGGCCTCCTTAAAAGCAGTCTCCAGCTCATCGTCGTTATGCACATAGCTCTGGCCATGGCCACTGGACGACATGAGGGGTTTCACCACACAGGGGAAGCCTATCTCGTCGGCAGCAGCCTTGAACTCCTCGAACGTCTTGGCATAGAAATACTTCGCCGTACGCAGGCCCAGCTCCTTGGCAGCGAGGTCACGGATGGCACGGCGGTTCATCGTGTAGTTGACGGCACGGGCCGACGGCACCACCTGGATACCCTGTTCCTCAAACTTGAAGAGGCGCTCCGTACGGATGGCCTCAATCTCGGGCACGATGATGTCGGGCTTATGCTTCTTGACAACCGCCTCAAGGGCGTCACCGTCAAGCATGGAGAACACTTCGCGTTCGTCAGCCACCTGCATGGCCGGTGCATTGTCGTAGCGGTCACAGGCAATGACGTACTGTCCTGCCCTCATGGCGGCAATCACAAACTCCTTGCCCAGTTCGCCGCTCCCTAATAACAATATTTTCTTCATAGCGTAAGAAGGCTATGCGGGGAAACCGCATAGCACACTGTTTTAGCGGTTGTTATACATTTTTTCGTAATACTTCTGGTAGTCGCCGGAGGTGACATTGTCAAGCCACTCCTGGTTGTCGAGATACCAGCGGACGGTCTTTTCGATACCCTCCTCAAACTGCAGCGACGGCTCCCAGCCAAGTTCCTTCTGGAGCTTCGAGCTGTCGATGGCGTAGCGCAGGTCATGACCGGCACGATCTGTCACAAAGGTGATGAGGTCCATATCCTCGCCTTCCTTACGACCCAGCAAGCGGTCGACGGTATTGATGACCACCTTGATGATGTCGATGTTCTTCCACTCGTTGAAGCCGCCGATGTTATACGTCTCAGCAATCAAACCCTGATGGAAGATGAGGTCGATGGCACGGGCGTGGTCCTCGACGAAAAGCCAGTCGCGCACGTTCTCACCCTTACCATAGACGGGCAACGGCTTGCGGTGACGGATGTTGTTGATGAACAGCGGTATCAGCTTCTCAGGGAACTGATAGGGGCCGTAGTTGTTCGAACAGTTGGTCACGATGACGGGCATGCCATAGGTGTCGTGATAGGCACGGACAAAGTGGTCACTCGATGCCTTGGCAGCCGAGTACGGCGAGTGCGGGTTGTACTTCGTGGTCTCCAGGAAGAACTTGTCACCGTAGGCCAGATGGTGCTCAGCGCTCGATGCCGTCGTGGTGAACGGAGGCTCGATGCCCTCGGGGTGCGTCAGCTCCAAAGCGCCATACACCTCGTCCGTCGAGATATGGTAGAAGCGTTTGCCCTCATAACGCTCGGGCAGGCTTTCCCAATAAAGCTTGGCAGCCTGCAACAGCGACAGCGTACCCATCACGTTGGTCTTGGCAAACGTAAACGGGTCCTTAATCGAGCGGTCCACATGGCTCTCAGCAGCGAGGTGGATGATGCCATCGACCTTCTTGTCCTGCATCAGCTGGTAGAAGGCGTCGAAGTCGCAGATGTCCATCTTCACAAACTCGTAGTTGGGCTTGTTCTCGATGTCCTTAAGGTTTGCCAGGTTGCCGGCATACGTCAGCTTGTCGAGATTGATGATGTGATACTCGGGATACTTGTTCACAAACAGGCGCACCACGTGGCTTCCAATGAAGCCTGCGCCACCGGTAATGACGATTGTTCTCTTCATATTATTTCGTTATTTCGTTATTACGTTATTGCGATGTTTTGTTATCTCCCCAATGTGACGACTTCACAATCCTTGAACTCCTTGCCGTCAATGGTGAGGCGGACCAATGTCCGTTCCTTGTGCCAGCCTTGGATGCCAGCAGCACCAGGGTTGATGTGCAGCATGTTGAGTGTCTTATCGAACTTCACTTTGAGGATATGCGAGTGTCCGGCTACAAACAACTGTGGCGGATTGGCGTAGAGCAATCCGCGCACAGAGTAGTCGTAGTTGCCGGGATAGCCGCCGATATGCTTAATGAGCACGTCGACATCCTCTATCTTAAAGCGGTTCAGCTCGCGATACATCAGGCGCAGGTCGCCGCCGTCGCAGTTGCCGCAGACGGCACGGAAGGGACGAAAGGCAGCAAGCTTCTCTGCCACCTCCACACTGCCGATGTCGCCAGCATGCCATATCTCGTCACACGGCTCGAAGTAGTGCAGGTACTTGTCGTCCCAATAGCTGTGGGTATCGCTCAATATGCCTATTTTCTTCATGGGTGATGGGTGATAGGTGATGGGTGTTGGTAGTTAGAGATTAAAACGCTTACGGATGAACTCGGCAATGAAATGTTCTGTAGCCTGCAGTCCGAGGACAGAGGTGTCGATACACAAGTCATAGGACTCTGCGGCACCCCACTTCTTACCCGTATAGTAGTTATAGTAGGCCGCACGCTGTGACTCGCGCTGCTGTATGTACTTCTTCGCTTCGACAAAGTCCAGCCCCTGCTTGGCCATAATCTGGCCGATACGGAAACGCTTCGATGCCGAGATGAATACCGACACCACATCCTTCCGATCACGTAAGACGTAGTCGGCACAGCGTCCGACAAAGACACACGAGCCCTGGTCGGCCGCCTTCATAATGGCATCGCTCTGGAACTTGAACAATGCCTCGGGAGAGCATTTGTTCTGGTAAAGGCTCTCGTCGCCGACATACGAGGCTCTCAGATGGAACAGAGAACGGAAGATGCCGCGACGCTCATCGTTCTGCTCGAAAAACTTCTCCGAGAAACCGCTCTCTTTTGCGGCGAGGTTCAGCAGTTCCTGGTCGTAGTATTTGGCACCAAAGTCCAATGCCAGCATACGGGCTATGTCGTGGCCGCCACTACCCAGCTGGCGTCCCACACAAATGATGATATGTTTGTTGTCGTCCATTATCTCTTAACTCTTTATTTTTTAACTCTTAACTTCCGCATATACCACCACAACATCGGTATCGTCATGGCAAACGAACCAAAGTCGCTGGCACACATGGAGTACCACACGCCGTCGAGTCCCCATAGCAAGGGGAAGATGTAGGCCATGGGAATCAGCAGTGTCAGCTGGCGCGACAGCGACAGGAAGATGCTGATCTTCACCTTGCCGATGCACTGGAAGAAATTGGTGATGACAGCTTGCGAACCCACCACGAAGAACACCATCATGTTCAGTCGGATGCCTCGTGCCGCCATGTCAATGAGCGTCTGGTCCGTGGTAAAGATACGGGCTATCTGCCGTGGGAAGAGCATCGACACCGTCCATCCTGCTAATAAGATGGCCGTCGACGCACCGATGGCCAGCCACAGACAGCGGAACATGCGGTCGTAGTTTTCGGCACCGTAGTTATAGCCCACGATGGGCTGCATGCCCTGGTTCATACCCATCACAAACATGAAGAGCACCATCACCACCGAGTTGGCTATCGAATAGGCTCCCACTGCCATGTCGCCGCCATAGCGCACAAACTGGTTGTTCATGAAGATGACCACCAGACAGGCACAGAGGTTCATAAGGAAGGGGGAGATACCGATAGCAATGATGTTCTTGACCAGTGCGCCCTTCAGCTTATAGATGCCGCGCTTCAGGTGTAGCAGTTCCTTCTGGTCGGAGAACAGCCACATCTGCCAGCACAGGGCGAGCGACTGCGACGTGACCGTAGCCAGTGCCGCCCCTTTGATGCCTAAGCGCAGCCACCATACGAAGGCCACCACCAGCACGATGTTACAGCCTACGGTAAAGAGCGTGGCATACATGGCATGGCGGGGTTTTCCGGCAGCCCTCAGTACAGCATTCATACCAAAGTACATGTGCGTCACCATGTTTCCTAACAGGATGACCACCATGAACTCACGGGCGTATGGCAGTGTGACGTCAGAGGCGCCGAAGAAGCGCAGGATGGGATCGAGGAACAACAGGCTGATGACCATGAACAAGAAACCCACGATGAGGTTCAGCGTCACCGTATTGCCCAGCAGATACTCTGCCCGCTTATAATCCTTCTGTCCCAGTTTGACACTGATGCACGTCGAAGCACCGACGCCCACGGCAGCACCGAAGGCGGCACTCAGGTTCATGAAAGGGAACGTGATGCCCAGTCCGGCGATAGCCTCCGGACCCACCAGCTGACCAATCATGGCACGGTCGATGATGTTATAGAGGCTCGATGCCGTCATGGCAACGATGGCCGGCAGCGCATATTGCGCCAGCAGGCTTCCCACGGGCTTCTGCCCCAGTTCCAGTGCTGCTTGTTTATTGTCCATACATATAAATAATGTGCAAAGGTACTGCTTATTGTGCAAATTGCCAAAATAATCCTTAATTTTTCATCTTTAATATATAATTTATTTGTACCTTTGCAGCCAAAAGGCAGAATAATGCAGCGACTGATATTACTATTCACCTTGCTGGCAAGCGTCCTCGGACTGCATGCCGACAGCGACCAAGAGACGACACAGCGCGTACGCTACAAGTACGGGCCGGCATTCATCTATCGTGTCATGCTTACCGACAAGCAGGGCACGACTGGATCGTTGGAACACCCGACGCGTTTTCTGTCGCGTCGCAGCGTAGAACGACGGAAACGACAGGGACTGGCCGTCGACTCCACCGACCTGCCCGTATCAGCCCGATACCTGAAGCTCATCCGCAACAAAGACGTTGACATCATCGGACAGAGCCGTTGGCAGAACACGGTACTTGTCCGTGTCCGTGACAGCTCACAGATTCAGCGCGTCAACCAGCTGCCCTGCGTCAAGGGCATAAAACTGGTGTGGCAGGCCCCGGACAGCATCACCCCCTCGGCTGTCAAGACCAAGTACCACGACTATTTCGAAGACCGCGACAGCGTCAGCAACGAGCCCTATGGCACTGCGGCCAAGCAGATACGCACGCTGCAAGGGCACCGTCTGCACGACATCGGACTGCGTGGCGAGGCCATGATGATTGCCGTGCTCGACGGTGGCTTCAAGAATGTCGACAAGATTCCCGCCTTCCAGCACGTTGACATCCGCGGCCACCAGGACTTCGTCAACCCTGCCTCGCCCAGCATCTTCGCTGAGACCGACCATGGTACGAAGGTGCTCTCAGCCATGGCTATCAATCAACCTTATTACTATGTCGGCACGGCACCGAAGGCCAGCTACTGGCTCCTGCGCTGCGAAGACACCCAGACGGAGCAGGAGGTGGAGGAAGACTACTGGACAATGGCCGCCGAGTTTGCCGACTCCGTAGGCTGCGACCTCATCAACTCGTCGCTGGGCTACAACGAATACGACCATCCGCAGATGTCCTACCGCCAATGGCAACTCGACGGACGGACGGCTTTCGTCAGCCGTTCGGCATCCATGCTGGCAGGCAAGGGCATCATCGTCGTCAACTCCGCCGGCAACTCAGGCATGGGCACCTGGAAGAAGATTGGCGTCCCGTCCGATGCCGACCACATCCTGACTGTCGGTGCCATCATGGACGACGAGCCCCACAAGATAGCACCGTTCAGCAGTGTCGGTCCCACACAGGACCTGCGCATCAAACCGGATGTTGTCGCCATCGGAGCCCCGACCCGACTCGTCAATGGGCGAGGTGTCATCATGGACGACATGGGAACGTCGTTCTCCACGCCCGTCGTCTGCGGACTCATGGCCTGTCTGTGGCAGGCCCTGCGTAACAAGACTGCGGAGGAGATGATAGACCTCATCCGCCAGAACGGCAACAACTACGACCATCCCGACAACATCTTCGGCTATGGCGTGCCCAACTTCTGGCGGGCTTACCAGATAGGCACCTATAACACCCAACAACCGTCTACGCCATGACCGCTAACCACTTCACCCTCCGCCAACTGAACCTCATGGTGTGCGACGCCATCGAGATGCATCTGCCCGACGAATACTGGGTGGAGGCCGAATTGTCGGAATGCCATGAACACGGAGGCCACTGCTATATGGAACTCATCGAGAAAGACGAGCGCAGCAACACCCCCATGGCCCGCGCTTCTGCCAAGTGCTGGCGACAGACATGGCTCATGGTGAAGCCCTACTTCGAGCGCACCACCGGCCAGCAACTCCATGCCGGTATGAAGGTACTGCTGAAGGTCTATGCCCAGTTCCACGAGGCTTACGGCTTCTCGTGGATTGTCTCCGACATCGACCCTACATACACGCTGGGCGACATGGCTCGCAAGCGCCAGGAAATCATCCGCCAGCTGAAGGAAGAGGGCGTCTTCGACCTGCAGCGCGAGCTGCAACTGCCATTGTTCTGCCAGCGCATCGCCGTCATCAGCAGTGAGACGGCAGCCGGCTACGGCGACTTCTGCCGACAGCTGGCCGACAATCCCTACGGCCTCCACTTCGACACCACCCTCTTCCCCGCCATCATGCAGGGCGAACAGGTGGAGCAAAGCATCATCAATGCCTTGGAGCAGATATACGCACATAGCCAACACCCATCACCTAACACCCATCACCCCTTCGACTGCGTCGTCATCATCCGCGGCGGCGGCGCCACAGCCGACCTCAGCGGCTTCGATACGCTGGCCCTGGCCGAGAACGTCGCCCAGTTCCCACTGCCCATCATCACCGGCATCGGCCACGACCGCGACGAGAGCATCCTCGACATGG
>CAMVPA010000057.1 GCA_947169245.1 uncultured Prevotellaceae bacterium
GTGCTGCCGCAGGTGTTTTCAGCATCAGTTTCATGCAGCGTTTTGCAACCGATGTCTATCTTGATACATTCCTTGACGAGCTGCATCAGCAGGGGCTGACTTACGAGATTACTGACCGTCATCCGCTACAGATAGCCCCCATTGCCGATTATCGAAATGCTAAGCAGAAATGAACATAGAAGACTATCGTGAGTATTGCCTGTCATTGGGCGAAGACATTGAGGAGAAACTTCCTTTCCAGAAGTTCAAGAACGGAGAGGGAGTACTGGTGTTCTATGTTATGGGCCACATGTTCTCTTTCTTCGATTGCAATGATTTCTCCGTTATCTCGCTGAAATGCCAGCCAGAACGCATTGAAGATCTTAAGGCACAGTATGAGTGTATCGGGAACCCGTACAACGAATCACCCAAACACTGGATAGGCATTAATCCAACGACTGCACCGGATGACTTACTGAAAGAATTGACACGTAATTCATACGAGATAGTAAAAGCCAAATACAAGAAGCATGGGTGAAATGAGAGATTACCCCTTTTCCTTGTATTCACTTGGAGTCATGCCCGTATTGGCCTTGAAGAAACGGCTGAAGGAAGCCTGTTCGGAGAATCCGAGGTGGTAACTGATTTGCTGCACGGTCATCTCCTTGTGCGAGTCGAGCAACATCTTGGCCTGAATGATAACGTAGTTGGTAATCCACTCGGTGGCGCTGATGCCCGTTTCGGCTTTAATGAGCGAGGCAAAGTATTTGGGAGTCAGATGGTGCAGCCGTGCATAGAAAGCCATCTCGTGTGACTCGCGGTAGTGCTCAATAATGGACTCATAGAAACGGCTGAAAAGACTTTCGCGCCCCGCCACCTCGTCGGGATAGTTGGCTACGTGGTATTCTCCAAGCAAGTTCAGAAGGATACTCAGCAGATGCATGAGCATTTCTTCGCGGTGAGGACTTGCGTGATGCGAGATGTTACGGACTGCATCCACAAGGTCAAAGGCAATGGCAAACTGCTCCTCCGTGAGATGACAGGGCGGACGGCGACGGAAGAGAGCAGCACAGCGGGTGTAGGGGAAGCGATGACGCAGCCGCTCGAAAAAATCGCGCGACAAGGCAACATTGGTGCAGCGAAGGTCGTCGGTGACAGCCTGCGGAATGGCAATCTGATCGGGCAGCAGAATGGATATGTCGTGCGCCCTCAGTGCAAATTCCTCTGCCTGATTGTTGATGATTTGTCCCTGATGGCAGACGATAATTAGGCAATCGTTGGCAATATAGGCTTCGCCCACCAACGGGGGACTGGGAATATTGTCTATCACCACGACATCCTGTTCCCTAATGGCGTTGAGGTTGCGGATATAAGGATGCGACGAATCTACTTTTACATCTGTTTTCATAACGATATGCTACTGTTTGTGGTGCAAAGGTAACAATTTTGATGCGATTTCACCCGCCAATCCGACAAATTGATAAACATTCGCCCTCAATTGTTAAGGATAATTAGCAATATATCTCTTATCTTTGCAGCAGATTTTCCAAATTGTTTAATTATTACTAAAACATAACGCTTATGAAGAAGATTCTACTCCCCCTTATGGCCCTCGTCATCGCAACCCTGAACATGCAGGCACAGCCGCCTGCCGACAGTACGCCAACCTATCCGCAGGGAGCCACCTATACGCATTCCAGCGGAACGGCTACCATCACAGACAGTTATTCGTCATCGACACAATATTATAATGTCATACAATGTACTGGTGGTACGCTGACCATGAATGGTTGCACCATCACCAAGACGGGCGATGGTAGCGGCGGCGACAATAGCAGTTTCTACGGCAACAACAGCAGTATCTACTGCGGAGCCGCAAGCAGCAGCAATTACCAGAGCACAACGGCAGCCAGCGGGGCAAAGATTGTCGCCAAGAATGTCACCGTGACCAGCAGCGCACAAGGTGCCAATGCGGTGATAGCCACCAATGGTGCAACGGTCGAGATTGATGGCATCACCATCGTCAACAACAACAGCGTGAGCCGTGGACTTCATGCCACGTATGGCGGTATCATCAACGCCTCGAATGTGGATATTACAACCAATGAGGCAACGTCATCAACCATAGCCACCGACCGTGGAGGCGGCACCGTGACCGTCACAGGCGGAACCGCTACTGCCAATGGATCGAAGTCGGCAGTCATCTACTCTACTGGCACGATGTCAGCCACCAGTCTCGTTGGTACGTCAGCCAAAGGCGAGATTGCCGTTATTGAGGGTGATAACAGCATATCGATGACCAACTGCACGATGACCAGCGGCTCCTCTGAGCGCGGTCTGCTGATGATGCAGTCAGGCTCAGGCGATGCCAGCGGTGTGAATCCCGTAATGACCATCACCGGCACATCGCTCACCATGACCGACTTAAGTGCCCCACTGCTGGAAGTGGCCACTTGTGTCACCGCTACCTGCACACTTGACAACTGCACCGTCACCGTTCCCTCTGGCATTCTGATGTATGTGATGGCCGACTCGCAGTGGTCAACCAGCGGAGCCGTCGGCAACCTCATCCTCTCCAACGGCACCTACAGCGGCATCGTGAAGTACGACACGGGCTATACCGCCAATGTCACTGTCAATGAGGGGGCCGTGTGGAACCTGACAGGCAATGCCACCGTATCTAAACTTGTCAACAATGGCACCATCAACAAGAATGGCTACACACTGACCTACAGCTCACTCAGCGGCAGCGGTACCATCAACGAAACCACGGGAATCGAGGAAGTAAGAAGTCGGAAGTCTGACGGAAGAGGCGATATGTACACCCTCGACGGTCGCCGAGCCAACGCATCGGTAGAAGGCATCGTCATTCAAGATGGCAAGAAGGTTGTCAAGAAATAAAACCTTTCGCTGATAAAAAAGTACCGTTGGTTGAATATATTTCCAGCGACACTTTATTTTTTATACTTTTGCAGCCAAACTAAAACAAGTTGATATATGAAGAAATTAGTGGTATTTTTAACGATGATGATGGGGACGCTGGCCATCTATGCTGCCGATTACACCTATCTAACCTTTGAGACGACTGATGGAGCGAAGGCTTCCGTCTCCGTCGAGAATATGACGCTGACCATCAGCGGGACAACACTGACGGCTGGCTCACAGTCGTTTACCCTCTCGAACCTGAGTAAGATGTATTTCTCGACATCCGACGAAACGACTACCGGCATCCAGGAGATTACCAATGTCGCACTCGACGAAGCCACAGACATTTACGACCTTCAGAGACATAAGGTCACAAAAGAGCAGATGCGTAAAGGCGTGTATATCGTCAAGACAAAGAACAGAACTTATAAAATGGTGGTAAGATGAAACGCACATTATTATATATGATAGCCCTCATGCTGACGATAGCAGCTGGGGCGCAGACACTTAACGTGCAGGTAGGTAGCGTGACCTACCAGTTCCCTGCCTCGCAGACGGGTGAGATGACCTATACCGACGGCAACACGCTCACCATCTTGAACAAAGTTTTCACACTGAGTGACATCAGCAGCATGACAGTCGATGACACCGCAGTGACCGACAATCTGGTAAGCATTGCCTACAACGGTTCGTCGGCAACGGTCACCGTGGCAGGCAACGTGGCGCAGTATGTCACGGCAACCATCAGCGGTGCCCATGTCACCATAGCATCTACCAACACCGATGCCGTGGATGACGATGAGATAACCTACCAGCTCTCGGGCACCACCACCGACGGCTCGCTGACGCTGGGCGGTTCCTATAAGAGCACCATTTCACTGGCCGGCGTGACGCTGACCAACCCCTCTGGGGCTGCCATCACCGTGACCAACTCGAAGCGCATTCAGCTCAGCGCGAAGAACGGCACTACCAACACCCTGACCGACGGCAGCGGTTCGCAGAAGGCTTGTATCTACTCAAAGGGACAGTTGCAGCTGCAGGGTAACGGCACGCTTAACGTAGTGGGCAACTACAAGCACGGCATCAAGTCAGCATCGTACATCAGCATCAAGAACCTGACGCTCAACATCACTTCCACCGTCTCCGACGGCATCAACTGCGAGGAATACTTCCTGATGAAGTCGGGCACGGTGACCATCAGCGGTGTGGGTGACGACGGCATACAGTGCGACCTGGGCGGCACGACTTCAACGGGTGAGACTACCGACCATGAGGATGAGGACTCGGGCAACGTCTATCTGCAGGGTGGCACGCTGAACGTGACGGCCACCGGCACGGCCACGAAGTGCGTAAAGTGCGACGGCAGCATCAGCGTGACGGGCGGCACATACACCATGAATGCCAAGGGGGCTGTGGACACCAGCGATACCAGCGACCTATCGTATGCAGCAGGCTTCAAGGCCGACGGCGACTTCACCCAGAGCGGTGGCGACATCACCATCAACGTAACGGGGGCATCGGGCCGCGGCATCGGCGTGGACGGCACGTTCACCTCAGCCGAGAGCAGCACGGGCACGTTGACCATTACCAACAGCGGTGCGCTGACCAGCTCTGGCTCTACCTATTTCGCAACTGCCAAGGGTATCAAGGCCGGCGTGGTGGCCATCAATGGCGGTACTATCAATATCACCATGAGCGGACAGGCCAGTAAGGGCATCAAGAGCGACTCTGACGACGGCTCCGGCAACATGACCATCACGGGCGGCACCGTCACCATCACCAACTCGGGTGCCGGTGGCTACGATGGCGTGGAGAAGGATGCCAAGGGAGCAGGCTGTCTGAAGGCTGACAACGCTATGACCATCAGCGGCGGTACGCTGACACTGAAGGCTACCGGCACGGGCGGCAAGTGCATCAAGACCGACGGCACGCTGACTGTGAGTGACGGCTCTATCTCAGCTACCACAACTGGTAACACCTACTCCTACAGCAGCAGTGTGACGGCACAACCCAAGGCTATTAAGGCCGACGGTGCACTGACCGTAAGCGGTGGTGAGATAGTAGCTGTGGCAGGCAAGCATGAGGGTATCGAGACCAAGAGCACGCTCAAAATCTCAGGTGGCTACGTCTACGTCACAGCCAGCGACGATGCCATCAACTCCGCCAGCACTTTTACCATCACCGGCGGCTACATCTTTGGAAGCAGCAGCGGCAACGACGGACTGGATGCCAACGGCAACATGACCATATCAGGAGGCACAGTCGTAGCTGTTTCAGCCAGTGGCGCTGAAGTAGGCATTGATGTCATTGAGAACGGAACGCTCACCATCAACGGTGGAAATATCATTGCCATTGGTGGACTGGAGAATACCAAAAATGTATCGGGCACGGCATATCAGGCATCTTCATACAGCAAGGGCACATGGTATGGCTTCTACAATGCCAGTGGATCGCTGATTACGGCATTCAAGGTGCCGTCGAACAGCAGCATGGGCACCCCGATGGTCGCCTACACATCAACAGGAACGCCTTCGCTGAAGTCGGGCGTCACTGGCAGCGGAACCAGCTATTGGAACGGCAACGGATATAGCAGTTGCAGCGGCGGCAGCACCGTATCATTGTCCTCATATACTAACAGCGGCATGGGCGGCGGTGGCAATCCAGGCGGCGGTGGCAATCCTGGCGGCGGTCCTGGTCACTAAAGCAGTTCAATGAATAAATTAGGCATTTCGTTGAATCCTTTTGCAGGAGTAGGGCGAAACGCCTAATTTTGTAATCAGAAACCAAAAGCAACAAGGTAATGACAGAACTGATTAACAAGTTTGAGCCTATCACACTGGCAGAGATGAGCAGTGTGAAACTGATGAACCGTACCGACACGAAGTTTGTGACCAATCTCCAAAAGCTCATACAACTTCTGGAGATGGCACAGCAGGACTACTACGTGCAGGACATAGATGGTGGACGCAATCTGGAGTATGACACCACCTATTTCGACACTCAGACATTCGACATGTACTGTGTACACCAGCACGGTCACACCAATCGGCAGAAGATTCGCTTCCGCACCTATTGCGTCAGCGGCCTACAGTTCATGGAGATTAAGACCAAGAACAACCACGGGCGGACAAAGAAGAAACGCATCGAGGTGGGCGATATGGATTTGGCTGACGAGGAGAAGCGCCAGTTCATCGGCAAGCATCTGCGCTATGGGGTAGATACGCTGCAGCCCGCCCTGAACAACCACTTCTCGCGCATCACACTGGTCAACAAGGCCAAGACTGAACGGCTGACCATCGACAGCGGGCTGCGATTCCACAATCTGCAGAACGATCAGCGGTTGGACATGGACGAACTGGTCATCATCGAGTTAAAACGCGACGGACTGGTTTTCTCACCGGTACTGGAGATGCTGCGCCAATTGCGCATACAGCCCCACGGATTCTCGAAATACTGCATGGGGTCGGCTCTGACCGGGAAGAATCATCTGCCCGTCAACCGCTTCAAGCGAAAACTCATTGAAGTGAATAAATTAGTAAATCAATAACCAATCAAAAAATATTATTTTATGATGTTACAAGACTTGTATTCTGCCGGATTTGGCGACACACTGGTAAGATTTCTTCTCTGTCTACTGGTAAACTGGGGCATTGTCCACTTCCTGTATTTCCGCAAGGCCAAGCGCCGCGACTTCTACTTTACGTTTGTCATCATATCTGTAGCCATTTTCTTCCTTGTCTACCTGATGATGGGCATGGACCGAGGCAAGGCCACGATGGGTGTCGGACTCGGACTCTTCGGCATTTTCTCTATCATGCGCTACCGCACCGATTCGATGCCGGTACGCGAGATGACCTACCTCTTCGTGGTGGTCTGCCTCTCAGTGGTTCATGCCATGGCCGACCAAATAGGCATTGACGACCGTGGCAAGATACTGGGCACGTCGCCGTTGGAACTGGCTACCATCGATGTCATCGTCATCGTCTGCATTGTCATCTTCGAGCAGTTCCTGAAAGTAGAGACCTCCAAACTGGTACAGTACGACCGCATCGAGTTAGTGAAGGAGAGACGCCGCAAGGAACTCATTGCCGACTTGGAGGAACGACTCGAAATCAAGGTAACCGGCGTGAAGGTAGGAGCCGTTGACTTCCTTCGCGACATGGCCATGCTGCGCGTCTACTATGAGGGCGATGGCGACAAGGAGATTGACAACAAGATCAAAATCAAGAATTCAGACTATGCGAACATATAAGAAAATAATGGCGGCAGTGCTCATGGCAACGATGAGCCAGCCGCTCTTTGCCCAGAGCGAGGGCGGTCTCATCGCGGGAGCCGAGGCTGAAAAGAAAGTGAACAAGAAACTGAGTGTAGGCATTGAAGCCGAGATGCGAACTCGCCATGATTTCAAGACGATGGACCGCTGGAAGTTTGGCATCGGGGCCAGTTACAAGCTGACTCCGTGGCTGAAGGCCAACGCTGGCTACGACCTGCTGAACTCGAACTTCCGCGAGAAAATCAGTTACAAGTCGTCAGGAGACTACAACCACTGGCGTCCAAGTTACTGGGGCGTCAAGCACCGCCTGCACTTCTCGCTGACGGGCAGCTACAAGTTCAGCAACAACATCAAACTGTCGCTGCGCGAACGCTGGCAGTACACCTACCGTCCGGAGAAGACCGTCGAGCGCTGGGACTTCGATGACGAGACATGGGAAGACAAGGTGCGCAGCGGCAAAGGCAAGAATCAGTTGCGCTCACGCTTTGAGATTTCCTACGACAAGAAGCGGGCATTATTCACACCATACGCCAGCATGGAACTGTATAACAGCTGGGCCATTGAGAAGATACGCTATACCGTGGGTACCGACATCCGGCTTACCAAACAGCACTCGCTGGGACTGTTCTACCGTTTCCAGAACATGAAGAACGTAGACGAGGATGACTACGACCCCGATATGCACTACATTGGTTTAGGTTATAAATTTAAGTTTTAATTATGATGAAAAAGACTATCCAAAACATAGCAATGCTGACATTAGCGACCTGCCTCTTCATAGCCTGCGAGAAGGACGATACCGACTTCAGCGACTACATCAATGGCACGGTTTCGACGGTAAACACCATCAGTATTGTATATAACGGCACCAGCGTCACCGTGACTGGCGACACCAACGACTACGTGACAACCAACGGTGCTGACGTCGTGGTGAACACCGGTACGGCCACCGACTCGCTGCTGCTCATCCTGAGCGGTTCGACGTCCGACGGCTCGCTGCTCGTCTATAGGCAGAAAAAGTATGGCATCCAGCTCAATGGCGTCAGCATCACCAATAGCGACGGTCCGGCCATCAACAACCAGTGCGGCAAGTCACTCTACTTAGAAGTGGTCAGCGGCACCACCAACACCCTGACCGACGGCACGTCGTACACCGATGTGACTGACTCCGACGGCAATGTCATCGATCAGAAAGGGGCCTTCTTCAGCGAGGGCCAGGTCTATCTGTCAGGCACAGGGTCGCTGACCGTGACGGGCAACACCAAGCACGGTTTTGCCTGCGATGACTATATCGTCATTGACGATGGTGTCACTCTCAATGTCAGTTCCTCGTCGGGCAACGGCATCAAGGTGAACGACGGTCTGTGGATCAACAACGGCACCATCGACATCAGCGTGACGGCCGATGCCGCCCGTGGCATCAAGTGCGACTCCGTAGTGGTCATTAGCGGTGGCACCACCACCATCACCACCTCGGGCGACTGCGTCTACGACGATGACGAGCAGGACTACAGCAGTGCGGCCTGCATCAAGTGCGACTATCCCTTCACCATGACGGGCGGCACACTGACCGTGACGAGCAGCGGCGACGGCGGCAAGGGCATCAACTGCGCCAGCGACATCGTGTTCAGCGGAGGCACCCTGACAGCCACTACCACTGGCAGCAACGACGAGGGCAAGCCCAAGGCCATCAAGAGCGATACAAACATCATCGTCAGCGGCGGCTCGTTCACGGCAACGGTCAAGAAGAGCTGGGCCTGCGACAACGGCTACGAGGACGATACGCTGAGCGATGCCGAACTGGCCCTGAAGCGCATTACCGTCCAGGGGTCGCCCACCACCAGCAGCATTGCCAAGAAGTCAGTAACCATTATCTATTAGAAATATGAAACATATTATAACCATTCTCTTTGCGCTGGCAGTCGGCATGACTGCCAGTGCCCAGAGTGCCGACAAATTGTACAAGGAAGCCAAGGCACTCTATGATGCCAAGAACTACACAGCAGCAGTGCCTAAGCTGAAAGCTGCCGCAGATAAGGGACACAAGAAGGCACAGTATCGCTTAGGACGTTGCTACGACAAGGGGCGTGGCGTGGCTGAGGACGACAGCCAGGCCCTGCAGTGGTATCAGAAGTCGGCCAAGCAGGACTACGCCAAGGCCATCTATGCAGTAGGCAAATGCTACAAGGACGGCAAGGGTGTCCAGAAAGACCGCAAGAAGGCCGTGGAACACTTTGCCAAGGCTGCCCGTCTGGGCAATGCCGATGCCCAGTATCAGTTAGGCAAGGCTTACCTGAAAGGAAAGGGAGTAGCGGCTGATGAAAAGAAGGCCAGAACGTGGCTCTCCAAAGCCGTCAAAAACGAAAAGGGCGGTGATGACATTCTCGCTAAAATCCGCAAAGAAGCCAAGGAGGGCGATGAGGATGCTAAGAGGATGTCAAAACTGATTGATAAATAGAGTGGGTGTTTCTGCACAAATTTCATCGTTTATGAAAAAGGATCTATTCACACTGAAGGTCTGTCTGTTGACATCGGCACTCGCCCTGTGGAGTATCGCCACGACGGCGCAATCGCGCAGCTCAGGCAGTAAGTCACCGGCAGGTGCGGCATATATGTTCAACGACGGCTCTACCGTCACCAAGACCGGCGAAATGCTTTCAACCTCCACCTCTGACTACAATGTCGTGCAGGTGACCAATGGCACGCTGGCACTCAACAATTGTACCATACAGAAAACGGGTGACTACAGCAGTAGCTATTCGGGCGATGACACCAGTTTCTACGGCACCAACTCTGCCGTGTATGCCTCTGGCTCTTCTGCCGCTGTCATCATCAATGGCGGCTCTGTCGCTACCAATGCCAAGGGAGCCAATGCCATCTTCGCCACCAATGGGGCCACCATCACCGTCAACAATGTAACCATCGACAACACCAAAAGCGTGTCGAGGGGACTGCACTGTACGGGGGGCGGCATCATCAATGCCTCGAACGTGAATATCACTACACGCAGCGAGACCTCGTCCACCGTGGCCACCGACCGTGGCGGCGGCACCGTGACCGTCACTGGAGGCACCATCACGGCGAAGGGCAGCAAGTCGTCAGTGCTCTACTCTACAGGCACTATCACCGTCGATGACATCATCGGCACGTCGGAGAAAGGACCTATGGCTACGGTGGAGGGAGCTAACTATGTGACAATCCGAAACAGTACGATGACAAGTCATTCCGATGCACGCGGCATCCTGCTCCACCAGTCGAACTCGGGCGATGCCCAGGGAACCAAGCCCGTGTGTACCGTCACTGGTTCCACACTAACCACTACCGACAGCAGTGCTCCGCTCTGTTTCGTCACCAACGTGACGGGTACGCTGACGCTGACCGACGTGATGCTCTCAGTAGCCTCGGGCAAACTGATGAGCGTGGAGTATTATAAACGCGGCACGGGTTCGACAGGCACCCTTGAATTGCTGACAACGAGTGACAGTTGGGATTATACGGGAACGGTGGATGCCGACGATGTAAACAATGTTGCTGTCAGCGTTGGTAAGAACGTCACATGGAACGGGGCAGCCAACAGTGCAGGAGCAGCTCTATCAGCCACAGTCACCGTCAATGAAGGAGCAGTTTGGAACCTCACCGCCAACACAACCTTGACCAAGCTCACCAACAACGGTACCATCAACAAGAACGGCTATACGCTGACCACCACCAGCACCTCCGGCAGCGGCACCATCAACGAGACAACGGGCATTATCTCGGTTGATGGTTCTGGGTTAAAGGTTAATAGTTCTGATGATTGTTACACGCTCGATGGCCGCAGGGCCAATGCACAGACCAAAGGCGTTATCATCAAGAATGGTAAAAAGATAATCAGGTAAAAGACTATCATTTGGAAATTAAGGGAGTGGCATCCATGATGTTCCACTCCTTTTTGTTTGCTTCTCAAAGTCATAAAGTATCGTAATAATCAGCGGGAAATTGTAATTAACTCAGCAAATCTTATTACCTTTGCGTCATATTTGCAGGTATAAACAGGAATATTGTAAATTCCAATTTATCGGATAGAATAGAGTAATCATTCATTTGAAAGGTCTTGGCAGAGACCAGAGCTGCGACTCGAAACACTCCAAGGAATATATATGAAGAAGATATTATCAGTTTGGATCAGTGCCTGTCTCTCAGCAGGAGCAATGGCACAGAGTGCGTTGGCTTTCGATGCCAATGCAGGTGTGAAATCGAGGATGACCGCCTATGACGGCACGGAGGTATGCTATACGGCCTACGAACGGCTGTTCTATGTGACGAATGTAGAGGACTCCACCTATCAGTTTCTCAATGTCTATGTGCCCGATGTGGCTACACAGCAGGCGCCCATCTTCCTGCGGACATACGTGGGTGGCTACATGGCCTCTCCTGCCGCACAACCACAGGTGGGCGATGCTACTGGCAGGGCTTTGAAGGAAGGCTATGTGGTGGTGATTCCTGGCACTCGCGGACGCAATTCAAGCATCGTGGCTGACAAACAATATGCCAAGACGCACAAGGGCGTGAAAAAGGGGCAGACCGTCTATACGGGACGTGCGCCCAAGGCTATCCTCGACCTGAAAGCCGCCATCCGCTATCTGCGTCATTTTGACCGTCAGATGCCTGGCGATGCCGAGCGTATCATCACCGACGGGACGAGCGCCGGTGGGGCCATGTCGGCGCTGATGGGGGCCACGGGCAACAATCCTGAGTATGCCGAAATGTTGAAGGCGATGGGTGCTGCCGATGAGCGTGACGAAGTGTTTGCCTCCGTCTGCTATTGTCCCATCATCGACCTCGAACATGCGGATATGGCCTACGAGTGGCTGTACGGACAGACGGATTCCCGCCAGAGTCTTGATGACACCCACAAGCAGATGACAAAAGAACTTGCGGCCCTGTTTCCTGTGTATGTAAACAGTCTGAACCTGAAGAAGCCTGACGGCACGCCACTGACGGCTGACAACTATCTCGACTACGTGAAGAGCGAGATTATCCGTTCGGCTCAGATTGCCAAGAATGCCGGAGCAGACATTCCTGACAGCATCGGCTTCTCTTTCACCTCAGAGGCTGGTGGTATGTTTGCTGCACCGATTAACGGAGGCATGCGTCCTCAGATGCAGGACGAAAAGCGTCCAATGATGCAGGGTGGACAGCCGCCTATGGGGATGCGTCCGATGCGTGGCGGCAAGCGGCAGGTGGGCGAATACATCACCGACCTTGACATGCAGAAGTATCTCAACTATGTGGTATCTACACAGGCGTTGAAAAGCGTTCCTGCCTTCGACAGTCAGATAGAAGGCATCAACAATGCCAGCGGTGAGAATGAGGAGTTCGGTGACGAGACAGGCAGCATCGTGAATTTCACCGACTATACGGCTCAGAAGAACAATGCCATCCTCACCGATGCCATCCGTCAGAACGTACGCCTGATGAACCCCATGAGTTTCATCGGCGACGGCAAGACATCGGTGGCTCCGCACTGGTATATCCGTCATGGCGCACGAGACCGTGACACGGCTTTCCCCGTTCCCCTCAATTTCGCCACAAAGCTTCAGAACGCTGGCAAGGACGTGAACTTCCTCTTGGCTTGGAACCGCCCGCATAGTGGTGACTATGCTCTTGACGATCTGTTTGAATGGATGAACAAAATAACGAAATAAACGAATGAGCAACGGACAAGAACTGGTATTGCACAAGAAGTTATTCCGGCAACTGACGACGGATGAACTGTACAATCTACTGAGAGTGCGTAGCGAGGTGTTCGTGGTAGAACAGAACTGCGTCTATCAAGATCTGGACGGTGATGACCAGGAGGCCATCCATTTATGGCTGAGGCTGGAGGATAAGATTGTGGCTCTGGCTCGTGTATGTCCGGCAGGGACTCACATGATGGAAATCTCCATCGGCAGGGTCATCACCACCGAACGGGGCAAAGGCTACGGCAAGCAGATTATGCTTCATGCCATCGATGCAGCCATTGAGCATTTCGGCGCAACGCTCATAGACATTGAGGCACAGGAGTATGCCAAGGGCTTCTATGAGCGTTGGCTTCAAACAGTCATCCGACACCTTCATGCTCGACGGTATTCCACATATCAAGATGACTTGGAGGAAATGAATGTTTAACCGAGTTTAATAAATTGTCAGTATAGTTTAATCGAGTTTAAATTCCGTGCCAGTTTGACTTCAGCGATTGTCATTCT
>CAMVPA010000058.1 GCA_947169245.1 uncultured Prevotellaceae bacterium
ATCAACTTCCCTGCCGTTTACGACATGCTCTCTCGCATGAAGGCTAAGCTCGACGCTGGCCGTGCATTGCTCTACGAGACAGCTTGCTACGTTGACGTTTACAAGTGCCTCGAGGACATCGAGCGCGACCGTAAGCTCACACCAGAGGAGAAGCAGGAACTGAAGAAGTACCAGCGCTTGGCTGATGCCTTCACCCCACTGGCCAAGGGTATGAACTCTGAGTACGCCAACCAGAACGCTTACGATGCTATCAGCATCCACGGTGGTTCAGGCTTCATCATGGAGTACAAGAGCCAGCGCCTGTTCCGCGATGCCCGTATCTTCTCTATCTACGAGGGTACCACGCAGCTGCAGGTTGTAGCTGCTATCCGCTACATCACCAACGGCACTATGCTCCAGAATATCAGGGAGATGGCAAACGGCATGGAGGTGCTGGAGACGCTGAGGCCGATGGCCAATCGTGTGATTGCCCTCGTCGATATCTATGAGAACGCACTTGCCAAGGTGAAGGCCCTCGAGAGCCAGGATGCTCAGGACTTCCTCGCCCGTCGCCTGTACGACATGACTGCCGAACTGGTGATGTCTATCCTCATCCTCCGCGATGCCACAAAGGCTCCCGAGCTCTTCGAGAAGAGCGCCAATGTCTATGTTCGCATGGCTACTGAGGACATTGCGGGCAAGGCTGCCTATATCGACATGTTCAAGGTCGAGGATCTTGAGTGCTTTAAGGCTAATGACGAGGAGGCTGAAGCATAATTGTTATGACTGAACATGAAATCGACGAGCGTGTAGCTCGCGCAGTTGATAATTTCATGGCCGGATATGGCTGCTGCCAAAGTGTGGTGGCAGCCTTTTCCGACCTTTACGGTCTTGACGAGACCATGGCCAAACGTATTGCAGCTGGTTTTGGCGGTGGGGTAGGCCGCATGCGTATGATGTGTGGTGCCGTCTCCGGCATCGTCATACTGGTAGGGCTCGATTGTGGTCAGACGGAAGGTTCTGACCGTGAAGGTAAATCGGCATGTTATAAAGTCGTTCAGGACTTGCTGGAACAATCCAGACAAGACAATGGCAGTCTGATATGTGCTGAGATTCTTGGTATCAAGGGGCACGAAAAGGCACACAATAACTACGTTGCCTCGCCGCGTACTGCTGAATACTACAAGACGCGTCCCTGCGCAGCCAAAGTGGAAAGTGCTGCCCGCATCTTCGCTAACTATTTGAAAAACAAGGAGACCCAAGCCATTTAGCTGAGGTCTCCTTTTCTTATTTCCTTTATTTTATTAGAACACCTTCGGTTCCGGCACTTCCTGACCACGGCAGAAGCGGTGGACTATCTGGCGGTCGTCACCCACATAGATGAAACGCTCCAGACGGTGCAGCAGCGAGTATTCGGAAGGATAGAGCACGCTGTCGTCGATGACCAGCGCGTCGAACTCATAGCCTGGTTCGAAGCTTCCCACCTTGCCGAAGAAGGATCCTGCCGACTTCGTCGCAATCCAGAAGGTCTCGGGCAGGGTGAGGAAGGCCTTGCTATGATCTTGCTGGTAGTGCATCTTGCTGACCTGGATGGCATAGACCAGCATGCGGAACATGTTCAGGTCGTGACCGCCACTGATATCGCTGCCCAGACCAATGCGTACACCCTCGTCAAGCAGTGAGCGGATGGGTGCCATACCTGACGACAGGTTGAAGTTCGACGTGGGACAGTGAGCCACCATCACGCCATTGTGCTTCATCAGTTCCAGTTCGTGTCCTCTCGTCCATACGCAATGAGCCATGATGGTTGGCGTCTGTCCAAAGAGTCCATAGCGGTTGTAGGCGTCGCCATAGCTCTTGCTTTCGGGCTCCAATTCTGCCACCCAGGCAATCTCGGATGTATTCTCCGACAGGTGCGACTGTACAGGTAGCTGGTACTTCTGAGCCAGCTCACCACAGGCCTTCAGCAACTCCGGCGTACACGACGGCACAAAACGCGGTGTGATGATGGGGCGGACGAGGGGTGATGGGTGATGGGTGTTGGGTGATGGTTGATAGTTGAACTCGGCAATCAGTTTCTCGTTACCCTCGACAGCGGCATCGACGTCTTCGCAGAGTGCCTCGGGACAGTTACGGTTCATGGCCACCTTACCTACCATAGCCCCCATGCCGGCTTCCTGATACAGTTGCATGAGCCGACGTGTGCTCTCCGTATGGACGGTTCCGAAGGCGACGCTGCGCATGGTGCCGAACAGCCATTGGGTATGCAGGAAACGACGATACATTCGCTCGGCATATTCTACGTCGGCATACTTCGCCTCCTCGGGGAACGTGTAGTTCTGCAGCCACGGCAGCAGTTCCAGATCCATCGCCACCCCCTGGTTATGTACTTGTGGTGCATGGACATGCATATCGTTCATGGCAGGGATGAGCAGCTTGTCACCGAAGTCAACAACCTCTACACCCTCACAATCCAACTCGGTCAGGTTTGTTGAAACGCCCAGTATAATGCCGTCTTCCACAGCAATATAGCCATTCTCAAACACCTCGAAGTGGTCCTTTTCTTTCGTAAAGAGGATATGTGCCTTATATACCTTTTTCATGTTGTTATAGTATTTGACTTGTTAGTTACTGACTGCGAAGATACGAAAAAAAATTGAAACGTGATACACTTTATCATTTTTTTTCTTATCTTTGCATCGAAAACTTTAAATATTACCAACTATGGAGAATAATATGTTATATCTGATTTTCGGCTGGCTGGGCAGCATCGGCCTCATTCTGGGCTATCTGCCACAGGCTATCCAGACCATTCGTACCCGCCAGACCGACGGCATCTCGCTGCCCGGTTTCTGCATGATGGCCTTAGGCAGTTTCTGCTTTATGTGTCAGGGTCTGATGCTTTGCATAGAACAGGGCATCAGTACGGGAATTTTCTTTTTTATCACTAACTTCATCACGGCCGCCTGTGCAGCCATCATCTTTGTCATTAAGATGCGCAACGACCATTTTAAGAAGTAAGAAGTATGGAGAACGTAAAGGGACATATCGTCGACGTGGTGCGTCGTGAGATATACGATGGTGAAATCATCGTCAGAGAAGGGCAGATTGCTGACGTCAGACGTTGTGAGCTGCCTGAAGGGGGAAAGCCGTGGCCATACATCATGCCTGGCTTCATTGACGCTCACGTGCATATCGAGAGCAGCATGATGGTGCCGCACAAGTTTGCACGCATCGCTGTCAGTCACGGCACGATAGGTGTCATTGCCGACCCTCATGAGATTGGTAATGTGTTGGGTGTGGAAGGTGTCGACTACATGATACGCTCTGGTCATGAGTCGCTCTTCAACTTCTGTTTCGGAGCTCCCAGCTGTGTGCCTGCCGTTGGTGGCGACATAGAGACCTGTGGCAAGGTCATTGACGTCAAGGACACGGAGGCACTGATGGCTCGCGAGGATATTGGCTTCCTTGGCGAGATGATGAACTATGTCGGTGTACTGGCTAACGACAAGGAAGTGATGGCAAAAATCAAGGCTGCCCTTCATCATGGCAAGCCTGTGGACGGCCATGCCCCCGGACTGACGGGACAGGAGCGCTACCAGTATGCGGCAGCAGGCGTCACGACCGATCATGAATGCTCTACACTGGAAGAGGGCCGTTCCTGCATCAATGCCGGTATGAAGGTCATCATCCGCGAGGGCAGTGCTGCCAAGGACTACCAACTGCTGAGTCCGCTCATTGCCGAGAGTCCCAATATGGTGATGTTCTGTACCGACGACTGCCATCCTGACGATTTCGTGCGTGGTCACATCAATCTGATTGTCAAGCGTGCCCTGGCCGACGGCTATGACCTGTGGGATGTGCTGCAGGCGGCCTGTGTCAATGCCCAGAAGCACTACAACCGGAACTGGGGACTGCTGCAGGTGGGCGATCCTGCCACCTTCATCACCGTCGACAACATCTCGCCGCACTTCCGTGTGGAGACAACGGTCATCAATGGCGAAGAGGCGTTCAACTATAACTCCAATCTTCCCTCCCACCATGACTCGCAGGACCATGTTTTGGACTTTAATTTCCCCAACAATTTCGTGGCAGCACCCATCACCGCTGCCGATATCGCCTTTGACATCAAGAGTGGCGATACCGTTCACGTGATTCATGCCTCTGACGGCAGTCTGCTGACAGACCACGAGGAGGTGAAAGTGTCGGGAAATCCTCTGTTCGACTCACAGTATCCCTGGACGGAGGTGCAGAAGATAGTGGTCTACAACCGCTATGTGCCTGGTGCCAAACCCATTGTAGGACTGGTGCGTGGCTTTAATGTCAAGTCAGGTGCCATGGCCGGTTCTGTGGCTCACGACTGCCACAACATCGTGGCCATCGGCTCTAACGACGAGTATCTGGTACGTGCCATCAACCGTATCGTTGAGATGCGAGGCGGACAAGTGGTGGTCACACCCCACGAGATGCTGGACATCCCGTTGCCTATTGCCGGACTGATGGCTCCTATGGGGGGGCATGAGATAGCCTTCCGTACACTCTGCATCCAGGAGAAGGTCAGGGAGATAGGCTGCCAGATGAAGTCACCGTTCATCACGATGGCTTTCATGTGTCTGCCGGTCATTCCTGACATCAAGATCACCGACCGTCACCTGATGGATACGAGGACGTTTAAAGTCATCTACTAATTCATAGGGGGTGGTGGGAAACCACCACCGCCTCCCCAACCGCCGCGTCCGCGACGGTCACCCCAGTCACCACGTCCACGGCCGCCTCGGCCACCACGTCCAGGATCACCGCCAAAGAAGTTCAGGCGGTAGCTGACATGCAGCATAGCATAGCTCGTGATGGTATTGACCTCCTGGTCACGCCAGCCGTTGGCATTGACCGTCCGCGTAAAGTTGGTCTGTTCTCGCAGAATGTCATACCACTGCAACATAACGGTGAGTTTCTTGCCACGCAGGAAACTGTGCGATAGCTGTGCGTTCCATATCAGTTCGTTGGTGTTCAGCGTCTCGTCGCTATAGCCACGTTTGCTGAATACGTGGAAGTCGGTGCTGAGATCAGAGCCCCAAGGGAAGCTGATCTTCGTGTTTCCACCGTAAGAGAAGTTCCATGTCGTCAGGTTGTTCGAGGCCTGCAGGCGGTTCTCAGTCCGTGCGTAGGTGGTGCGTCCGTTCAAAGAGAAATTGAACCATGAGTTACGATAGCTGAGCGACACTTCGGGCGAGAGGTTATAGGTGTGTGTCACATTACGGTCAGGGATTGCCGTGCGGTTTAGGTTTACATAGCCGATGCGATGGTCGTAGCGTCCGTTGATTGAGCCGCTTACGTCCCACCGGTTCAGCGTGTCGAGTCCAATGTTGAAGCTCATGCCGAGGTTGGTATTCCAGTTGCCGTTAATATTCTCGGGCCGTGTGATGCGTCCGCCCGTCGTCTCGTTGTATGTCACAACGTTGCCGATGGAGTTGCTGGTGGTCTGCCACGAACCGTTCATGCTGAAACTCCAATGCCGCTGGGCCTTTGGCACTTGGAAACCGAGGCTGTCGGTGACAAACTTCGTCTGTCGCATCATCTGGAAGTTTGTTCTCAGGTTGGTTGTAAACGACGGCTTCAGTCCGGGATTACCCATGTTGATGTTCAGAGGATTAGTATCATCGTATATGTCGAGCAACTGGGTGATGTTCGGCTGCTGCGACTGTCCGCGGAACTGCACCTGCAGGTTGGTCTGCTGATTGAAGCGCACACGGAGGTTCATGGTCGGCGATATGTTGGTGACCGTCCTCACTGTATCGATGGGTATGCCCAGATACTGCTGGATGTAGTGCGACTTCTCAGGCTGAATGGTGACGCCGGCGTTGAGATTGACCTTATCGCGGATGTAACGCAGCTGGATGTCGGCATTATGGCCATACTCCGTGCGTTCAGAGTAGCGGCTCAGACTGGTGCTGAGATAGGTCTCGTAAGGATTGTCCAGATAGCCGAAGAGGCCTGTCCACTCACGGTAGTCGTTCAGCACATTGGCAAAGGCCTCGTCACTGTAGTCAGGAAAGTCATAGGTGGCAGGATCGTTCTTCTGGTGACTATACCGGTAGCGGTAGTTCAGTTGCAGGAACAATCCCTGTTGTCCGAAGTTCCTTCTGTTACCGTTACGTCTGCCGCCGAAGGGACCGCGCGGGCCATTAGCAAAAGGCTCTTGGGTAGTTATATCTACTCCCCTCCCTTCTGGAAGGGGTTGGGGGTGGGTCCTGAAGAGTAACAGCGGCTCTGTGTAGGTGATGCCCAACGAGTAGTTCAGCTGATTGTTGGCCGAACTGGTATAGCGATTGGTCTGATACGTGGAGTCTTCACCTGTGATACTCTGCTGCTGATAGAGGTGAACACGCGAAAGGCTGGCATTCTGGTTGTTGCCGCTACGGGCACTGAACTGTGAGCTAAAGGCTACATTACGGCCCTTGGTGCCCCATCGGCGGTATATCTGCAGCTGGGCGTTGACGTTCGTATTGTCGCCATAGGTCAGTCCCTTATTGCGCTGACTGTTGACTATCAGTCCCTTCTGATGCATCGTCTCCATACCCTCCGGGCTCAGCGGGTCAGTGACGTGATCGTATGGATTGGCATTGAACGATGCCGACGTCGAGAAGTTGCGGCTGTCGTTGCTTTGGTAGCTCACGTCAGGACGGAACGAGAGGGTAGTCAGCGAGTCAATGGTCCACTGCAGGTTCATGTTTCCCGTCCAGTTGTTGTTACGCGAATAGCTCTGGCTGACGCTGTTCGAGAAGGCACCACCACGCGTATTGACAAAGCTCTCTGAACCCGTACGGTTCCAATTGTCGGTGTTACCGTGGTTCCATGTCACACGTCCACTCCATTTCACCTTCTTGTCCTCGTAGCTGGCATCCAGTGCCGCCGTCTTCGTATCGCGCTGCCCCTGGCCGTTGCCACGACCACGGCCACCACGACCTGAGAAGTTACGGTCGTTCACGTTGTTGGCATTGCCCATAAACGTATAGCGCATGGCCCCAAATGGTTTCATCGCCGTCAGTCGGATGCCGTAACGGCCGTCCGTTCCATAGCCTATGTCCGGATTGGCTTGGATGCCCTTGCGCACACTCCGCTTGGTCACAAACTCCAGGACGAAGTCGTCGTTGCCATCGTCCAGACCCGTCAAGCGCGACTGGTCGCTCTTCTCCTCGTAGGCCTTCACTTGGTCGACGACATACGACGGCAGGTTCTTCATCACGGCATCGTTGTTGCCGGTCATGAAGTCACGACCGTCCATTTTGAATTTCCTTACCTCCTTGCCGTTGATGCTCACCTTGCCCTCGTCGTCAATTTTCGCGCCGGGCAGTGCCTCCACCAGTGCCTCAATGACACTGCCCTCCGGCACACGGTAGGCATCAGCATTATAGACCACCGTATCGTCCTTCACCATCATCTTCGGCAGATTGGCCGTCACCACGGTCTCAGCCACCTGCTGGGCGTCCGCCTGCATCCTGATTTTGCCGAGGTCCAGAGGGGCACCCCCTGCCTTCACTTGTTTATCAATGGTCTTGAAACCTAAGAACGACACACGCAGCAGATAGTTGCCGGCCTTTACATTGTTGAAAGTAACACGCCCTTGAGCGTCGGAGAATTGTCCTGACACAAACGTCGTATCACGACGTCCTCCCTGGCGCGTGGTGATACGGTAGAGTTGCGAGGTAGCCCTTACCAGTGCCTCGTCGTTTTCAGCATCGACGATACGGGCTGACACAGTGGTGCCTTGGGCGAACATTTGCATGACGCCAAGCCAGCACAGCAGCAGTAGGGTTGTTGTCCGGTATTTCAACGTTTCTTAGTTTTTGCGGTGTCTGTTTGTCATTTTGACGCAAAAAAACAAGAACGGTCAAATACGCTTAATCCTCTTTTTTATTTCTTTAACTAAAAAACGTCTCGTCGATGACCTGCTCCACCACCTTGGGGAAGTACGTCATTTCCAGCTCGTGCTCTTTCTCGGCAATATCGTCGACGCTGTCGGTGGGCAGCAAAGGGGTACGGTATTGGGCGATAATCTCTCCACCGTCACAGACGGGCGTCACCCAATGCACCGTCATTCCCGTTTCCGTCTCTCCGGCAGCCTTCACGGCCTCGTGGACGTGATGGCCCCACATGCCCTTGCCGCCATATTTGGGCAGTAGGGCAGGGTGGATGTTGATGATGCGACGGGGGAAGGCCTCGATGAGGAAATCGGGCACCAGCGGCAGGAATCCTGCCAGCACGATGAATTCGATGGCATGCTCCTGCAACAGCGGCATCATGAAGCCGGCATCGTTCAGCTGTGCCTTGGGGGCAATGGCTGTGGGCACCCCGTGGTTCTGTGCTCTTACCAGTGCGTAGGCATCGGCTTTGTTGCTGACCACCAGGGCGCATTTGACGCGTTCGCTGTCAGCAAAATACTTGATGAGATTCTCACAGTTGGTGCCGCTACCCGACACAAAGATGGCAATGTTGATCATATTTTCTGTTTAGTGTTAAGTGTTTCTAATAACAATTCTACCAGTCGCGGCACGCCATAGTTGTCGATGTCGCCCTCTGCTATCCAGAAGTAGTCGTCAGGCAACGGAGGGCGCTCGCTGGTCTCCCACAGCCAGAAGTCGGCATACAGCACACGATGCGTCAGCACGTGCTTCACGTTCTGGCGCAGGAGAACTGCGCCACACGGTGCCTCTGTAGTGAGCCACGGCTCATACAGTCCCTGCCAGATGTCACCGGGCGGACGGCGGTGGATGGCTGTCTCACCGTTACACCTTATATATATATAGGTCAGCCGTCGCTCCTTGACTTTCAGCGTCTTCTGCTTGACAGGCAGCAGGCTTACCTTGTCCTCGCGCAGTGCGATGCAGGTCTCCTGCAAGGGACAGTCCTGACAATGGGGCGATGACGGCGTACACTGGATGGCGCCGAAGTCCATGATGGCCTGATTGAATAATGAGGAATGAGGAATGAGGAATGAGGAATGGTCGGCTTTGCCGATGTTCAATGAAGAATTGAGAATTCCACATAACAATTCGTTCATCAGGCTTTGTGCCAGGGCCGCAAACTCCTTTTTGCCTTCAGTGGTATTGATGGGCGTGTCGATGCCGAAGTGGCGGGCCAGGACGCGATAGACGTTGCCGTCCACCACGGCAACAGGCAGTCCGAAGGCAATGCTCCCGATGGCAGCGGCCGTATAGTCGCCCACACCCTTCAGGGCCTTGATGCCCTCCAGCGTGTCGGGGAAACCACCACGGGCCATAATTTGCCTGGCAGCCTGATGCAGGTTGCGGGCCCTGCTATAGTATCCCAGTCCCTGCCATTCGCGCAACACCTCGTCCTCAGTGGCTGTTGCCAGGGCTTCCACCGTTGGCCAGCGTCGCATAAACCGTTCCCAGTAGGCCCAGCCCTGCTTCACCTGCGTCTGCTGCAGGATGATTTCCGACAGCCATATGGCATACGGATCACGCGTCTCCCGCCAGGGCAGCGCACGCCCGTTCTCGCGGAACCACTGAAGAATCGTTGTCGCGAAATTCATTGTGCCACGCGTTTCTTGCCATTCTGGACATAGATGCCTTTCGGCGCGGACGACGCCAGATAACGGCCCTGTAGGTCATAGGCCCTGTCATCCATTATCATCGCATCCCTTTGTACTTTGTCCAATGCCGTCACAGGGATGCCTACAGCCTCCATGGCCTCATGGATGCCGTCCAGCATATAGTGGTTATAAATCGACAAATCCTTCCTGTTGATAATGGTCATCGACGGCATGCCCCGATAGTTGGTGTCCCAGATGACAGGTACCATGCCTTTCTCCATCGCCTTCTGCACCACCACGCGGTAGTGCGTCTGTATCGAGGCATTATGCTTCTGCTGGTTCTCGCCGGCAGGCATCGTACGCCAGTTGGCACCAAACTCACCGATATAGACGGGGATGCCCATGTCGCCAAACTGCTTCTTCATCTTCTCCAGCTCTTCTTCCACATACCCCTCCTCGCTATGGGTGGCATTATGCTGTGAACCGCTGACGTGGTTGCCCTCGCCCCAATAGTAGAAGACCTTGCCCCACGACTCGTCCTTCTCCATGCCCCACCACTGCCAGGGCGCATAGTAGTGTACCTCCACCATCAGCCTGTCGGCTGTGGGGTCCTTAGGCAGTGTCGTCATGAAATTGCAAGTGTGGTCGATGTTTGTCGACGGGCCTTGGATGATGAGGATGCGCTGGGCATTGTTACCACCTGTCTGGCGCACCACATTGATAAAGGTCTGTTCATACTCCAGCAGATTGTTGGTAGCCGACTGCGTCTCAGCATTCGGCTCGTTCAGACCGGCAAACAGCAGACGCTCGTCATAGTCCTTAAAGGTGTTGGCAATCTGCGTCCATATAGCAGTGAGGATAGCCTTGTTCTTGGGCAACAGCGTGGCCTCCTTGATATGGTTTTCCAGCCAGCCGCCGTCCCAGTGCTGGTTGATGACGACGTAGAGGCCGGCCTTCAGCGAATAGTCCACAAGTTCCTTTACACGCGCCATCCACTGCGCATCAATCTCATAGGTCTCCGCATTGCTGATATGTCCCATCACCCATGCACATGGAATACGGATAGAACGGAAACCCTGCTTCCTAACATAGTCAATGATGGCCTGCGTCGTCTTCGTGTCCTGCCAGGCCGTCTCAGCCTTCAGACCGCCCTTGTTGGTGAAGTTGTTGGCCTTGTCGCCAGCCTCCATCGTATTGCCCAGGTTCCACCCGGGTGCCATCAGCTTGGCCACTTCCGTAGCCGTCAGCTCCATCTGCGACTGGGCTCCTGCATGCAGGGCCGCCAGCGCGAATAACAGAGAAAATAGTTGTTTCATAGTCGTATTTCTAATTTTTTTTACTCTTCTTGATGCCTTACTTCACCACTTTCCGTCCGTTGACGATGTACAGCCCATGGGTTGGCTTCGTCACCCGTCGGCCCTGCAGGTCGTACCATACATTGTCACGCTGACTGTTGACCGTTGAACATTGACCGTTGTCTATTGAGCGAATGCCCGTGGTCGTCAGGTATTTCTTGAAGAAATTCATGTACACCGTGTACCAGTTGTCTGCTCCGCTGTATTTCACCTGGTGCTGCAGCTCAGGATTGATGACAATCTGCTTCTTGTCGGCAGGAGTAGCCACATTGTTGTATGGTGCCAGATTGGTATGTGGCGGACAGACATTGTCCTGCAGGCCAATGCTGGTGATGATGGGGCAGCTGATGAGCGTAGCCAGGTTTTTCGTGTCGAAATAGGAGAGGAAGGCAAACATCTCGGCATCGGTCATCGTACCTTTATTGGCATAGGCCACAGACGTCGGCCAGCTTGCCAGCTGGAAATAGTCGGGGAAATCGCCCAGGAATGTGATGGCGGGGGCAATGGCCTTCAGCGCATGTCCGCTCAATGCTGCGGCAGCCACCGTCAGCGCTCCGCCCTGGCTCTGTCCCTCGGCAAAGAGGTTTCCCATGTCGCTGGTGGCACGTGTCGCCATGAAGTCGATGGCACGTACGCAGTCCATGAATGCTCCGCGGTAGTAATAGCTGTCCTTGTTGCCAAACTGATAGGCAAACCAGTCGCCGTAGTCGTTGGTGAAATCACGGTTGATGCCGTCGGCGCGATCTGCTGCCGGACGGTTGTTGACGCTCTGGCCGCGGGTGGAGAGATAGAATTCGGCATAGTCCTTGTTGTCGTCGCCGCCCGGACAGTACGGTACGCTGCTCTGCCCTCCCGGGGCATAGCCCGAGTCGTACCCCAGGAAGTGCATGATGACGGGATGCTTCTGGCCGTCCTGTGGCTCACAGTAGTAGCCGCGTACGGTCACACCGTCACCGCTGGCACCGTCGGCCACCGACTTGAACTCTACGAGATACACCTTACGGTTGGCAGTGCTCTTCGATGTGATTTCCGTCAGCACCGGTTCGTCGGCAGCCTCTACGGCCGCCAGCTGCGTCTTCGCCGTCTGCCAGAAGCTGTCGAAGTCGCCCTGCTTGTCGGGAGCCGAGACGATTTCCGTGGGCTTCACGGCAAAGAAGAATCCGCGCGCCAGGTCTTCGTTGACCGTCGCCGTAGCATAGTAGATGCCGGCGGCAGGCATGGCGTCAAGTGTCAGCACCATGTCGGTCGAGCTTTTGGCAGCAATCTCCTGACTCTTCGTCACCTTTGTCACAGGCTCCATCTTGTCGGTAGCAATAGCCACCGCAGCATTCGCTGTGACAGCCTCGCCATAGGGATTCGTCACCCTGATGGTGAAACTCGGCACGTCATCAGTATACACCCAGCTGTCGGTGACGGGCACGCTGAGCGTCAGCGTCTTCACGTCCGAGGCCTCCCACAGCTCTACGGCGGTACATGTGAAGTTGACACCGCCCACAATCAGTCCGTTGCTCTTCAGAACCGCCAGCATGTCGGCAGTAATCGTGAAGTCGTGCTTGCTACCGGCTATCGATACGTTCTCGGCATCAGGCAGCATCTCCCAGCCGTCGGGGTTACGAAGCGACAGGAGCGCTCCCGCACCCAGATTCCTGAATTTGATGCGCAGCAGCTGTCCGGCGGCAGCATTCTTGAATGCATTGGCACCAACCTGGAATCCTCCCGTCCAGTTGCCAATCACCGTCTCGCCAATCCATACGGCATGACTGTAGTCGCCGCCATCGCCCTCTTCGAGTTCTATCTTGGTCATGGTGCATCCCGTTCCCCGGATCTTGGCACCCGAGACAATGCCTTCCGACAATGCCTGAGTGACATAGATCCTGGATGTTGTCATGCCTGCAGTCAGTGCCGAACTGCCCAGCACGTTATAGCTGAGGTCTTCAATGCGGAACTGGGGCCAGTTGCTGGCGTCGGTCACCTCAAAGGTGAATACAAAGTAGTCGCCGGCCTTTGTAGAGCCCAGCTGCTCGGTTGTCAGCATAAACGAGTCGTCCCATCCTACGGCCTTCGACCCTGTCCAGACGGTTCTCGCACTTGCTGTGAGTGTCGTCATTGCAACCAGCAGCGATAATATCAGTTTCTTCATACGTCGTTTT
>CAMVPA010000059.1 GCA_947169245.1 uncultured Prevotellaceae bacterium
TGAAGTAGTCGAGCTCGCCCCAGTCGGCATCGGCAATGAGCTGCTTCAGGGCACTCGTCGCCATGCCTCCGCGCCACAGCGTTGCCGTGGTGGGCGAGACAAAGAAGCCGATGGAGAGCAGTTTCACGCCGTATTTCTCAATGGGGCAGATGAGGTCACGGCCGTCTTTCTTGATGGCATAAGGCCGTTCGTCCTCAACCTGGAACATCTTGGGCACCGAGGGACCGAAGATGTCACAGTCCAGGAGTCCGACGCGGTAGCCCAGACGGGCCAGCGCGATGGCCAGGTTGGCTGCTACGGTCGACTTGCCGACACCACCCTTGCCTGAGCTGACGGCGATGATATTCTTGACACCGGGCAGCAGCTGCTCTACCTCCGGACGAGGCTTGCTCTTGAACTCAGTAGCGATTTCGACTTCCACGTCTTGTCCGCAGTGGTATTTGATGGCGGCCTCGGCAGCCTTGACGGTCGATTTCAGGAAGGGGTCGGTGTCGCGTGGAAACTCCAAGACCACTTTTACTTTCCAGTTCATCCCTCCTTCGGGGGGATTGAGGGGGGCTACCGTCGGTGTGTCGGCCACCATTTCACTCTCCACAAGGTTCTTCTTCGTGCCGGCATACGTTACCGTTGCCAGCGCGTCCAAAATCAGTTTGGGATACAGCGTCATTGCTTATTACTTCTCTTTGATGGTATTTACTTTCTGCCAGTCTTTGTCGGCTGTGTAGATAGACTTACAACCTTTGGGAACCCAGAACGTGCAGCTGGCGACGTCCTTGAATGTGCTGCGCGATATGGCGGGAGGAGCGGGGCTGTTGACGTAGACATTGCGTAGCGAGGGACACTTGCCAAAGGCAGAACCGCCAATCTTCTTCAGCGATACCGACAGTTCGGCTGTGGCGAGCGTGGTGCACTCCAGGAATGCATCGTTGCCGATGCTCGTTACAGCTACGGGTATCTTGATCTCCTTCAGCGAACTACACTTCTCGAAAGCGTCGTCACCGATCTGCATCAGTGCTACGGGCAGTGTGACGTGCTGCAGGCTGGTGCACTCCTGGAAGGCTTTTGTCTCGATTTTCTTCACCGAGTTGGGCAGCGTGACAGCGCGCAGTGCGCTACACTTCATGAACGTCTTGTTGGAAATCTCGGGAACGATGCCGCCTATGGCCACGCTGTCAAGTGATGTGCAGCCTTCGAACGCCGAAGAGCCGATGCTTCTCAGCATGTTGGGAAGAATGGCTTCGCGCAGGCTGGCGCACCCCTGGAAAGCCGATACTCCCACCTTCTGCAAGGCTGACGGGAAGTCAAACGTCACCAGGTCCTTACAATCTTTGAAAGCATCGCTGTCAATGGTCTTGACCGTCGACGGCACCGTGGCGTTAGCCAGCGTCGTACAGCCGAGGAATGTGGCGGTGTTGATGGCGTCGAGGTCGCCCTGAATCATGACATTCGACAGCGAAGCACAGTTCTTGAAGGCGCTACTGCCCAGCTTCGACAGTTTCTCGATAGACACCGACGACAGGCTCTTGCAATTCTCGAAAGCATTGCTGCCCACCTTCTTGACGCTTGCCATCTCGATGGTAGTCAGGCTCATGCAGCCCTCGAAGGCTGAGTTGCCAATCTCCTCGACCGTCTCGGGCAGGTCAATAGTCGCCAGCCCCTTACACTCGCGGAAAGCGTCGTTGCCGATGGACGACAGCTCCCTGGGTAGCACCACTGATGCCAGGCTCTCACAACCCTTGAAGGTAGCGTTGTTGATCTTCTTCACATCTCCTGCTATGTTAACGTTGCTCAGCGAACGGCAGCCGTTGAAGGCCTGGTTGCCGATGGCTACGACAGATGTGGGAATCTCAATGACGGTCAGTGCCTTGCACTGCTCAAAGGCTTCGTTGCCGATGGTCTTCACACCGTCGGGAATAGTGATTGACGTCAGGTGCTCACAGTCCTGAAAAGCCTTGTTGCCAATGCTTGTCACACCGTCGGGCAGGCGCAGCTCCAAAAGACTGGAACAGCCGTCGAAGCAGCTGTTGCTAATGCTCTTGAGCTCACGCGGAAGAACAACTTTCGTCAGCTGCTTGGCGCCGGCAAACATGCTGTTCGGCAGCTCGTTGGCCTGCGTCTTCATGCCTTCCTTGCCTTCGGCAATCGTAGCTTCCGACAGGTCGAGGCTCTTCACCACCACTTCGCCCTTCTTCTCGTTGGGCTTCGAACGGTTCACAATCTGTTGCAACAGCTTCAGGTCGACGCCGTTGAGCGGACCGCTGACTTTCAGCTCGCTGATTTTGAATCGCAGGCTGTCCTCAATCTGTTTCGACAATTGGCCGACGGAGTCAACCGTCACGTTCTTCGACATCTGGGCACTGACCAGCAGCGGTAGCGCTGTCAGCACGATGGTTAATAGTTTTTTCATATTGTCATTATCATTGTTAGTTATCAATCAGAATCAAAGTGCAGTTTGCTTGGGACTGCGTTTTGTGCGGTGGTACGAGCGATAGTCGTCGAGCTCAATCTCCACCTCGGGCTCCTTGAGGCCGACGGAGTGGGGCAGGTGCCAGCGCATGTACTTGATGTTCAGCCCACGGGCTATCCACATCTGCTCGTAGTAGGTCTGAACCGCGAGTGTTGCCTGCTCGACATTGGCTGTCGACAGCTCGTCGTGGTACAAGTCCTCGGTGCGGAAGTCCACGGGCAGCTGGTTATGCTCCGCCATCAGGGTGGTGTAGGTGAAGAGGAAGTTCGAGTCGGTCTTCAGATGGATAGCTCCTCCGTCCACGAGGAATCGGCGGTAGCGCTCCAGGAAGTAGGTCGACGTCAGGCGCTTCCTCGGGTTCTTCATCTGCGGGTCGCTGAACGTCAGCCATATCTCCTGCACCTCGTCCTGGGCAAAGAAACGGTCGATGATCTCGATGTTCGTTCGCAGGAACGCCACATTCTTCAGCCCCTCGTTCAGCGCCTGCGTGGCTCCCGTCCACATGCGTGCACCCTTGATGTCGACGCCGATGAAGTTCTTCTCAGGGTAGTTGCGCGCCAGCTCCACGGCATACTCACCCTTGCCGCAGCCCAGCTCCAGCACAATGGGGTTGTCGTTGTGGAAGTACTGCTCGCGCCAGTGGCCCTGCATTTCGTGCGACCACTCATCACCGTTCCCCTGCATATCAAGAGCGTGTCCCACTGCCGAATAAGGGCACTGGAACACGTTCTCGTAAGTCTCCATGTCGGCGAACTTCGCCAGCTTTCCTTTTCCCATAGTGTGTGCAAAGGTACACATTTTCCTCCAAACCACCAACTTTTTCTCCACTTTCTTATGGTAATATTGGTGTTTCGCGCGCGCATATAGAGTGGCTTAACCCCAAAAGCACCCTCACTTCCTGCACTTCCTGCACCTATGCCCGGTGCAACAAGTGTAGGAAGTGAGGGGCAAAATCGTGTTTAACAACTATATATCTATATCGTGACAAAACGCAGTCTCATGACAAAAGACTGTCACCGCCTTTCAGCATCCTGCGGCGGCCCCGCAGACTTCTGTGGGGCCGCCGCAGAAGTCTGGGAGGCCGCCGCAGAACTCTGGGAGGCCGCCGCAGAAATGTTCCATGGCCTGGAACGATTTTCACTTAATCACGACCTTGAGCTTTCTGCTCGAGCTCGTTCACGTTCGGAAGAGCTCGAGCAAGCTCGGCTCTTCGCTCACTTAATCACGACCTTGCGGCCATTGATGATGTAGACACCAGTGCGGAGCACCTTGCGGAGATCCTTGACGGGGATGTCGCGGCGCATCAGACGGCCACGGAGGTCGTAGACGTCGACAGAGGACTGTCCCTTCAGCACATCCTGGATGGAGGTGGTGATGGTACCGACGACGATCACGTCGTGAGCCGGCATCGTCGTGTAGGTCTCGCCGTCCTCGAAGGTCCAGCCGCTGAACGTCTCATCGGCTACCGGCGTGTACTCACGCAGGGTGATGGCAGTGCCGTAGTCGACCACGTCGCGGGCCCACTCCTGACCGTTGAGCATGTAGATGATGGCATACTGGTTCACCTGCCACTGAGCGGTAAAGGTCATGTCCTGACCGGGGATGGTGGCGGGCACCTCGGGCGACCAGCCCGTGAAGGTGTAGCCCTCGCGTGTCGGGTCGGCGGGAGGCGTCAGCTCGGAGCCGCACTCCTGCGTCTTCACGATGTCAGCCTCGCCGTTGCCCAGCACGAAGGTCATCGTGTAGGGATTCAGGGCGAACTGTGCCGTGAACGTCATGTCGCTGGCAGGCATCGTAGCGGGCACCTCAGGTGTCCAGCCGATGAACGTGTAGGTGTCCTTCTGCGGGTCGGCAGGCTTTTCAATCGGAGCACCATACTCCACCTCTTCCTCCTTCACCGTCTGTCCGTCGACGATGAACGTCACCTTGTACTTGTTCACCTGCCACTGGGCAGTGAAGGTCATGTCCTCGGCGGGGATGGTGGCGGGAATCTCCTTGTCCCAGCCCTTGAAGGTGTAGCCCTCGCGCTGCGGGTCGGCAGGCTTCTCCAGGGCAGTCTGGTAGTCCTGCGTCTTCACGATGTCGGCCTCGCCGTTGCCAAGGACGAACGTCATCGTGTACTGGTTGATCTGCCACTGTGCAGTAAAGGTCTTGTCCTCGGCGGGAACCGTGGCGGGCACCTCGGGCGACCAGCCCTTGAACGTGTAACCAGTCCTCTGGAGGTCGGCAGGCGCTGTCAGCTCAGTGCCGTAGTCCTGCGTCTTCTCCACGTCGGCCTCGCCGTTCTCCGGCTTGAACGTCATCTTGTACTGGTTGGGTGCGAACTCGGCAGAGAGGGAGACATTTGCCGTCGCTGTGAACTTGTACGGATTAGTTGTCGTGCCGTCAGACCATTTGACGAAGTGGTATCCCGTTTTGGGCGTGGCTGTCAGCGTTATCTGAGTGCCTTCCTCCACGGTCGTTGAAGAGAGAGAAGTACTAACCGTACCTTTCTCTGGGTCAGTAGAGTTGACCGTTACACTATAGTAGCGTTTGTTGATGGTCAGTGTTCCTGCCACATAGCTGATTTCGTAGTTCTGGGCACCAGCACCGCTGACAGTGATGTCATATACCCCGGGCTGTGACATGGCTGTGGCAGCACAACTGACGACAGGCTGAGAAGTCAGCACACTGTTTGTCTCGCCGTTCTTGAACCCCTCGTATGACAGTTCAAATTGCGGAAGCGCATCGCCTCTTGTGATGGTGTGGCTTTTGGCTTTGATTGTCAAAGGAGCCTTGGTGATGGTGAGCGTGCCGTTAGTAAAGGCGACTCCACTGTTTGTGACGCTTCCCTGACTGACGACGATGGGGTAGGTGCCCACCGGCGATTTCGCCGTGGCTTCACATGTCAGCAGAGGTGTTCCCGTGACCGTTCCACCCTCTACGGTGTAATCGAATGTAGGATTCGCTTCACCGTATTGACGGCTATAGTCCTTGGCCGTTATGCTCAGTCCCGTCACGTTGATGGTGAAGTTCACGTCGGCAGGCGTGATGCCCTGCTCATCGGGTGTGGAGAAGAGGATGTCGCTAAGCTTACACGCCTTGGCACCTTTCGCAGCGTCGGCCGAGGCTAACAGCTTCAGCGAGAACAGTTCTCCGCTCTTCTCCGGGATGCTGCTGCCGTCGGTGTAGTAGCCAAGCACCTTGTACTTGTTGTTGCCCTGGTCGGCTACCGACAGCGTGAAGTCCTCGCCATCCAGACGGTCGCCCTTGGTCACCTTAATCTTCCCTTTGTTGTTCAGTTCAAAGCTCAGTCCGTCGACCAGCTCAATAAGGAACTCCACACCGGTATAGTCATGGTCGGTGTTCACCAGCTCGAAGCTAAGCGTAGCCGAGCCCCCTTTCTCTACTGTCACATTGCCGACAGTGATGCCGTCGGCTGCGAGAGCACTGCCCACCATGGTGAGCAGTGCCGTTATAGCCAATAGGATTCGTTTCATGATTATCTGATTATTGTCTTCTTGTTGTTGATGATGTACAAGCCTTTCCTGGTCTTCTGGACCTTCTGGCCATGGAGGTTATAGACCGTCTCGCCTGAGTTCTCCTCTCCGGCAACAGTGCTCACCCCGTCGGTATCTGTCTTTATCCACCTGAGGGCGGCACACTGCTGCTGTGCATCCGTGAAACAGATGTTGCAGAGGCTGACATCGCTCATGTCAAAGCCGGTGCCGCAGACGGACAGCAGCTGCCCGTTGTTCCCGCCGATGGCTGCGTTGTCGGCAGAATAGACGAGCACACGGTAGAGACCGTCAGAAAGCTTCGAGTAGCTTAGCGTATGACCAGCGGAACGTCCGGCATTGAGCCGTACCTCTGACAGCACAGCTCCCTCTGGTATGCGCACGTCCATCTGGAAGGCACAATAAGTCTGCAGGTTGTTCAGGCTGATGCCGAACGTGTCGCCATGGCCAGACAATACCAGATAGTCGTTGTTATCCCACTGCCAGTCAGCAGGACGCGACGACGATGGCGTACCTCCGTAGAGGATGATGTTGGCAATAGCCACGATGTCCACGACATTCACCTTGCCGTCGTGGTTCACGTCGGCAGCATCGAAGATGAAGGAGCTGCCCGGCGAGCCGAGGATGTAGTTGGCCGTGGCCGTGATGTCTACAACGTTGATTTTCCCGTCGCCGTTGGCATCACCCGGCATGTAGCTCTTCACCGTCAGCGTGGCCACAACGTCGGCACATGTACGTTCCTGTTCGTCAGGAGTCGAGAGCTCGATGTCCGAGAGGAGTATGTTGTAGTCGCCGTCGGCCATGTCTGCCGGCACGTCGAGTGTGATGTTCAGCACAACACCCTCATTGCCGCTGAAGGCCTCAACGTCGGAAGAGTACAACAGCACCTGATACTTGCCGCCGCCTTTGTCGCTACAGCTCAGCGTGTGGTCTTCGCAGCGCTCTGTCTTGGCAAGCATCAGCTTGTTCTTCTCGTTCTTGGCAATGGTCACACCGCTGGGCAGTGTGAGCAGGAACTGCATGCCGGATATCTCGTCCTCGTTTTGCAACGCAATAGGCAGTACCACCTGCTTGCCGCAGTAACCGCTCAGGTTGGTCATCGCCATGGAGTTGTTACCCGTGACAGGCGTGTCATCGGGTAGCTCTATCATGTTCCTGAACTCCTTCCAGTAATCAGCCGCCTTGTAGGCGCTTAACGTTCCGGCTGGCACATAAAGGTCGGCATTGGCCCGGTTGGTGAATGTCGATTCTGCTATGGCCGGTGGCTGTTGCATATGGACAGTCACTTTCGTCAGATTGATACAGTCCGCGAAGGAATGAGTGCCGATGGCAGTAACCTGCTTTGGCAACTCCACTTCCAACAGGTCTTCATAACCTTCGAAAGCATATTTGCCGATACTGCGGGTCGTCTCAGGAATAACCGTGTTCTTACTGCCGAAGAGCAGCTCGTCCGTGGCCGTTACCATGATGGCGTTGCAGCCGCCCCGTGAGTCGTATGTCTTGTTGGCGGAAGCCACCGTGATTGATGCCAGACTGCTGCAGAGGCGTATGGCGTATTCATCAATGGAGGCAACGTTCGCCGGTATGCTTATTGAGGTGATGGGGTAGGAGTCGTAGGCGCAGTATCCTATGGAAGTCACACTCTCGGGAATGACCGTCGTGTTGCTGGCAGCCACAAGCGTATTTGTGGCTGTCTCAATGATGGCATTGCAATTGTTACGGGAGTCAAAGACTGGATTGCCCTGTTCTACGACAAGGGTCTGCAACGAGTTTGTATTACCGATGACTTCCCAGCCTAAGCTTACCACGCTCTTCGGGATGGTCAGTGATGTCAGGTCAAGCATGCCGAACAGTCCGCCCAAGCCTATAGCTGTCACACTGCCGGGAATGGGGAGCGACGTGATGCCGTGGACATGGTAGAAAGCCAGATCACCAATGGCTGTCACCCCACTGGGAATGACAGTCGTCTTACAGCCATCGAGCAATATGCTGGTAGCCGTCTCGATGATGGCGTTACATCCGTTACGTGAGTCGAGATAAACATTCTCGTCGTCTACCGTTACGCTCGTCAGTGCGTCACAATAGTAGAACAGACCGCCGCCGACAGTCTTGACGTTACGGGGTATCACCAGCGAAGTCAGCTGCTGGCATTGTGCGAACGCCATTCCGCCGATGCTTGTCAGACCGGTGAAGTAGCGCAGCTCGTTGAACGAGGTCATGCTGCTCTGTTGGAAGACATTGCCGATGGTCGTGGCGGCGGCTGCCTCAGCCTCCGACAGTTCGCCGTCGTTGTCGGTGTCCCAATATGTCACGCAGATGCGCTTTGCCTCCGCATCGGCGAAGTTGATGATCCGGCTCGCTGGTGTTACTCGAATGTAGGCTGTGGCGTAGACTTCACCCCAGAGGTGTTTCACCTTCAGAGTTACAGGTACTGTTGTAACGCTTTCAGTTAGTGTTCCTGTGTTCTTGAACGTAATCGTGCCATAGGCGTCAGCAGCTGGAACTGCGTTCATAACGGGTGTAACACTCGTTGGGCTATATGTCAGCTCCATGTCAGCATCCACGTCGCCAACAATTTGGATATCAGTAATGCCATAGTAGTACCAATAGCCTGCCTTGAAAGGTTCGTCGCGCCAATCTGTCAGTGTCACCAAATCAAGCAGGTTGATTGTCAGTGAACTACCAGCTGCCAACCCATCAACGGTTACATTAGAACCCGACGCATTGACGGGACGCAGGAAGCGGACGTTGAAGACATTATTCTTCAACTCAATATTCGCGGTTCCGAGTTTTGCCTTCACAGCAACGTATGCCGTCAAGGCGTCGTCGCTGAGAATAATGGCGGAGCGGTTGAGCAGGGCCTTGGCAAAGTCGGTGTTCTGATATTGCACGGCAATGTGGTTGATATCCTGACTGTAACTATCCGTATACACCAGCTTGGCCACCACCTGACACTGTTCGCCAGCGTCTAATGCCCCGTTGCCGTTCCTGTCAATGAACGCTTGCAGCGACTTGCCGTTATCTGCAATCCTTGTCACATAGTTATAAATCTTACCATCGGAAGAAATGCCCTTAAAGGACCTCCGCTCTCCTTGGACAAACTGCAGGTCGTACGTCAAGTCTTTGCCCGTATAGCCGTTGCCATTCTCCAAGGTGATAAAAGCACTCATGTCGTTATAGTTTGATAAGTCCACAATCTGTCCGTCCTCGAAGCACTCACTGACAAGAACGTCAAGTGTCTCTCCGATGGACATAAGCTCGTCTTCCACTCCAGGAACAGAGGCATGAATCTCAGTCTGTCCGGAGCCACTGACGGATGAATTCTTGGCATACCAGTATTCTGCCTGCTTGCGGCTTGACAAGTTGACGGTACCTGTTGTTGGCGGAGCCTCGGTAATCGTTATGGTACCAGTATTCAGAATGACATAGATGTCCTTCGACTCGTCGCCGTCAATCCTCTTGAAGCGAACGGCCGTAGTACATGATGTCGGCCTTGGCGACGCATCGATAAAGGCCGCCTTTGCCTCGGCTGACGTTAGCATCCAGCGAAGAATCATCTTGTCTGTGGGTTCTATAGAAACAATCTCAACCACAACTCCCAAACCGCTGCCAGAAGACAATGCCGTGAATACGGGTTCATCGGAATCTGCCGGATAGGAAACGGCATATTGCTTACAAGACCCCGAAGTTCCCATGGTCCTTTCTATATCCCATTTGGAGATGAAGTCGTTATAGGTGATATCGCCCAAGTCACTAAGCGGAATGGTAATAGTCTCGTAATATGCAGGGTTGTTATATAGTGCAGCACCAACCTTTACAAGCCAAGGAATGGTATATGAGTAATCACTACCAGTGTAGGTTACGAATGACTTTGTAACTTCCGAGTTACCTATCTCCCGTATTTCCTTAAATTCTTTCCAGTAATCTGCTGCCTCATAGGCCGCCTTGCTGCCTGCTGGAACATACAGGATTTGGTTTGCACGATCAGGAAAGACACTTACACCTATTGTTATTGGAGTCTCGTTTTCTACGGTAACGGAGGTTAGGCTATTACAATTTCTAAATGCAGAATTTCCGATATTTGTCACACTACCTGGGATGGTTATGGAGGTCAGACCACTACAACCATCAAATGCATTGTCGCTAATTGTCGTCACATTACTTGGAATTGTGAAGGTTGTTAAACCTCTACAGTTCATGAATGTTGTATTACCGATATACGTCACACTTTCAGGAATACTGATGGAGGTTAGACCACTACAGTTTTCGAAAGCATGATTGCCAATGGATTTCACACTGCTTGGAATGGTAATGGAGGTTAGGCTACTGCAATTCTGAAAGGCACTATAGCCAATGGTTTTTACACTGTTCGGAATTGTAACGGATGTTAGGCTACTACAATTGGAGAAAGCAACATCGCCAATCAGTGTCACAGTGTTTGGAATAGTGATGGAGGCTAGGCTACTGCAATCTTGGAACACATAATCGTTAATCAACGTTACACTGCTTGGAATGGTAATGGAGGTCAGATTGCTACAGCCGCGGAATGCATGCTGGCCAATTGATGTCACGCTGCTCGGAATGATAATGGAGGTTAGCCCACTACACAGGAAAGCATTATTGCCAATCGACTTTAAACCAGTCTGAATGTTGAGTGATGTCAAACTACTACAGTATTGAAAAGCATTATTACCGATGGACGTTACACTACCAGGAATGGTAATGGAGGAAAGACTTGTGCAGCCATAGAAAGCATATTTGTATATTGATGTTACACTATTGGGAATAGTGATGGAGGTCAAGCCGCTACAGTTGCGGAAAACATAGTTGCTGATATATGTTACGCCGTTTGGAATGGTTATGGAGGTTAAGCTACTACAGCCATCAAATGTGTAATCACCGATAGATGTCACGTTGCTAGGAATGTTGATGGATTTTAGATTACTACAGTTCTCGAAAGCATGAACACCAATAGATGTTACGCTATTTGGAATGGTAATGGAGGCTAAGTTAGTACAATTGGAGAACGCATATTGGGCAATCGATGTCACACCGTTAGGAATCGTGATGGTGGTTAGACCACTACATTTTTGGAAAGCATAATTACCTATTGACGTCACACTGTTCGGTATTGTGATGGTGGTTAGGCTACTACAGCCAGAGAAAGCATAATTACCTATTGTTGTTACGGAGGAAATTATAACTCTTTAGAAATCATTTCGTTACCTTGCTTTGAATAGTAATCAGGTAACGATTTAGAAACGAGCTGAATTACATATTCTGTCTCGTTATACACATTTCCAAAGAACGCTTCTTACTGAGTGCAAAGATAATCATTTATTCTGTTACCACCAAAGAAATGGGCAGAAACTTAACGTTTTTATAGGTTTTTGTTACCTTTTCCTTGGCTATTATATGTCTTTTAGTTACCAAGTCCATTTTGGTAACGACTTCTTTTTTTCTTACGATAGGTTCATTGTCCGCCCACGATTCCCACGGCTGACTGCTTCGCTATTGGGCTGTCCTTTTATTGCCGTAACATACTCTTGGGCAAGCCTAAGAGAATGCTATGGCAATGGAGTGACGAGAAAACAGCACGCTAACTTCTCCCTATGTCACTCCTTCCGGACGGCCTCAATGACGGCAGTCTGTCGTGGGGATAAAGTCGGATTAGTGGAAAAGCTATCAGGCATACAACATTCTGTATTTCTCGCATCGTAGCAGGTACGACGGGGCAAATACAGAGAGTTGTCTGCAATTAGGCAATCCCCGCCATTAGTGCGTCGGAATGGTGTCAAACATGGTTTGCCGGATTATCCCGATGCACCAATGCCTTTTGGTGATTGCCGTCCATGCTTTTCTTTTGTTCCTCTGCACACAATTTTCTAATACTACGGTCTTTTACACGTACATTTTATTACTATTGCTTTTTTCGTCTATCCTTTTTTGCAATAGTTTTATTCCTCCCTTTACACTTATTCATTCACTATTGTTTTTTCAAGTTCCTCCAGTTACCTCATGGCCGACGGCTTCGTCGTTGGTGCTGTCCTTTTCTGCCATCTCATACTCTGGGGACGAGCCTCAGAGAATGACATGGCAGCGGCTTGGCGAGAAGAAAGCCCAGCGAATACCTGCCTGAAAGTCTTCGGGCAGACTCTCCCGCTTGGCTCGCTTCTCCAGTTGCCACTCCTAAAAGAACAGCCCTCAATGACGGCTGTCGGCTATGAGGTTTAGGAGGAACTAAAGGAAAAGCATTCAGGCATCCAACATTCCATGTCTTTCTCTTCGCCCACGGTCAAAGGGAGAGACATAGAGAGTTGTCTGCTGATGGGCAATCCCCACAAGAGTACATGGATGTGCCGGGCAGATGACAAGCATTTGTCCGTCCCTTCCGATGCACACTTGCTTCATGGTCTTGCTGTCCCTGCTTTTCTCTGTTCATCGTTAGGGGTGTTCCTTTTCAGTATGCCGTTCTTGTATTCACTCTTCGACATCCAAAACTCTCGTTTTCTCAGGCATTGCCAGGAAGAAGGGCAAGCCACTTGATTGCAATCCGACCCGTGAACCTTCGCAGGTATTTCAGTACGCCCGTTAGATACGTTCCCGTGGCAAAGGTAAACCCGCAGATTGGAATGGCAAGTTCAAGCCACAAGGGTTTTCGGGAAAATCTCCACACCGCAAGGGGTAGTATTTTGCCGAAAAAACTTGCCGTATCCAATCTGCAACCTTTGATAAAGCCACAGGAACGAAACAAACGGCGATAGAAATACGCAAAAAAAACGAAGGATTC
>CAMVPA010000060.1 GCA_947169245.1 uncultured Prevotellaceae bacterium
GCGGTACTGTCAATGACGATGTCTATGGCGGTGGTGCATTGGCCAATACCAATACTGAGAATGCCAAGGATGCCAATGGTAACCTGACATCAGAGCCAACTTATAATACGACGGTTAACCTCTATGGAGGTCTGATCAAGGGTGATGCCTATGGTGGCGGTCTGGGTCAATTGCACAAAGATGCTGTGGCTGCACAACCCGCCCAGGGTACGGAAGGTCAGGAAGGCTATGTGCCTGCCGTAGCGGCCCAGGATGAAGTCCCAGCCATTGCAGCCATGGTTTACGGTAATGTGCATGTCACTTTAGGTAACGATACTGAGGATGAGACCAAAGCTTCTGCCACAGCGTTTATGACTTCTTACTTAACTGATGATGATAATAAGCAAGTTGTGAAGAGTGGTCGCGTGTTTGGCTGTAACAACCTGAACGGATCACCGAAGGGTAACGTGACGGTGACTGTCAATAGGACGGTAACGGGTAAGAAATCCGATGGCAATGACTTAAAGAGAACAACCATGCATCGTAACTCGCAAAACGAAGTAACCAGCATAGCAACTCCTCATACTTATGAAGTGGCCGCTGTCTATGGTGGTGGTAACTTGGCTGACTATACTGCTACAGGCAAGAAGGCTCGTGTCGAGATTATGACTTGTGATGTCAGCATTGAGGAGGTCTATGGTGGCGGTAATGCTGCGAAGGTGCCTGAAACGGATGTCGAAGTGAAGGGTGCCCATCAGATTGAGCATGTATTTGGTGGCGGTAACGGCGAAGACAAATATACGCTTGATGGAGGAACCAGCTGGATTACCAATCCCGGTGCAGATATTGATGGTAACACGAAAACCATAATTAGAGGTGGTTATATACACGAGGCATACGGTGGTAGTAACGAGAAAGGAACAATTTTTGGTAATACCATCATCAATACAGGTACAGATGGTTGTGCAGGCTGTCCTGTACAGATTGACAAGTTGGTAGGTGCTGGTAATAATGCCGATGTCAATGGTGATTTGATAATGGTTCTTGGCTGTTATCCGACAACGAAGACTCCCCTGATTTTTGCTGGAGCCGATAATGCCAATGTGAATGGTAACGTAGAGCTGACCATCACCAGCGGAACCTTCGGTAAGGTATTCGGTGGTAATAACCAAGGTGGTGCCATCAAGGGACATATCCTCTTGAATATCGAAGAGACAGGGTGTAATCCTATCAATATAGATGAACTTTATCTTGGTGGTAATGAAGCTGCATACTCGAGATATGGTTACTATTTGGCTAAAGATGCCAACAATCTGCAGTTATATAGAGATGCAGAAAAGACAAAGCCTCTCCTGATGCCGAGAGAATCGGCAACAGATGAGCGCAAGCCGGTTCATGCTGATGATACGGAGTATACAAATATCAGTGATTTCGAGGTATACGGTCAACCTATATTGAATGTTGTCTCTTGTACTAGCATCGGTAAGGTATTCGGTGGTGGTTACGGTGTCGGTGGTAAGATGTATGCTGACCCGACTGTGAACATCAACATGATACCTGGAGAAAAAGCTGCCAATATTTCTGCAACAGCAGACAACCCCGACAAACTGGGTAGTATCGGCGATGTCTATGGCGGTGGTAATGCTGCAGATGTCATTGGTAATCCTACGGTGAATATCGGTACGGAATCGAAGGTTAAATTGCATTTGGACTATAATGCAACAACTAAAAAATATTCATTTAGTGGAGACCGGGATGTCAAGGGTGCATACATCACTGGTAATGTGTTTGGTGGCGGTATGGGTAAGGATGATACCTTCACCTGCGAGAAAGCCATGATAGGCATTGATGGCGACGGTGTAGCTAATCCAGAAGGTGGAACGCATGTCAACATCTATAAGGGCTTGGTGCTCGGTAGCGTCTATGGCGGTGGTGAGATTGGCCGTGTGGAAAAGAACACGGCCGTGACGATTGGTAACGGAGACGGAGTAGATGTGACCACAGATACCCCGACAAGTACACCTGAAATCAGAGGTAGCGTATTTGGCGGCGGTAAAGGCTTAGAGACTCACGGTTACTCGGCTCTGGTTCGTGGTAACCCGACGGTTGTTGTTCAGGGCAATGCCAAGGTGAGAGGCAACGTCTATGGTGGCGGTCAGATTGCTTCGGTGGCCAGATACAACGTAGCCCAGACGGATGACGAAGGTGCACCATACGGCGTTAAGAAAGATGAGCCGTATGCACTGAAGAATAACTCAAGTGGTTTCTGTACTGTCACTATCAAGGGCTATGCTGAAATCGGACCAGAAACAATTGGCTCGGATGTGAAGACAACCTCTGTAGGTCACGTCTTCGGTGCCGGTAAGGGTATCCTGCCAGGAGGAGATTATGCTTTTGTACAAGGCACGACCAAACGAATGGTAGCCGTTAGAGATGGTGAAGGTCATATCACCGGTAGTACTTGGGATACTTTTACTGGTGGTGAGGCTGATTACATTACGTTTGTGAAGACACTGGCATTGTCCAGCCAGACCAATGTGACCATCGACGGTAACGCTAAAGTGAAGGGTTCTGTCTTTGGCGGTAGTGAGAGTGGATTTGTACAGTTCGATGCGAAAGTCAATGTCACAGGTGGTACGATTGGTACAGCAGACAAGGGCGGTGCGGACTTCGGTAACGTCTATGGCGGTGGTAAGGGTGACGTCGAATATACTGGCGCCAACCATGATTACATTACTGCCGGCATCGTGAAGGGTAACACGAAGGTTGTCATCAGCCAGGCAGAAGGGAAGACCACTAAGATTCTCCATAATATATATGGTGGCGGTGCGTATGGCACTGTGGGTGAGTTCGATTACGATGCTACAACTGGTATGCCTACCGCTCGGAAGACATATACCGTTGGCACGGAAGTGCATAACACAACTGGTGGTACGGCAGAGATTTATATCACTGGCGGTACCATTGGTACGAATGGAGACGAGAATGGCATGATCTTCGGTTCGTCGCGTGGTGACGTGGATGCTCCTGGCTCTATCGACGACAAGGCAGCATGGGTCTATGATACACATGTGGCTATTGGCGATACCACAGCAACGACAACTACTATAGCAACTCCGCTTATCAAGGGCTCTGTCTATGGTGGTGGTGAAAACGGTCATAACTTCCATAATGCTTATGTTCGCATCAATGGTGGTACGATTGGTATTACTGAAGGTGAACCAATAGGTTCATATACCGCAGGCGGTGCATCCTACCCATACCGAGGCAATGTCTACGGCGGTGGTTGCGGTACCGACAAGTACGAATATGACTCAGACAACAACGGTAGTTTGGATGCTGAGGCCTTCAATCCGATAGCCGGTATTGTGCAAGGCAATGCTTTTGTCAACATCACTGGCGGTATAATCGTGCATAATGTCTATGGTGCCGGTGCAATGGGATCGGTAGGTAAAACTGTTACTACCGAAGGTGTATCGAAAACCACAGGTGGCGTGACCACGATTAATATCAGTGGTGGTAGTAGGATAGGTATCGACGGTACGGCTGGTGAAGGTAATGTTTTTGGTGCAGCCCGTGGTGATGCCGATGCTACAAGCAATGAATTCGCTCTGGTGAGGAAAAACACTAACGTTTCTGTCACAGGCGGCACTGTCAAAGGCAATGTCTATGGCGGTGGCGAGTTAGGCTGCGTGGGCGTATATGATATTTTTTCTGACTACAGGACGTTCACTTGGAAAAATACAGACGGCACTGACAATACTGCAGACAATAGCAAGAACACAGGTATTTGCAATGTGACAGTCGACGGTGCTTCTGCTGTCATCAATGGCCATGTGTTCGGAGCCGGCAAGGGTAAGGACGACACCTTCTGGTGTGAGAAAGGTATCGCTTACAGCACGAACGTCAGCATTCAGAACGGCACGGTAGTGAAGAACATCTATGGTGGCGGCGAGGTAGGCCGTGTGGAAACTGACACCAAGGTGAAGATTGGCGATGGAGAAGGAACTGAAGGAGGAGCAAGTGCTCCTACTATTACGGGTAGCGTCTTCGGTGGCGGTGCTGGCGTAGAGACTCATGGCTACTCGGCTCTGGTGCGTGGCAATACGACCGTCACCGTTGAGGGCAATGCCAAGGTCGGACACAGCGTCTATGGCGGCGGCGAGATAGCTTCGGTGGGTAAATATGGTCTTGACAGTGAGAACATGCCGTCTATTTTGCAAGGCGGTGGCTATTGTTGTGTCACTGTTCTGGGCCATGCCACTATCACAGATGATGTCTTTGGTGCTGGTGAGGGTGTCAAGTCTCATTTCGATAATACGAATGAAGATCTTTCAAAACGATCCAGACGTATGACGCTTAAGAGTGATTGGACATCTCGCGTAGGGGCTGACCGATTTGACTGGAATTATCTTACGACTCTGGAATCCTATTCAAAGTATCTTGAGACTTTGGCTTTGGTTACTCATCCCGAGGTGGCCATTGATGGCAGTGCCGCAGTTGGCGGTTCCGTCTTTGGTGGCGGTGACTTAGGTCTTACCAAGGGAAGTGTCGTTGTCAACATCAAGGGTGGAACGATAACTAAGGATGTGTATGGCGGTGGTAAGCTGGCCAACACGAACACCACGAGCACAGTTGAAACCAATGGTGTACAACAAACCGTCCATCCCACAACAAAAGTCAACCTCCTTGGTGGCCTCATCAAGGGTGATGCTTATGGTGGAGGCTTGGGTCAGAAGACTGGCGTTAATGGTGCTACCAGCGATATTGAGGCTATCGTCTATGGTGATGTGAATGTCAACCTGAACGGTCTGGAGGTCAGCGACTATGTGGCTTCGGCTCACAGTTCATTGGTAACAGGCCTTGATAAGGATGACAACAATGCGTTCACTTCTTATCGTACAAATAATGGTTGTGTCGTGGCGGGTAAAGTCTTTGGATGTAATAATATCAATGGTACACCAATGGGTCATGCGAAAGTGCATGTGTTCAAGACCATGCCGCGTTCAGGAAAGACCTACGATGTTGATGCTGTCTTCGGCGGTGGTAATGCTGCCGACTATACACCTGACGATACAAAGCAGAGCACCGAAGTCATCATTGAGGGCTGCGGGCTGACCAGCATCGAACAGGTATATGGTGGTGGTAATGCTGCTGCAACTCCTGGTTCTTCTGTACTCGTCAAGGGTACGAAGATCATCAATGAACTCTTCGGTGGCGGTAATGGTGAGCTTGGTGCTAACTATGCTGCTAATGTAGGTTACCATTTTGATGCTTCGACAGGTACAAGGTCTAATTATACATTAGGCGCTGGTCAGGCTCTGGTTCAGCTGATGGCTGGTACGATCAACTATGTCTATGGCGGTAGTAACAGTAATGGTGACATCCGTGGCGGTGCCTCCATCACCACTCCTTCAAATGACCATAGTGCCGGTTGCTGTGATGAGTTAGTGACAAAGCAGATCTCTGGTGGCGGTAAGAATGCTGACATGGATAGCGGCGCTGATATCGTCATAGACTGCCGTAACAGTAGTGCCTGGGTTGAAGAGATCTATGCCGGTTCCGAGAATGCCGACGTGGGTGGTAACGTAAGGCTTACCATCACCAGCGGAAAGTTCGGACGAGTGTTTGGCGGTAACAAGACTGGCGGTAAGCTCAACGGAAGCATCACGGTGAATATCGAGGAGAGTCCCACTTGTGGTATCCCGGTGGTTATTGGTGAGTTGTATGCCGGTGGTAATAAGGCTCCATATTCTATCTATGGTTACAGTGATGCAGGTGAGATGCTGACAAGCGGTACGCCTAAACACAGTAACCCTGTGCTGAATGTACGTGCCTTTACCAGTATCGGTAATATTTATGGTGGTGGCTTTGGAGAGAATGCCGTCATGTACGGTAGTCCTACGGTCAACATCAATTCGGTGGAGGTAGACCATACCGATAAGTCAAATGCTGAATTCCAAGGAAACAAGTATAATGGTGAAACCCATACGATCATTGACGATCCTGATGATTCTTCCAAGAATTATGACGTATACCTGTATCCTCATGATGATGGTAAGATGGGTGTCATCGGTAATGTCTTCGGCGGTGGTAACGCAGCGAAGGTGTATGGTGATACTAACGTCAATATCGGAACTAAATCTATTGATGTATTCCATACGCCGGTCAATGCTACCGAAGAAGAGCGTACCCACAACGTGGTTGGTGCCGACATCCGGGGCAATGTCTATGGCGGTGGTAACAATGCTGCTGTGACGGGTAACACGAATGTCACCATCGGACAGGAAAGAACCACAACACCATAACAACAGGAAAATCGGAAGCACTTGAGGCTTCCGTTTTTTGTTACGCTTACTGAGAACTCGCAGATGATAAAGCCCCGACACCAGAGAATTGGTGCCGGGGCTGGCTTATGAAGATATACCTGTAAGGTCTATCGGACGGACCACTCGAAGAGGCCGGCGGAGTCGTTGTCGGGAAGGGTAACCTCCAGACGGACGGCCTTGGTCTTCACGGGCTTGAAGTTGACGGTGCTGGGTGTGCCGGGATAGGTGGGGTAGCCTGTGGGCTCCTCGACGGGCTTCCACTGTCCGGCAGCGTCCTGATAGAGGATGCGCCATGCCTTCGGTACGGCACAGCCGCCCCAGGGCTTGTCGCTGAACCAGTAGACGGTAGAGCTGCTGACCTCCGACTCGGCGGGGAAGGTGTAGCCAATCCATTCCGTCGAGGCTTTCTTCGGCCACCAGTGGGTGTAGGGCACCGAGCGGTCGTTCTCGCCCTTCGGCACGAGGCGGTCGTTGACAGCCGTGAGGGCGGGCAGACGGTTCATCGAGGCGCTGACCTTGCTCTCGGAGGCCAGTGTGGCGGGCTGAGCGGGCGTGGTGGCGCTGAGGTCCTGTGCCAGCCAGACGCGCATCTTGCCAGAGCCGCGGTGGCACCAGGCGTAGTAGGGGATGAGCGTCAGCGTCTGGTCCTTGGTGACCAGCTTGCCCTGCTTGTTGAAGTCCAGGGTCTGGGCTTCGGTCGTCAGTTTCATGATGGGGTAGGCTGTCCCACTGCTCACTGTTAACTGTTCACTATTCACTTGGAACTTCGGCTCCTGGTTCAACAGGGCGCTCATGATGTCGAAGTTGTTGTCGGGATGCTCGGCGCAGTAGACCAGCGGGCCGCGCTCGATGGATACCATGCCGCGGTCGGCCTCCACCTTGTTATTGGCGCGAACGGTGCGGGGCTCCATGTCGAAGTGGAGCTGCACCTTGTCGCCCTTCTTCCACTTGCGGTCGATGGTCAGGTAGCCATCCTCGGTGGGGTTGACGGCAATGGCACTGCCGTTAACTGAGCAGGTGGCGGCGAGGCGCTTGTTGTCGGTGTAGGTATAGAGGTCGCTAGGTACCACCTGTCCTTTCAGCCAGCCCGGGATGCGGATCTTCAGGGCGAACTGTCCGGCGGCGTTCTGGTCGATGGTGAGGGTGATGTCACCGTTCCAGGGATATTCCGTCGACTGGCTCAGGGCGACTTTCTTGCCGCCGACCGTCAGGTTACCCTTGTTGGAGAGGAAGAGGTTCACATACACGTCACGTTTCTTCACAGCGTAGACATAGCCGGGCAGTGAGGGGATGAAGCGGCAGATGTTTGAGGGGCAGCAGGCGCAGCCGAACCATGCCTGACGCTGGTGCTGGCCCATCGACTCCAACGGGTTGGGGTAGAAGAAGCCGTTGCCTTCGAGCGATACGCCGCTGATGAGGCCGTTGTAGAGGGTGCGCTCCAGCACGTCGAAGTACTTCGACTGGCCATGGAGCAGGAAGAGGCGGTAGTTGACGTAGACGTTGCCGATGGCGGCGCAGGTCTCGCAGTAGGCGCTCATGTTGGGCAGCTCGTAGTTCTTGCCGAAGGCCTCGCCGCTCGCCGTGGCGCCGATGCCGCCGGTGATGTAGAGCTTCTTGGTGACGATGTTGTCCCAGATGTTGTCGATGGCGCGGATATAGCCCTCGTCGCCCGTCAGGGCGGCGACGTCGGCCATACCGGCATACATATAGGCGGCGCGGACGGCATGGCCCACAGCCTCTTTCTGGTCGATCACAGGCTGGTGGCTCTGGCTGTACTCATTCTTGATCTCGGTCTTGCCACGGTAGTCGAGCAGGAACTTGGCAAAGTCAAGATAGCGCTTCTGTCCGGTGGCCAAGTAAAGACGGGCCATGGCCATCTCTGCAATCTGGTGGCCGGGGACGACGCACATCTGACCAGGGTTGGGACCTACCTCCTTACAAGCCACGTCGGCATAGCGACAGGCGATGTCGAGGAACTTGCGCTTGCCCGTAGCCTGCCAGTAGGCCACGGCACCCTCCACCATGTGACCGAGGTTATAGAGCTCGTGCGAGAGGTCCTCCTCCTTCACCCAGCGCTTGTCGCCGGCCCAGTGGTGGGGATTGGCGGGATTCTGCGTACGGGCGGTGTAGAGGTAACCGTCGGGCTCCTGGGCCTTGCCGATGATGTCGATGACGGAGTCGCAGTAGGCCTCCAGCTTCTTGTCGGGATAGGTCTGCAGGATATAGGCAGCACCCTCCAGGGTCTTGTAGGGGTCGGTGTCGTCGAACGAGTAGCCCACGCCGTTCACCTTGAACACCTTCGAGGGGTCTTTCATGTGGGCGGCGGCATTCTCAAAGTTCTTGTAGCGGCCTTCGCTCTCGCACTTCGAGAAGGCGAGGGGGATGGTCACCTCGCGGCTGGCCTGGAGGCGCTGGCCCCAGAAGGTGCCGGGGGTTACTTTCACGGAGGTGAAAGGCACGGGGTTGATGGGGTAGCCCTTCTGCGCCACGGCGGGGCTGAATGACAATGTACAAATGATAAGTGATAAAAGGAGCTTTTTCATATTGTTGTTGTTTTATAAGTGATTGACAATCGTTAGTTTCCCGAGTTTCAGGACGAAGCCGCCGCCGGAGGCCATCTTGATGGACAGCGTCTCACCGCTGTGGTGGACTTGCCTGTCGAGGCGGTAGTCCTCGGCGTGGTGGTTGGCATTGATGCCGTCAATGAGCATGTCGGTGGCCCAGTCGCCCTCGCCGAGGAAGCTCAGCGGCAGCTCGATGGTGCGGGCGTCCCAGTTGGTCTGGCCGCCGACGTACCAGGTGTCGCCCTTGCGGCGGGCAGTGACGATATATTTCCCTATCTCCCCCTGCAGCACGCGGGTCTCGTCCCACTCGTCGGGGATGGCGGCGATGAACTTGGTATAGTCCGGCTCAGCCTCGTAGTTGGTGGGGGCGTCGCAGAGCATGATGAAGGGCGAGTCCTGCACCACGTAGCAGGCGGCCTGGTGGCAGCGGGTACCCATCGAGACGGGGTTCTGGTAGCACACCACCCAATTCTCCTTCGTACCGTTGCGCATGGCACCAGGGGTAAAGTCCACCTGTCCGGCCATCATGCGGATGAAGGGGAAGGTGACGTCGTACTTCGGCATGTCGGTTTCCTTCACCGCCCAGCGGGCCTCCTCCATGCCGAACACGCCCTCGTAGTTGAGGATGTTCGGAAAGGTGCGGCTCATGCCTGTCGGGGTGAAGTAGCCGTGGTAGTCGACGAAGAGTTCGTTGAGGGCGCAGATGACGGCGATGCGCTCGGCCATCTCCACGGCCGTCTGGTCATTGCGGTCAAGGAAGTCCACCTTGAAGCCCTTGACGCCCATGGCGGCGTATTTCTCGCAGGCCTCCTCCAGATGCTCGTCGAGCACGTTGAAGACCGTCCAGAGCACGATGCTGACGCCCTTCTGACGGCCGTAGTCAATCAGTCCCTGCAGGTCGATGGCAGGGATGGGGTTCATGATGTCGCCCTTTGACGAGTCGTACCAGCCTTCGTCGAGTACCACGTAGGGAATCTTGTTCTTCGCGGCGAAGTCGATATAGTATTGATAGGTACGCGTATTGATGCCGGCCTCGAAGTCGACGCCCTTCAGGTTCCAGTCGTTCCACCAGTCCCAGGCCACCTTGCCGGGGTGTATCCATGAGGTGTCGCCGACCTGGTTGGGGGCTGCCAGCGTGTAGACGAGGTCGTTGACGGGCATCTCCGTATCCTTCTCCGTGACGGCCATGACGCGCCACGGGTAGGTCCTGGCGCCGGTCGTCTTGGCGATGTAGTCCTCCGTCTCAGCTACGTAGCTCATGCCGCGCCACTGGTAGTAGGCCATCTTCTTCGGGTACTTGGCGAAGGCGGCCTTCAGGCTGTTGCCGTCAGCTTTGAGGAACATGCCCGGGTAGGCGCGGAGGTCGCTCTCGAGGATGGTCACCTTCACGCCGCCGCTCTCGATGGTGGCGGGCAGGAAGGCGTACTTGTCCCTGGCCTGGCTCAGCGTGGTCTCGTCGTAGTAGTTCTGGAAGGCCATGGCGAAGGGCTTGTCGTCGTTCGTCGAGTAGGCCAGCCAGCACTTGCTGTCGGCGGGGAATGTGAAGTCGGCCGTCTCGTCGGTGATGATGGTCTCACGCTTGTTACTCGTGTAGAAACGGTAGGCCACGCCCTCGTCGTAGGCTCGTATCTGGATGCCGAAGCCATGACCCAGTTTGAGGTCTAACTGTTTGCCCACTGTCCTGATGTGGCGCTGGCGGTAGAACGGTGCGTCGGTGTCGTCGGTCATGGTGGCCGTGAGCCCGAAGCCGGCTTTCTTGTCGCGCCCGATGGCGGTGCCGTTGGCCAGTGTCAGACCGATGGGAGAGGGGGCCAGCAGTACCTTGCCGTCGAGACTGACAGCCAGTGTCAATCCGTTGTCGTCATTGACGGTGGCCGTCAACCGTCCGTTGGGCGACGTCACGGTCATGTCGTTAGCCTTGAGTTGCCCACAGACGGTCAGGACAGCACTGAATGTAAGTAGTTTGAGTAGTTTCATGTCTTTATTTACTTAAGATGTCCTTTAACTGGTTGGTGGCGCGCTGGATCATGTCCATCGTGCCGCTGCCGTCGCTGACGTAGCGGATGACCATGTTGGCGTAGGCAATGGCGCGGTCGGTCTTCTCACCTTCGGGCAGTTTCTTGGCTTTGTCGAGCAACTGCATCAGTTCGTCCATGTCCTCCAGTTCCGGCAGGTTGCCCGGGCGCATGGTGTTGATGACGGCATTGAGGGCACCGGCGGCCTTGTCGATCTCCTCCTGGGTATATTTGTCGTCAGGGGCATCCATATAGGGTTTGGCTTTCGCATACTGTTCCGTCATCCGCGTGAAACCGTGTTTGGCCCAGGGGGCGTATTCCGGCACCTTCAACGTCAGGGCGTTCCAGGTCTGCTGCTCGTCGCTGCGGCTCTTGGCAATCAGGAGCAGTTCGCGGAGCTGCGACTTGTCGATGCCGGCATCGGCACTGCCGACGGGTGCGGCCTTCGGGTCGGCGGGGATGTTCATGCGGAAGTAGTGGGTCAGGTGCCTGTCGCCGTCGTAGTCGGCAACGAAGTTGCGGCCGCCATGGCTGAACACTTTGTCATGGGCTGTGACGTCGCTGAGGTCGGGGGCCACGGTGATGGTGGCTTGATCCCAGTTGGTGATGCCGGTGGTGGCCATGACGAGGGGACCGTACATGAAGGCACCGCACCACATCGGGGTGTACTCGGTCTTGCCGCCCTTCTCGTAGGCAGGGGCTGTCTCCATCTTGTCGGGGCCGAAGTCAAGGTGCTTGGTGAAGGGCATGATGACCTCCACGACGTCTTTCTCCGTCCACTGGCGGGCGGGAATCTCCACATAGCTTGAGGGCTGGTAGGCAGCGGCGACGCTTTTGCCGTTGAGCCTGATGTCAAAGCCCTCGGTGGCCCAGTAGGGTACGCGGAGTTTCATGGAGAACTTTCCCTTCCCCTTAGCAATGCGGATGGTGGACTTCTCGGCGGGCCACTGGCACTCCTGCTTCACGACGACGCCCTTTTTCTCCCACTTCGCGGTGGTGGGCATGTAGAGGGCTACCCAGATGGTGTTGTCGTTAACGAAGTAGGCAGCTTCCTGGTATTTCACGTGGTTCTCCACTCCTGTACCGCCGCAGCAGGTGGACTGCGGGGTCTCGTTGCCCCATGGCTTCGAGGCGTTGAGGCCTACGGCATACTGATAGACGGTCTGGTATTGGCGGGGATTCACCGAACCGATGATCTGGTTATAGAGCACGCGCTCGTAGTAGTCCATGTATTTCGCATCGTCGGGATTGAAGCAGTTCAGGTCCTTGGTGAGCTTGGCGAGGTTATAGGCACAGCAGGTCTCGTTGATGGTGGGTTCGGGGTGCAGTTCGCGTCCGCCCCAACTGGTGACATTGGTACACATGGAGGTAATCTGCGAGTAGGGCTGGCGGAACATCTCGCCGTTGCCCACTCCACCCATGGCGTAGCGGTAGCGGCCCTGTATCATCGTCCAGAAGTTCTGGGCGAGGTGGTAGTAGTAGGGGTTGCCGTTGCCACGGAAAGAACGCAGGGCGCCGGTCACCATGGGGATGTGCTGGTTGGCGTGACGGGTGCGGATGGCATCCACATTCCTGGCCAACGGGTCGAAGAAGGCCGGACTGTCGAAGTAATTGGCGGCCTCCAGCAGATGGGCCTTTTCCTCGGCCGTGCCCGTCATTTCCGACAGACGGGCCAACGACTCGGCCATGCCGCCCACCTCGCCGGCGATGTACATGTTCCACATCTCATATCGGTTGCCGGGGCGGGCGCGGCGCTCGTCCTGACGGCCGTCGCTCTTGACGTAGGTGCGGTAGTGCAGGCGGTTCCATACCCAGAGACCCATATCCTTGGCAATGAGCAGAGCCTTGGCGGCAG
>CAMVPA010000061.1 GCA_947169245.1 uncultured Prevotellaceae bacterium
TGTCGAAGTCGTAGTCGCCGTTGGGCAGCTTCGGCGTGTCGACGCGGTTGACGAAGTAGTCGTCGGTCGAGAACGAGACGGGGCGCAGGCCGCAGGCCAGCAGCTGAACGCTGAGACGCTTGCAGAACGTGGTCTTGCCCGACGACGACGGGCCTGTTATCAGCACCAGGCGCACCGGCTCCTTCTCCTGATGGAAACGGCGGTCTATCTCCTCGGCTATCTGCACAATCTTCTTCTCCTGCAGAGCCTCCGACACCTGTATCAGCTCCGAGGCGTGGCCGCGCATGATGGCCTTGTTCACGTCGCCGGCGTTCGACAGTCGCATGATGATGTCCCAGCGCGTCTTCTCGGCAAACATCTCGAAGGTCTTCGGCTGGTCCACCTTCTCGGCCAGGCGCGACGGGTCGTTCCAGTCGGGCACGCGCAGCAGCAGTCCCTGCTCGTAGCGCTCCAGTCCCCACACCTTCAGGTAGCCGGCGCTGGGCACCAGCGGGCCGTAGTAGTAGTCGATGGTGTCGCCCAGCGTATAATAATAGGTATAGGCCTGACCGGAGGTCTCCAGCAGCTTCACCTTGTCTGGGAATCCGCGCTCGGCGAAGATGCGGATGGCCTCCTCGGTGGTCGACTCCGTGCGGCGGAAAGGAATGTCGAGGTCGATGATCTCCTGCATCCTCGCCTTGATTTGCTTCACCATCTCGTCAGTAACCGACCTTCCCTCCCTTGGAGAGGGGCCGGGGGTAGGCCTGAAGTTGCAGTAATAGCTGCGCGACAATGAGTGCTCGATGAAGAGTTTCGAACCGGGAAACACGTCCTGAGTGGCTTTGTAGAGCACGAAACAAAGTGAACGCACATAGGCGCGGTGGCCGGAGCCTTCGCTGGCATCCATAAACTCCACGTCGCGGTTCTGGAACAGGCGGAACTTCAGTCCCTGCGACACGTTGTTCACCTTGGCCGACACCACGGGGTAGCGTAGCTTGATGTCGTCGGCAAACTCCTGATAGACGTCCAGCAGCGAGGCTCCCTCGGGGAACGACTTCGTCACATTATTGTTCTTGCAGCGTATCTGTAGCATAGGCATTTAGTTATTTCGACTGCAAAGTTACGAAATAACGAGGGAAATGCAAAGAAAAACTTGTTTTTCTTTGCATTTCCGAGTGCCATGTAAGTTCGGTAAAGCCAAAGTTACGAAATAACGAGTGAAAAGCCAAATTTATTTGAGCTTTTCCCTCATTTTTCCTGCACCATCTGCACCTGCCGCTGATCCTCAGGTACTTACGCCTGATTTCGCCCGTTTTTTCCTGCACCGGCTCAGTAACTGAACCTACACCTGACAGACATAGGGCCGATATTCTGTAAAAACTCGCCCCCTTTCGCTTAAAACTCGGCCCCCTTTCAACGAAACTCGCCCCCCCTTTCGCTCAAAACTCGGCCCCTTTTCAATGAAACTCGCCCCCTTTTACCTGAATTCTCTCGAGAATTTGTCGCTCCGGCGGCCTCACAGAATTCTGTGGCGGCCCCGCAGAAACGTCCCACGGCCTGGGACAAATCTGCGGCGGCCCCGCAGCACTCTCCGGCGGCCCCACAGCATTCTCCGGCGGCCCCGCAGCACTCTCCGGCGGCCCCATAGACACGTCATCGGATAGGTGCAGGTTCTGGTGCCACGTTAGTGCAGGTAAAAATGGACGAAAACGGCCGTAAGTCATTGATACTCAGTGGTGGGTGCAGGAGTGCAGTTTTTTTCGCCATTTGACATATATAGGCTTAGAGAAGCGCGTCGCTAAATCGACGGTGAGCCCTTTCGATAAACGTCGTCACCTAAGGTTAGTGTATTACTAACTATTGAATATATGTAATCAGCAGATTTGTTGTTATCTGTATAAGATATGCGTACTACGCCGTGGTCACCTTGGGCACTTATGATAGTATAAAAAAATGGCCGTATGTCATCAAACCATACACCTTTATCTGAAGACTCACGATAAGACCTACGTGTTCCTGTCCCGTCAGACTTAAAGAGCCAAATATCATAATCAATTACAGGAGCACCTGTATAAGAATTCCATCTTCCTTCTTTATACCAAGAACCAACCAAAACATTGGCGTCATCATCGCCACATGAAACAAAAGAGAAGCCCATAAGCATACAAAGAACCGCAACCGCAGAGAATAAGATAGTTTTTTTCATAATCTATGAATGTTTTGGCCTACTGACACCCCGGAGTCGGCGGTAAATAGTGTATTAGAGGTTTAGCTTATCATACGAAAAAGGCGAGGGTGCCTGTCCTTAGTCCATCCTGGCATAACAGGCCTTCGCATTGCCCCTTCCACACAGGATAGACAACGCAGATAGCCCACGCCAGCACGGACTATATATGACGGAGGTATATAGAAACGCACTACGTAGACGTCCCGGTTGTCATCTGCCTGTTGTGGAAGTCGAGTTTGCGAAGTTCGTTATGCACAACGACAGACGTTCGAAAACGTCTTTCTAATATGTAAGACCGCGCGCTGCCCCCGAAGGGACTTCCGCACACGATGCCACAAAGGTACGCAGAAAAAGTGAAACGGCAAAACTATTTGGTGTTTTTTTTTGTTAGTCTCACAGTTTTGTGCTACCTTTGCACACATATACACGACAGAGCTATGGAAAAGAGACAGTGGAAAGAGATTAGGAAGTTCGAGGAGATTCTCTTCGAAGAGTATCAGGGCATTGCAAAGATTACCATCAATAGGGCCCGCTACCGCAACGCCTTCACGCCGAAGACGACCAAGGAGTTGAGCGAGGCGTTCGCCATCGTTCGCGAACTGCAGCGCATCCGTGTGGTGTTGCTGACGGGAGCCATGAGCGAGGTGCCCGAGGGCAAGCGGCTGGAGGACGTGAAGCACGCCTTCTGCTCGGGCGGCGACATGCACGTGAAGGGGCGCGGCGGCTATATCGACGACGAGGGCGTGCCCCGACTGAGTGTCCTCGACGTGCAGATGCAGATCCGCCGGCTGCCGAAGCCCGTCATCGCGATGGTCAACGGCTATGCCATCGGTGGCGGCCACGTGCTGCACCTGGTGTGCGACCTGACGATAGCGTCCGATAATTCTGTTTTCGGACAGACAGGGCCCAAGGTGGGCTCGTTCGACGCCGGCTTCGGCTCAAGCTATCTGGCCCGCATCGTGGGGCAGAAGAAGGCCCGCGAGATATGGTTCCTCTGCCGTCAGTACTCGGCACAGGAGGCGCTCGACATGGGACTTGTCAACAAGGTGGTGCCCCTCAGTGAGCTCGAGGACGAGTGTGTGCGTTGGGCCGAGGAGATGATGGAGCGCTCGCCCATAGCCCTGCGCATGATCAAGGCCGGACTGAACGCTGAGCTCGACGGTCAGGCGGGCATCCAGCAGCTGGCCGGCGACGCCACGATGCTCTACTACTTCCTCGACGAGGCGCAGGAGGGCGGCAAGGCGTTTCTGGAGAAGCGCAAACCCGACTTCGACCAATATCCGCAGATTCCATGAAGATTGATATTGAAGAGCGCACGCTCCACTTCAAGCAGCCGGCAGGAACGAGCCGTGGGGTGTATACGACCAGAAGAATCTGGCTGGTGAGTGTGTCCGACGGTTCTGCCGTCGGACGAGGCGAATGTGCGCCACTGCCACAGCTCAGCTGTGACGACATACCCGATTACGGCGACGTGCTGCGCCGCTTCTGTGACGAGGTGGAGCAGACGGGCGAGATCCCTTACGAGGCTCTGCGCGACTATCCGTCGATGCTCTTCGGCCTGGAGACGGCGATGCTCTCCCTCCGTTCTAATCTCTCACCTCTCACCTCTCACTCCTCACCTCTTACCCCTCACCCCTTACCTCTATTATTCGATACGCCGTTCAGCCGCGGCGAGGTGGGAATACCCATCAACGGTCTCGTGTGGATGGGGTCGTTCGAGGAGATGCAGCAGCGCATTGAGCAGAAGCTGGAGCAGGGCTTCCGCTGTGTGAAGCTGAAGATCGGTGCCATCGACTTCGACGCCGAGATAGCGCTGCTGAAACAGATTCGCCAGCGCTTTGGGCCCCGTGACGTGGAGTTGCGCGTCGATGCCAACGGCGCTTTCGCCTATGAGGAGGCGCTCTACAAGCTGGAGCTGCTGTCGCAGTATGCGCTGCACTCCATCGAGCAGCCCATCCGCGCCGGACAGTGGGCCAACATGGCTGAGCTCTGCCGTGAGTCGCCCCTGCCCATCGCTCTCGATGAGGAGCTGATAGGTGTCAACGACCCGGAGACGAAGCGTCAGATGCTGAATATCATCAAGCCACGCTACATCATCCTGAAACCCTCGCTGCATGGCGGCATGATGGGTTGTCGCGAGTGGATAGATTGTGCACGCGACATGGACATTGGCTCATGGATAACCTCGGCGCTGGAAAGTAACATCGGCCTGAATGCCATTGCGCAGTTCTGTGCCGACGTCTATGGAACCTCCACCGCCCGACGCGGGGAGATGATGCCTCAGGGACTTGGCACGGGACAGCTGTTTACCGATAATATCCCTATGCCGCTGGAGATTCGAGGCGATAAACTTTATATAGTTCATAGTTCATAGTTTGACAGTCGAAGAATTCTTAGCCGAGTGGCATAACGACAGCCCGACGGTGCTGGTGCACACCAGCGGTTCGACGGGAGAGCCGAAGCCCATGCTCGTGGAGAAACGGCGCATGGAGGCCTCGGCACGCATCACCTGCCGTCACCTGGGACTGAAACCCGGCGACACGGCGCTGCTCTGCATGTCGCTCGACTACATTGCCGGCAAGATGATGGTGGTGCGGGCGCTGACCTGCGGGCTGCGCCTGATGGTGGTGGAGCCAAGCGGCGAACCGCTGAAGACGGTCACGGAGCCTGTCGACTTCGCCGCGATGGTGCCTATGCAGGTCTACAATTCGCTGAAAGACCCCGTACAGCGGGAGCGGCTGATGGCTGTCAAGCACCTCATTATCGGCGGTGGAGCTATCGATGACGCGTTGGCATCGGAGCTGGCAACCTTCCCCAACGCCATCTGGAGCACCTACGGCATGACGGAGACGCTCTCGCACATCGCCCTGCGCCGACTGAACGGCCCTGACGCCAGCGATTGGTACACGCCCCTTGAGGGTGTCAGCATCAGTCTGACCGACGAAGGCTGTCTGGTCATTGATGCTCCTGCCGTGCACGACGGTCCGCTCGTCACCAACGACATGGCCGAACTCCGTCTCCCCTCCCTTGCGGAATGTGTTCCCCCTCGCCCTTTGGAGAGGAGGGTTGGGGGTGAGGCTGAGTCGGGGGAGAGGCTCTTCCGCATCCTTGGACGCAGGGACAACACCATCTGTTCGGGCGGCGTGAAGATACAGGCCGAGGAGGTGGAGCGCCTCCTGCGTGCACACCTGCGCGAACCTTATTTAATATCGAAGCGCCACGACCCGAAGTTCGGCGAGGCGGTGGTGCTGCTGACCGAGTCGGCTCACCTTGATGCCGTGGCGGCTGTCTGTCGCCAGGTGCTGCCCCGTTATTGGCAACCCCGTCACTACGTCCACGTCGACCGCATCCCCCTCACTGCCACAGGCAAGCCCGCACGCCACGAGGCCGAGCGTCTGGCCGCCGGACAATAAGTGTGTCCTGTTGCCAGCTTCGTCCTCATACAAAAAAAAACCGGGACGCGCTTCTCACGAAGGACGCCCCGATTGGGTTAGTTGTAATAACAGTTTTAGGTCATGGATTGATAAAAGAGCAATCTAGTTAAAAAGTAATTGGTAATAGGCTTTTTCTTTTCTATGTAGTTCAACCCTCTCTGTAGAAGTCGAGGGCCTCCATGATCTCTTCTTTGGTGGCTGTCTGGTTGATGCGGATGTCTCCGATACCGCCCAGCAGCGTGAAGTTGATTTCGCCTGCCACGTTCTTCTTGTCGTGGGTCATCATGCCCAGCAGGGTGGGGTAGTCGTCGCAGGTGATGGCCATCTGGCCGTAGTGCTCGCGGATGAAACTCACCGTCTGGCGCATCTTGTCGACAGGGAAACCGGTCTTGATGGCGCTCAGGTAGAGCTCGCAGATGAGGCCATAGGCAACGGCATAGCCGTGCAGGACGGGCTTACGTTGCAGGGCCAGCGACTCGAAGGCGTGACCCACGGTGTGTCCCAGGTTCAGTGCCTTGCGCAGTCCCTTCTCTGTAGGGTCTTGTTCGACGATGCGCTCTTTCACGGCGACGCTCTTCGAAACGAGTTCTCCGAGCCGGCCCGGCTCGTCGAGTCCGACGCTCAGCAGTTCTGCCCAGTGCTCCTCGTTGCTGATGAGGCCGTGTTTCAGCATCTCGGCATAGCCCGAGAGCAGGTTCTCGTCGTCCTGCGTCTTCAGGAACGTGGTGTCGAGGATGACCGAGCTGGCGTTCGAGAAGACGCCCACTTCGTTCTTCAGTCCGCCGAAGTTGATGCCTGTCTTGCCGCCTACCGAGGCGTCGACCATGGCCAGCAGCGTCGTGGGGATGTTGATATAGTTCAGTCCCCGCTTGAACGTGGATGCGGCAAAGCCGCCCAAGTCTGTCACCATGCCTCCGCCGAGGTTCACCATCAGCGAGTGGCGCGTGGCACCGCCCTGCTGCAGGGCCGTCCAAACCTCTGTCAACGTTTGCAGCGTCTTGTTCTCGTCGGTAGCACCGATGGCGATGACCTGCGCACCTTGCAGGCAACTCATGTCGCGGACAAGGGGCAGACAGTAATGCTGCGTGTTTACGTCGACCAGGATAAACAGCCGGTCGCGCTCACATTCTGCCACCGCAGCTGAGAGCGTTTCTTCCAGATTATTGGATAAGATGACCTTCTGTTTCTCCATCATGGTTATGGTTTCGTGTGCAAAGATACAGATAATATTTGAGAATCGTGTAAGAAAAACAGATAAATTGTCGAAAATACAATTTTTTTCTCTACAATGATTAAACGATTAGGATTTTTTAGCGTCATAAGTGCAGTTAAGTTAAAAATACAAGATGAAAAGATTGCTCATTCTTACTGTTGTTCTCGCAACAACCATCGCGCTGCACGCGCAACGTACTATCAGTGGTACAGTGATCGAGAAAGACACCCGCGAAGAAGTTATTCAGGCCACCGTCAGTCTGCTGAAGACTGACTCGACGCTTGTAGCCAATGCAGTAACCAACGCCTCTGGTCGCTTCTCTTTGACTGCACCCTCCGATGCTTCTTACATTGTACGCATCACCTACGTAGGTTTCAAAACGTTCACCAAGCGCATCGCTGTCAGTCAGGGCAAGCCCGTGGCTATGGGCACCATCGAGATTGCACCCGATGCCATCATGCTGAAGGGAGCCACCGTCACGGCCCATCTGGCCAAGGTACAGTCGAAGGGCGACACCTTAATATATAATGCGGACGCCTTCCGCACGGCCGAGGGCTCGGTGGTCGAAGAGCTGGTGAAGCGCCTGCCGGGTGCTGAGGTCGACGACGACGGCAACATCAAGATCAACGGTAAGTCTGTGTCGAAGATTAAGGTCGACGGCAAGGAGTTCGGCGACACCAAGACGGCGCTGAAGAACCTGCCTACCAACATTGTGGAGCGCATCCGCGCCTACGATGAGAAGAGCGACCTGGCCCGTATCACCGGTATCGACGACGGTAACGAGCAGACGGTCATCGACTTTGGTCTGCGTGCCGGCATGAACAAAGGTACGATGGCTAATGTCGACTTAGGCTACGGTACGAAGGACCGCTACTCCGGCCGTCTGTTCGGCATGATGATGCGTGGCGACCACCGCCTGATGGGTATGCTCAATGCCAACAACACCAACGACATGGGCTTCGGCGGCGGTGGCGGTCGTGGCTTCGGAGGCGGCCGTGGTATGGGCGGCGGCGGTCTGAACGCTGCCAAGTCGGGCATGGTGAACTACAACTACGAGAAGACCGACAAGATCATTGCCCAGGCCAGCGTCAACTGGAACCACCGCGACGGCGACTCATGGTCGCGTCGTTCGAGCGAGAATTTCGTGGGTAGTACCTCGTCGTTCCAGAACTCCGTGAACCAGAACTTCTCGCGCTCGAACAGCTGGAGTGCCAGCGGACGTATTGAGTGGACGCCCGACACACTGTGGAATATCAACTTCCGCCCGAACCTTACCTATTCTACAAACGACAGCCGCAGCTGGAGCACATCGGCTACGTTCAATCAGGATCCTTACGACTATCTGACTTCTCAGCTCAGTGCCGCCGTCCTGCAGGAGATTCTCAAGAACAAAGCATACGATGGTGTCACTCTTGACAGTATCCTCGTCAACGGCAGCAACAACAACTCGCTTTCTTACGGAGAGAACAAGCGACTGGGTGGTACGTTGATGATCAACCGCCTGCTGAATGGTCGCGGTCGTAACATCACCGTACAGTTGAATGGTAACTATAGTGACAACAAGAACCAGCAGTTGTCGAACAACCAGACCAATCTGTATCAGTCAACAACCACCTTCAACGGCTTTAGCGATCTTCCTGAATACCAGACCAACCGCTATAACCTGTCGCCCACGAAATCATGGGACTACAGCGCACGAGCTACCTACAGTGAGCCTATCGCCTACGCTACCTTCCTGCAGTTCAGCTATACCTTCCAGTATCGTTACAACGAGAGTGACCGTCAGACGTTCGACTACTCAAAGCCCCTTCTCTATGAGAATAACCCTTATAAGGATCCTGCATACGGTTTCGATTTCAGTAGAATAACACCGGTTTATCGTCAGTGGGGTGATTATTTTAATGAGGTGGCCAAAGTCAGTGGCGTTAACGGCTATTCTCCTGTGAAAGGTGACCAGTATTACAGCAAGGACCAGAGCCGCTATTCGGCCTATAAGAACTACATCCACACGGGTGAGATCATGCTGCGCTTCATCCGCAATACCTACGACTTCAACTTCGGTGTGCAGGTGGTTCCGCAGAGCTCTGAGTACACACAGCGCTATCTGGGCGTCGACACCGTTGTGAACCGTACGGTGACCAACTGGAGCCCGACAGCCAACTTCCGTTGGCGCTTCTCTCAGCAGGGTAGCCTCCAGTTCCAGTATCGTGGCAACACCAGCCAGCCGTCTATCGACCAGCTGCTTGTCATCAACGACGATACCAACCCCTTGAACAAGACCACTGGTAACCCCGACCTGAAGCCTTCGTTCACACAGAGCTTCAACCTGCGTTTCAACAACTACATCATGAATCACCAGCGTTTCATCAATGCCAACGCCAACTTCTCGACAACGGCCAACAGCATCTCTAACAAAGTGACCTACGATGCGACGACCGGTGGTCAGACCTCCCGTCCCGAGAATATCAACGGTAACTGGAACGTCGGCGGTAATGTGATGTTCAGTTCGGCCATCGACTCGCTGGGCTACTTCAGCTACAACGTCTCTGTGAACGACAACTTCAACAACCGTGTGGGGTATATCTCTCAGAACAAGGAGTCGGTGAAGAACGTCACCAAGCAGAACATCATCGGCGGTCGTCTGGGACTGAGCTTCCGCAACGACTGGCTGGAGGTCGAGCTCAACGGTTCGGTGAACTACAACCACTCGAACAACGAACTGCAGCCGCAGTCGAACCTCGACACCTGGACCTATGCCTACGGCTTCAACTCCACGCTGACATTGCCTTGGGGCACTCAGATTGCTACCGATATGGGTATGAACAGCCGTCGTGGTTTCAGCGATGCCTCGATGAACACCAACGAGCTCATCTGGAACGCACAGCTGTCGCACAGCTTCCTCCAGGGCAAGCCGCTGACACTCTCACTGCAGTTCTATGACATCCTGCACCAGCAGTCTAACTTCTCGCGTACCATCTCGGCTATGGCCCGTACCGATAACGAGTACAACGCCATCACCAGCTATGCTATGCTCCACCTCATCTACCGCATCAACCTGTTTGGTACCCGTGAAGCCCGTCGCGGCATGCGTCAGGGCATGGGTATGGGAATGGGCGGCTTCGGCGGCGGCATGCCTATGGGCGGCGGCAACAACCGTGGCAACAACCGTGGCAGTAATCGTGGCGGCGGCTTCGGCGGCGGTGGCTTCGGTGGCGGTGGCTTCGGCGGCGGCTTCGGTGGCGGCGGACGCATGATGTAAGTCCCAAGCCCGACAATATAATACAAGAAGAGGATGTGTCGCTGCACATCCTCTTTTTAGTGTTCGCTATAAAAAAGGCTGCCGGTAAGTTGGCAGCCTTTCCTCAATATGCGGTTTGTTGATGTATCATGCGGTTTGTTGATATGTCAAATCAGCGGCATACCCAGCGCCTTGCACTCGCGGCGCATGTCGTCGGGCCAGATGGAGGCCTGGATTTCGCCGATGTGAGCCTTGTGGAGCAACACCATGCAGAGGCGGCTCTGGCCGATACCGCCGCCTATTGACAGCGGGAGCTTGTCCTGCAACAGCTGCTGATGGAAGTAGAGCTGTTCGCGCTCCTCCTGATGCTCAATCTGAAGCTGGCGCAGCAGCGACTCCTTGTTGACGCGAATGCCCATCGACGAGAGCTCGAACGAACGGCCCAGTACGGGGTACCAGATGAGGATGTCGCCGTTCAGTCCCTGACGGCCGTCCTCGGCAATGGTCGACCAGTCGTCGTAGTCAGGAGCACGGCCGTCGTGCTTCTCGCCGTTCGACAGCTTGCCGCCAATACCAATGACAAACACGGCACCGTAGGCCTCGCAGATGGCATCCTCGCGCTCCTTCGGCGTCTTGTCGGGATACATCTTCAGCAGCTCCTCGGCGTGTATGAAGTGAATATTCTCGGGCAGGAAGGGCTTGATCTGCGGATAGGTCTCACACGTCAGGTACTCCGTACGGCGGATGGCGGCGTAGATGCGCTCCACCACATTCTTCAGGAAGGCCAGCGTGCGGTCCTCCTTGTTGATAACAGCTTCCCAGTCCCACTGGTCCACATACAGCGAGTGCAGGTTGTCCAGCTCCTCGTCGGCACGTATGGCGTTCATGTCGGTATAGATGCCGTAGCCCGGCTCTACCTCATACTCCGCCAGCGTCAGGCGCTTCCACTTGGCCAGCGAGTGAACCACCTCGGCCCGGGCGTCGTCCAGGTCTTTGATGGGAAACGTCACGGCGCGCTCCACACCGTTCAGGTCGTCGTTGATACCCAGACCTTTCAGTACAAACAGCGGTGCTGTCACACGACGCAGACGCAACTCTGTTGCCAGATTCTGTTGGAAGAACTCCTTGATCAGTTTGATGCCCTGTTCCGTCTGCTTCATGTTGAGCAGACGTTCATATCCTTTCGGTTTAATCAGTTGACTCATCTCGTTTATTAACTAATTTGTCTCTTGCATTTACCTTGATGTTTCGTTTTGCGCCTGCAAAGGTACAGCTTTTAAGCGAATAAACAAGAAAAACGGGCGGAAATTTGCAAAAAGACAGCGTTTTTCTTGATTTCCTTTCATTTTGCACATCGCCAGTCGCTCCTTTCCCGTCAGTCATAGCCTGCCCCTCACCCCTAAAAAAACATAATTCTTCGCGCTTCGCTCTTCACTCTTCACTTTTTTTCGTACCTTTGCACCGCTTTTGCAAATCACGGTCCCGTAGCTTAGCTGAATAGAGCGTCAGATTCCGGTTCTGAAGGTCTTGGGTTTGAATCCCAACGGGATCACAGAGCGAAAATATCGAGAAACTCCCATAAACAAAGGGTTTCTCGATATTTCGTATAAGGAAATCAGAGTTCCATTTTTGGTTCTCATTTCCAAATTTGAGCCCCGAAATCGCCGCAAAAAAGCCACAAAAAGGGCCCTAAAATAGAGAATCGCCGCAAAATCGCCGCAAAAATCGCCGCAAAAAACAGGGTCAAAAGTGACGCAAAAAGAACGACCCCGTGAAGGCTTATATATATGACGCAAGAATTGGTTCCGGTATTAACAATTTAAAAAGGTTTATCAAAATGGCAACCATTTCTATTGAATTCGGGAAGGAATCTTCCCAAAAGACGCGTGAGGTCTATCTGTTGGTAAGACAGGGCAAGACCCGACAAAGAGTAAAAACAGGAGTAAGACTCAATGACTTTAATACTTGGTGTGGGGATTGGATTTCTATGCTTATTTGCTTAAATCTTCAATCAGTTTGTCAAAGTCTGAGAGGAACGTCTGGTCTTGAATCCTCCAGAATTTCTCATATTCCCCTAACGCTTTGGCTTCAGCTTCCTCGTGAGTCACGGAACCTGCATCGGGCAGGATGTCTGCATCCGATACTTTCAAATAATGCTCCAACACCTGTTTCCATTCAGCCATCGTTGTCAAGACATGCCGCCTGGCTCTTCGCTCTGCAATTTCGAGGAAAGCCGTCGTCAGCAAGTTCAGTTCATCCACTTCCTTCTCTGACAGATAATTCTTGGCTATCGTCACATCACTTTTAACGACTCTGCCATCAGGTGCATTCTTCCACGTCATCAGTCCCATGTGAGGCTTCTCTGCATCAGCACGATCATAGACAATCTCTGCTGCCGTCTGATGAGTCACGGCATAGTGCATCATATTCTGTACTGTCTTATAGAATGTTCGTGTTATCTCACTATCCTTGTCATAGTCGCTGCTGCACTCGGCATAGATGTCCGTTATCTTCTGATAGTAACGACGCTCTGAGGTACGTATCTCACGGATGCGATCCAGCAATTCCTCAAAGTAGT
>CAMVPA010000062.1 GCA_947169245.1 uncultured Prevotellaceae bacterium
TGCTCGACAACAGCAACATGACCATCGCCGAGCAGAAGCAGTGGCTTCTCGACCGTTTCCACGACACCGTCGGCTCAGAGCTGTAGGTTCATTTCTATCTTATCTAAGGCGGTCACAGTCGTGATTCTTGCCAAATAATCATAGTGCTCACCTTCAGTAACCACTTCAACTGCATATCCTCATCTCCCTGATTTTTCTTTCAGGGTATCAGCATCAATATATAGCCAGTCAAAGGGTTCTCCGATGGTATCCATACCTAGTCAAACAGCTTCTTCCAGAGCCACAACACTGTTACAGCACCAACCACGCAGAAAACGAAGTTGGTGAGATAGCCTTTACCAAGCAGTTCTATGTTCAGCAGATGGCTGATGAATGTACCGGCATAACTGCCTATGATGCCAATAATAAGATTCAAACAGCATCCTTTGCCCTCACCGCTCATAATGCGATTGGCAACATAACCGACGAGAATGCCTGTCAGGATAGGCCAAGCCGTGAAATCTGCAATATGTTCTAACATGTCTGTACATTATTAATCCTTAAATTTACCTTTCGCCCATAGCTTCCAGTATTTCCAACCGCCAGTAGTCCACAATGCAAGGAAGATGAGCACGGGCTGGAAGAACAGACGGATAAGAAGCAGATTGTCGGTATTGAGGCCTTCTCTTCATTTACTTCCCGAACGACAGAACAAGTCGAGATTGCTATTAACTTCATCATATTACTTATATTTATTTGCAAAGGTACTCATTATTCCCCGTTTTTTCGTATATTTGCCCCCACTTTTAGGATAGTTTATGAACAGCGCAATAGCCGTTAGGAATGGGCCAAGCCTGTCACTATCGGCCATAACGTATGGATTGGCGGCAGTGTCACCATCCTACCAGGAGTAGCTATTGGCGATAATGTGACAATAGGGGCTGGTTCTGTGGTTACACACGATATTCCGTCCAATACGGTAGCCGTCGGCAATCCATGCAAGGTCACCAAGACTCTTTAGTCAGTTTGATATACTGATTTATAACCACATGCCAACACTGTCCTTTTCGGAAAATATGCATATTTTTGCCATCCGTGTCCGTGCGACATCGGCACCGTCGACATGGAGAATATTCCCCTTAAAGTCCAAATTCATTTTCGATAAGTTCTTCCATCCGTCCTTCTTTTGTGTAGGGCACGGTATCCACCTGCCGAAAGTTGCTCTGCTCTGGTTGGAATGAAGTGTCGAAGCCAAGGATGAAGCGGGTAGCTATAAGATAGATGATACGCGTTGGCGCAAAACCATAAACCTGATACCTTAATATGTACTGAATACGCTCGTGATCATCTGGAATCAGGCGGCACATCTCTACATTATTATATAGTCGACGCACAATCTCGGTGATGTATAGGCCTGACTTCATATAGAGGTCGGCAAATGTCTTTTCAGGGTCTTCGAAAATATGTGGATTCTCCGGGAGGAAGTGATTCGAGGAAATGGGTTGGCTGCTGAGGATTGTCAATTCCGTGCGCCACATTGACCCACAAATGGAGGCTGAAGTTTGGGAGATTGGTGCAGAGACGATGCCACAACCATCTCAGAATCTTGTGATGGTGGCGGTTATAATAATGTGGTTTCGCGCGAAAATTGGAGTGGTTTTTCTTGTCATTGATACATTTATTCAACTGTTTGGGCAAATAGTTCAACGTCATTATGTTGATTAGCTGTAACTTTGCAACCAGTTTTTACTAACTATAACTAAAAGCACGATGAACAAAAAAATGATGGCAGCCCTGCTGCTGACCAGTGCCCTCACAACCGTGGCACAACCAGAACCTATCCGTATCGACCTCGGCCAGAAAGGAGCCGTGGTGTCACCCAATCTTTATGGTATCTTCTTTGAGGAGATCAGTCATGCTGGCGACGGCGGTCTCTATGCCGAGCTGGTGCAGAACCGCGGCTTCGAGGAGCATGTGCTGCCTTCAGGTATGACCTACCGAGACGGCAAGGCATACGCCCCTGATGCGATGAACTATGAACACCGCAACAATCGCAACTGGAACATCCCCTGGAACATGGAGGAGAAGAAGATGACGGGCTGGAAAGTCACGGGCTTGAAGGCCACCGTGAAGGGCGAGGTCGTCGAAGCCAAGACTCCGCTGCACCAGAACACGCCCCACGCCATGCAGCTCGACATCAAGAAGGTCCAGAAGGGCGGCAAGGCCGTGCTGGCGAACACGGGCTACTGGGGCATCGGTCTGAAGGCTGGCGAACGATACGACCTGCGTTGCTACGTGAAGTCGGCCAACTACAAAGGCACCATCACCGCACGGCTGCAGGACGGCGCGACGGGCCAATCGCTCGGCGCCGTGACGCTCAACAGTCGTCAGCTGAAGGACTGGACGGAACTGACCGCCACGCTGACTGCCGAGGGAACGACGGCCAAGGGCGAACTGGCCTTGGAATTCGACAAGACGGGAACGGTGCTCGTTGACTACGTGTCGCTCTTCCCGCAGGCTACCTTCAAGGGCCGCAAGAACGGTCAGCGGGCCGACGTGGCTCAGATGCTGGTCGATTTGCACCCGAAGTTCATGCGCTGGCCCGGTGGCTGCATCGTCGAGGGTGCCACGTATGAGAACCGCATGCGGTGGAAGGAGACGCTGGGCGACCCGATGACCCGCCGCGGCGAGTGGGACCTGTGGGGCTACCGCGCCACGTGGGGCATGGGCTACCACGAGTTCCTGCAGTTCTGCGAGGACCTCGGGATGGATGCCATGTTCGTCAACAATGCCGGCATGTCGTGCTCCGTGCGCAACGGCGACTTCGTAAGCAGTAATGCCGACATGGATGCCGTCATCCAGGACTTCCGCGATGCCATCGACTACGCGCTGGCTGACCCTGCCAAGAACCGCTGGGCCAAGATGCGCGCCGAGGCCGGACACCCCAAGCCCTTCCCTCTGAAATACGTGGAGATAGGCAATGAGAACGTAGGCCCTGAGTACGTCACCCACTTCAACTACATCTTCAAGAAGTTGAAGGCCGAATATCCGCAGATTACATTCATCAACACCCTGGGACACACCGACCCGCTGCTGGCACAGATTCCCGGCGACTACATGGTGGATCCCCACTGGTATCGCGACCCCAACTTCTTCTTTGCCAATAACCACCTCTTCGACGAGGCTCCCCGCACACACGACATCTATGTGGGCGAGTATGCCTGCAACGGCGGTGTGGGCGCAGGCAACCTGTTGGCTGCGCTGAGCGAGGCCGCTTTCATTATGGGTATGGAGCGCAACAGCGACGTGGTGAAGATGTCGAGTTATGCCCCGCTCTTCGAGAACGAGAACCGCCGCGACTGGCCTTGCAACCTCATCCACATCAACAGCGCCGAGGTCTATGGCCGCGCCTCCTACTATGTGCAGCAGATGGCCGCCGAGAACCGCCCCACCTATAATATATATGTAAGCGAGACCACCACCGCCGGTGAGGCGCAACCCTTCAGGGCCGGAGGCATTGGGCTGGGCAGCTATGCCACGCAGTGCGAATACAAGGACATCCGTGTGACCACTGCCAACGGACAGACGCAGACGATTAACGTCAGCCAGTTCCAGAATCGTCGGGGAGAATGGAAGGTAGAAGGCGACGTCATCCGCCAGACCAGCAACGAACAACTCACCATGACCCTGCTGCCCGGTTTCAGCAGCGACAATTACACGCTCCAGTTGAAGGCCCGCAAACTGGGCGGTATGGAGGGATTCTTCATCTATTACGGCATGGACGAGAACGGGCGCAACGGCTTCGCGGCCAACATCGCAGGTTGGAACAACCGCACCACAGCCATTCAGCCCATCCAGCGCGGTCGCACCAACGACGTGCTGGGTCGCCGAGCCAACCAGACGGTAGAAACAAACAAGTGGTACGACGTGAAAATTGCGGTCACCCCGATGGCTGTCACGCTTTATGTTGACGGTCAGGAGATGACCGTTGCCCGTCCTGCCGCCCACACCCGCCACTTCTGTCAGACAGGCTACGACGAGCAGACCGGCGAACTCATCATCAAGGTAGTGAACGGCACGGACCAGGCCTACCGCCGCTCGTTCACCATCGACGGTGCCCGCAACGTCCTGCCCACGGGTAAGGTCATCACCCTCAGAGGCGATGCCAACGACGAGAACACCTTCGAGCAGCCCACGAAGCTCGCTCCTCGCACCACCCTCTTCGGCAAGTTCGGCAAGCAGTTCGATTACGAGTTCCCCCCCATGTCGTTCACCGTCATGCGGGTGAAAGTCAGCAAATAAAACGAACCATTGAAGAAAGATGAAATGTAAAACACATATCTTCCTGCTATTGGCAGTGCTGTCATTAGTTCCATTCACAACACAAGCCGCCGTTGGTAGTCGCGTCAGCGTGCATGACCCCAGCGTCGTATGGAGTCCATCAAACAAGCGGTATTATATCTTCGGTTCGCACCGCGCCACTGCTACCAGCAGCGATATGATCAACTGGACGTGGAGCAGCTTCTCTTGGTATAGTGGCACCAGTAATGCCAACACCTTCAAGACGCAGCAGGTGAAAACCGTCGTTAAGAATGGCGAGGAAGTGGAATTTCCGAATTTCGACGCCAACGGCTGGTCGGGAGCTTACGGCAACTACAACATCGACGGGAATCTGTGGGCGCCCGATGTCATCTACAACACCGCGATGAAGAAGTGGTGCATGTATATGAGCGTCAACGGCCCTACGTGGAACTCGAGTATTGTCCTGCTCACGGCCAACAGCATTACGGGCCCCTATCGCTATCAAGCCCCCGTCGTGGTGACAGGTTTCAATGTGAACAATAATACCAACGTGAACTACAAGATGACGGACCTGGAATTGGCGCTTGGTCCTCTGAAAAGTTTACCCTCTCGCTACACTGCCTACTGGGGCCGTCGCTGGCCTCATGCCATCGATCCTTGCGTGTTTTACGATAATGAGGGGCAATTGTGGATGTCATACGGTTCGTGGAGCGGTGGCATCTGGATATTGAAGCTGGATGCAGAGACTGGATTGCGCGATTACAACGTGAGCTATCCCGTAACAGGCTCTGGCGACAATGTGACCAGCGACCCCTATTTCGGCAAGCGCATTGCCGGCGGATTCTATTCCTCAGGCGAGGGTTCCTACATTGAATATATCGATGGATACTACTTCCTCTTTGTCAGCAACGGGGGACTGGCCGAGGGCGGCAAGCAGGATGACTACAACTTCGGCGGCTACCAGATGCGCGTCTTCCGTTCCGACAAGCCAGATGGTCCGTACAAGGACCGACGCGGACAAACTGCCGTATTGAGCAATTACGAACTCAACTTCGGTCCCAATAGCAGCCAGCGCGGAGTCAACATCTTTGGTGCCTACAGCGAATGGGGGTATCAGACCGTTGGCAATATGGGCGAACGTTCTCAGGGACACAACTCCATCATCGCAGCTGAGGATGGGCGCATCTATCTGGTCTATCACACACGTTTCCAAACGGGTGGTGGCTTCGAGAACCGTGTCCATCAGTGCTATCTGAACAAAGACAAATGGCTGGTGGCAGCTCCGTTTGAGTATTCGGGCGAGAAAGTGAAGACCACCGACATTGCCGAAAAGCAACTGATTCCCACTGAAAAGATTCCCGGCGTCTACAAGTTCCTCAAACACGGCTATGGGCTGGACCACCGCAAGAAGGAAGTGAACAAACCGGTGGAAATCAACCTCAACTATGATGGCACCATTTCTGGAGACCTTACCGGGAAGTGGAGCATAGAGGAAGGGACATCCTATATTACCGTCACCTGCGGCGGCACCACCTACAAAGGCGTCATGGTGGAACAGACACTGGAGCCGCGCACGACCAAAGCCCCTGCATTCACGGCTCTGGCCAACACTGGCGTGACCGTTTGGGGCTACAAGAGTGGCAGTTTGCCCGTTCCAGACGGCATCAGTAATGTCATCGCCCCACAGGCTACTGACGGCCAGTGGTACGACTTGAGGGGCGCCCCCGTGGCGGTTCCACAGAAGAAAGGCGTTTACATCAAGAATGGCCGCAAGTATCTTTTAAAATAATGAAGTAAATTTATGTATAAGCTATCAAACTAAGGATATGAGAATACTGCTAACGGCATGTCTGCTATTGCAGACAATACTGATTGGTGCCCAAGTTAATAACGATTTCGTAAAAGGCGCCGACGTAGGTTTCCTCACAGGTCAGGAGCGACACGGACAGAAATTCCATGATGTCAGAGGCAATGAGCGCGAGTGTCTGGAGCTGCTGAAGAATGATTATCAGATCGGAGCCATTCGGATGCGCGTTTGGGTGAATCCCCGTGGCGGATCGTGCGACAAGAACGAGCTGTTGGCGATGGCAAAACGGGTGAAGGCATTAGGCATGGACCTGATGGTGGACTTCCACTACAGCGACTCATGGGCAGACCCCGGCAAGCAGCCCATTCCTCAGGCATGGATCGGACACTCTTTCGAAGAGATGAAGCAGGACGATGGCTATAGCGACAACATCCCCATATGGAATAATTGGGAGGATGCCGTCGCAGACGAGGAATCAGCCAACTAGTCTGTGTCCGTGACCATGTATTTTTAGTCTTTTATTTATAAACTCTCTTGTATGGGGTGGTCTATGTCCGTATAGACTGCCCCTTTCGTTACATTTGTGCATCCGATTGTTACAATGTTGAAACGCAATGATGGCTAATCTATGTAACTTTGCACCCGATATTCTACCATCAATTGAAAACGAAAGGACTAAAACAATGGATGCAAAGTACACTAAGAAGGATCTGCAACTGCTTGCCGCAGTGACGGCATACGTGGAGCAGTATATCTCGAAACAGGTGATCACGCTGGCCATGGCGGGCGACAGTCTGCAAATGAGCCACGAGGCCATACACTACAAAATCAGAAGCCTGACGGGGCTTTCGGGCAGTGAGTTTATCCTCAAGTTGCGCCTTCGCCACTGTCTGCATCTGATGGTTGACGAGCACCGCAACATTACGGAGGCTGCCGACAGAAGCGGCTTCAAGAACATCCCCTATTTCCAAACCTGTTTTCAGCAGGAGTATGGGATGACGCCCATGGAATATCTGAACAACGTCACTACTAAAACAATAGCACAATGAAAAGGATTCTATTATCTACACTCCTGCTGGCATGGCTCCTGCCCGTGGCCATGCAGGGACAAGTGAAACGGAAGAGCATCGACAATGGTGGCAGCGGCGCCTACAAGGCGGAGGCGCGCGAGGAAAAGACGTTCAAGGATGCCGTCGTCTACAAGCCGGTGGACATGAAGGCGGCGGCGAAGGAGGGACGGTTGCCCGTGCTGGTGTGGGCCAATGGCGGGTGCAACGACACATCGCTACCTCACGAGCGGATGCTCAACGAGGTGGCGTCGCACGGCTACATCGTCATTGCGTTGGGCAGTATGCAGCAGCGCATCGACGACCGACAGCTGAAGAAGTCGCCCAACGAGCAGATGCTGCAGGCGATGGATTGGATAGCGAAGGAGGCTGCCAGGAAGCGCAGCGAATACTACGGCGTGGTGGATGTAGAGCAGATAGCCGTGGCCGGACAGTCGTGCGGCGGGGCGCAGGCGTTAGTGGCCAGCAGCGACCCGCGTGTGAAGACGACGGTGATGGTCAACTCGGGCATGGGCGACATGGAGATGTCGGGAGCCAGCCGTGAGTCACTCCGTGGGCTCCACGCACCTATCTTATATATGCCGGGCGGCGAGGGCGACGTGGCCTACAGCAATGCGGTGAAAGACTACGCCCGCATCGACCACGTATTTGCGGCCTTCGCCAACCACCTGACGGCAGGGCACGGCGGCGACTTCGACCAACCCTTCGGCGGCAGTTTCGCCCGCATGCTGACGGTCTGGCTCGACTGGCAGCTGAAGGGTCGCACCGACTGTGGCGACATCTTCCTGAAGAACTGCCTCGAAGCATTCCCCGAATGGGCCATGCGCTCTAAGGACGTGAAGAAGAACTTAGTGAACGAACCGTTCACCGTGATGGAGGTACACTGCACCAACCACAAGAACCAGAACATATTCGGCAAACTCTACCTGCCCCGCGACGGACAGGCTAAGAAGCCGCTTACCATCCTCGCCCACGGCTACAACTCGTCGTACCACGAGACCGAGGCCTACGCCCAGACGCTGGCCATGAACGGCATTGCCGCCTACATCTTCGACTTCTGTGGTGGTTCTGTCAATAGCCGCAGCGAGGGCAAGAGCATCGAGATGTCGGTATTCACCGAGGCCGACGACGTGAGCGCCATCGTGGAGATGGTCCGCTCGTGGGACTTCATCGACACGGGCCGCATCGCCCTGCTCGGCTGTAGCCAGGGCGGACTGGTGGCCGCCATTGCCTCGTCGCAGATGCCCGAGGCGTTCAAGGCTGTCGTACTGGTCTATCCCGCCCTCATGATAGCCGAACACGCCGTCAATGTGCACCCCAAGGAGGCCATCACCTCCGAGACAGGTGTCGAGGTCATGGGGATGCCCCTGTCGCACGTCTATTATGACCAGCTGGTGGGCTACAAGGTGTTCGACGAGATGAAGAAGTACCAGGGCGACGTGATGATTGTCTATGGCGACAAGGATCCCATCGCCGCCGGCGACTATATGGAGCGTGCCCGCCAGACCTACCGCAGTTGCGAGGTGAACGTGGTGCCCGGCGGTGCCCACGGCTTCCCCGCCTCCATCACCCACGTACAGGCCAACGAGCATATCGTGAAGTTCCTGAAGAAGAAACTATAAACACTATTCATGTGCAGGGTAGGGTCAAGAAAATGCTTATGAAGTAGCTTCGGACATGAATTGCGTGGGTGGCACGCCATACATCGTACGGAAGCAGCGGCTGAAGTAACTGACGGACGTGAAGCCCGTGGCATAGCTGATTTCGGTGACGCTCTGACGGCCCTCGCGCAACAGTTCGGCGGCACGGCGCAGACGGATGGTGCGCATGAACTCAGTGGGCTTCTGTCCCGTGGCCGACTGTATCTTGCGGTAGAAGGTCATACGACTCATGCACAGGTCGCTGGCCAGTTGTTCCACAGTGTAGCTGTCATCGCTAAGGTGGTCCTCCACCTTGGCGATGGCATTTTGCAGCCACTCGTCATTGAGCGTGGGCTGTTCCTGGGCAATAGGTTGTTCGTCGTCAGCGCCAGGTTGTTCCACCACCACTACCTCCACCTCTTTCTTGATGGCAGCCAGGAAACGTTTGCGCTGACGGTGCAGCATCCAAATGTGCCCAATGAGGGCCATGAGTATCAAGCACAGCACGGCCAGCGTCCACCACACCCACTGCGGCATACGCTCGACAGGGTTGTCCTGTGGTTGGCTCCACCGACTATCGGGAGCCGTTTCCTGCAGTTCAATGCTATAGACACCCGCTGCCTCGCGGCTCTGCTGGCGCAGGGTGTGACGCGCGGGGTCATAGAGGCGAATGTAGCGGTCACTCACCAGTAATAACCGTCCCAGACTGTCAACGTCGAGATGTGTCACGGCTTCACCATATTCGTTAGAGGCATAATTATCGATGGTCAGTTGTCCGTCTTTGTAGGTCATCAGCGTGCCGAAAATGGTGGCAAGCCACAAGGTGCCGTCGCTCGTAAAGGTCATCGCTGAGACATCTTTCGTCTCGCTGAGCACCACCGTCTCTTCGCCATCCTTCATCCGCCGTATGTCCTTGCCGGTACTGAACCAGAGAGCCTCACCCCCTGCCCCCTTCTCCAAGAGGCGAGGGGGAACGGCAAACGCCGTCGGACGCATAGACAGACCGTATGCTGCGCGAACGGAGTCGGCGACGTTCTTTGTCAGTCCGGCACCCTCCCACCACGGCCGCTGCTCACTGTCACAGAGCACAAAGCAATTCCCGTGCATGTCGACTACCAACATCCTGCCCTGATGATCAAGCATGACACGGCTCATACAGACGCTGTCCTTTGGCTCCGGCTGCTGCACGGTGCCGTCGTCGGGCTGATAACATACCACGCCCTTGCCAATGGTGCCAATGAGTAGTCCGTCGGACGAAGGGTCATCAGACAGCTCCGTTGGCGGCACGTCCAAAGGCCAAGGTGCTGGCACGAACCGGTTGCCACCGAGCTTGAGGAGTCCGCCATTCCACTCCGTGGCCCACAACCTCCCCTGACGGTCTTCGTGCAGCCAAGCGAGATATTTGTCACCAGCAGCATACGTCTTCAACAACCTGCCGTCTTCAGCAAATTCATAGACCTTCTTGTTGGCCGTCAGCCACCAGTGGCCGTTGGCGGCGACGATGATGTCGTCCACCTTTTTATCGTCCACCTTCGGTAGTCTGCGGATGGAATAGTCCCGCTTGTCAAGTACGAATGCCCCGTGGAATGTCCCGATGATGATGTACCGCCCGGCGGCCTCGGCCAGACTGGCCACGTCGTTGCTTCCCAAGAGGTCGGGGTGCTCGGCGTCGCTGCGGAACACCAGCATCTGCCGTCCGTCGTCACGGCACACGCCGCCACCTTGCGTGGCATACCACAGAAATCCCTCCGAGTCCTGCATCACCTCCATGACACGCTCCGAAGACAGCTGTTCACGGTTGGGCAACGAGAGCATCTGTCGCTCCTGTGCCCAGCCAATAAGCGGCAGCAGAACGGCTAAAATATATAGGGAGATAGGACGTTTCATTTGTGTCGATTCTAAAAAACGATGCAAAGTTACATAATTTCATCGAGAAGTTACAACAGTGCAAGCGCCTTTTAAACTTTTTTCGTAACTTTGCAGCTGAATTGCTGCAAATACAAACTACAAACAAAATGATGAACAAGATTCTTTTCACATTGGCACTTGCTGCCATTTTCCAGACAGCCGACGCACAGGGATCGCGTCGGGGTTTTCAGCGTGAGGCTTTTACTACAGAGACGCCGATGGTTCACGACCCCGTGATGGCCAAGGACGGCGATACGTATTACATCTTCGCCACAGGCATGGGCATCCAGCAGATGACGTCGCGAGACCGCAAGACGTGGACGGTGTTGCCGCAGCCTGTGATGACCGTCATCCCTGGCTGGACGACGGACTCCGTACCCGGCTTCAGTAATCATGTGTGGGCACCCGACGTGATTCAGTGGCACGGACAGTGGTGGCTGGCCTATAGCTGCTCTACGTTTGGCAAGAACGGTTCAGCCATCGGACTGCTGAGTAGTCGCTCACTGCGCTCGGGGGTGTGGAAGGACGAGGGCTGCATCGTGACCTCTCGCGAGAAGCGCGACAACTGGAACGCCATTGACCCCAACTTCGTCATCGACGACAACGACCAGCCGTGGCTCGTCTGGGGCTCGTTCTGGGACGGCATCCAACTGGTGCGTCTCGACTCGACCATGCACATGGCCCGTGGCGTCAAGCCGCGCACCATCGCCCGTCGCTATGATCCGAACTTTAAACCCACAGAGCCGAACCCCACGTCGAAGTTTGCCGGAACTAACGCCATCGAGGCCCCGTTCATCTTCAAGCACGGCGGCTACTACTACCTCTTCGTGTCGTGGGACTACTGCTGCCGCGGTGCCAAGAGCAACTATCGTGTGGCTGTAGGCCGCAGCAAAACGGTCGACGGTCCCTATCTCGACCGCACAGGCAAGGATATGGCCAATGGCGGCGGCACCCTCTTCCTGGAAGGCGACAAGAAAGAATGGGAGGCTGCCGGCCATTGCGCCGCCTACAACTTCGACGGCGAGGACATCTTCATCTGTCACGGCTACAGCGCCACCCAGAATGGCGCCGCCATGCTCATCCAGCGCCCCATCTCATGGACGGCTGACGGATGGCCAGAGTTAAAACAATAAAAGAAATAAGATAATGAATAAGACTTTGATTGCCTTACTGCTGACATTTCTTTTAGCAGAATCCTACATGCAGGCGCAACCTATCACGGCGGGACAGCACACCCGTGTGGAGACGGTCCATGGTCCCATTGAGGGCTATCAGGACGGTAGTATTTTCACGTTCAAGGGCATCCGCTATGCCAAGGCCGAGCGGTTCATGCCGCCACAGGCACCCGACAAATTCACGGAACTGCGGCAGTGTAAGGTGTATGGGCCGCAGGCTCCTCAGAACGAGTCGCTGCGCTGACCGTCTCGGCACAGGAGAGCCAGACCGTGTATAACTTCCTGCGTCTGCCTGTCAGTGCCCATGTGGCGGCACTCGGCGGCGACAACATCACCCTCGGCG
>CAMVPA010000063.1 GCA_947169245.1 uncultured Prevotellaceae bacterium
CGAGTACGGCGCCCTCGACGGCCAGCGCGGCTGGTATGCCGTGAAGCGGGAGTGACTACTACTTCTTCTTCGGCCGGCGGCGGGCCCAACCTTCCTCCGAGAAGTCGGGCTCCTCGCCCTTCAGCCGGCGCGGCGCCTTGCCCATGAGACTGCGCCAGTCGTTCTCTTCCCGAGGGTATGAGTCAGCCTTACGTTTCCCCGGCTTTGCGCCACCATGGCCCCGCCCTCCGGCACCACCGTAGCCGGAAGTGTCGTCGGCATCGTTGCAGCGCACCTGACGGCCCTTGAAGCGGATGCCGGTGAGCTGGCTCATCACCTTACGGGCGTCGCGCTCAGGCACCTCGAAATAGGAGATGGTGTCAAGCAGGTCGATGTGGCCCACCGCCTGGCGGCCGCCCACGTAGCGGTTCAGCGTCTGCATGAGCACGCCGGGGAAGAAGCCGTCCTTCTTGCCCAGGTTGATGAAGAGGCGCTTGTAACCCTTCTCCGCCTTGTTCTGCATCTTCTCGCGGTCGGTCTGCTGCCGTTCGTCGCGCCAGTCGCGCTTACCCTTCTTCTCCTTGCTCCTTCCCTCCTCTTTAACCGTCCCAATCTCGGGCGCATCAGCGTAGTAGGCCAGGAACTTGCCGAACTCCAGCGACACAATCTTCTTGATGATCTCCTCCTTGTCGATGTACTCGAAATAGCGGCTGATGTCCTGCATGAACGGGGCTATCTCGTCGTCGTTGACGTCGGTCTTCACAATCTGGTCCATCACCTTGTAGAGCTGCTTCTTGCAAATCTCCTCGGCCTTCGGAATCTCCTGTTCCACGAACTTCTTGCCGATCTCGCGCTCGATATTACGTATCTTGTGCTTCTCGCGCAGGTGGACAATAGATATACTCGTGCCCTTCTTGCCGGCACGTCCCGTACGGCCTGAGCGGTGGGTGTAGTTCTCAATGTCGTCGGGCAGTCCGAAGTTGATGACGTGCGTCAGGTCGTCGACGTCCAGTCCGCGGGCCGCCACATCCGTTGCCACCAACAGCTGCACGGTGTGCTGGCGGAACTTTTGCATGGTCAGGTCGCGCTGCTGCTGCGAGAGGTCGCCATGCAGCGACTCGGCGTTGTAGCCGTCGCGTATCAGCTTGTCGGCCACCTCCTGCGTCTCCAGCTTCGTGCGGCAGAAGATGATGGCGAAGATCTTCGGGTTGAAGTCGACGATGCGCTTCAGGGCCAGATACTTGTCCTTCGCCTGCACCATGTAATAGATGTGGTTCACGTTCTCGGCACCCTCGTTGCGGCTGCCTACGACAATCTCCTGAGGGTCGGTCAGATATTTCTTGGCCACGCGCTCCACCTCGCGGCTCATCGTGGCCGAGAACATCAGCGTCGAGTGCTCCTCGGGCAGCGCCTCGAAAATCTCGTTGATGGCGTCCGAGAAGCCCATGTTCAGCATCTCGTCGGCCTCGTCGAGCACGATGTTCGTGACGTTCTCCAAGTGGGCGTAGCCGCGGTTCTTCAGGTCGATGAGACGGCCCGGCGTCGCCACAATAATCTGCGCGCCCTTCTTCAGTGCACGTATCTGCTGCTCGATGGCCGCGCCACCGTAGACCGCCTCGATGTGGATGCCGTCCATGTAACGGGAGAAGTCGCGCAGGTCGTCGGCTATCTGCAGGCACAGCTCACGTGTCGGCGACAGCACCAGCGCCCGGGTAGCTCCCCTCTGTCCCCCCGAAGGGGAGAAGAACGGTTCTACTTCTTTCCTACCCTCCGCCTCTTTCCTACCCCCTTCGGAGGGACAGAGGGTGGTCAACCTCTGCAGCAGCGGGATGCCGAAGGCCGCCGTCTTGCCCGTGCCCGTCTGGGCCAGCGCTATAGTGTCCTGTCTACTCTCCAACAAACTTGGAATCACGGCTTCCTGCACCGGCATCGGCTGCACGAACCCCATCTCTTCAATGGCCCGTCTGATTTCCTGGCAGACGCCCAGTTCTTCGAATGTCTTCATCTGAAAAATGTGTTTCTGCAAAGGTACGAATAAGTGAGCACAATACAAAACAAAAAAGCATTTTTTTGTTTTTATTGTCAAACGGAACTACACACGGGGTCGGTTCCGCTGTGTAATTACGCTGTGTAATTACGTCAGATAGGGGGCAAAAGCACGGTCGTAGTCGTCGCTGACAGCCAGGCGCCCATTGACAAGACAGACCAGTTCGACCTTACCGCGAAAGCAGAGCTGGGAGTCGCTGGCACGGAAGATGTCGTGATGGAACACGTACTTGATGCCCTCCTTGGTGAGGGCGAGACGCGACAGGAACTCGTCGTCGGGACGTAGCGGCGTCTTGTACTGCAGGTTCATGCGGGCGACGACAGCGTCGACACCCTTCTGGTGCATCTCGGCGAAGCTCAGTCCGCACTGCTGCAGAAAGAGGTGACGCGTATGTTCACAATAGTGCAGGTAGTTGGCATTGTTGACGATGCCCTCGATGTCGCACTCGTAGTCGCGCACCTGCATGCGGGTTTCAAAGCAATATTTCATTTCTTAAGATATTCGTAACCGAAGCGGCAGCGCAGACAGTCGCGCTTGTCGCAGTATTCTTTTTTCAGCTGGATGAGCGCCTGCGTGTCGCCGGCCGAACGGACGTTCAGTCCGCACTGCTGCCACATGCGGACGATGTAGTTGTTCTCCGGGCGCAGCTGTTCGAGCAGGTCGAAGGCGCGGTCGCAGAGCTCCTCGCGATGGCGATGACGGCCAACGGCGAAGAGCACGGGAATGGCCGTATTGATCATCAGGAGGTTCAGCGAACCATAGCTCAGATGTTTCTCGTTCTTGGCGCTGAGCGAGCCGAAGGTGTAGTGGGTCTCCCAGTAGGGGGTTACCTGCGAGCGCAGCAGCGCCTTCAGCTCGTCGACGGTCTTGCAGTCAATCAGCGTGCTCAGCCCCAGCCGCTGCTGGTAATAGAGGTTGGCCAGCTGCGAAATGCGGATGTGGGGGAAGTTCTGGGGCCGCAGACGGAGGAAATGCCAGAGGCTGACATCCATCGGCTTCAGCGAGAACTTATGTGCCAGATACTGGTACTCGTTGCGCAGACGGGCAAAGTAGCCGTCGTTGAGGGCATCCTTCTGATAATGAGCAGGAATGGTGTCGAGCTCCAGCAGTCCGGCCTGCCCCATGAAAATAGCCTCAACCTGGAACAGGCTGTCGCGATGGTGGCCAACGGCGTTAAGCGGCACGTTGTAGGCCCACTGCTCGAAGGCGTCGCCGTTGATGCCGAAGCCGTAATTGCGGGCTAAGGTCACGAAGAAGGCGTCCTCCCAGGAGCCGTTCAGCCGCTCGGCGCGCTGACGGATGGCCTCGGTCTTCTGCTCCAGCCGCTCCGTCTGCAGGGCGGCCATCCATGAGTGGACGGTGAGCGCACTGAGGTCGGGGATGATGCGGTAGCAAGGCGGATACTGGTCGGTCTGCTGCAGCTCGGCGTAGTGCTCACGGACAGTAGCCGGCACGCTGAGCTGCAGCTGCGGCGGATAGTGGCCGTCGGCCGTCACGATGCTGCCGTCGACGGTCTCGCAGACGTGTAGCACCACATTGTTGTAGCGCGGGTCGTGGTCGTGGCCGTGCTGGAACCAGTCGCTGGAGCGGGTATGGATCTCGACGTTTCCCACCCAGAGCGTCCCGCCGATTTTAATCTTCGAGTTGAAGAAGTCGGGCCCGGCATTGCGGTTGTGCAAGCCGGGATCAATGACTTCCACGGGACTGCCATCAGTGGTTGTCAGCGACTGCAGAGGAAACAGCTTGTGCTTCCACGTGTAGTGCAGGAGCTCTTCCATAGGCAAAAAGGTCTACTTGAAGTCGAAGCCCAGGCGCACGCCGTCGTAGCTCTTGCTCAAGTCGCCAATGGTGCCCAGCGTGCTGTTGCCGCTAAGCGCCGACGCAGCCTGCAGGATGGTGAGCAGCTTCGAAGCCTCGAAAAGCAGGGCAATGCCGGAGGTGTTCTTCTTGGCATAGCACGTGATGTTGAGCAGCAGGCTCTTCAAGACCACCTTGCTCGACGCGGGGTCGAAGGTGTAGGTGCCGCTGAACTGCTTGCCACCGAAGGAGGCCGAGAACGTGTTGTCGGCGTTGAACTGCACGAAGGTGTTGGCGGCCGAGAGGCCCAGCGTCTGGTACGTAGGCTGCAGCTTCTGCTTAATCTGTGAGGCCACCACCTCGCCACCGGCCTTAGCCAGCAGCTTCTCGCTGGTGAAGGCACAGCCGGGACCGCTGTACTTCCAACTGCCCAGAATGGACTGCTGCGTCATCTTCGTGGCACCAATGATACTGGCAATAGCGTCGATGGCGCCGCCGTTGATGGCACCCGTGATGACATTACCAAGAACGGAACCTGCGGAGCCCGAGCTCGCCGTGTTTAACCCTGTGTCGCAACTGACGGCCATCATGGCCGCTACGGCAATTGCCGAAAAACGGAATTTCTTCATAAGCTTTGTTGTTGATGATAGATTTGGTTTATTTTCTCGCTCAAATAGTCCTTCAGTCCACTGCCCCCCAAGACCTCGATGTCGTCGTAGAGTCCCAGCACAAAGCGCCCGATGCCCGTATAGCTGCACACGTTCATGTCGACCAGCCAGTGGTGGTCGTCCTCCTGGGTGATGTAGCGCTCAGACCGCGGATACTCCTCGCGCAGCAGCGAGCAGGACAGGCGGCCCAGCCGGAGCTTCACGGGCAGCAACTGCTCGTCGCTGAACATGAAGATGTCGGTGAACACCTGCTTGTGGCGCGACTTGTGGCTCCACGTGACGTCCATCATCTCGACCTCCTCAATACGTGCCAGCTTGAAGGTCTTGTTCATCTTGGACGCCATCTCGTAGCAGCGCACCTCGCGGTTGCCGTTCATGAAGAGAAACGGCTCGACGAGACGGTTGGTCTGGGTGTTACTGTGGGGCGACGAGTAGTTCTTCAGCAGCACGCAGCGCTCCTGCTTGATGGCTTCGTAGAGCACGCTGACATTGTAGGCCTGCTGCTCGCGCAGCGTCTCGTCGTTCAGGATGTGGAAGTCGTAGAGGCGGTCGAGTTTCTGCCTGATGCGCTGCACCTGTATGCCCTTGTCGTCGACGCAAGCCAGGATGTTGCGTATGGTGAGTGCCTCGTCCTCGGAGAAGTGTATCACGGCATCGATGCGCTTGAAGAAGGGCGAGTCCTTGCGAATGCGATAGAAAGGCTTGTTGTTCTCGACAATGAAGCCTGCGTCGCGGAAGAAGTCGAGATAGTAGTAGAGATTACGACGGGATATGCCGATACGCTCACAAATATCCGGCACGGTATAGTTGTGATTCTCGGTAAGCAGCATGAGCAGGTTCAGCTCTCTCTCCAGTTTGTCGTGTCTCATTCCTCGAATTCCAGGCTCAGCTGGCCGTCGCCCAGCAGGTTATAGCTCTTGCGGTGCAAGGGGGTTACGCCATAGGTCTTGATGGCCTCGCGGTGTTTCTTCGTCGGGTATCCCTTGTTGCTGCGCCAGTCGTACTGCGGATAGTCCTCGGCCAGCGCGTTCATGTAGTCATCACGATAGGTCTTGGCCAGTATCGACGCAGCCGCTATCGACAGGTACTTGCCGTCGCCCTTGACAATCGTAGTCCAAGGCAGGTCGCCGTAGGGCTTGAAGCGGTTGCCGTCGACAATGACGGCTTCGGGACGCACCGACAGCTGATCCAAAGCACGATGCATAGCCAGTATCGACGCATTCAGGATATTAATATGGTCTATCTCTTCGGGCGTGACAATGCCGACGGCCCAACTGAGGGCGTCGCGCTGAATAATCTCGCGCAGCTGGTAGCGTCGACGCTCCGTGAGCTGCTTGGAGTCGTTGAGCAGGTCGTTCTCGTAGTCGGGCGGCAAGATGACTGCCGCTGCATAGACACTGCCGGCCAGGCATCCGCGCCCTGCCTCGTCGCACCCCGCTTCGGTCAATCCTTCATAGTAGTGGTTCTTAAGCATGCTGTGTCTCGAACTGATTGTGCACAAAGGTACGATAAAATTGCTAATTTATCTTAATCGCCAGCGTTTTTAACACAGAAAAGTGTGAAAGTGAACTTTTTGTGCACTCTTAAGTCCTAACTTTGCGCCCAGAAACCCAAAAAGCTACAAGAATCATGAGAACAAGTATGACTTTTTCAACGTCGGCTCAGAGCCAAGTGATAAACAACGCAACATCGGCTCACAGCCAAGTGACAAACAACTTCGTGGCACTCGTCAGCCAGCCCGTCAGAGTGCTGGCCGCCTACTACTCGCACATTCTGGAGCGTCGCATCAGTTGCCGCCAGATGTGGCTGCTGCTCAACGCCCAGCTGGCGTTCTTCCTGACGGTCTTCACGTCGTGCAGCCTCGTGCTGCGCACCATCTGCCTGATATGGCTCGTACTGGCGCTGCTGCAATGCAAGGACGCTCTCTCGACAGGCCAACAGACGGACTGTGCAGAATAAAACAAAAGAAAAACGGGCATAGGCTTGGAGTGACCATTATTATTTTGTATCTTTGCACACGGAATTAACTAAACACCCCGAAATCATGCAAAGACCATTACTATTTGCCTGTGCACTGCTCTCGCTCCTCACCGCCAAAGCTGAGGACGGCAGCCGCCTCTGGCTCAGATTCGACACTGTGAAGACTGCACGCGTCAGCGGCGCCGACAAGACGCTGGCTGCCGAGGAACTGAGAAACTTCTACAAGGGAGACCGCATACACCTGCTCATCGACCCCAACGTGCAGAGCGACGAGGCCTATCGCATCAGCGGCGACACGCTGGCAGCACGCACGGAGCGCGGACTGCTCTACGGCGCCTTCGCACTGCTGAGGGGCGAACGCACGTCGTCGGCACCCTTCTTCCGTCTGCGCATCCTGAACCACTGGGACAACCCCGACGGCAGCATCGAGCGAGGCTATGCCGGTAAGAGCATCTTCTGGAAAGAGAGCCGCAAGCTGGAGCTCGACAAACCGCTCTCGCCCGTCAACACCCAGCTCGTCAGAGAGTATGCACGCGCCTGTGCCTCAATAGGCATCAACGGTTCGGTGCTCAACAATGTCAATGCGTCGCCCAACATGCTGTCGGCACCCTATATTAAAAAGGTAAAGGAGATTGCCGACATTCTGCGCCCCTACGGCGTCAAGGTCTACCTGTCGGTCAACTTCGCCTCGCCGATGACACTCAGCAAGCTGAAGACCGCCGACCCCCTGAATCCCCAGGTGAAGCAGTGGTGGAAGCAGAAGGCGAAGGAGATATACAAGGTCATTCCCGACTTCGGCGGCTTCCTGGTGAAAGCCAACTCCGAGGGTCAGCCCGGCCCCGGCGACTACAAGCGCAGCCACGCCGACGGCGCCAATATGCTGGCCGACGCTGTGGCGCCCTACGGCGGCATCATCATGTGGCGCTCGTTCGTCTATGGCGCCAACCACAAGGGTGAGGATCGCGTAAAGCAGGCTGTGTCGGAGTTCAAGCCCTGCGACGGACAGTTCCGCAAGAACGTCATCCTGCAGTCGAAGAACGGACCACTCGACTTCCAGCCGCGCGAGCCCTACGCTCCCATCTTCGACCAGATGACCCAAACGCCCCAGATGGCCGAACTGCAGATTACGCAGGAGTATCTCGGACAGTCCACACACATGGTCTATCTGGCACCCATGTGGCGCGAGTTCTTCTCGTTCGTCGCTCCCTCGAAGCTGGTGGGTATTGCCGGCGTGGCCAACATTGGTCTCGACAAGAACTGGTGCGGCCACGATTTCGCTCAGGCCAACTGGTATGCTTTTGGCCGTTTGGCATGGAATCCGTCGATGAAATCGGAAGAAATTGCAGCCGAGTGGCTCTGTCAGACGTTCGACACCCCGCTCGAGCTCCGCTCGCTTGCTACCAACGGGACGCAAGAACACCCATCACCCAACACCCAACACCCATCACCCATCACCTCCGCACCCAAGAAATATGCATCTCTCCTAAGCATGATGCTGCGTACGCGCGAGGCTTGCGTCGACTACATGATGCCGCTCGGCCTACACCACATCTTCAAGTTCGACCACCACTACGGTCCTGAGCCCGACGGTTTCAAAGCCAGCTATCCGCTGGAGTGGTGTCCCGTCTACTACCACAAGGCCGACAAGGAGGGCATAGGCTTCGACCGCAGCCACACAGGCTCCGACGCCACCAGTCAGTACCGCGAACCCTACTGCTCGCTCTACGACGACATCAACACCTGTCCTGAACGCTACCTGCTGTGGTTCCACCACGTGCCCTGGACTCATCGCATGAACAGCGGCCGCACACTGTGGGAGGAGCTGCAGTACCGCTACCAGCGTGGCGTCGACGAGGCCGACAGCTTCATCGACACCTGGCAATACGTGCGTCACGAAATAGACGAAGAACGCTGGACGGCCGTCGACAAGCGCCTGCACGAACAGGCCGAGAACGCCCGCGAGTGGCGCGATGTCTGTCTGCGCTACTTCGGCGGCTTTGCCGAGGCAAAGTAGTACTCCAAAAAGTGCACCGAGGCAGTATGAGACGCTTCTCATCTGCCCCGGTGAAAACAAAACTAACTACTACTAATAATATTACTAAAACAAATCTCTTATTTCTGCGGCAAAGGTACAGCTTTTCCGCGAGACAAGTGTTATTAGTTGTAGCACAAGTTTTACATTTCGTTTCATAAAGTGTATTATTAGCTGCTACAGCAACGACAAAACCCCTTACTTCTTCGCCTGCAGTAGCGGCAAACCGTCGGCCGTCAACAATTCAGCGGGAGCACTGACAAAGGTGGTGGCACCATGGGCCAGCAGGAACTCACGGCTGCGGAACCCCCATAGAACACTGATGCAGGGTAGGCCGCTGCTCGCGGCAGTGGCCACATCGACCTCGCTGTCGCCCACATAGACGGCACCCTCCGGGCCCGCGCCCAACAGCTTCAGAGCTTCAAGCACGGTGTCGGGAGCCGGCTTCCGGCGTATGCCCTCGGCCTCGCGCTCACCGACGGCTACGTCAATCAAGCCCGGGAAGAAATGGCTGCAAAGCGACTTCGTGGCAACGTCCATCTTGTTGCTCACCACAGCCGTGCGCCGCCCCCTGCGCTTCAGCTCCTCGAGCAGTTCGGGAATGCCGTCGTAGGGGCGCGTCGTGTCGAGCTGGTGCTCCACGTAGTGCTGACGGAAGGTGGCAAAGACAGCCTCGAACAACGGATGCTGCGTCCCTTCGGCTACGGCGCGCTCCATCAGCTTCCTGACGCCGTTGCCCACCATCGTCCTCACGGCGTCGACGCTGTGTTGCGGCATACCGTGCGTACGAAGGGCGTAGTTGACCGATGCCGTCAGGTCGCCCAATGTGTCAAGTAGCGTCCCGTCGAGGTCGAAGATATATGTTTCGTAGCCTTTCTTAGTCATTGTTGCTGATACGATTACGATGAAACTACGGCGCAAAGGTACAACGAAATGCTTAAAGACGCAAATAAAAGCAGCGATTATTTCCACCTTTCAAATAAAAAGCGTATCTTTGCAGCTGCATTAAAAACCTAAAGACATACTAACGATTATGAAATCAGACATTCAGATTGCCCGTGAGTGCCAGTTGGAGCACATCAACGAGATAGCCACGCGGCTGGGTATTGCCCCCGAGACCATTGAGCCCTACGGCCGATACATGGCCAAAGTACCCATATCGCTCATCGACGAGGAGCGTGTGAAGCAGAGCCGACTGATACTCGTCACCGCCATCAGCCCCACAAAGGCCGGCATCGGCAAGACCACCGTCAGCATCGGCCTGACGCTGGGTCTCAACCGACTGGGCAAGAAGGCCTCCGTGGCCCTGCGCGAACCGTCGCTCGGCCCCTGCTTCGGCATGAAGGGCGGCGCTGCCGGCGGCGGCTATGCCCAGGTGCTGCCGATGGAGAAGATCAACCTCCACTTCACGGGCGACTTCCACGCCGTAACATCGGCCCACAACACCATCAGTGCGCTGCTCGACAACTACCTGTACCAGCACCGCAAGGAGGGCTTCTCGCTGCGCGAAGTCTACTGGAAGCGCGTGCTCGACGTGAACGACCGCTCGCTGCGCAACATCGTAACCGGACTGCGCGGCGACGGTGTCGTTGCCGAGACGGGATTCGAGATTACCCCTGCCTCCGAACTGATGGCCATTCTCTGTCTGGCCACCAGCGAGGACGACCTGCAGCGTCGCATCGAGAACATCGTGCTCGGCATCACTGCCGACGGCAAGCCCTTCTGCGTTCGCGACCTCGGTGTGGCCGGCGCCATCACCGTGCTGCTGCGCGACGCCCTGAACCCCAACCTCGTACAGACCACCGAGCACACCCCCGCCTTCATCCACGGAGGCCCCTTTGCCAACATAGCCCACGGCTGCTCCAGTGTGGTGGCCACCAAGATGGCTATGACCTACAGCGACTACGTGGTCACCGAGGCCGGTTTCGGTGCCGACCTGGGAGCCGAGAAATTCTTCGACATCAAGTGCCGCAAGTCGGGACTGAGACCGCGCCTGGTGGTCATCGTAGCCACCACCCAGGGACTCAAGATGCACGGCGGCGTAGACATTGAGCACATCAACGAGCCCAACGCCGCCGGACTGACCGAGGGTCTGAAGAACCTGAACCGCCATATACGCAACATGCAGGGCTTCGGACAGCCCGTCGTCGTCACACTGAACCGCCACGCCACCGACCTCGACGAAGAGATTGACATCGTGCGGCAGAACTGCGATGACCTGGAAGTGGGCTTTGCCGTCAACGAAGCCTTCCTCAAGGGCGGGGAGGGAGCCACAGAGCTGGCACAGACCGTTGTCGACACCATTGAGCGCCAGCAACCCCTGCCCGTCAACTTCACCTACAAGGAGGCCGACTGTCTGGAAGACAAGATCGAGAAGGTGTGCAAGCGCATCTATGGCGCCTCCAGCGTCGAGTACAGCAAGACGGCCCGCAAGAAACTTGAGGCCCTACGCGCCATCTTTACCGACGACGACGGCGCCATAGCCCATTACCCCGTGTGCATTGCCAAGACGCAGTTCTCGTTTACGGCCGACTCCACGCGCTACGGTTCGCCCGAGGGCTTCACCATCCGCATTCGCGACGTCATTCTCAACCTGGGCAGCGAGATGATAGTGGCCATAGCCGGCGACATGCTACGCATGCCGGGCCTGCCGCGCAGTCCGCAGGCCGAGCGCATCACCATTGCCGGCGGCGAAATCGAGGGACTGTCCTGACGCTGTCTTTGCACCAGAATGTTACTAAAAACCCAAATACCAAGTAAGAATATACAATGAAAAAGTCAATTATCGTGATGGCAATGGCAGCCTGTTGCTATAGTGCTTGCACGCAAAAGGGAGAGGAAGTCACTCTCCAAGTGAAAACCCAGTATGGCATACTTGAGGGCTTCGAGGAGAACGGCGTGAAGAAGTTCCTCGGCGTACCTTTCGCCCAGGCTCCTGTCGGCGAGCTCCGCTGGAAGGCGCCGCAACCCGTACAGCCATGGGAGGGCGTACGCGAGGCCAAGGCCTTCGGCGACGACCCCATGCAGCTCGACGTTTTCGGCGATATGAATTTCCGTGGCTCTGGCCGCAGCGAGGACTGTCTGTACCTCAACATCTGGACAACGGCAAAGAC
>CAMVPA010000064.1 GCA_947169245.1 uncultured Prevotellaceae bacterium
AGCCCTGCCGTCGGATATGGCCTCATAGAGTTCCTGGCTCATATCGTCCACATAGTTGCCAATGGCCAGCTCGATGTCATCTTTCTGCCAATCAAGGGTAGAATGGATGTAGACGTTCCGCTTCTGATGCAGAAAACTATATGCGGTCTCTATGCTGTCCTTGGTAATCATTGGTCGTAGCCGATAGGCCTGAATTGTTTCTGTTGCTCACTCCAGACAAAACCTCTTTTGTAGAGGTAGTCTTTAATCTGCTTTGGATCTCTGCTGAAGGCGAAGCACAGTGCTTCCAGCGTGTCAAACTCCTCGTCGCGAAGGAGCATGTTCACGCTCGAAACCAATATCGCTGGGTCTTTAGGCAGATAATCCATATTTACTTGCCGAACGATGGTACGAAATACGCCGGTTTCTCTTGATGGTGGTCACAGTCGTGATGATCGCAGGATTCAAGAGAATCTTTCAGCTCTCCATTCAGATAAGCATTGAGAACATCATCTACCTTTCCCTGGCATCCTCTGATGACGGCGATGCCGTGAGCAGAAAGCTTGTTGTAGGCTCCCATGCCCATGTTGCCAGCCAGCATGAGGGTGATGCCCATCTCCTGCATGACTGATGCGATGTTCGACTTGCATCCGCATCCTTCAGGAGAATCTAGACGCTCTTGCTTTACTACCTGGTTCTGTTCGTCGAGTGTTACTACAGTATAATAGGCACAGTGACCGAAGTGATCGTCTACCATGCCTTCACGTGTTGGAATTGCTATTAACTTCATCTTTATTTCACAAATACTATTAATTCAAAGGGCAAAGGTACTCATTATTCCCCATTTTTTCGTATATTTGCAGCCATATTTAGGATAGTTTATGATGAAAGGCAGAATTTTATCGGCATTGTTGAGCATATTCATGATGCTCTTGTCAAATACATTGCGAGCTGACGACGTCATTTCACAGTTTCATATTCTCGGCGGTGAGTTGAGCAACTCGGCAGCGACGTCGGTGAGTGATATTGACGAGGTGTTACCTCGCATGAAGGTGCTGGGGCTGAACACGGTGCTGGTACCTGTCTATTGGGAGTTCCTTGAACCTGTTGAGGGGCAGATGGACTTCACACTTTTTGACCGCACCATTGATGTAGCCCGTCAACAGAGACTGAAGATTGTTCCGTTGTGGTTTGGAGCATGGAAAAACTCAATGTCGTGCTATGCGCCGGCGTGGTTCAAACGCGATGTTAAGCGGTTCCCTCGGGCCGTGACGGCAGAAGGAAAACCATTGGAGATAGCCTCGTGCTTCAGTAACAACGTGCTGCAGGCCGACCTGAAAGCCTTTTCTGCGCTGATGCAGCACATCGCTGAGAAAGACCCGCAGCGCGAGGTGGTTATCATGATGCAGATAGAGAACGAGATTGGTATGTTAGAGTCAGCACGTGACCATTCGCCAATGGCAGAAAAAGCCTACAAGCAGCCCGTGCCCCAGGCATTGCTCAAGGCGTTGGGTCTCAAACAGCAAGGTTCATGGGTAGAAGTGTTCGGTACTGATGACTATGCCGACGAGAAGTTCATGGCCTGGCACTATGCCTGCTATGTGGAGCATCTGGCACAGGCTGCAAGACGTATCCATGATATGCCACTCTATGTGAACGCGGCGATGAACAGCCGAGGCCGTAAGCCTGGCGAATATCCGTCGGCTGGTCCGCTGGCGCATCTCGCTGATATTTGGAAAGCAGGTGCTCCCAGCATTGACATTCTCGCCCCTGACATCTATGATACCGGCTTTAAGTCGTGGGCATTACAATATGCTATGCCACTAAGACCACAAGATGGAGGTAAGGTGAAAAATCGCCTCTTTATTCCTGAGAGCCGTTGTTGTGAGAATAGTGGTGTACGTGCCCTCTATGCTTTCGGAGAGCATCAGGCCCTTGGCTTCTCGCCCTTCGCCATCGACCAGGCTTCACCCAAAGAGACGGAATCGGTAACGCAAGCCTATAACCTCTTGTCTCAGGTATTCAATGTGAAACCGAAGAATACTTGGGGTTTGCTTTTCGATCAAGACGATAAGGAGCGTGTCATCGAGGACGAAGGCGTGTTGATGACTTGCCGCCACTATTTCACTTTGCCTTGGGATCCTCGTGCTACTGATGGCTCGACATGGCCTGAGGGTGGCGCCATGCTGATCCGATTGGGCAAATACGACTATCTGTTGGCAGGCAGTGGGGTAGTGGTTGACTTTAAGACTCGCACAGAGAAACAGCAGGAACAACAGAAGAAATTGGGCGAAGACGGTTTCGCAGAAGCCGGCAATAAGACCTCAAACTTCAAATCTCAAACCTCAAAGTTCACAGGTTCCCGTCTTGGGCTTCTTTCTGTTGATGAAGTCACCATCGACCATCAAGGGCAGATGCAATTCCTTCGTCGTCATAACGGCGACCAGAGTCATCAGGGCCGCCATGCCCGAATCAGCGTAGGCGATTGGAAGATCCTGCACATCCAACTTTACGAATACAAATAAAGTAATTCTTTTTTCGTTCAGAGAAAAATAAATTCTGCTCGTAATATTTGTAACGAAAGGAATAGATATGCTATTGACGGGGTGGAAAGTCGTGTTTTGCCTTTATTTTAGACAGAATTGCGTTCGCCCGGCCTAAAAAGACGCTTTGCTTGCAAAGAATTATCAAAATCCGTTGTTTTTTCAAGCTTTTTTTGTATCTTTGCAGCCGAGAAAAAGTCAAACAAAGCATTGAATCTATGGATACAAATACCAATCTCAAAAAATGGTTGTGGCCGGTGGTCATCGGCGCGCTGGTGGCGGTAGTGCTACTGGCGGTGGCACTAAGCTATGCGGTTCGGGCAGAGCGTAACGCGCGCTATGTCGGCATGATGAACGTAGTGGCGGAGAAACTGTCGAAGACCGTCAGGGGCGTGGAGATGAACGCGGAGAACGTGTTCGACGAGGTGGCGAAGCATTTGGACTCGCCACAGGCTGTCATCGAGGCCCTTGGCAGCAAGACCAGCCTGAACCCTGACGTCATCGGCTACTTTGCGGCCTTCGTGCCCAACTACTTCCCCAAAGAGGGCCGGTGGTTCCAGCCTTACGTACATCAGGGCGACTCGACGGAGTTCGTGTTGACGCTCGTGGGCTCGGCACGCCACGACTATACCACATCGACGTGGTACGTGCAGGGCATGAAGGAGAAGGAGAGTTTCTGGTCGGAGCCGTATTATTACGAGGATGACCTAAACGTGACTAGCGGCTACTACATGACGTTTGCCACGCCAATTATCGATGCGCAGGGTCGCTTAGCATGTGTTTGTGGAGCCGATATGACGCAGGAGTGGATGATAGACCAGTTGCGGCAGATAGAGGACGAGGTGAGGAATGACGAGTTGCTAAACAACTATCGGTTGCCTGGGAATGACGATTTCTTCATCGTCATCCTGAACGACGACGGCACTAGCTTCGCCCACCCCGACGGAGACATCGTCACCATGAGCGACGAGGCATTCGTCGCCAGCCTGAAGAATCACCATCGTGGCGTGGCTGAACTGGAGGTGAACGGCGTGCCGTCGCGCGTCTATTACACCCCGCTGAAGCGCACCCACTGGTCGGTGGCCATTGTTGTAGAGAAATGAAGAAAAACATATTCATCGCACTGGCGCTTCTTTGCGCCTCCCGCGCTATCGCCCAGATTCCGTACTTTGCGGGAACTATCGGCGACGGCAAACTTTACGGTTACTCGTCGGTAAAAGTACGTCCGGGCGTCAACCGACAGGAAACGTACACGACGTTCCAGTACGGTGTGGGCGACCATGTAGCTACGGGCATCGACTTGTATACCGGCCCGGGCTGCACGTACTGGGGGGCTCTGGTGCGCTACGGTATGAAGTTTAGCCAGTGGTTCCAGGCCGGCGGCGAGGTCATTCCGTCGTTCGACCTGAATGATAGTTTCCGTTTCGCTTACCTGACGTCGGCGCTTTACCTGAACGGTGCTATCAGCCGTGACGGCTGCCTGTTCTGGGCTACGAACACATGGTGGGGCGTCAGGAAGGGCGACGACAACACCCTCTCGAACTACGAATATTTAGGTTACACCATCCCGCTGGGCGAGGGCAAATCAGTGACGCCGATGGCCGGCGTGTTGCACTCGTGGCTGATGGATGAGGATGCCGATGCCGCTGCAGGGTTCTATGTGACGCTCGGGCAGTGGAACTTTTACCTCTGGGGCAACGACCTGTTGAAGAGCCACCCGCGGGTCGTTATTGGAATCGATTTCACACTATAATAATAATGATGAGCATGCTGAGGAGACTTTACGTAATCGCGCTGACGGCCGTTATGGCGACACTGGCCGTGGTGGCGCAGACATCGGGTGCCGGTGACGACCGCATCGCACAGCTGGAGAAGGAGATGTACCGCTACTACAGCATGAACGCGACAGATAGTTTCATGCTCATCACCGACCAACTGATAGAGGCGTGCCGCGAGGCCGGACCCAGTCAGGAACGGCTGTTCTACAAGGCGTGGTCGAACCAGGCTATCTACAGTTTCAACAAGGTGAACCGCACGCGCGGTCTGGAGTTGGCCCACCAGATTCACGACTATGCTTACCAGCACGATAGCAAGTTTGGACTCTACACGTCCACGTACGCTCTGGCCTCCATGTCGTCGAGCCTGCGCCACTTCGCCCAGGCAGAGCACGAGTTCACTGAGGCCATCAACTACCAGCACCGCTTCTTCCCTGACGAGAGCGCCGCCGCCCCCTACCTCGGAATGGCAAAAATCTATGTCAATATGGAGAAACCCGAAAAGGTGCTCGACTGCGCCCGCAAGGCATTGGCCGAGCCCAACATCATCTTGCAGCACAGGCTGTCGGCATGGACCTATATCTGCATCGCGTACTCCGAAAACCAGTACAGCCGCGATGATTTCAACCGCGCCTATGCTGAGCGCGAGAAACTGAAGCGCGAAAACGGCCACGACGACAGTTTCGGCTCCGTTGTTAACTTCTACCACGCCATGAAGAACGGCCGCTATGCCGAGGCCCTGAACATCGCCACCAACATGGGTGGCAACACGGACCGCCTGCAATTCATAGCCAAAGCCTATGCCAGCCTCGGCGACTACCGGCAGGCCTATCTCTACCAGTTGCGCCACAAGGAAAGTCGCGACTCTGCCAACACTGCCGAGGTGCAGCAGATGTCTTACGAGTACGCCGCACAGATAGACGTGACACGGGCGGAGAACGAGGCCAAAGACCTGCGCCTCTCCAAGTTGGACCTGCAGATACAGGCCGCCGTGGTCATTATCCTCATCACCCTCGCCTTCTTCATCTTCTACTACTTCCGCCGTCGTAAGCAGGTGCAGGAACTGCGCCACGCCTACAACCAACTGGCTGACACGACCACTGCCAAGGAGCGTATCGACAGCGAACTGCGCATCGCACGCGATATCCAGATGTCGATGGTGCCCCGTACTTTCCCTGCATTCCCCGAGCGCCGCGATATCGACCTTCACGCTGCCATCGTACCCGCCAAGGAAGTGGGCGGCGATCTCTATGACTTCTTCCTCCAGGACGACCGTCTCTACTTCTGCGTGGGTGACGTCAGCGGCAAGGGCATCCCCGCATCGCTCACCATGGCCGTTGCCGTCAACCTGTTCCGCACCGTCGCCAAGGAGGGATTCCCCCCAGAGGTCATCGCCACCAAACTGAACGACACGATGTCCGTCAATAATGAGAACGCTGTCTTCGTCACCATGTTCATCGGTATCATGGACCTCAAGACCGGCAACCTTGACTACTGTAACTGCGGCCATAACGCACCCGTCTACGGTGAGCGACGCATGCTCACCACGCAGACCGTTTTCCGTTTCCTCGACGTCGAGTCCAACGTTCCCATCGGACTCTGGCCCGACTACACCTTCGTCGGAGGTCACCTCGGCAACATCCGTGGCAGTTCGCTCTTCGTCTACACCGATGGTGTCAACGAGGCTGAGAACCGCATGCAGGAGCAGTTTGGGGAGAAACGCATGCTCCGCGTACTTCGCGAGTCCACACAGCCTTTTGGCGAGCGCACTCCCAAGACGCGTTCCCACTTCCTCATAGACGAAATGAAATGTGCCCTCGACGCCTTCGTCGATGGCGCCGAGCAGAGCGATGACCTCACCATGCTCTGTGTGAGCATCAAATAGAGGTGAGAACTAAGAATTAGGCGTGGTTCTCGCAGGGAATCCAGAGCCAGAAGGTGGAGCCGCGGTTTTCGCCAGCACTGATGACGCCGATGTCGCCTCCACAACTTTCAGCTATTGACTTACAAATGGCTAGTCCCATGCCGGTGCCCTGCACGAACTCGTTGAGCTTGACGAAGCGGTCGAAGACTATCTTTTGTTTGTCCTTAGGGATACCGATGCCAGTGTCCTCGCAGTAGAGGTACATGCCGTGCTTTTCGTAGCGGTAGCCCAGTCGGACGTGCCCCTGTTCGGTGAACTTCACGGCGTTGGTGACAAAGTTGGTGAGCACCTGCTGGATGCGCTCGAAGTCGAGTGTGGTGACGAAGGTGTCGTAGGGATTCTCCTTGATGAATTTCAGTTCATTGCTTTGTACGCGCTGCTGAAGGGTCAGGCAGATGTCGTCGAAGGCAGTGGCGAAGTCTATAGTTTCGGGCTTGACGGTGAGCGTGCCGCCACTGATGGACGAGGCCTCGATGATGTCGTTGATGAGTCGCTGCAGCATGTCGCTGGAGTTGCGGATGATGCGGACGTACTCGCCGCGCTCAGGATTGTCGCCTAACGTGTCGAGGACGCTGGTGAATCCGATGATGGCGTTCAGCGGCGTGCGCAACTCATGGGTCATCGACGCCATGAAGCCACTCTTCAATCTGACGCTCTCGTCGGCCAGCGTGGTGACGGTCTGCAACTGTTGGCGGGCCTCCTCGAGTTTGGCGTTGTCGACGACGATGCGCATCCTGCCGTCGTCACCTTGTTCTAAGTGGCGGTCGCTATGTTCCAGGAGGAAAGCCAGAGTCTGTTTCTTGCGCTCAATATCGGCCCTGATGGCATGCACCTCCTTGTCATGCAGATGGCGTTCGTGGTCGCGGTTGCGGTCGTCGGTAATGTCGAGCGTGGTGATGAAGTAGTTGCAGATCTCGCCGTCGCTGTTGAACAGCGGCAGGATGTAGAACTCAATGTAGCGGTCAATACCCATCTCGGGGTACTCCATGTGCTGGCAGACGAGCATGTCGTTGCGGTTGTCGGGCGAGTAGATGTTGCGGAACAGCGGGACGTCGAACATACAGACGGTCTCCCAGAATCGCTTGTTCTCGGGGTTCTCATCGGTCATGCCGCAGAGCTGCCGCATGTTGTCGTTGAGGTCGATGAGCCAGCCGCCCTTGTCGTAGAACGACATGGCGATGAATGGAATGTTCGACAGTTGCTCGTACTTCTTGACGAGTTCGCGTTCAGCCTTGTTCTCTTCGAGGTCGTGGGTGACGTCGTGGATGGCGTTGACGACGTAGGCAGGATGCCCTTCGTTGTCGAGCTCCAGGATGGCATGGCCGTGGAAGCTGAGCCAGTGGGGATCGTCGTCGGTGGCGCTGTTGAACAACTTGTTCAGCACGAACTGGCGCTCACGCCCCTCGGTCAGGCGCTTCATCTTCTGGGTGAACTCTTGCTGCTGGCTGGGATGGATGTGGTTTGTGAATTCCTCTAATGTCAGGCCTTCCTTGGGCAGTATCTGGCCGTAGCTGTTGGTCATCCGGTCATTCTTGATGTCATAGACCATGATGTTGAAGTTGCCCATGTGCAGGGCCTTGTACATCATGCCGTTCAACTCCGTCGACTTGCGGGCGGCACTCTGCACGTGGGCCTTTGCCAGTCGCGCGAGGAAGTAGCAGAGGGCCGATAGCAGCAGCACGGCGATGATGATGTAATAGACCATCGGCGACGAGTGGTCGTGTACACGCTCGGGATGGAACCAGTGGTCCTGAATGGCAGCAATCTCTCCTCTCTGCTTCAGACGCGAGTACTGGTCGTCTATCTGCTCGATCAATTGCCGGTCGCGGCCGATGATATGGATTTCGGAGATGGGGATGCCCACGTCGTTGAGCACGATGCCCTCGAGGTTGAGTTCCTTGATTTTCCACTTCAGTGGCTCCTCGCCCCACACGTAGTATTTGTAGTCACCGTTGAGCACGCCCATCAGCGCCACCTTGGGCGTCTGGAACTCCATGCGGCTGTTGCGCATCGTGTCGCCGTCCATGAAGTAGAAGGCGGAGTAGTCGCCGGGCTTGAAGACGGCACCATCGCGCTCCAACTGACTGAGCGACACCATGCCGACGGAATCGGAGCGCATGGCCACGCGGATGCGATTGTAGTTGACGATATTCTCCGAGAGGACGTAGGGTTCGCGACGGTAGCGGCGGGCATTGGCCAGGATGATGTCGGCATCGCCGCGCTCGAAGGTCTTCAGGGCGATGCTCCAGTCTTTCATCACGAAGCGGCAGGGCAGGTTCAGTTCCTTCATCACGGCCTGTATCACATCAATATTGCTGCCAGAGGGCTGTCCCTTGTCGTTCAGGAACTCATAGGGTGCCTTGTCCCAGTCGCAGACAATGACGACGGGTCGCTGCTTGGTGTACGTGTCTGAAAGCTGCTGTGCCATTGACCTGATAGCAGTGGCACTGAGCAATAGTATAATAATATATGTATATAGGCGTTTCATGGGCTAAGCGGTTTTCTTGCGTTTAATGACTGAGGCGTGACACGGAATCATGATGTAGATGGTGGTGCCCGACCCCTCTTCCGAACTGATCTCGAAGGTGCCTCCCATCTGGCTGACCAGCTCCTTGGTGATGGCCAGACCCAGACCCTTGGTGTTGTGGGCGCCGCCCAGTTCCTCCTCCTGGATGCGGGTAAGCTCGGCCTCGGGGATGCCCTCGCCTGTGTCGTCGACCGAGATAATCAGACGTCGGCCGATGTAGTCGTAACGGGCCCTGACGGTGCCCCGCTTCGTATGCTGCGCGGCGTTGCACGTCACCTGTTCGATGACATGGCCAAGATTCTCGGCATCGATGTCAACGGTCAGTTGCTCGTAAGGATTCTCCACGATGTAGTTGGTGTCGGCATTCATGAATTTCATCCATCCCGTAGCGCACTGCGACTCAAACAACTCAGCGAAGTTCTGCGGCTGCCGGTTGATTTCGACCATCCGTGCCTCCAGGCGCGACAGGTAGAGGATGTTGTCAACGATGTGCAACAAGTAGTCGGCATTCTGCTGGATGACCTTACACAGTTCCGGCTCGTTGGCCGAAAAACTGTCGTCGTTGATTTGCGCCACGTGTTCAACTACGGCTCTCATCGGAGTGCGAATCTCCTGCACCATGTTCTTTACGAAACTGTTCTTTGTATTCTCCACCTCCTGCACCTTTGCAGTTTGCAGATTCATTTGACGTTCAATCCAGTCCATCTCGCTAATGTCGCGCAGCATACCGCAGTACTCCATCACCTTACTATCGTTGTCGTGGCAGGGCTCTAAGCGGAAATACAGGATCAAGGGCCTTCCGCCCGTCGAGCGGAGGGTGGTCCTAATATTATATTCTATCACCTTGTCTTCATAGTCGTCCATATCGCTCAACAGGCGCATGGCCTGTCGCTGTGACTGCTCGTCGACCAGTGTCATACAGCGTGTCTGTGTCAACGCATGCTGGATGGTGTCGGTGCCCTTGTAGATAGTCAGTGTGTGGGAGTCGGGCGAGTAGGTGACTTGTCGGATGTCGGTATCGCTGATGGCTGAGTTGAGAATCTCGGTATATTGCCGCTGCTCGTCGTGCAACGCGTCAATCTTCTTCTGACTTTCCTGCTCCAGGTCTTTGCTACTGACCGACGTGGTGATGTCGCGGCAGAAGGCGAAGACGCCCAGTATCTCGCCGGCATCGTCGTGGATGGTCATCAGACGGAACTCGGTTATCTTGTCGTGGCCGACGGTCTGGGTGGCCTGATATCCGTTCACGTCTTCCAAGTCCGGCACGTCAATGTTGAACATCGAACGGATGTCGACGCCCTTTTCAATGGTTTCCTCGGCATTGCATCCGAAGATGTCGCAGGCCTTGGGGTTGATGTTGACGAGACGGCCGTCCTTGTTGAAGAGGATGATGCCCAAAATCGGGGTGTAGAAGATGGACCAGTAGCGCAGCGTGCGCTCTTCGTCGAGCCGCTTCTGCTGCTGTTCCTCCGTCACGTCCTTCTTGGTGCCGATGATGACGGCGGGGTTACCCTTCTTGTCGCGGCTCAATACGGACAGCACGATGTGGTAGTCGCGGTCGTTAGTGTCGCCGCCTTCCACGTCCTTGGCACGCAGGTTCAGTTCTATCTCCTTCTCTTCTTCATCGGTCTTCCTGGTCTCAGCGAGCTTGGCTAAGGCCGACTTCAGGCTGACAAAATCCTCACGGCTGTATCGCTGCGAGAATTCCTCCATCGAATACGTGTAGGCCACCTGCCCGTTATCGTTATGCCAGGAGAACTGGTTTGTCTTGATGTCGTAGGTCCAGATGTGTACCTGACTGGTCTGCAAAATCAGCGCCAGACGATTGTTGCGCTTGACGTTCTCGTGTCTTATCTTCCGGTCTTGGATACGGTAGCTGATGCCATAGACGGCCATGAAAACAAACAGCAGTAAGCCGCCGCCCAGCAGGTACCACAGTCCTTTCGGATCTTCCATGTTCTGACGCTCAGGATAGAACCACTTGTCCTGCAAGGGTTGTATCTTGTCGTTGGTATAGAGTCTGGTATAGGCCTCGTCGAGCATGTCGAGCAGCTGCTGGTTGTTCGACATGAACTTGTACTGTCCGTGTTGCATGTTGACGGGGGTCAGCTCCAAGTTGTCGATATGATAGCGCTGCATGAGCCATTTCAGCGAGAGCGTGTTCCACAGGATTTGACCCTCCTCCTTGGCGCTGACCTCCTGAATGGCTTCGCTCATGTCCCCCACGGGAATGGCATTCTCGCTCCACCCATATTCCTGCATTAAGTGATAGGCCAGCGAACTGTCACAGACGATCACCTGGTGGTTGCTCAGGTCGCGGAAGCGCTTGATGACCACCTCCTTATTCT
>CAMVPA010000065.1 GCA_947169245.1 uncultured Prevotellaceae bacterium
TTTCGAGGTATCGACTATTTGAATGTGACCTTGGAGAATGCGGGAGCATTGATGTCACAGAACTCCTTGTCCAAGAACTTGTAGTAGCCCACGATGCCAATCATGGCGGCATTGTCCGTGGTGTAGCTGAACTTGGGGATATACACCGTCCAGCCATAGCGCTTGGCGTGATCATGGAAGGCGTTGCGCAGTCCGTTGTTGGCACTCACGCCACCGGCCACGGCAACATGTTTGATGCCAGTCTGCTTGACGGCCAGCTTCAGCTTCTTCATCAGGATATCGACGATGGTCCACTCCAATGAGGCCGCGATGTCCTCCTTGTGGTGCTCTATGAAGTCAGGATCTTCCTCCACCCACTTGCGCAGATTATAGAGGAACGACGTCTTCAGACCCGAGAAGCTGTAGTCAAGACCAGGGATGTGCGGTTCGGAGAACTGGTAGGCCTTCGGATTGCCCTGACGCGCCAGACGGTCGATGATAGGACCACCGGGATAACCCAGTCCCATCACCTTCGAGCACTTGTCGATGGCCTCGCCGGCAGCATCGTCGATGGTCTGTCCCAACACTTCCATATCGTTGTAGGCATTCACCTTGACAATCTGCGAGTTACCACCGCTGACCAGCAGACAGAGGAATGGCAGAGGCGGCGGATTGAAGTCACCCTCGCCACCATCGATGAAGTGCGCCATGACGTGGCCCTGCAGATGGTTGACGTCAATGAGGGGAACACCCAGCGAACGCGCAAAACCTTTGGCGAAGTTGACACCCACCAGCAGCGAGCCCATCAGTCCCGGACCGCGGGTAAAGGCGACAGCCGACAGTTGTTCCTTCTGGATGCCGGCCCGCTTGATGGCCTCATGCACCACTGGCACCACGTTCTGCTGGTGAGCACGCGACGCCAGTTCAGGCACCACGCCGCCATACGACTCGTGGACGGCCTGCGATGCCGTCACGTTCGACAGCAGCACGCCGTTTCTGAGGACGGCGGCCGATGTGTCGTCACAGGACGACTCTATACCTAATATATATATATCCTTCGACATTTCGATGTTTCGATGTTTCGATGTTTCGACTTTAATAAGACAAGATTTCGACGCCGTGCTCGGTCATCAGCAGGGTGTGTTCCCACTGGGCGCTGGGCAGCTCGTCGTCGGAGATGACCTCCCAGCCGTAGGGGTCTTCGGAGTCGATGAAGACTTTCCACGTGCCCATGTTGATCATCGGTTCGATGGTGAACACCATGCCCGGCACCAGCAACATGCCCTCGCCACGCTGTGCGAAGTGGGCCACCTCGGGTTCCTCGTGGAAGTGGCACCCTACCCCGTGACCACACAGGTCGCGCACCACGCCGTAGTGGTACTTGTTGGCATGCTTCTGGATGGCACGTCCAATCTCGTTGACGCCATGCCAGGGCTTGGCGGCCTCCATGCCGATTTCCAGACACTCCTTGGTGACGCGCACCAGCTGTTCCTTCTCGGGCGTCGTCTTACCTATAATAAACATACGCGAGGCGTCGGCGTAGTAACCGTCCAGAATGGTGGTGAAGTCCACATTGATGATGTCGCCCTCCTCCAGCACGTCGTCGGCCTTGGGAATGCCGTGACACACCACCTCGTTGATGCTGGTGCAGACGCTCATGGGGAACGGCTTCACATCCTCGTCGCCGCCATAGTTCAGACAGGCCGGTATGGCACCGTGCTTCTCACAATAGTCGCGACAAATCTGGTCAATCTCCAGCGTCGACATGCCCGCATGAATCTGTCGGGCCACCTCGTCGAGCACCCCCGTATTCACCGCACTGGCGCGGCGGATGCCCTCGAGCTGTTCCGGTGTCTTGATGAGGTCGCGCGTGGGCACCTCCCATCCTTTGTTTTCCAAGTACATGATGCGCTTGTCCAGCTCCGTGGGTTGTTCGCCCGGCTTGCAGCGCCATCTTCTTTTTACCATAGTATTTCTGAATTTGACTGCAAAGGTAACACTTTTTTTGGAAAGTGGCACGGTATTTGCAAAATAAAGGTCAGAATTTAATATATAATAATAATTAAGGTATATGCAAAAAGGTAACATCGGGGTTACTACCGAGAACATCTTCCCCGTCATCAAAAAGTTTCTCTACTCAGATCATGAGATTTTCCTGCGCGAGATGGTCAGCAACGCCGTCGACGCTACGCAGAAGATGAAGACGCTGGCTGCTCAGGGCGAATACAAGGAGGAGCTGGGCGACCTGACCGTTCGTGTCAGTCTGGATGCCGACAAGGGCACCATCACCATCTCGGACCACGGCATCGGCATGACCGAGGAGGAAATCGACAAGTACATCAACCAGATTGCCTTCTCGGGCGTCACCGACTTCCTGGAGAAGTACAAGGACAACGCCAACAACATCATCGGCCACTTCGGTCTGGGCTTCTACTCTTCGTTCATGGTGTCAAAGAAAGTGGAGATTGTCACGCGTTCCTACAAGGACGGCTCGAAGGCTGTCAAGTGGAGCTGCGACGGCAGTCCTGCCTACGAGATTGACGATGCCGAGCGCGAGCAGCACGGTTCAGACATCATCCTCTACATCGACGACGACTGCAAGGAGTTCCTCGAGAAGGAGCGTCTGCAGCAGCTGCTGGGCAAGTACTGCAAGTTCATGGCCGTGCCCGTGGCTTTCGGCAAGAAGCAGGAGTGGTCGAGCGACGAGAAGAAGATGGTGGACACCCAGGAGGACAACATCATCAACAGCGTGGAGCCCCTGTGGACCAAGACACCGTCGACGCTGAAGGACGAGGACTACAAGTCCTTCTACCGCACGCTCTACCCCATGAGCGACGAGCCCCTGTTCTGGATTCACCTGAACGTCGATTACCCCTTCAACCTGACGGGTATCCTCTACTTCCCCAAGATCAAGTCCAGCATCGAGCTGCAGAAGAACAAGATCCAGCTCTACTGCAACCAGGTGTTCGTCACCGACCAGGTGGAGGGCATCGTCCCTGAGTTCCTGACCCTGTTGCACGGTGTCATCGACTCGCCCGACATCCCCCTGAACGTCAGCCGCAGCTATCTGCAGAGCGACCGCGAGGTGAAGAAGATCTCCACCTATATCACCAAGAAGGTGGCCGACCGTCTGAAGGCCATCTTCACCGAGAACCGCAAGGAGTTCGAGGAGAAGTGGGACGACCTGAAGCTCTTCATCAACTACGGCATCCTCTCGGAGGAAGGCTTCTACGACCGCGCCAAGGAGTTCGCACTCTTTAAGGACACTGAGGGCAAGTACTTCACCTTCGACGAGTACAAGACCCTCATCGAGGCCAGTCAGAAGGACAAGGACGACCAGCTCGTCTACCTCTATGCCACCGACAAGGACGAGCAGTACTCCTACATCAAGGCCGCCCAGGACAAGGGCTACTCGGTGCTGCTGCTCGACGGCCAGCTCGACGTGCCCACCATCCAGACCCTGGAGCAGAAGTTCGAGAAGAGCCGCTTCACCCGTGTCGACAGTGACATCATCGACCGACTCATCGTCAAGAGCGACGCCCCCAAGAGCGACCTCAGCGACGACGACTCTGCCAATTTGTCACAAGTCTTCAAGTCACAGATGCCCCACCTCGACCACGCCGAGTTCATGGTTCAGGTCGACGCCTTGGGTGCCGAGGCCCGTCCCGTCGTCATCACCCAGAACGAGTGGATGCGTCGTATGAAGGAGATGAGCCGCTTCCAGCCCGGCATGAACTTCTACGGACAGATGCCCGACTCGTTCAACCTCGTGCTCAACAGCGACCACCCCTTGGTCAAGCGCGTCCTCGACGACTGCAAGGCCTCTACCGACGAGGCCCTGAAGCCCATTCTCTCCGAGCTCAAGGGTCAGGAGGCCCGTCTGGCCGCCATCCAGCAGCAACAGGACAAGAAGAAGTACGACGAACTGACACAGGACGACAAGGACATGAAAGCCGAGTGCGAGAAGGCCGTCCAGGAGCAGAAGGACAAGAAATCCACTGTGCTCAGCAGTTTCGCTGCTGACAACGCCATCGTCCACCAGCTCATCGACCTCGCCCTCTTGCAGAATGGTATGCTGAAGGGTGAAGCCCTCGACCGCTTCCTCAAGCGCTCCGTGGACCTGATCAAATAACACGATGAAGCCCCGCCAATTGGCGAGGCTTCTTTTTTTTTATTCTAAGGAATTAAGGAATTTAGGAATTTATTCTACGGACACTTAGGACTCTGAGGACATTCCTTGATTCCTAGATTCCTTAGACAAAAAAAATCTGCGTTATCTGCGGCATCTGCGAGAGATAGAACAACATCCATCGGGGAGATATTAACCTCTCGCGCGGATTTTATTTCTCGCAGATTTCGCTGATCTCGCAGATCTTAATTCGTGTTTAAAACTTAATTCGTGTCGCCGGCGTCATCATCGTCGTTGCCACCGCCTCCGGGGTTGTCACCGCCGCCGGGCGTTACGGTTCCCGTGCCACCCGGGTTGTCGCCACCACCGCTGGGCGTGGGCGTCGGCGTCACTGTGCCGCCCTCGTCGTCCTCGTCGGCAGCCGTCACCGTCTTCACCTTCTGCGCCTGCTTGCTCAGCGCGAACTGCTGGCTGAACTTGATACCCACCGTAGCACCCAGCGTCCACGACAGCAGGTCGGCCGTCAGCATGCTCTCCTCGGCCACCGTCTTGCCCGGGTACTTCGCCTGGTTCTTCTGCACGTCGGCGTCGCTGATGGAGCCCTGCACCTTCGGGTAGAAAGACACCAGCTTAGTGCCCTGCTCGTTGGTCAGCGAGACGCGGTTCGACTCCAGCACCTCCTCGGCCACAATGTCGGCAATGGCGGCTACCACGGCCTGACACTCGTACGACTTGAAGCCCGTCCTGGCGGCTATCTTCTTCGCCAGCTCGGCATTGTCCACATCGTTGTTAATCACTACCTCGGCAAACCAAGAGTGGCTGCCCTGATTCTCGGTCTTCGGGGTGTATTCCCTGACTCTGTACTTAACCTTACTCATAATTTTAGGGTTTTAAGGATTAAACATTGGTTATATATTCTCGTATACTTCTTTGGAAGTCTTTAGCAAAGAATAGCGCCTTTCTCTTGGAAGAATAGCGCCCTTCTCTTGGAAGAATAGCGCCCTTCTCTTGGAAGAATAGCGCCCTTCTTTGGAACTCTTCTGCTGGCAAATATACATAAAAATAGCGGTCGATGTACCTACCGACCGCTATTTTTATAATTCTTTAAGACTAAGGGGTTTCGGTTCACAGATTATCCGGAATGTGGATCACCCGGAACCGACCCCAAGCTTCTACCATTATTGTGGCTGATAGATGTAGGGGCTAGTGGTGATTTGGCCAGTCACCACGCCACCGATGGTCACGGTGCCACAGGTATAGTCGCCCCATTTGTCATAACCCTTACCAATGCTATATGGTGCTTCAGCGCCCTTCACGGCAGTCACTTTGATAACGCCTGAGGTAATTGTGATGTTGCCGCAATTTTCTGTCCAGCCTGAGCCGATGCCGGCACCTTTATTATCACCATATGCTTCAATAATTCCACCATAGATGCAGATGTTTCCACAGGGATTGTCACTATTTGAACCGATGCCGGCTGACGAATCACGACCATGTGCCACGAGCTTACCTGTGCCATTAATGGTCAGCGTATTACCCGAACCTACCTCAATGGCGGCATTAAAAATAGACGGTGAAATGGAATTGTTACCCAAGAGAATGATGCCAGCATTGCCAGCGCAAGCAATATAACCGCCAGAAATATTGACCCCAGAGAGCACGGCTGTGCAGTTGTTGGGAATGGTGCCTGCTCCCGTCAGCCTATAGATAGAGGCAGGCGACGTACCGAGTTTGGGCATTTGCTCCGTCGTCAACGTACTCTGATAGTACTTGCCAGCAGTGAGGGAGACACCAGAACGTGTGTAGTGATAGCAGTTGTTGCTGGCGTCGCTGGAGTAAATGTTGACGGTCTGATCAGAGAATGCGGGAACGGCAACATAGAAAACAGCACCCTCCGAAGCGAGGGTAGCACCGACGATGGGTTCACTGCCGGCAAAAATACAAAGGTTCTTGGAGGTGGGTATCGTCAGCTTCCAAATTGCAAACTGATTCGTGAGCGACACGTTGTCGCTGAGCGTTGCCACGCCGTCAACCTTCAGCGTGCCGGTGCCCTTGCGCACGTCGTACTTCGCACTGACAGCCTCGAGCGTTCCCTCCTGCTGCTTCAGCAGACTGGCTTTCACATTGCCCGTAGCGCCGTTGGCAGCCGTGGAAGGATAGATAATCGTCACGGCATCGCCTGTCGAGGGAGAGCCCGTGATGGTTCCGGAGATGGTTGCCACGCCACCGCTGACGCTCGCAACCTCCATCTCGTCGTTCACACCGTTATGAATCAGCGCCACCTTCTCGCCCACGGCCCACGTGGCCACAAGTTTCGTGCCGTCCTCAGCGAGTGCGCGGTTGCTGCCGCTCTGCCCTATGCTGATGGTGGCGGTGAAAGGAATGCCCTGCACCTGCTCGGCGGGCTGCTGGGTCACTTCGTTGTCGTCGTTGCTGCAGGCGGCCAATGTCAGCGCCAGTGCAGACAAGCAGAAATATTTTATTGTCTTCATATGAATAGTCTGTTTTTTGGGAGGTTACATATCTGATAATTCGTCGTCGCCAAGGTCTTCCAGGTCGCCGTCAAATTCGCGACTGGGACTTGCGAACGGATCGCCACCACTTTCATAGTCATTTGGATCGTCCAGACCACCAGGGCTAGACATCAGCATCGCCGTGCGTTGTAACCTGACAACATGCGTAGACGGCATCTCATACATTTTTCTTTTCATTGCTTTTTAGTATTTTTATTGGTTAAAATATAATTATTGCACCGCAGTCAACGGATAGATGATATTCACGATGAAGATGTTGGCGGCAAGGATGATGAGATTCATCAGCAGACCAATGCGCATGAAGTCGCCGAAGCGGTAACCGCCAGGACCGTAGACCAGCATGTGGGTGGGCGAACCGATGGGCGTTGCGAAACTGCTGCTGACGCTGATCATCAGGGCAATAAGGAAGGGGAACGGCTCGTAGCCCAGCTTCTCGGCGGCTTCGTACATGATGGGGAAGAACATGGCGCCCGCTGCCGTGTTCGAGATGAACTCGGTGATGAAGGTGCCGACCAGGCAGATGGCCGTCATGACGATGAGCGGATTGGTGCCACAGACGTCGAGGATGCTCAAGGCCAGCCGTTCGGCAATGCCCGTCTTCTGAATGGCCAGACCCAGCACCACACTGCCTGCAAAGACCATGAGGATGTCCCAGTTGACGGCGCGCATGGCCTGATTGGCATTGCAGCAACGGAAGATGAGCATGGCGGCAGCGGCGAGGAACGCAGCCTGCAGCAGGGGCATGACGCCGAGAGCCGAGAGTGCCACCATGGCAATCATGATGACCGTCGAGATGATGGTGCCACTGCCAATGTTGGGCACGTCCTCAGAGTCAAAGAAGCGCAGGTTGGGGTCTTTCTCTACTTCGCTCATATTGATATGCGGCGGGAATTCCAGCAGCAGCGTGTCGCCGGCTTTCAGCACCACGTTACGGGGCACTTCCTGGATGCGGTGACCGTTGCGCGAGATGGCAACGATACTGATATTGTTCTTGCTCAGCACGGGATTGTCGGCCAGCGTGGTACCAATCAGATTGCTCGAGAAGGTGATATAGGCCGTGCGCAACTGTCGGTTCTTGTCAATCTCGCTCACGGAGAACACATGGTGGTCGGCAATCACCAGTCCGTGACTATTCCTCAACTCCAGAATCTCGTCAATCTGTCCGGCATAGACCAAATGGTCGCCACCCATCAGGTACTCGTCCTCGCTGACAGGCATCGGGACATCGTCGAAGTGGTAAAACTCAATCAGGCTACCACCCTTGACGTGAAAAAGTCCGGCCTCGGCAAGCGTCTTGCCGATGTGTGGGTTGTCGGAGGGCACACGCAGCTCAACGGTATAGTCGCCCGTCGACTCGAAATCGCTGTCAGGGGCCTTACGGTTGGGCAGCAGACGGCGCATGGCAATGACCGACAGCACACCGACCACCAGACAGAACAGACCCGGGATGGTGGTTGCCAGCACATTCATCGCCTCGCCGGTCTTCTCTTCATAGAGTCCGCTGATAATCAGGTTCGGCGGGGTTCCGATGAGGGTACACACACCACCCATGCCTGAGGCATAGCTCAGCGGGATGAGCAGCTTCGAGGGGGATACGCCCAGCTTCTTCGACCACATCTTAACGATATTCACAAACATGGCCACGACGGTGGTGTTGCTCAGAAACGAGCTCAGAGCAGCAACGGGCAGCATCAGTCTGACAACGGCCTTGCCATAGGTCGTGGGCTGGCCAAGAAGATGGCGCACTATCCACTGCAGCACACCCGTGTGGGTAAGTCCCGCAACAACGACGAACAGCACACCGATGACAACCACAGAGGTGGAACTGAAGCCGGAGAAAGCCTCTTTGGCATCGAGCACACCGGTAACATAGAGCACACCCACGGCTGACATAAAAACCAGGTCGGTGCGCAACTTGGTCATCAGCAGCGTGGTGAACATGGCCAGTACGGTGATAATCGTAATCCATGCATGGAGGTTAAACCCTAAGAATAATTCTGTTTCCATCTATATTTAACTTTTATAATTAATGTACATCAGTATTCAGGTTGCGACGCAGGAAGAAAGACTTGGTAGCCAGGAAGAACAACGCAACACCAAGGGCGTTGACGAGGGCGACCGTCCAGAAAGCGGCGTTGTAGCCCAGAAACTCGGCAATGACACCGCCCACGAGAATGCCCAAGCCCATGCCGAGGTCCCACGAGATGAGGATGGTGGAGTTGGCCGTGCCGCGCTGATTGTTGGGGGCCACGCAGATGGTCATGTTCTGGAAGGCGGGCCACATGTGACCGTTGCCCAAGCCAAGGAGAATGGCACAACCGTAGTAGCCGACAAGCAGGAAGAGGGAGGATGTCTGATGGAAGACGTCAGCCAGCGTGGGCAACAAGATAAAGATGGTGTAGCCGACGAGGGAGATGCACATTCCTGACCCGGCATTAAACGTCAGGCGCCCCTCGCGCAAGGCCTTGCCTCCCTGCAGACGACTGAGTATGAGACCTATGGAGCAGAGCATGAAGAAGGTGCCCGTGCCACCGGTAATGCCTAACTGTTCCTTGCCATAGATGGCCAGATAGTTGCTGAGCACACCAAAGCAGAAGCCAAAGGCCACCATGTTCAGTCCCAGCAGCCAGCCACGAACCAGGAAGAAGCGGTCAAGAGACATTTTGCTCTTGTTACGCTGAATCTCCTTTGCGCGCAGCGTGACAGTAGCATCGGTCAGCCACCCCAGGCAGGCCACCACAAGCGCTATCCAGAACAGCAGTTCGAAGCTGTGGGTCCAGCGATAGACGAAGATGCCGATGGTGGGTGCGATGGCCATTGCCAGGTTGTTGGACATGCCGTAATAGCCGATGCCCTCCGTTCGGCGACTGGATGGCAACACGTCGATAGCCACTGTGGCGTTGGACACCGTCAGTGCGCCAAAAGGTCCACCATGCAGCGTACGCACAATGGTGAACAGCAACAGCGTGGATGCCGCCAGGTAGCCGGCAAAAAATATCGAGAACGCCGCAAAACTAATCATCAGCACCGTCTTGCGTGGGAACGAGTCAACGAAATAACCGCTGAACGGACGGAATAGCAGCGCCGTGATGGTGTAGCCCGACAACACCAGTCCGATGACGTCCTTCGTGGCACCGAAGTGTTCGCTCAGATACAGCGGCAACAAGGGTGTAAGCACGTAGAAGGCGAAGAACAGCGAGAAGTTGGCCGTCATCACCTTGCAATAGTTACGATTCCACAGTCGTTCGTTGGTCATACCCCGATGATGAATAGCAACGACTGGTAGAGCTCAGCCAGCAGGACGTAGAACAACAGGAAGGGTGCCGACTGGCGAATGCCATAGAGCACAGCGTCGTAGACATCGGCCAGCGTATTGAACGACCCTGCAATGATGCCGTAGAAAGCCCCCAAGGCAATGACACCAAAGGCAATGAAGGGTATCAGAGCATAGGAGAACGGCGATGGCCACAGACTGCCCATAGCAGACAGCAACACGGCGTGGGGCACAGCGACCATGAGCATGATGACGCCCACGTAGACCAATAGCAGGACTAACGTCATGATGCGCGCCCGACTGACGCGATAGCTCTTACCAAGCCGTAGCACACCACAGCGACGGAGCACGCCATAGGCCATTGCCAACAGCAACAGCCAGACGAGCCAGGGGGTCGCCATCGATAGTGCAAAGTGGCCAAAGAACCAGCGCAGTCCCTCGCCGGAGAGCAGCGAACGGATGCCGCTGACAGGAAAGGCGGCGCTGAGCAGCCACGACACCAGCATCAGCAACAGCTGGGCGGCGAACAGCGTAATGGCAATATGTGGGAGAAACTTTTTCAATGACGAATTACGTATTAATCCAGATCGGGTTCAAGGTTATCGATATCGAGGATGCGCAGTTCGAGGGCACGGACGACGAGGCGCGTGG
>CAMVPA010000066.1 GCA_947169245.1 uncultured Prevotellaceae bacterium
TTGAGCGCGGCGTCGACATGTTCGACTGTGTCATGCCCACCCGCAACGGCCGCAACGCGCTGCTCTTCACCTACGAGGGTACCATGAACATGCGCAACAAGAAGTGGGAACAGGATTTCTCGCCCATCGACCCCGACGGCTGCTACGTCGACCAGATACACTCGAAAGCCTACCTGCACCACCTGTTCAAGGCACAGGAACTGCTGGCCATGCAGATAGCCTCAATCCACAACCTGGCGTTCTACCTCAGGCTGGTGGGCGATGCCCGACGTCATATCATCGCCGGCGACTTCACCGCGTGGAAACGCTCAGTCATCGAACAGTTAGGACAGAGACGATGAAGAACATATTACGCAAGATAGCATCCTGGTTCAGATGGATGAAATACCTCAATCCGTTCCACTACTTGAAGCGGATTGACAAGTATATCGTAGCCAAGTTCATCGGCACGTACATCTACTCCATCATCCTGATTATCAGCATCTCCATCGTCTTCGACATCAACGAGAACCTGGCAAAGTTCACCACGAACCACGCGCCGATGCGCGCCATCGTCTTCGACTACTATGCCAACTTCATCCCCTACTTCTCCAACCTCTTCTCGCCGCTGTTCGTCTTCATCGCCGTCATCTTCTTTACGTCGAAGTTGGCAGGCAACAGCGAGATCATTGCCATTCTGGCATCGGGAATGAGCTTCAAGCGGCTGATGCGGCCATACATGATTTCAGCCGCCATCATCGCCATGCTCAACTTCTACCTCGGCGCCATGGTCATCCCCAAGGGTACGGTCATCCGACAGAACTTCGAGTCGCGCTATAAGAACAGCAAGAAGATTACCTCGGCCACCAACGTGCAGTTGCAAGTCGGCAAGGGCGTCATCGCCTACATACAGCAGTACGACGACGTCAACCGCACGGGTTACGGCTTCTCGCTCGACAAGTTCGAGAACAAGAAGCTCGTGAGCCACATGACCGCCACCACCATCCGCTACGACTCCATCAGCGACAGCCGTTTCCACTGGGAGGCACGCAACTACAAGATACGCACGCTGAAAGGACTGCGCGAAGAGATCACCAGCGGCATGAGCATCGACACGCTCATCATGATGGAACCCATGGACCTCGTCTTCTCGAAAGGCCAGCAGGAGACGTTCACCTCGCCCGAGCTCCTGCAGTACATCTCCAAACAGCAGGAGCGCGGCTCGCAGAACGTCGTTCAGTACGAGGTGGAGTTCCACAAACGCATCGCCATGTCCTTTGCCTCGTTCATCCTCACCATCATCGGCGCCAGCCTCTCGGCACGCAAGCGCAAGGGCGGCATGGGACTCTATCTGGGCATCGGCCTGGCACTGTCGTTTGCCTACATCCTGTTACAGACCATCAGTTCCACCTTTGCCATCAACGCAGGCCTGCCCGCCATGCTGGCCGCCTGGATACCTAATATATTATATGTGTTCATAGCATACTTCTGCTACCGGCAAGCGCCGAACTAATTTACAATTTTCTATTTGAATGACATTTGAAGAAACATACCTCAACGACAACATCCTCGACGCACTCTACGACATGCACTTCGAGGACATGACCCCCGTACAGGAGCGCTGCATACCCGAGATTCTCGACGGTTACGACGTGCTCGGCGTCGCTCAGACAGGCACCGGCAAGACGGCTGCCTACCTACTGCCCATCCTCTCCATGCTCGACGACGGCAACTACCCCAAGGACGCCATCAACTGCGTCATCATGTCGCCGACACGCGAGCTGGCACAGCAGATTGACCAGGCCATGCAGGGCTTCGGCTATTACCTCGACGGCATCTCCAGTGTCGCCGTCTACGGCGGCAACGACGGCAACCGCTACGACCAGGAACTGCGTGGACTGCGCCTGGGCGCCGATGTCATCATCGCCACACCCGGTCGTCTGCTCAGCCATCTGAAGGTGGGCAACCTCGACCTCTCGCGCTGCTCGTTCTTCGTGCTCGACGAGGCCGACCGCATGCTCGACATGGGCTTCTCTGATGATATTCTCAAGATTGTGGCTGAGCTGCCGGAGTCGTGTCAGCGTGTCATGTTCTCGGCCACCATGCCGGGCAAGATCCGCGAGCTGGCCATGTCGCTGCTCCACGACCCCGTCGAGGTGAAACTGGCCGTATCGAAGCCCGCAGAGAAGATTCAGCAGTCGGCCTACGTCTGCTATGAGCCCCAGAAGCTCGGCATCATCGAACACCTGTTCAAAGCCGGCGACCTGCAGCGCGTCATCATCTTCTCGGGCAAGAAGGACAAGGTGAAGGACATCACCCGCCGACTGAAGCGCATGAAGATCAACTGCGCCGAGATGCACAGCGACCTCGACCAGCGCGAGCGCGACGAGGTGATGCTCCGCTTCAAGGCCGGACAGGTCGACGTCCTCGTGGCTACCGACATCGTCAGCCGAGGCATCGACATCGACGACATCCGCATCGTCATCAACTACGACGTGCCTCACGACGCCGAGGACTACGTCCACCGCATAGGCCGTACGGCACGTGCCGACCGCGACGGCGTAGCCATCACCTTCATCAGCGACACCGACATCTACCGTTTCCAGAGCATTGAGCACTTCCTGGGCAAGGAGGTTGAGAAGCGCCCCCTACCCGACGGCTTAGGCGAGGCGCCTGTCTACACCAAGCGCGAGAAGAAACATGCCGGCGGACGCCACAACGGTCGCTGGCACAGCCACGGGGGAGGCAAAGGAAGAGGAAACGGTAGCCGGGGAAAAGGCAAAGGAAACAGAGGCAAAAAGGGCGGTAACGGCGAGAAAGGCAATCCGCAGAAGTAACCTCTCACCTCTTACAACACCTTATACCGCGCAAACTTCAACAGCAACTGTTTGGTTCCCACATTCTTGAACTCAACAGTTGCTTTTTGGTTTTCGCCAACACCCTCCAGCTTCACGACACGGCCGACACCGAAGCGCTGGTGCTCGATGACGGCACCCTCCTGCAGCGTACCACCTTCGGTAGCCATCGGACGCGGCGCCACAGCACGCTCCACAGGACGGAAGCGACCACTGGAAGCTGCCTGTAACGTACGCTTGAAACTGTCGGAGAAGGGGTCGACGGGCTTCTCGGGCTGGCGCGGAGCCACGGCGCGCGGCTTGGGATCGGCACGGAACTGCGTGGCCACAGGCCTCGGGTTCTGCATCCACTGGCTGCCCCTGCTCGTCGTCTCACCGATGCTTCGGGTATAGCCGTCACCTCCACGACCGAAGCCGTCGCCACGACCGAAGCCATCGCCACGACCGAAGCCGTCGCCACGGAAGCCGTCCCTACGTGCGAAGCTGTCGCCACCCTTCTCGGAGATGACTCTGATAAGCTGCGGGTCAATGTCCTTGATGAATCGCGAAGGCGTGTCGTACTCCATCCGTCCGAAGCGGAAACGGTTCTGGGCGCAGGTCATGATACAGTGTTTCTCGGCACGGGTAATGGCCACGTAGAGCAGACGGCGCTCCTCCTCCAGCTCACGCAGGGTGTTGGTACACATCGGCGACGGGAAGATGTTCTCTTCCAGACCCACGACAAAGACCGTCGGGAACTCCAGTCCCTTGGCCGAGTGGATGGTCATCAGCACCACCTTGTCGTTCTCGTCGCCCTCGTCGCTGTCGAGGTCGGTCAGCAGCGCCACCTCCTGCAGGAAGTCCGGCAGATAGAGCTGGTTGCCCATGTCCTCCTCACGTCGGCCTTCCACGAAGTCCTGCATACCGCTGAGGAACTCCTCCAGATTCTCCTGTCGCGACACGTCCTCGGGGTTGTGGCTGCCATAGATGTCGCGGCTGATGCCGCTGGTCATCACGATGTCATGACCCAGCTGGTAGGCATCCTCAGTGGTCAGACGCTGGCGCCAGCTCTCGACGAGCTGCCTGAAGGCGTCAATCTTCGTCATCGTCGCCTTGCTCACGTCGAGCGGAAACAGCACGGGGTCGGAGATAACGCGCCAGAGGCTGACGCCATACATGCTGGCAGCACTGACAATCTTGTCGACTGTCGTATTGCCGATGCCACGCGTCGGGTAGTTGATGATGCGCTTGAAGGCCTCTTCGTCGTCGGGGTTGGCCACCAGCCGGAAGTAGGCTATGACGTCCTTGATTTCCTTGCGCTGGTAGAACGACAGACCGCCGTAGATACGGTACGGGATGTTGTCCTTGCGCATCTGCTCCTCGAACGAGCGGCTCTGGGAGTTCGTGCGGTACAGGATGGCGAAGTCGCTCCACTGGCAGTGGTCTTCGCGGCGCAGGCGCTTGATGTCCTGACACACGATGATGGCCTCCTCGCGGTCGGAGTAGGCCGGCTTCAGCGTCAGCAGTTCGCCCTCCTCGTTACGGCTATAGACGTCCTTCGGTATCTGGCGCTCGTTCTTGCGTATCAGCGAGTTGGCCGCCTGCACAATGAGCTGTGTCGAGCGGTAGTTCTGCTCCAGCTTGAAGAGCCGTGCACCGTCGTAGGCCTCGCGGAAGTTCAGGATGTTGTCGATGTTGGCACCGCGGAAGCTGTAGATGCTCTGTGCATCGTCGCCGACGACACAGACACGCTGGCGCTCGCGGGTCAGCTGCAGCACAATCTGCTGCTGGGCGTAGTTCGTATCCTGGTACTCGTCAACGAGCACGAAGGCGAACTTCTCCACATACTTCCGCCGCACATCCTCATGCTGGTCGAAGAGCACATAGGTCTGCACCAGCAGGTCGTCGAAGTCCATCGCGTTGGCCTGACGGCAACGCTCCGCATAGCGCAGGTAGATGTCCTTGACGGCGGGGCGCTTCGAGGCGGCATCGTCACGTGCCCATTCGCTACTGGCGTAGTGGACGGGCAGCACCAGATGGTTCTTCGCCATCGAGATGCGGTCGGCAACGGAGGCGGGCTTGTAGACCTTGTCGTCGAGCCCCATCTCCTTGATGATGGTCTTCACCAGCGAGCGGGCGTCCGTCTGGTCATAGATGGTGAAGTTCGACTGAAACCCTATCTGTGCGGCCTCGACGCGCAGGATGTGGGAGAAGACCGAGTGGAACGTGCCCATCTGCAGGTAGCGTGCACGCTCGTCGCCCACCAACCGGCCTATGCGCTCCTTCATCTCGCGGGCAGCCTTGTTGGTAAACGTCAGCGCCAGTATCTCCCAGGGCCTCAGTCCCTGCTCCAGCAGGTAGGCCACCTTATAGGTCAGCACACGCGTCTTGCCCGAACCGGCGCCGGCAATGACCAGCGACGGCCCGTCACAGAACAGCACCGCCTGGCGCTGGCTCTCGTTCAGTTCCGATAATAAAGTGTTGCTATCCATCCGTAGTCACCCTGTCGGGCGGATGAGGCGCTTTCTTCATCCGTAGTCACCCTGCCGGGCGGATGAGGCGCGGTTGTTAGATTTTCAGTTCCTTCAGAATCTCCGACATGCGCTGCATGTTCTTGATGCGCATGGGCACCAGCGGCAGTCGCAGCACGTTCTCGATGAAGCCCATCTCGTGGAGCATGGCCTTCACGCCGGCAGGATTGCCGTCGACGAAGAGCAGCGAGAAGAGGTCGGTGAAGCGGTGATGGATCTTGCGTGCAGGGTCGTACTCGCCGCGCATCTGCAGGCGGATCATCTTCGAGAACTCCTTGGGCAGGGCGTTGCCGATGACGCTGATGACACCTACGGCGCCGCAGCTGACCATCGGGAACGTCAGCGAGTCGTCGCCGCTGATGACGTCGAAGTCGCGCGGTTTGTTCTTGATGATCTCGTCCACCTGCTCCAGATTGCCGCTGGCCTCCTTGATGGCGACAATATTCTTACAGTCGCGTGCCAGGCGCACGGTAGTCTCGGCTTTCAGGTTCACGCCCGTGCGGCCGGGAACATTATAAAGTACTACGGGCAGCTCGGTAGCTGCGGCAATAGCCTTGAAGTGCTGGTAGAGACCCTCCTGCGACGGCTTGTTGTAGTAGGGGCAGACGCTGAGGATGCCGTCGATGCCCTTGAAGTCGCCGGTCTTCAGCTCCTCGATGACAGCTGCCGTGTTATTACCTCCACAGCCCATCAGGATGGGCACACGCGCCTGCACAATGTCGACCACCAGGTCCTTGATGGTCTGTTTCTCCTGTGCCGTCAGCGTGGGTGTCTCGCCTGTCGTGGCGAGAATACAAAAGAAGTCGGCACCGTTGTCTAACTGATACTGAACCAAACGTTTCAGCGAATCGTAGTCAACGGAGCCGTCTTCCTTGAAGGGCGTAATCAGGGCTATGCCCAGCCCTTTGAAAATATTCTGTACCATGATGATGTCGTATCTGCCTAATTGGCTGCAAAATTACACAAAAATATCTGATTCTGCAACAATTTAGCGGAAAAACATCTCTTATTGCATCACTTTCTTGCCGTCGATGATGTTCAGTCCCTTCCGTGGAGCCGTACGCCGGACGCCGTCGAGGGTATAGACAGCCGCCTGTGTAGGCGTCTCGACAGCAGTTCCGATGCCGTCGGGCACGTCGCCGTTCATGATGGCCTTGACATCGTCGGCGCTGACGGCGTAGTTGTAGATGCGCACGTCGTCGAAGTCGCCCAGCAGTGAGGGATCGCTCACGTACTGGCTGCGTCCCAGGTAGTTCATGACAGGATGAATGTCAGAGGGCCGTATGGTCACACCTGTTGACGAACCGGCCTCCACGCCGTCGACATAGACAACGGTCTTCTCGCTGCCGATGGTCACGGCCACATGCTTCCACGCGTTGGCCGTTAGCTTGGTCTGACAGTCGACGGTCTGCTCGTCGCCGCCGTTCTTGATGGCGAAGCGCATGACGGAGCCGTTTGACGGTGTCAGGAACAGGTAGTGGCCGGTGTCGTTTCCGAAGTCGAACAGTCGCTGCCAGGCTGTGGTGTTGCTGATCTTGACCCACATGGCCACAGTGAGCTCGTCGCTCGACGCCACCTCGTAGGGCAGCTGCACATACTGGTTGCTCATCAGGTGGATCGACTGTCCTTCATGTCCGTCCTGGTAGCGCACGTTGCCGTAGGCCGCTGCGTCCATCATGTTGGCCGACTCGTCGTTCAGGTTGCCCTCCATCGTCCACCGTGCCACCAGCGAGCGCTCGCCGGTAGGCGTAGCCTCCACGGTCTCGGAGGCCTGGCGCGAGCGGTTCTGCGCCTGGTCGACGGCTCTCACCTTATATTCATAGGTGACGCCCTGCCGGCAGGTGTTGTCAGTGAAATAGGGGGTCTTCACCATGCGGCCAATGGTGTTCCAGTCGTCAGTACCCTTGACGGCGCGCATCACAATGTAGCCCACGACACCGTCGGCCTCCGCGTTCTCCGTCCACGACAGCGTGACTGAGGCCGAATGGGCCTCGGCGGTCAGTCCCTTCACCTGTTCGGGGGGCCACGCCTCGTAGTTCACGTCGGCAGGCACCAGTTTCCACAGCGCACGGTTGCGGACGGTTGTCGAGGCCGTGGCGGCCAGCGTCACCTGCACCACCTGGCTGCCAGCTGAGTTGGCCGCCAGATAGAGGGCGCTCTCGCGGTTGCGGACGTAGTACAGGTCGTTGCCGGCATACTCCAGATACCACTGTTCGTTCGACGTGGGACCTTCCGTCTGCGTCCAGGCAATGATCTCGGCGTTGTTGCTGGTCGAGTAGTTCTTCACGTTCATGCGGATGCTGGCGTTGTCGAGGGCCTCGATGTCGTAGAAGCTGAGGTCGCCGCCGCTGCGGTTGGTGACGGGCTTCACCGTCCACTGCTGCTTGGTGCTGGGCGACGAGTAGATTTCGAGGCCTATGTTCGCACCGTTGCTGCTCCAGGCAGCGGCCTTGCCAGCGCCCTTGTTGATGAGGCGGTAGGTACCGGCAGTGACGGGTGCCGAGGGCACGTCCTCGCCCCACGTCACGTCGACGACGCGCTCGGCGTTGGTCTGTCCTTTCTGGTAGCCGTTGGCGCCTATCAGCGTCGTCAGGTACTCACGCTGCGGACCGTAACCGTCGTAGTAGACGTCGCGCTCGGTCGAGACAAACTGATACTTCGTGGTCTTGGCCTGACGCTCGCTGGAGCCCACAAAGGCTTTTACGCGACCGTCGTCGTGGCGCCACACCGAGGCTGCCGTCCAGTTGCTGCGCTGTTCGCCGTAAGCCAGCCGCTGGCCGTGCCGGCTGATCTGGCAGAACTCGCCGCGCGCACGGCTGTCGAAGCCCCACCAGATGCCGTAGGTCATGCCGTACTCCAGACCCACCATAGCCTCGACCACGTTGTGCATCTCGTCGTCGAAGCCCACCTTGCCGTCCTTCTTCAGCTGCTGGTAGAAGTTGGCAAAGGTGTCGAACGAGCCTGCCAGCTGGTGGGTGTTGCCCCAGTCGTAGTACTGCTTGCCGGCGTTGTACCAGTTCAGCGCGTTGTCGTTGTTCAGCGTGTTGCCGCCAGTGACGACGATGTCCTCCATCGAGTCGTAGGTCTTCAGCAGACGTGCCACGTTGGCCTCGTCCTCGGCCGTTCCCTGTATTTCGCCCGTCAGGTTCTTCTCGAGGGCGTTGTCGGGCTCGTTGAAGGGCGACACACCCACGATGGGGTGCTTGCTGTTCTTCTTCATCCAGTTGACATGAGCCTCGATGCACTTGGCCCAGTGTTCAGCGTCAGCGCGCTTGTTGGTGGTATAGTAGGTGTTGATGAGCGGCCCCGTGTGTCCGTCGGGCTTGTAACCGTTGTCGCAGTTGATGACCAGCGGCAGCGTCGGGCTCACCAGGTTGTTGAAGAGGGTGGAGCGCGTCTTCAGGCCCTCAATCTGGTCGGCCGTCAGCGAGCCGTCATCCTTCAGGGGGTTCAGTACGCGGAACGACGTACGTCCGATGCCTACGTTCTCCTTGCCCATGTGGTTGACGCCCTTCTTCACGTTCTGCTCGTTAATCCATGCCAGGTCGAGTCCCCACGTAGGCTCAAAACGCTGACCCTCGGCGGTGATGCCGAAGCTCAGCGTGACGTCGGGCTTGGCCTGCGGCTGCAGGTACTGACTCGACGACGAGCGCACGCGGTCGTCCTGTGCGGCGACGGCAGCTGCGCTCAGCACAGCCACCGTCAGCACTGTCGTTCGCCACATGTTCATAGGCTTATTCTGCTTTGAACAGGTCCTTGATACCACCGATGCTGCCCAGCAGGTTCGTGGCCTCGTAAGGCAGGTAGACGGTCTTCGTCTTGTCGCCCTCGGCCAGCTCCTGCATCATCTGTATGTACTTCTGTGCCAGCAGGTAGTTGGCGGGGTTGGTCGACTTGCCCACAGCCTCGGTAATCAGTTCGATGGCCTTGGCCTCGGCCTCGGCCACGCGGATGCGGGCCTGGGCCTCACCCTCAGCCTGCAGGATGGCTTCCTGCTTGGCTGCCTCGGCCTTGTTGACAATGGCGGTCTTCTCACCCTCGGAGGCCAGGATCTCAGCGGCCTTCTGTCCCTCAGAGGTCAGAATCTGTGCACGCTTGTTACGCTCGGCCTGCATCTGCTTCTCCATGG
>CAMVPA010000067.1 GCA_947169245.1 uncultured Prevotellaceae bacterium
AAGGAGTACTTCCTGTGGTTCACCCTCCTCTCGACGGGTGTCTACGGCTTCTTCATCTCCACTGACCTCTTTACGATGTTCATGTTCTACGAGGTGGCCCTGATTCCCATGTACCTGCTCATTGGTGTCTGGGGTTCCGGCCATAAGGAGTACTCGGCCATGAAGCTGACGCTCATGCTGATGGGTGGCTCGGCCCTGCTGATTATCGGCATCCTGGGCATCTACTTCTTCAGCGGCGCCACGACGATGAACGTCAACGAGATTGCTGCCATGCACAACATCCCCGTCGACATCCAGAAGGTGTTCTTCCCCTTCATCTTTGTCGGCTTCGGCGTGCTGGGAGCCCTCTTCCCGTTCCACACATGGTCGCCCGACGGTCATGCTTCGGCCCCCACGGCAGTGTCGATGCTGCACGCTGGTGTGCTGATGAAGCTCGGCGGCTACGGCTGCTTCCGCGTGGCCATGTTCCTGCTGCCTGAGGCTGCCCAGGAGCTCTCGTGGATATTCCTCATCCTGACGACCATCTCTGTGGTCTACGGTGCCCTGAGCGCTTGCGTACAGACCGACCTGAAGTACATCAACGCCTACTCGTCGGTGTCGCACTGCGGTCTGGTGCTCTTCGCCCTGCTGATGATGAGCCAGACGGCTGTCACCGGTGCTATCCTGCAGATGCTGTCGCACGGTCTGATGACGGCTCTCTTCTTTGCCCTCATCGGTATGATTTACGGTCGTACACACACCCGTGACATCCGCGAGCTGGCCGGTCTGATGAAGATCATGCCGTTCCTCGCTGTGGGTTACGTCATCGCCGGTCTCGCCAACCTCGGACTTCCCGGCTTCTCGGGCTTCATTGCCGAGATGACCATCTTCGTAGGTGCCTTCGGCGCTGAGCCTCTCAGCGGCGATCCCAACACCTCGTTCCGCATGGTGGCTACCATCATCGCCTGTACGAGTATCGTCGTCACCGCAGTCTACATCCTGCGTGTCATCGGCAAGATTCTCTATGGCGAGGTCGAGAACAAGCACTATCTGGAGCTGACCGACGCTACTTGGGACGAGCGTGTCGCCGTCATCTGCCTCATCTTCTGTGTGGCAGGTCTCGGCTGTCTGCCGTTCTTCTTCAGCGACATGATCTCGCCGAGTGCCGGCAGCATCCTGCAATCAATTGGTGTCATGTAAAGAAAGGAGGATAAAGATATGAATTACGGACAATTCCTGAATATGGTTCCCGAGTTTTATCTCGTGTGTATCCTGTTAGTAGTATTTTTCGGAGACTTTTTCCTGCATCGTCGCGATGATAAGCACAACATCCTCTTTGGGATTACCGTTGGCCTGATGGTTGTCCTGCCGGTGCGCATTGCCTTGCTGTCGGAACCTGCTGAGGCCTTCGGCGGCATGTATGTCGCTACGGCCATGTCCAATGTCATGAAGGTGATTCTGAGCGCTGGTACGCTTATCGTACTGATCATGTCCGAGCCTTGGCTGAAGAACGAAGCCCGGAAGAACGAGGGCGAGTTCTATATGCTGGTTCTCTCGACGCTCCTGGGTATGTTCATCATGATTTCGAGCGGCAACTTCCTGATGTTCTTCCTCGGACTCGAGACTGCCTCAGTGCCCATGGCCTGTCTGGTGGCTTTCGACAAGATGAAGAAGCAGAGCGCTGAGGCTGCTGCCAAGTACATCCTCACCGCCACCTTCTCCAGCGGCGTCATGCTCTATGGCATCTCGTTGCTCTATGGCATCACGGGAACGCTCTACTTCGACGACATGGCCAAGGTCATCGCCGAGAGTGCTTTCTGGACAGCCGACTGGGCCATGCTCATCGCCGGTCTGGTGTTCTTCTTCAGCGGTCTGGGCTTCAAGCTCTCGCTGGTGCCCTTCCACTTCTGGACGGCCGACACCTACCAGGGCGCTCCCACACCCGTCACCGGCTACCTGAGCGTCGTCTCCAAGGGTGCTGCTGCCCTGGCCCTGTGCATCATCCTGACCAAGGTCTTCGGCTCCATGTTCGAGTACTGGCAGGTACTGCTCGGCACGGTCATCATCCTCACCATCACCATCGGTAACCTCTTCGCCATCCGTCAGTCGGAGCTGAAGCGCTTCATGGCCTTCTCCTCTATCTCGCAGGCCGGCTACATCATGCTGGCAGTGATGGGCGACCCGACGATGGGCGTTACGGCGCTGACCTACTACGTGCTGGTCTATGTGGCTGCCAACATGGCTGTCTTCACCGTCATCAACGTGGTGGAGCAGAATGGTGGCAACACCCAGATGTCGTGCTACAACGGCTTCTACCAGACCAACCCCAAGCTGTCGTTCCTCATGACGCTGGCGCTGTTCTCGCTGGCAGGTATTCCCCCGTTCGCAGGCATGTTCTCGAAGTTCTTCGTCTTCATGGCTGCTGCTGCCGAGGGTTCCTTCTGGGTCTACTTCGTGGTGTTCATTGCCCTGATCAACACGGTAGTGTCACTCTACTACTACCTGCTCATCGTCAAGGCCATGTATATCACCAAGACCGACAGCCCGCTGCCTACGTTCAAGAGCGACTGCTGGACTCGTACGGCGCTGGCTCTCTGCACTGCCGGTGTCGCACTCTTCGGCATCGTGTCGTGCATCTACGGCTGGATTTCCGCCGCAGCTACTGTCTGATACATCACTAATGACTGACTTTCAGTGAGACTCGTAGTCAGTATATTCTGTGCATTTGCCACCGTGCTGCCCGTTCTCTCCCATGAACCGGCCGACACGGTGGCAAATGATTCTGTGAAACCCCGTGCCTGGCTGGCTGCCATCGAGAACCTGGGCGTCACGGGCCTGATTGTCGGCTACAACAACTCGGTGCTCAGCTCGTCGCCCTTCTCGAAGATCACCTTCAAGTCGATGAAGCGCAATGCGACGGAGTTCAAGTGGTGGTGGGACGAGGACTATATGTACACCAACACCATCGAGCATCCGTATCATGGTGCCATCTACTATCTCACGGCGCGCGAGAACGGGCAGGGCATCGGCACGTCGGCACTCTTCTCCCTTGGCGGCAGTCTCGTCTGGGAACTCTTCGGAGAGTCAGAGCTGCCATCCTACAACGACATGGTCACCACGCCTATCGGTGGCGTCACCATCGGAGAACCGCTGCATCGCATTAGCAGTGCCATCGTCGACGACTGGGCCTGCGGTCTGGAGCGTGTGGGACGCGAGGTGCTGGCCTTCGTCGTCAACCCGATGTGCGGACTGAACCGTCTGCTGCGTGGCGACAGCTGGCGTGTGCGTGGCGGCCGCAGGCCGCAGCATCTGATGACGACCAGTCTTGCGGCGGGCTACCGCTATCTGGTTGTTCGCGAACAGCCTAACGTAGCCAGTGCTTATCTGCACTGGAACACCACCTACGGCGACATCATGGGGGCTGAGGGTAACGGGCTCTTCGACTATTTCGACCTCGGCTTCACGGCTGCCGTCGGCAGCCATCAGACCATGCTGAACTACACCCGCGTGACCAGTCAGCTGTGGTGCAGCGAGAGCATCCGGCAAGAAGACAAAACGGCGGCACGTGGTGACAGGCAAAAGTACATTGAGCACAATTGGGGCTTCTACAACCACTTCTACCACGTCTATGCCGAGCCCGACTATGCCACGGGCGACTACCGTAAGTTCCGCAACTGCGTCGGCTACTCCGAGGTGGGCGCTGTCGGTCCCGGCGTGGCCTACCGTAAGGTGACGCCCCGTCTGCGCTGGGAGCAGCAGTTCTACCTGAACGGCATACTGATGGGCGCCACGCCCATGAAGCTGGTCGACCGCGTCCACCCGAAGGTGGGCTATTCCTGGGGCAGCGGCTATGGCGCCAAGGTCTACTCGCGGCTGCAGGCAGGCCGGTGGCTGCGCCTGTCGCTCGATGCCGGCTATTCACAGCTCTTCACGTGGATAGGTTATGCCTGCAGGGACGCCACCGACCTGAAGAAGGTGCGCAAGGCCGATATCCAGGGCGAGGCAGGCAATGCGCTGACCCTCGTCGCAGAGCCGTCGCTGGAGCTCTGGCCCTGCCGTCGCGTGGGCGTTGAGATGCGCGGACGCTACGTGTGGCACAAGTTCAACTACCTCTATCACCAGCACACGACGCTCGACTATGCTGACATCTTGGCAGGCCTCGTCGTAAAATTATGAAAAATAAGGGGGGGAAAGTTTTGTTTTTCCCTCGCTTCTTTGTAACTTTGCAGCCGAAACAAAAAGAACAATACTGCACTTTGACATGCCAAATCCGTTTAGCAAACTACTAAGATGGTACTTCAGTCGGAATGCCTTGCCCTACTGGGTGATTTTCTTGATTGACAGTATTACCATATACTTATCAGGTTTTTTTGTCTTCTGGCTGTTCAACCACGGCTACGAGACGCTGATTCACTCATACCGTCTCTCCAACGTCATGGTGGTCTACGTGATGCTGAGCTGGATTGGCATGCGCCTGTTCCACACCTATTCGGGCATCGTGCGCTTCTCGTCGTTCGTCGACCTGACGCGTGTGGCCTATGCCTCAACACTGTCGCTGGCACTCTCCGTTGCAGCACACTATGTCATCAACCTGCTGCCGGAACCATATTTCGAGCGTCTGCATGCCTACCAGCTCATAGCCATCTTCCTGCTGGCCACACTGATTATGTGGGGCATACGCGTGATGGTGAAGACCCTCTACGAGGTGCTGACTCACGACAAGCGTGGCTTGCGCGTGCTTATCTATGGAAGCATGAGTGGTGGTGTGTCGCTGGCCAAGAGCATCCGGACGGAGCTCCCGCAGCGCTTCGTGCTGAAGGGATTCATTACCGACGACCCGCACGACTCCCACGACCAGCTGATGGGTGAACACCTCTACGGTACGAACGAGAACCTGCTCAACGTCATTGAGCACGAGCGTATTGAGGCCGTGCTGGTGTCGCCGTTGTGCAACTACGAGTTCCGGCATAATCAGGAACTGCAGGACTTGTTGATCAATGCCGATGTCAAAATCTTCATGATGCCGACACCGGAGCTTGCGCTTGCGGGCGACGACAGGAGCCCGCAAGCGCAAGCGCAAGCGCAAGCGCAAGCGCAAGCGCAAGCGCAAGCTCGTCTTGAATTGTCCACGTTGCGTGAGGTCAGCGTTGAGGACCTGTTGCCTCGTGACGAGATCAAGGTCGACATGCTGTCCATCGGTCAGCTGCTCCGCGGCAAGCGTGTGCTCATCACGGGTTCTGCCGGCAGCATCGGCTCCGAGATGGTGCGCCAGGTGGCCACCTACAGACCGGCAGCCATGATGCTCATTGACCAGGCCGAGACGCCCGAGCACGACATCCGCCTGATGATGGCGAAGGAGTTCCCGCAAATCAAGGCCGAGACGGTGGTGACAAGCATCTGCAAGGAAGAGCGTATGGACAGCATCTTCCGCACGTTCCAGCCCGACTATGTGTTCCATGCTGCTGCCTACAAGCATGTGCCCATGATGGAGGACAATCCCTCGGAGGCTGTTCAGAACAATATCTACGGCACGAAGGTGCTGGCCGACCTCAGCGTCAAATATGGCGTGAAGAAGTTTGTCATGGTGTCGACCGACAAGGCCGTCAACCCCACCAACGTCATGGGCTGTTCGAAGCGTATCTGTGAGATCTATGTGCAGTCGCTGAACAAGAAAGTGCAGGCCGAGGGTGGTCAGACCCAGTTCGTGACCACGCGTTTCGGCAATGTGCTGGGCTCCAACGGCAGTGTCATCCCCCTGTTCCGTGAGCAAATCAAGAACGGTGGTCCTGTCACGGTGACTCATCCCGATATCATCCGCTACTTCATGCTCATCTCGGAGGCCTGTAAGCTGGTGCTCGAGGCTGGTACGAAGGGTCATGGCGGCGAGATATTCGTCTTCGACATGGGTAAGCCGGTACGCATTGCCGACCTTGCCAACCGCATGATCCGTCTCAGCGGCGCCCGCAACGTGAAGGTGGAGTTCACCGGTCTCCGCGAGGGCGAGAAACTCTTTGAGGAGGTGCTCAGCGAGGGCGAGAACACTATATCGTCGTTCCATGCCAAGATTCGTATTGCCAAGGTACGTGAGTACGACTTCGACGAGGTGAGCCGTCAGGTCGACGAGCTTATCAAGACGTCGCATGACTACGACAACATGGCTACCGTGAAGAAGATGAAGATGATGGTGCCTGAGTACAAGTCGAACAACTCGGTCTACGAACAACTGGATTAGCCTATGGACTTTCAGTATCATATCTTTGCGCCTTACCGCGTATGTCCGTTGGGCGCGCATGTCGACCACCAGCACGGTCTGGTGACGGGCTTCGCCATCGACAAGGGCGTCGACCTGTGGTTCAATGTCAGCAACAACGGTCATGTGCACCTCGAGTCCAAGACTTTCGAGGGCTTGGTCGACTTCGAGATTGATGCTCCCACACAGGTGCGCGAGCGTCACTGGGGCGACTATGTCCGTGGTGCGAAGTATGCGCTCAGGAAACGTTTCGAGCTGAGGTACGGCATCAATGGCGTCATTCAGGGCTCGCTGCCTGTAGGTGGTCTCTCCAGCAGTGCGGCCGTCCTCATTGCCTACGTTATGGCTTTTGCCAAGGCTAATGACATCACGCTCCAGCCCTTCGAGGTCGTCAAGATAGCTTCCGAGGCCGAGCGCGAGTATATTGGCCTGAACAACGGTCTGCTCGACCAGGCCTGCATTGCCCTGGGCCGCAAGGACGGTCTGCTCTTCCTCGACTGCGACTCCAACGACTGGCGCATCATCAAGCGCAACAAGGACATGCCGGAGTTCGAGATTGGCATCTTCTTCAGCGGACTGACGCGCTCGCTCGTCAACAGCGATTACAACCTCCGCGTGTATGAGTGCAAGACGGCCGCGTGGAACATGCTGGCCTACACCGAGCAGCCGCTGAAGACCTTCGACAAGACTTTCCTGCGTGACATTCCCAAGACCACGTTCGAGAAGACGCGCATCGCCATGCCGGCGCGCTTTGCCCGTCGTGCCGAGCACTTCTATTCGGAGTACCGCCGCGTGCGTCAGGGCGTGACAGCCTGGGAGACGGGCAACCTGAAGCTCTTCGGCAAGCTGTCGTTCGACTCCTGCGAGTCGAGCATCCACAACTACGAGTGCGGCTCGCCCGAGCTCATCGCCATCTACGACATCATGCGCTCGCTGCCCGGTGTCTATGGCGGCCGTTTCAGCGGCGCCGGCTTCAAAGGCGCCTGCATCGCTTTGGTCGACCCCGCCTACAAGGAGGAGATAGAACGCTCGCTCACCGAGCGCTATCTTGAGCAGTTCCCTGAATACGAGAAGACCTTCCAGGTCTTCTGGGTGAGACCCGACGACGGGGCAAGGTTTGTTTAGTTCATAGTGCACATCACCTGTGCATAGTTCTTAGTTCATAGCGTGTAGTTGATGAAGAAGATTTGTATTGTAGCCGGTGCACGGCCAAATTTCGTGAAAGTGGCGCCGCTGCTGCGCGTGTTCAATAAGTCGGCTGAGGCCGATTGTACGCTGGTGTATGCCGGACGCGAGGATGACCCGACACTGGAGCCGTCGCTCTTCGACGACCTGCAGATGCGCCGCCCCGACGTCTGCTTAGGCGCCGACAGTCAGCGGCTTAACGAGATTACGGCACAGGTCATGGGCGCTCTCGACAGCTATCTCGACCAGCATCCCACCGACGTCGTCATCGTCGTCGACGACCTCGCCTCGACCATGGCCGCCGCCATCACCGCCAAGAAACGGGGCATCCGCGTAGCCCATCTCGTCGCCGGCACCCGCTCGTTCGACATCAATATGCCGAAGGAGATCAACCGCCTCGTCATCGATGCCCTGAGCGACTACATGTTCACCGCCGGCGTCAAGTCCAACAGCATCGCCACCCGCGAGCAACAGTCGGAGACGGCACAGACCCACATGGTGGGCAATATACTGATGGACACGCTGCGCTTCAACCTGCCGCGCTTCACACCACCGTCCACCCTCCACCTTTCACCCTCCACCTATCTCGTCCTGACGCTGAACCGCCGCGTCTTGCTGGCTGACGAGCCACAGCTCCGCCAGATGCTCAAGACGCTGATCGACGAATCGGGCGACACCCCCATCGTGGCACCGCTGCGTGGACTGGCGTTGGGCGTCGTCGTGCGCCTGCTTTCAGAACTCGGCGTGCCGTCGTCCAAGGTATATGTGCAGACATCGCTGCCTTATCTGGAGTTTGGCTGGCTCACGGCCAATGCCCGCGGCATCATCACCGACTCGGGCAACGTGGCCGAGGAGGCTACCTTTAACGGCGTGCCCTGCATCACGCTGAACGACTACACCGAGCACCAGGAGACCGTCACCGTCGGCACCAACGTCCTCGTGGGCAGCGACACAGGGAAACTCGCCGACGCCCTCCGCCAGCTGCTGAGTGGCAACTGGAAGTCCTCAGCACTGCCCGACCGCTGGGACGGCCGCTCTGCCGAGCGCATTGCTCAGATTCTCCTAAATTAGCCCACACGTCTCGCACGTCTCACACCTAAACTTACACTTCAATTCTCAAGAGAATTCATGGCTGAGGGGCCGCCGCACGATTCTGCGGCGGCCCCTCAGACTTCTGCGGCGGCCCCCCAGTATTCTGCGGCGGCCCCCCAGCGTTCTGCGGCGGCCCCCCAGCGTTCTGCGGCGGCCTCCCAGCATTCTGCGGCGGCCTCCCAGACTTCTGCGGCGGCCCCCCAGCGTTCTGCGGCGGCCTCCCAGACTTCTGCGGCGGCCCCGGAAAAATGTCCCACGGCCTGGGACGTTTCTGCGGCGGCCCCCCACCTCTCACCTCTCAGTTAGGTGCGCCACGTGTGGGCTATTTTTCGGTTTTATGTAACCTCGCGCCTCAGCACCGTCAGGGTCGGCATCTCCGCACCGCCGAAAGAGCCTCCTGAGAAACACACCGCCAAAAGAGACTGATTCCCAGCAAGATACAACATTAGGATTCCACCAGCCCATGCCGTTTCCTTGCGCGTTCCGAATATACTCGCTACCTTTGCCCCCGAAAAAACAATAGAAAGGAAAAGCGTATGGAAATGATGATG
>CAMVPA010000068.1 GCA_947169245.1 uncultured Prevotellaceae bacterium
AAGTATTTAACGAAACTAACCTGTGGACGACTGGCGCTTACCGCTGTCGTCAGCTGTGCCATGACAACGGTGGTGCTGACATCATGTAGTGGTAACTCTGATAACCCCGTGACTCCGCCGGAGCCTGAGCAGCTGGCTGATGCCACCATCATCTGGTACGGTACGGGTGGCGGCAATGTTGACGGGGGTATCCTCCAGAATTTCCGCACGTTCTATAAAGCACAGGCGGAGAATTACGACCGAGTCAACGTGGTGGCACAGTACAAGACGTCGTACGAGCCTCTGGAATATGATGGCAAGACCGACGAGCAGATAGCTCAGGAAGCGAACCAGAAAATGGAGGGGATGACAGAAGAGCAGATAGAGGCACTGAGCTATACAGACTACTTCCTGCTCTGCCATCCGCTGAAGGGTGCCACTTACCGTTTCGCCCTCGACCCGACGAAGACCCTGCGTCAGACGCTGCAGGAGACGGAACCCTACGGCGCGATGAATGCCGACTGCACCTGTCCTGACTCGCTGACCAACTTCATCAGTTGGGCGGCCGCTCATTATCCGGCCAAGAGGTACATCCTTATGATGGCCGACCACGGTGGCGGTTACATGCCCAACGACGAGACGGCTTCAGCAAGGAAGCGCGGACTGATCTACGACGACGGATATAACCATAAGTGTTTCTCGGCCAAGAGCTTCGCCAGGGCGGTGAGGAATGCTGATGTGCGCCCCGAGGGTATCGTGCTCTACCTCTGTCTGATGAATAACCTGGAGTTCCTCTACGAGGTGAAGGATGTGACCGACTACATAGCCTGTTCCACCTATGTCATGTGGGCTGATGGCGGAGCCTTCCATGCCATTGTCGACAACATGGGCGAGGGAAAGGACACCAGGACGGCGCTCTCCAACTTCGTCGATGCCAATGTCGACAGCTGGGATGCCGCATTCTACGACCCTCAGAAACCCGAAAATCCCTTCTACTACGACTTGACGCTGACGGAGACCAGCCGCCTGAATGACCTGGCACCCGTGCTGAAGGAGTTCACCGACCGTCTGGTGGACACCTACCTGAACGGCACGCCTGAGCAGCGCGCTGTCATCGACGAGTGTACGGCCAATACGGTGAAGATCTACAACGTATATCCTTTCTACGACATGGCCAAATATATGGAGGACCTCTTCGCGAAGCTGCCAGCCGTCTTCGACGCAGAATTCTACGATCGCGTCAAGGCGACCTTCAACGCCTGTATTGCCCATCAGCGCTATGGCAAATACCTTGCCAACCACAACTACCAGGTAGACTACAGCATGCTGCTCGCCGTGAAGGGTAACTATGTGAAATATGTCTACAAGGAGGAAGATGGCAAGGACCCTGAGCTGGTTAAGGCAGTGGTCTATTATACCGATGGCACCACCGAAACCTACAAGTATATAGGTGGCGATGAAGAAGACAGTAGCGACGGCAGCCTCGCCCACTACGAGTTCGAGAAAAAAGGCACGTGGCCAGGCACCTTCGCCGGCATCTACCAGCAGAGCACCTTCGACCGTCTGGTAGGCTGGAGCCGCTGGCTGCTCATCAACGAGACCGCACCCCCCGCCTGGAGCCCATCGTCGTTCAGGTTCAGCCTGCCCGACGGCGATGTGTCTGGAGACCCTGAAATATAAGCGAGGGAATATATTAGTTCTCTTCCCAGTGGAAGACGGCACCGTTGCGGCGGGCCGGGTCAGGACCGGTGAAGTCCATGGAGTAGGGGCTGCCGGTGGTGGGGCTCTTACCTAAGTAACGGTGATTCTTCAGCGAGAGGAGCATGAAGTCATGGTCGAGGTAGTCCTGCCAGAGGAATTCTGAAGCGCTGATCTCGTCGGTGGTGCTAAGGGTTTCACCTCCCGCTTCTATGTTGTCGGCGAAGCGCACGTCGCCAGGCAGACCGTCGCCATAGACCTTTACATAACGTCCGTCGGTGCATTGTAGTGCCACCTTACCCTGGCCACGGTCGATGACGCGGAACTGTGTCAGCGGACTCTTGTCGCCAGGATGGGTATCGTAGAGCACACCGTGCTTCAGCGCTATCATGGGACGACCTGTGGCCTTGTTGATGATGCGAATGATCTTGCCGTATGGGATATTTCCACTGCGGTCGGCGCAGGGCTCGTTAACGGTGAAGTTGTCGAATTCGGCATAGCCGCCGTTCCTACCTTTCACGTTGAAGGCGAAGAGGGCGTGGCGCGAGCCCTGGAAGGTGATGAGCTGATAGGAGAGTGGCATCATACGACCAATGGTCTGGAAGGTCTCGCCGTCACTCGACCAGGCATACTGGGCCTGATCGTTGTCGTAGTCGCCAATCATGCGCAGATAGATCTTTGAGGAGAGAGGAGAGGGAAGAGAGGATAGGGAAATGTCGACGGTGTCGTTGGTGAGCTGTTCGAAACAGCGCAGGGTGAGCTGTTTCCCTTCCTTCACGATGCCGAGCCAGGAACAGGGCACGTTGATATTGCCGAGGCCAGCGACATCGCCGTCCTTCAGTCCCTTGACATAGAGTTCGACGGTGGCAATGCTCTTCGGACCGATGACGCGCTGGGTGAGCGTGTTGCGCGCCCACATCAGCTGCTCGGCTGGCATACTGTTCAGGCGCAGGTGACCGCCCTTCAGACTCCACATCTTTTCCTCGGGATTGTGGTTCCACTGCCATATACGGCCCAGCTTCTTGCCGTTGAAGTTTTCACTGCGGTCGTAGGGGGCAAGTACGGGTTGCGGCTGCTCGCCAACGGCATAGCAACCCAACTTGGTGTCGGGCTTGAACCATGTGCGTGGGGCACGGCCCAGATTACCTTTCAGACCAACCATCGGCCATCCGTCTTCCCATGTCATCGGCATGAGGCATACGGTGCGGCCAATAGAGTGGAAGTCTTGCATGAAGAGTGCCCACCATGAGCCGTCCTTGGCTTGTACAATGCCGCCCTGATGGGCGTTGGAACAGGCGGTGGCATCCTTGTCAACGGGGCCGAGGCCGAATTTCGTGCCATCCTGACCGATGCGGTATTTCTCGCCCCGAGGTACCTGTGTCAGCGAGGCGGCATGGTAGCCGTAGGTCTCGTCGGCCGTGATGACGCGCGTCTCGTAGGGACCCCAGATGCTCTTTGAGCGGGAGCAGAGCGTGCGGCCGTTGGGCGAGTAGTCGGTGGAGATGAGGTAGTACATCCCATTGATCTTATACATGTGATGGCCCTCGCCAATGCCGTTGCCGTCGGGGATGATGACACGGTCGGAACCCTCCACGGGGCCGCTCATGTCGGGCTTCAGCTCCGTGCAGTGTACCTCGCCGTACTTATGGATGGCGTAGATCTTGCCGTCATCATCGAAGAGCACGCCCAGGTCGTAGATGTTGCCCTGCATGTTGTGGTGCGTCCAGGGACCGTGAATGTCTTTCGCCGTATAGCATTGCAGGCCCTTGCCGTTGATATTGGAGAAAACATAGAACTGGCCGTTGGCATAACGGATGCAGGGTGCCCAGATGCCCTGGCCGTAAATCTCCTGATGGTTCTTCAGCGCAAACTTGTCGTCGGTAAAGTCGAAACGGTCGAAACAGTAGCTGATGTTCTCCCAGTTGACGAGGTCCTTCGAGTGGAGGATGACCAGGCCGGGCACGGCATGCATCGTCGTTCCGGCGAGATAGTAGTCGTCGCCGACGCGCAGGATGTCAGGGTCGCTGAACTCGTCGTAGAAAAGAGGGTTGGTAAACGTGCCGTTGCCGTTGTCGGCCGTCCATGAAGACTGGGCCAGGCAGAGCGACAGGTGGCAAATGATGAATGATAAGCTAAGTAGGAATCGTTTCATTTTGTTGAGGTATATTAGTGTTACTATACGGCTGCAAAGATACAAAAAATTCTTAATTCTTAATCCATATTTCTTATTTTTTTCGTACCTTTGCAGCCGATTTCCATAAACCGGAGCGTATGAACCTGCTGAAATATAGGATACTTGTTGCTTTTTTGGTCGTTTGGAGTGCTGTCAGTGCGGCGGCACAGACCATCCGTGACGAGTTGCGTTCCGACGTGCGTCGTGTGGCAGGCCGGAGCTATGCCCTGACATTGACGGATACGCCGCAGGACACACCGCCGCCAGCAGGTAAGTATCCCTACTATATCAATCACTTCGGCTGTCCGACAGCCTACTATCTGGACCGTCCCAGTTACTATGATGATCCTTTCAAGACGCTTTCCCGTGCTGATAGCCTGGGCAAGCTGACGGAGTTGGGGCGTGACGTGTTGCGCAGGGTGGCACTCTTGCGGAGTGATTCCCAAAACCGTACAGGAGAACTGACCGAGGCTGGCAAGCAACAGGCGAGGGACCTGGCGCGACAGATGGTGAAGCGGTTGCCGGAGATGTTTACCGACAGCACCTATATCGACGGACGCTCCATCGTCCAGAACCATTGTCTGCTCACATTAGGTGAGACCGTTGTGGAACTCTCACGGGCTCACCATCCGATGCGACTTAACTCCGAGGCTTCCCATCATTTCCAGAGATGGCTGAATCCACAGGACCAGAAACTGGACCACCAGCGCACCGACTCGCTGGCGATGGTCCGCTATGCAGAATTCACCACCCGTTGGGCACCGGATAACACGCGTCTGATGGCAGCGCTCTTCAGTGATGCCGACTATGCGAAGCGCATTGATGCGGCAGCCTTGGGCCGGCAGCTCTTCGACCTGGCCTGTTTCTCGCAATATGCGGAGATGAATGGTGCTACTTCACTCTACGACCTCTTTACACCCGAGGAACTCCACCGCCACTGGCTGCGGCGGAACGCCTGGGCCTATATCCGCTACGGCGGCTGCACACTCAATGGCGGCCACCAGCCCTATACCCAGCGGAGTTCCCTCTGGAACCTGCTCCACATCAGTGACAGCATCACGAGGCTCGACTATCCGGTGGTACACCTCCGCTATACGCATGAGAGTGTGGTGATGTCGCTGATCTGTCTGATGGAACTCGACGATTATGGCCTGCAGACCGACTGCCTTGACTCGCTCGAGACCCTCGGATGGGCCGACTACCGTATTGCCCCGCTTGGCGGTGGCCTAATGATGGTACACTATCGTACCGACAAGAACGACCCTGACCCGCTGGTACGGGTGCTGCTCAATAACCGTGAAGCGCGGCTGCCTATCCCGACAGACTGTGCTCCCTACTATCATTGGAAGGATGTGAAGCGATACTATCTGCGTAAACTCTATTCGTACGTAAAATTGGAAAAATGAAACGGCTTCTCGCGATACTATTCACCATTCACTGCGTGTTGATGACTGCCCAGGCTCAGCCTGTGTACGACATCATCATGCGGAAGCCTGCCTATGCTTCGTGCAACTATGATACCTATCCAGACAGCATCCCCGGCAAGATGACGCCGGCCCCCCATGACATGCGGCCGTTCTATATCTCGCATTATGGGCGGCACGGCTCCCGATACATCAACAAGCGCTCGGGCTACGACATTCCATACAAGATGATGGTGCAAGCCAACCAGGTGAATGAGTTGACGGCTACCGGAAAGCGGGTGCTCGACGAGATGAACCTGATACTCGAGGATTCGGAGGAGCGCTGGGGCGACCTGACGCCGCTCGGCCGACAGCAGCAACGGCTGATAGCCCGGCGCATGATCCGACGATTCCCTGAGGTGTTTGCAGACTCTGCAAACGTGACCGCCCGCAGCACCGTCGTGCCCCGTTGCATCGTCTCGATGGAGACGTCGCTGATGGAACTGGCCCAGCAGAACCCGAGGCTCAATATCACAATGAATGCCTCGAAGAGTACCCAGTGTTATATGAACTACCAGGACCCCGTGCTGCGGAAGAGCAAGCTGACGCCCGAGGCCCAGAAGGCGTATGATGAATACACTGCCAGCCGAATGGGCAACAGCCGGTTGATGGAGATGCTCTTCAAGAATCCGGACATCGTGAAAGAGTTGGTCGATGAGTCGTTCTTCAATTATTACCTGATGAAGATGGGCCTCTTTCAGCTGAACACCCATCGCTATCGGGAAACCTATCTGACTGATCTGTTCACCACGGACGACCTCTATCGCATGTGGCAGATAGACAATGCCCTCTGGTACCTGCAGTATGGCTTCTGCCCGTTGAATGGTGGCGACTACCCCTACAGCCAGCGCTACCTGCTCAGGCAGATTATCGCCGATGCCGACAGTTGCATCCAGCTCGAACGTCCCGGTGCACAGTTGCGCTATGGCCATGAGACCGTACTGCTACCATTAGTATGTTTGATCGGTATCAATGGCTATGACCTGCGGACTACAGACCTTGACAAGATTGAAGATCGTGGCTGGTGGAGTTCCAGCGTGTTTCCCATGGGCTCGAATGTGCAGTTCATCTTCTATCGCCGTCACCCCAAAGACAAGGATGTGTTCTTCAAGGTGCTTCTCAACGAACAGGAGGCCAAGCTACCCATCTTTACCGACTGCGCCCCTTACTACCGCTGGCGTGACTTCCGCCGTTATTGTCTCAGGAAGCTCGACCGCTATGAGAAGTCCGTCGGCAAAAAGCATTAATGACGTTTAGTAAAGCAATAGCAACCCTGCGAGACCTGCATAGCAGATCATGCGGATGGGGTTGATTCTCAGGTAGCCCGTGCCGAAGGCGGTGGCGATGAGCAGGGCGCAGCTGATGAAGAACTGCCAGGGGTTCTCGTAAGGCGTGGAGAAATTCTCCTTGTTGCAGAGCAGGAGGGTGGCAGCGGCCAGCAGACCCACGACGGCAGGACGCAGACCCGTGAAGACGGATTGTACCAATGGCGTGTTCATATACTTCATGAACATCTTGCTAATCAAAATCATCAGAATCAGCGAGGGCAATACCAGGGCGAAGGTCGCCGTGGCGGAGCCGAGGACAGCCATCAGGTGGCCGTAGCCTGCATTCTGGATGGCGGTATAGCCGCAGTAGGTGGCAGAATTGATGCCGATGGGCCCGGGTGTCATCTGCGAGATGGCGACGATATCGGTAAACTCAGCCGTTGAGAGCCAGTGATAATGCTCCACCGTCTCGTGCTGAATCAGCGAGAGCATGCCGTAGCCCCCACCAAAGCCGAAGAGGCCAATCTCGAAGAACGTGATGAAGAGATAGATGAATATCATTTGTCTTAAACTCCTTGTTTACTTGTCTCCTTGTCTTCCTGGACGAACCTGCCGTAGAACCAGCCAGCGAAGCCGGCAATCAATATAATATAAATAGGTGAGACGCCGAGTGCCCAAATGGCGAGTGCACAGACGACGGGGATCCAGATGGTGTACCAGTTGAGTTTCGCCCGTTGTCCTAAGCGGAAGGTCGGCACGGCAATCAGCGCCACGACAGCCGGACGGATGCCCCGGAAGATGGCGGCCACGACCTTGTTGTCCTCGAACTGCTTGAAGAAGATGGCAATGGCGAGGATGATCAGGAACGAGGGTAGGGCGGTGCCGAGGGTGGTAAAGATGGCTCCGCGTACCTTGTTTAATTTGTAGCCGATGAAGGTGGCGATGTTGATGGCGAAGACACCGGGGCAGCTCTGGGCAATGGCTATCAGGTCGAGCATCTCGTCCTTCGATACCCACTGCTTCTTGTTGACCACCTCTTCCTCAATCAATGGAATCATGGCATATCCACCGCCGAGGGTGAATATGCCAATCTTAAAGAATGTCTTGAATAGTTCAGCGTACATGCGCTTCTACCCATTTGCGTGCGTTGACGAAGGCCTCAATCCATGGCGTCACTTCATCCTGACGGCGGGCAGCGGGATACCACGCATTCTGCCAGGGGAAGACGGCGCGCTCCAGGTGGGGCATCATGCAGAGATGACGGCCGTCCTCAGAGCAGATACCTGCCACGTCGTAGTCGGAGCCGTTCGGGTTAGCGGGATAGCCGTGGTAGTTGTACTTGGCAATCACGTTGTAGCTGCTCTCAGCCTCGGGCAGAGAGAACTTGCCTTCGCCGTGGGCTACCCACAGGCCGAGCTTGTTGCCGCTCAGCGAACCGAACATCACACTGTTGTTCTGGGGGATGCTCAGCGTGATAAACTCGCTCTCGAACTTATGCGAGTCATTGTGCAGCATCTTGGCGCCCTTGGCACCAGTGAGGCCAAGTTCTACCATCAGCTGACAACCATTACAGATACCCAGTGAGAGGGTGTCCTTACGGGCATAGAACTTGTCGAGTGCCTCCTTAGCCTTAGGATTAAAGAGGAAGGCACCGGCCCAACCCTTGGCAGAGCCAAGCACGTCGGAGTTAGAGAATCCACCGCAGAACACAATCATGTTGATATCCTCGAGCGTCTCGCGACCAGAAATCAGGTCGGTCATCATCACGTCCTTCACGTCGAAGCCGGCCAGATAGAGGCAGTAGGCCATCTCGCGCTCACCATTAGTACCCTTCTCTCGGATGATGGCGGCCTTGATGCCAGTGTTCTCGCGACGATCAGCAGAGATGCCATATTGGGCCAACTTACCCGTGAAGTCCTTATTGAACTTCATCTCGATAGGCTGCTTCTTGTAGTTCTCAAAGCGCTCTTTGGCCTTGCCGTTGAAGCTCTGCTTACGGTCGAGTAGATAGCTTGTCTTGTACCATACGTCGCGCAGAGCATCGATGTCGAAGGTCAGTTCATTTTCACCTGCCTTGACTACAATGGTTCGGGCATCTTCAACGGGATAGCCAATCTTGGCGAAGCCAATGCCCTGCTCCTCCATGAAGTCCTTGAACTCCTGCTTATGCTCGTCGCTGACCTCGATGACTACGCCAGGATTCTCTGCGAAGAGGGTTTTCACGATGTCGCCGTCCTGACAGAGGTCGTGCAG
>CAMVPA010000069.1 GCA_947169245.1 uncultured Prevotellaceae bacterium
GCGGGCCACATTCCTATACATACCATCGCCGGTACCGGTAAGCCAATCGTTATCAGCTTCAGCTTGCGCATTACGACGGCCTCGGCGCTGGGTCAGCAACGGCTCGGCCTCCCGACGCAGACGGTCGGCCTGCGTCTGTGCCCTGTCGGCCAACGCGTCGTTGTAGCCCCTGAGCACGCGGGCGGCAGAGGTGAGCACGCCTGCTGCCTGAAGGTCGAGGCTCGGGTTGCGAGTGGTGAAGGCCCACATGTCATCGGGCGTACCGCTGCGCTTGCCGTCGGCCGATACCTCGTAGGGTTTCAGCGATGGGTCGTAGTGCAGGCCGTCGGTGATCGAGGCGGCATCGCCCAGATGGTGGTAGTTGTCGAGGATGGAGTTCGAGAGTGTCTGTGCCATATGTCCGATCTGTTCGGCCTGTGCCACGAGATTCAGCGTGCCGTGCTCGATGAACTGTAGGATGTCGGGCACGCCGTCAGGACGGTGCAGGTCTACATAGCGCTGCTGCTGGCTGACGAAGGTCTCGTCGCGCTGGGGATGGAAGAGCTCCCACGTGCGGATGAAGTTCTGCACGACATTGATGTTCGACCCCGTCTCGATATCGAAGTCGCCGGCATCGAAGAATCCGCCGATGTTCAGACCGGGAATCAGCTCGTAGGGTTGGTATTTGGTGTCTGTAGCTTGTCCCTGGCTGTGCAGGTCGAAGTGGTCGCTGGGCGGTGCCTGCAGATAGCCTTCCTTGAAGGGCTCGCCGTGCCAGGTGCGATAGCCTTCGTTTACATACATATGGTTCATGTGGATGGGTACCCACACATCCGTCGTGGCATCGGTAATCTTGTCGTAGACGTGCTCATCGATGAGGAAGTTGTTTGTTTTGGTATTTCCGTACTGGATGTAGTAGATGCCCGGCTCACGGACCTCCGAGAAGTCGAACTTCACATAGTTATATTTGAAATAGGGACCCCACAGCTGGATATTACCGCGGAAGGCTTGCTCCGTGGTGCCGTCGGCCTTGATGCGCATCAGCGCGGCGTGAGCTTGCGGCTTGTCGTTCTTGTCGAGCTCAATGACGGCCACCTTCGGCTGCCCGGGGATGTAGCCTACCTGCGAGAAACCGATGTTCGGCTCACGGATCCAGCCGGGAATGGCGTGCGGCTCCACCGTCCAGGTGATCACCTTGCCCGTCTTGCCCTTCGGCAGCACGCTACGCAGTACAAACCAGCCGTTCTGTGCCAGCATACGACCGTCGTAGAGCTTTAGCTCCGCATCGTCGCTACTGATACTGATCATGCGTTCGGGGGCGTCGGTAGCCATCACGATGTGATGACCCGTCTCGATAGGCAGCGGGTCTATGAAACGGTCGGTGCCGCGGTCGTCGTAGGTCTTGAAGCCCTTGAACTGGCGGGGCTTCTCGCTGTTGGGACGCGTGACGGTCTGACTGGTGGCATAGCGGGGGAAACGGTTCAGGCGACCGTCCATCGTGAAGGTCTTCTGCCAGTACTGCGAGGGCAGGAACTCCAGGTTGAAGCCAGCCTCACCGGCCAGCTTCTCAGGTACGGGCTTATCCAGCCAGACAGCTATCTCCACGGCCTTGCCCTTGGCGGTCACAACGGCGCGACTGTCGAAGTCGTAGTCGTCGTAGCGCATCGTCACCTCGATGCTGCCGTTCTCACGGTCTACCTTGCGGTTGGTCATCTTCGGCACCAGATCCCACTGCTCGGGGGTGTTGTTCAGACGGACGGCTCCGCCCTGGATGGTTCTCACGCCGTGGTGGATAATCTCAATACCCGAATTCTTTTCGTCGTTGAATCCGCCGTTAAAACTGTTGCTGAACACTAGCACGTTGACACCCTGCCGTTCGAAGTAGTCCAGGTCGTTCAGCTTCAGGTCCTGCGCCCATGTCATGGCACTCATTGCCAAGACTCCAGTCGATAATAATAGTCTCTTCATATTAATTTTCAATTATTGTCCCGTCATCCATTGCTTGAACTCTGCGGCACGGTTCTTGCTGATGAATACGCGCTCGGGCGTCTCGGTGTTGAGCGTGAGCAGCAGACGGCTGTCGTACCACACGGAAATCTTCTGAACGCTGTCGCGATTGACGGCGAACTGCTTGTTGGCACGGAAGAACTGGTGGGGGTCGAAGCCCGCGAGGATGGAGTCCAGCGACTTGTGGCAAGTCAGCTGCTCGCCGCTGTTCTGACAGATAACGGTATTCTTCTCCGTCGAATAGATATATGATATATCTGCCACGTTAATGGGTATAAGCATGTCGCGATAGGGCACAAGCAGTCGAGTCTGCCAACGCGTCTCTGGCACAAGTGTGGCCATACGGCCGAGATATGCTGCGAGGTCGATGTGGCTCAGGCGGTGGAACTTGTCGATGGCACGCCGTACGTCCTTGGCCTTGATGGGCTTCAAGAGATAATCGATGCTGTTGACGCGGAAGGCATCCAAAGCATACTGGTCGTAGGCAGTTGTGAAGACGATGGGGACGTTCACCTCCGTCTGGCTGAAGATGGCAAAGGCAGAGTCGTCCGACAGATGGATATCCATGAAGATCAGGTCGGGCTGCGGATGGGTAGCGAGCCAGCCGACGGTCTCGGCCACGCTCTCCGTGTTGCCCGCCACCTCGATATCGGGGGCTACTTCCTTCAGTATGCTCAGAAGGTTCTCGTAGGATGAGGTCTCGTCTTCAACTATCAGTATTCGCATCTTCAACTGTCAACTCTTTAATGGTACGTACACGGTAAATCTGCCACCATCACACTCCGTGCGCAGCTTCAAGCCGGCCATCAGTTCCATACGGTTGGCCAGGTTCTTCAGGCCTGTACCGTTGGTTGGCGGCTGTTGCTGCTTGGGATAGATGGGATTGCTGACGACGAGTTCCCCGTGCTCGTTGATGGTGATGGAGACAGTCATCGTGTGTGATGAGTCGATGCAGTTGTGCACTATGACATTCTCAATCACAGGTAACAGGGTGAGCACGGGGAGCATATATTGAGTCTTTTGTTGGTTTTCTATCTGGATGTCAAAAGTCAGCTTACCGGCATATCTCACTTCGAGCACGTAGCGGAACGATTCAGCAAAGGCCAGCTCGTCACTCAGCGGCACCATACCCTTGTCGCTGCTCTGCAGGGTGTAGCGGAACACGTCCGACAACTCGTCGATGTACTCCAGTGTGCGTTTGTTGTCGCCGCCCCTGACCAGCGAGGCGATGCCGCTCAGTGAGTTGAAGAAGAAGTGGGGGTTTACCTGACCCGTCAGCGCTGCACACTGGCTCTGCAGGTTCTCCGTGCGCAGCCGTTCCACCTCCGATGTCATCCGCAGCCGTTCCTCACGCAGCAGTGAGATATGTCCCGTCAGCATGCCGAGACCGCAGATGACGACGAACTTCAGGATGAGCTGGCTGCCGATCTTGTCGTACACGCCATACTCTGAAAGCGAGTGGCTGATGTATGCAAACAACCCGTAGGCCACTGCCGACACGCCGATGCTCACTGCCAGTCGCCGTCCCATTGTCCATCCCCGTATCACATTCAGACGGTAGACCAAAATGATGACGCTTGCAAAGTAGAGGAAGCGGAAGACGTGGAAACTCCAGTATAACGCGAGGTGCTCCTGCACGCAGGGCCATTCCATGTGCCACGGGATGTAGACCAGGTTGGGATAGACCATGATCAGTGCCCCGATGATGCCGAGCCACACATAGCGCTTTGATATGATTTCCATCTCCTTCTGCATACTTTCTCAAAAAACACTGCAAATATACGTAGAATTTTTGAGAAAACATCGCTTCTGGGCGCGAAAACGAAAAATCGGGGCGTAAAGAGGAAATCAGCCGTTGCCGAAGGTGCGGGTGGCCATAAACGTGCGGAAGGCGCTCAGGTAGCCGTCGGGCACGTGGATGATCTCTTTGCCGATATAGATGCAGTCGTTGCGGTCTACCTTCTGGATCTTGTCGACGGCGATGATGTAGGAACGGTGGACCCGCAGGAACTTCTCCTTGGGCAGCATTTCTTCCACTGCCTTCATGGTGAGGTGGGTGATGAGCGGCTTGTGCTCGCCGTCGAGATAGAACATGACGTAGTCTTTCATGCCGCTGACGTAGACGATGCTGTCGATGGAGATGCTACGCAGCTCGCCGTCGACCTTGATGAAAAGGGTGGATAATTGAGAAGAGACCAGTGAGGCAGGCCCTTGATTCTCTGGTGTGCGGCCAGAGGCAGGATCTTGCGGCGTGTCCTCTTGATTCCGTCCATGCCATTCACGGGCTTTCTCCACGGCCGTCAGGAACTTGTTGTAGCGGATGGGCTTCAGCAGGAAGTCGAGGGCATTCACCTCGTAGCTCTCATAGGCGTACTCCTTGAAGGCGGTGGTGAAGATGATGCGCGTGTCGGCGGGAACGATATGTGCCAGCTCCATGCCGTTGAGATCGGGCATCTGGATGTCCAGGAATAGCAACTGGGGTTTCTGCTCCCTGATGGCATTGATAGCCTCCACGGAGTCGGTGAACGACCCCAGCAGTTCCAGGTCGGGCGTCTTGGCGACAAACGATTCCAAGAGCTTAACGGCCAGCGGCTCGTCGTCTACTATGATACATGTGAGTGCCATTAGCGATCAATTGTCAATTATCAGTTTGATACGTACGTGGTAGATGTCCCCCTCCAGCGACTGCTGCCATTCGTAGCGTTTGTGGTACATCAGCTCCAGCCGGCGGCGGGTGTTCTCAAGGCCGATGCCCGACCCGCTGCGGTCGGCATCATCCTTCGGATAGTTGGTATTGTCGCAGGTGAAGGTCAGCTCGTTGTCCTGCTGTTCCAGTCGGATGTCGATGGATGAGGGCCGGCTGCTGCTGACGCCGTGCTTGAAGGCATTTTCGATGAGCGAGATAAACAACAGGGGCGCAATCTCCAGTTGGTAATTGGCAATAGAGAACTGGCAGCTGACGGCCGTCTTGTCGCTGCAGCGCAGCTTCATCAGCGAGATATAGTTGCGCATGAACTCCACCTCTCCGGCCAGCGGCACCGTCTTCTTGTTGGTCTCGTACATGGCGTAGCGCAGCAGGTCGCTCAGTTGGGCGATGGCATCCTGCGCCGCGTCGGGGTCTATCTGCGTCAGGCTCGAGATGTTGTTCAGCGTGTTGAAGAGGAAGTGCGGGTTGATCTGGTTCTTCAACCAGGCGAGCTCTGCCTCAGTGTTCTTGGCTTTCTCATCGGCCAGCTGCTGTTTGATCTGCCTGATGCGGATAAAGTGGCGGATGCCGATGGCGACGGCCACAATCACGCAGTTCAGGACGAGGAACATCAGAAATCCGGAGAAGAAACCTATCCACATATTGGAATCCATAGCCGGCATGTTGGGAATGTTGTTCCTGTTGTAATAGACCAGGAAGAACTGCGAGTTCAGTCCGAGTATCAGCACGAGGTTGCAGAGCACGAACAGCCAGTGGCGTCGCTTGAAGAAGAGGTAGGGCCCCAGCAGGTAGAAATTGACGAAGTAGATCACCAGGGGTGATTGGAACAGCCCCCACACCACGAAGAACGAGGTACGGGTGGCATGTGCGTCCTGGGTACTGAGGTATGTGGCCAGCGGCATGGCGAACAGGACCACGGCCCACACAGCCACTTGCGCCAGGAACAGCCAGATATCTTTTTTCTCTATTTTCTTCATACGGTTGCAAAGTTACGAATAAATGAGGGAAATGCAAAGAAAAAACTCCTTTTTCTTTGCATTTCCTATCTTATTATTGTGGCATTGTGCTGTTGCCGGTGCCTGAGCCCACACTGTTGATCATCTCACCCTGCGACTGCTGCTCGATGAAGTCGTTCTGCACGCGGCTCTGGTGCTGCTGGCGGCTCGTCATCTTCGTGTTGCCGAAGGTGTAACTGACGGTGAAGGTCACGCCGTAGAGGGGCACCTTGATGTTGGTATGGCTGGTGAAGTCCTTGCCGCGGCTGTAGCTCTCGATCTTGATGTTGCCGCCCTCGTTGAGGCCCATCATGCCTGAGAGGCTCAGGTTCAGCTTGTCGTTTAGCAGCGACTTCGACAGGCTGGCGGTGACGAGGTTGAATCCGCCGGTCCATCCCTGCAGGGTATAGGTCTTGGTCGAGGCGATGGCGAAGGCACTGAGCTTCAGGTCCCATGGCAGTGTCTGCTGTACGCCTGCCATGATGTTGGCCGACCATCCGCTGTTGCTCTGTCCGAGTGCGTCGCTGCGCAGGTCGGTATAGCTCACACCGCCGTTGAAGAAGAGGCGGGTGTTCTTGGTCAGCAGGTAGTTCACGTAGCCGTTCAGTCCTGTCAGGTGACTCTTTACGACATTACCGTAGGTGGTGTTCAGCAGGTTGTTGCTGTCGTAGAAGCTGTACTGCGAGATGGCGTTGTCGGTGAAGTTATGGTGCAGGTTCAGGTTGACCATCAGTTTCGGTGTGAACATGTTGTAGACGAGCGACACGTTGTGGGCCTTCTCCACGTCGAGGTCAGGATTGCCGTAGCTCAGCGCGATGGGGTTGGTCTTGTCGACGTAGGGGTTCAGGTAGCTGATGCCAGGGCGTGAGATGCGCATGTTATAGGTCAGGCCGATGTTGCTGCCCTGCGAGAGGGTGTACTGCAGGCTGGCGGTAGGTACGAGTGAGCCGTAGCTGGTGCTGAAGTCCTGGCCATTGCCCAGGTGGTACTCCACGTCCTGCCAGGTATATTCGTAGCGCAGGCCTGCTTTGGCACCCAACTTGTTCCAGTTGCCGGCATACTCGCCGTAGCCTGCCAGGATCTTGTTCTTGTATTCATAGTCGGTGCTGCTCGAGGCATCGTAGACGTCCTTCAGGTAGTACTTGGCGTCGGAGGTGGCGTCGTGCAGTTGCAGCTTGCCGCCGAAGCTCAGCGTCTGGCCGACGCCGAGAGGCATCGTGTAGTCCAGCTGGAAGATGTGGCTGGTGGTCTTCTCCTTGTTCTCTGAGTAGCGGTTGGTCAGGTCGATGAGCGTCGAGGAGTTGGCAAAGTTGTTGTTCATCTCCGTAGTGGCGGGGCTGTAGTTCAGCTGGTAGGTGACAACGAGCGACTGTGTGTGCTCCTTGTTGAAGAAACGCTGGTAGTCGAGGCTTCCGCTGAACGAGGTACGGCTCATCTTCATGTCCGTTGTACTGCCGTAGCTGAGACCATCGCCGTAGGCACTGCCGCCCATAGTGGTGCTCGATGTGCCGTTGCTCTTCATGTTCATGGTGTTGATCTGGGCGGTGGCGTTGATGGCGCTCACCGAGTCGAGCTGATAGCCCAGCGTCAGGCTTCCCATCGTGAACGGGGTCTTCACGTCGTTGTCAGAGGTCATGATCTGGGAGACACCGCTGTCCTGTATCTGCTCCATCTCCGTGGTGGTGTTGCCGGGCTTGTTGTACGAGGTCATCACGTTGGCGCTGTAAGAGAGCTTGCCCTGCTGGCCGCTGACGAATGCGCTGGCGCCCATCTGCTTTGTGCCGACCGAGGCGCGGACGGTGCCGTTGTAGCCATTCATGCTCTGGATGCCACCACCCTGCGTGCCGCCCTGCTTGTTCATCACGATGTTCAGTACACCGGCGGCACCCTCGGCGTCGTACTTCGCACCGGGATTGGTCATCACCTCGATGCTCTTCACGGCAGTGGCGGGCATGCTCTTGAACACCATCGCGGGGTTGCTGGAGAACATCACGTTGGGCACACCGTCCACATACACCTTGAACGACGACGAGCCGTTAACGGTGATGTTGTCCTGGCCATCGACCGTTACCATAGGCACCTTGCGCAGCATGTCGAGCACGGTGTTCGACTTCGAGTCCTCGTCCTCTGCCACGTTGTAGCTCATCTTGTCGACTTCCATCTTCACCAGCGGCTTCTGGGCGACAATCTCCACGCCCTTCAGCATGTTCTCGCTCTCTTTTATGTATAGTACGTCGAGGTCCAACACCTTCTCCTTGCCCAGCTCGATGGTCTTCCGGAGGTCTTCCTTGCCGACGCTGCTGAATACGATTTCGTACTCTCCCTGGCCTGTCACGTCCTGCGAGAACTGGCCGTTCTCGTTGGTCAGGAACATGGCGACGGGCTTCTCCTCATGGCCGGCCTTGAAGATGCGTACTGTGGCGAAGGGTTCACTCTCGCCTAAAGCCTGATCCATCAGGATACCTGTTACCTTGGTGGTCTGAGCCATCGCCTGAATGGCTGTGAGGCAGATGACTGCGATTGCAAATACTAACTTTTTCATACCTTTATATTTTTTATTATGATTACTATTCGTCCTTTTTGACGTTGCAAAGGTATGGCAATTCTTCCTACGGAACAAATCTCTTTCGACGTTTGCCCCACTGTCTTTCGACGTTTAGGCATAAAGCAAGGTCCCCAGACTGTTTAGCCTGGGGACCTCGTCCTTTCTGTCTGATTACTGGGCTTCCTCCTG
>CAMVPA010000070.1 GCA_947169245.1 uncultured Prevotellaceae bacterium
TCAGGGGCAGGTCGCGCCATGAGTGAATCCAGTTCTTATAGGTGTTCCAGATGATTGTCTCCGATGTAGGACGTACAATCAGCTCCTCTTCAAGCTTGGCAGAGGGGTCAACCTCAACACCGCTCTTGTCCTCCTTGGCACGCAGACGGTAGTGGGTCACCACAGCACACTCCTTAGCGAAGCCTTCAACGTGCTCGGCCTCGCGGCTGAGGAACGACTTTGGGATGAGCAGAGGAAAGTAGGCGTTCTGGGCGCCCGTCTCCTTGAACATCTTGTCAAGCTGCTGCTGCATCTTCTCCCAAATGGCGTAGCCATAGGGCTTGATGACCATACATCCACGTACAGCCGACTGCTCAGCGAGGTCGGCCTTGACCACGAGGTCGTTAAACCACTGTGAGTAGTTATCGGCCCGTTTTGTTAAATCTTTGAGTTCTTTTGCCATTGTTTTCTATTGTTATTTTGCAATTTGCGTGCAAAGTTACTAAATTCGTGAGAGATATGAAAAAGAAAACCCAACTTTTCATCAAAAAAACAATAATTCTTGGCGTTGAAATATGTGACAGAACTAAGGCGAGAAGTGCAATTTTTGATTTTTTAAATGTATTCATGGCCTTTGGTTCGTAATTATTTTCTATCTTTGCACCCAAAATAACATCGTTTAACCATAAAAAAAGGAAAGATTATGAGGAGTATTAAGGTTTTGGCCGTCGCTTTGTGCGCCGGTATGGTCATGACAGGTTGTAACAATTTTCAGAAAGGTGCTGCCATCGGTGCTGCCGGCGGTGCTGCTCTGGGTGCCGTGGTTGGTAAGATTGCCGGTAACACTGTAGTAGGTGCCGCTGTTGGTACTGCTGTAGGTGCTGGTACGGGCGCTCTCATCGGCCGTCATATGGACAAGGTGAAGAAGCAGGCCGAGGCTGTGCAGAACGCCCAGGTGCAGGAGATTGAGGATGCCAACGGCTTCAAGGGCGTGAAGGTGACGTTCGACAGCGGCATTCTGTTTGCTACCAATTCGTCGACGCTGAGTTCGTCGGCCAACAGCTGCATTACGCAGATTGCCAACGTGCTGAATCAGAATTCCGACGTCGATGTGGCCATCTTCGGTCATACCGACAGCACTGGTAACGACGCTATCAACGACCCGCTGTCGCTGAAGCGCGCGCAGGCCGTGGAGAAGAGTCTGAAGTCGAAGGGTGTCTCGACCATCAAGCGTGTTGAGGGTCAGGGCTCTCACAACCCTGTTGCCGACAACTCTACTGCCGAGGGCAAGAAGCAGAACCGCCGTGTGGAGGTCTACATGTATGCCAGCGAGCAGATGGTGAAGGAGGCTGAGGCCGGTACACTGAAGTAAGGGCAAATTTCTGTAGCTTTTGAAAATCATTAAGAAGACTGTTAAATGGATCGTGGTGGCATTCTTTGCCTCCACGATTCTTTCTGTTGTGGTTCTGCGCTTTGTCCCGGTAGTGGTGACACCCCTGATGGTGATACGCTGTGTGCAGCAGCTAAAGGAGGGCCGCGAGGTGAAGCTGCACCACCACTGGGTACCGCTCGGGCGCATGTCGGAATACCTGCCCGAAGCTGTGATGGCGAGTGAGGATGTCCGCTTCTTGGATCACCATGGCTTTGACTTCAATGCCATTATGAGTGCTGCCGAGCGCAACCGCAAGCACCCGGAGAAGCGCAAGCTGGGCGCGTCGACCATCAGCCAGCAGACGGCCAAGAATGTCTTCCTGTGGCCTGGGCGCTCGTGGGTGCGAAAGGGCTTCGAGTCTTATTTCACTGTGCTCATCGAATTGTTCTGGAGTAAGCAGCGTATCATGGAGGTCTATCTGAACTCAATAGAGATGGGCGACGGCATCTATGGTGCCGATGCTGTTGCTACGGATCATTTCTTGACAACGGCAGCTGGGCTCTCGCGCAGCCAGTGTGCGCTTATTGCGGCCACGCTGCCAAATCCGCGCCGCTTCAGTTCGAAGAATCCTAGTTCTTACATGCTTCGCCGCCAGCAGCGCATTTTGCACGAAATGCGCTTCGTGAAGAAATTTCCTCGCGAGGGCGAAGACAGCAAATAGTCATTAGTCACGATATATCCACGACAGCAGCGTGTTGACCCATCGTATGGAGCAACGGAACCAACGGTAGGTGCTCACGGGCTTGCCGCCGAAGCGCAGGATGAAGTCGCGGAAGGGATTGCGGCGGAAGGGCAGTCCGACGTCGAGGAAGAAGATGTGGTCGTAGCCGCGCTGGTGGGTGTCCTTGATGGCGTGCCACAGGGTGAGCACGTCGGGATGCAGGAAAGCGAAGGACTTGCGACGGTAGGCAGCATACCACAGGTAGGCGTTGCGCCCGCTGTAGGCGCAGGCCGAACAGCCAATGACATGACCCTTGAAGACGGTGACGAACAGCCGGCCGTGGCCACCGTCGGTAATGCCCTTGAAGAACTCCTGACGCGGAATATAGCGCTTGGGCTTTAGCAGATTGTGCTGGCGCAGTAGGTGAATGAAGGCGGCAAACTCCTCGGGGGTCTCGACTTCCTTGGTGACGATGCCGCGCTCGTAGGCCTTGTCGATGCGTGACTGCATGCGTCGGCTGATGCGCTCCTCGGGCGTGTGGCTGTGGAGCGAATTGTGGATGCTCATCCAGTGGACGGGGAAGAACTGCTGTTGGCGCAGCTCTCGGTAGCCGAACATCTTCTGGCTGAGATTGCTCATCTCTATATAAAGTACGCGCGAGGCCAGCCGCTGTCTTAGGGAATTGAGCAACTGGCCGAAGACAGCCTGACGCTCCACGCCGTCGGCATAGACACCTTCGCCCAGAATTCGGCAGTGCATGAAGAAGTATGGCGGAATCCACGAGGAACGATAGCGCACGATGGCCAGCAGATGAGCCACCACTCGTCCGCCGTCGTCCTGTGCCACAACCATGTAGGGTTTCTGGCGCGGCGTGCTCTTTGTCAGTTCGAAAAGCTGACGACTATGGAAGAAGTTGCTGTCATCCAGCGAAGGCAACTGCTCCTGACGGGTTATGATGCTGGTCTTTAGCTGGTTCATGGGGGCAAAGTTACAAATAAAAGCGAAAAGTGGAGCGCGAAAAAAGAAGAATTTGATGCCATGAACGCATTTTTCTTGGTTTGACGCTGTGTTTCTCCTTAAAAATTTGTAATTTTGCGCCAAATACATATAACACGTTATCGTATGACTGACTTTAAAGATTTGGCGCAGTTGCGCCGTTCGCACCGTAAGTTTACGGATGAAGAGATTGACGCTGAAGACGTCAAGTTGATAATGAGAGCTGCCTTGATGGCTCCGACATCGAAGGGACAACGTGCCTGGCAGTTTGTGGTGGTCGAGGATCCGACGGACATCGAGAAACTGAGCGACGCCAAGGAACTGGGTTCACAATTCATGAAGGGGGCGCCGCTGGCCGTAGTCGTGCTGGGTGACCCTGTTCAGAACGACTGCTGGGTGGAGGATGGCTCGATTGCCGCCATTTCGATGCAGTATCAGGCCGAGGAACTGGGACTGGGCTCCTGCTGGGTTCAGATGCGAGGCCGCGGGCTGAGTGATGGTACCAGTGCCGACACCGTCATTCGTGGCATCCTTGACATTCCCGAGAACCTGAATGTACTTTGTGTCATCGCTTTCGGACACAAGGCCGACGAGCGTAAGCCTCAGAACGAGGATAAGCTGAAGTGGGAAAATGTGCATGTTAATAAGTATTAGAAAAGAAGGAGTAGAGGAGAGTAGGAGGGAAGAAGTAAAGGAGAGAAGGAGTAAGGAGTATGATAAACTATGACCTTTCTAAGATTAAGGCCATCGTCTTCGACATAGACGGCGTACTGTCGGCCGAGACCATCACACTCTCGGCCGAAGGCGAGCCTTTGCGTACGGTGAACATCAAGGATGGCTATGCCATTCAGCTGGCTATCAAGCTGGGACTGCGCATTGCCATCATGACGGGGGCCAACACCCAGGCGGTGCGCTGCCGCTATGAAGGGCTTGGCGTGGAGGACATCTATCAGGGTTGTGCCGTGAAGATAAAAGCCTACAACGAGTTCCTTGCCAAGTATGGGCTGACCGACGACGAGGTGATGTATATGGGCGACGACATTCCCGATCTGGAGATTATGCGCAGGGTGGGGTGTCCCGTTTGTCCGCAAGATGCATGCATGGAGGTGAAGACGGCATCGTGCTATGTCAGCCAGTTGCGCGGCGGCTACGGCTGCGGGCGCGACGTCATTGAGCAGACGCTACGTGCTCAAGGGAAATGGGTGTTGAACGAAAAGGCGTTTGGCTGGTAATGTCTTATAAGGTTTAAGTATAGAGTTCGGAGTTATGTTGAAGAATCTCAGTAAATACCATATTGTTCTTGCCAGCAACTCGCCGCGCCGGCGTGAATTGCTTGGTGGACTGGGCATTGACTTTGAGGTGAAGGTGCTCAGCGATGTGGACGAGAGTTATCCTGCCGATTTGCCTGTAGGCGAGATTGCCGAGTATATAGCGGTCAAGAAAGCAGAGGCCTATCGGCAGTCGATGGCTGATGACGAACTGATTGTCACTGCCGATACCGTGGTGGTCTGTGGCGGCGAGGTCATGGGTAAACCTGTGGATGAGGCTGATGCCTACCGCATGTTGCGCTGTCTGAGCGGTGTGCGCCATTCGGTTACTACCGGCGTTTGTCTGACCACCTGCGGGCAGCAGCGCCACTTCAGTGTGACGACGGAGGTGGAGTTCAAACAGCTGTCTGACGAGGAGATTGGTTACTACGTGTCACGCTACCGTCCTTTCGACAAGGCTGGCGCTTACGGTATTCAGGAGTGGATAGGCTACATTGGCTGCACGGGACTTCACGGCAGCTACTACAATGTCATGGGACTGCCTGTTCAGCGCATCTATCAGGAGTTGTGCCTGATGGCACTGTAGAGACGGTCGAAGTGCTGACGCAGGAGCGCGGGACTGGCAATGATGTTGCGTAGCTCGTTGATGCGCCGCTCGTTGGGTGAACCAGGAATCCAGAGACGTATGTAGCCGTTGACGGAGTATTTTTCGTCCATGTGTTGACGGAACCGCTGCCATTGGCCTTCATCGTCGAGCTCTGAGTAGTTGGCGAGTCCGTATTCAATGGCTCGACGGAAGATCGTTTCCACGTCGATGTCGCGGTCAGCCTCAGCTATTATTTTACCGTAGAGAGAGCGGGGCGCATGGCTCGCCGAGGCGCGGTGGTCCTCGACAGCTTCACGCATTATTTTTATCTGTTCGGTTGAGAACCAGCGCTTCAGACGGGCGTCGGTGGCCAGTATTTTTCCTCCGGTGATATGATGGATGGCTCGTGGGCCTGACATTCCCAGGTCGTGGTAGGCGGCAATGGTGTAGACCATGTTGATATCGGCGCCCGTTGTCCGTACCAGTTCGAGGGCGTTGCGAATGACTCGGGTAACGTGCTCGAGGTTGTGGGCGCGGTCAAACTCTGCATACTTTGGTAGAATTTGTGTCTCGATGAATTCTACGAGGTCGAGGCTGGGAGTGTTCATAGAAATGAGAAATGAGGAATGAGGAATGAGGAATGAGGGTGAAGGTCTTATAATATGATGAGGCCGAGAGCAACGGTTACGCCGTAGACAAGGATGTTGCGTGCCGTGTGGCCGAGACAGCGGTTAAGAGCCTTGCCACGATTGATGCGCTTGATGTCGATGTAGGTGACGATGTGAAGCACCAGATAGACGAGCGGCAGGAGCGTGGCCAGCGGATGTCCGGCAATCCAGGCGGCACCGCCAAGTATGCAGGCAGTGATGCCAACGGCGAGGTAGGCTGCGAGGCTGTTCTCGTCGCCTATCTTTACTACCAGCGTCATTTTTCCTGCTTTGCGGTCGTTGTCGCGGTCGCGGAAGTTGTTGACAAGCAGCAGGGCGTCGATGACAAAGCCGCAGGCTACCGACGACACAAAGACCGTCCACGTGCAGGTGTGCAGCTGTATATAATAGGTGATGCAGACGGGGACAATGCCGAAGAACAGCAGCACCAGCAGGTCACCCATGCCAAGGTAGCTGAGGTGAGTGGTGTAGAGGAAGCAGAAAACGATGCAGACAAGCCCGATGAGTAGCATTTCGAGGCCGCCATACCAGATGAGTGGCAGTCCGACGATGGCGGCCATACAGGTGCATAGCGCTATGGCTCGCTTCATACTGTCGAGTTTTATCCATCCCTGGGCACAGGCGCGGCGTGGACCGAGGCGTGTGCTGCTGTCGTCAGTTCCCTTTACGAAGTCGAAGAAGTCGTTGATGAGGTTGGCGTCAATCTGCATGATGAACGCGAAGAGAAAGCACAGCGTAAGCGGAATCCATTGGAATGGGGCACCGTCATATTGCTGGGCGTCGCCCCAGCTCCATGCACCGCCGATCATCACTGGCACTGCTGCGCCAGTCAGCGTTTTCGGACGTGTGGCCAACAGCCACGCCTTGAATGAATTGGTCTTGACTTCCATATTTCAATCGATTACAATATTACTATACTCCTCCCCTCCTTACACCTTAACTTCTAATTAAAGAAATTCCATGAGATTCCTGTACGAATGACCGAGCTGTTTGTCGGGTAGTGTGGAGCGAGGAATGTCATTCGGTTGCCGGTGCCATTGGCAGCGTTGCTCATCATGATGAAGAAACGGGCACGCTTCAAGTGCATGTTGGCATAGACATTGACGAAGGGGAACCCGCCCAGCTTCACACGGCTGTCAACGTTGCTCTGTACAGCAAACTGGTTTAGCTGCGGGCAGAAGTCGGGAGCATAGTACTTGGTAAAGAAAGTGGCATCGGCGCCGAGATCGATACTGAGCACACCAGCCACCTTGAAGTGTAGGTAGAGGTTTGTGAAGATATTCAGCGTTGGTAACGGCAGTACTGCTTGGTCGCTGGAAC
>CAMVPA010000071.1 GCA_947169245.1 uncultured Prevotellaceae bacterium
ATGCAGCCTGCAGAGACGACGGCCTTCAGCCGCCCGTCCTCGATGGCGCTCAGCAGTTGACTTACGGCCTCGTACTGCCGCCTGCGCTCGAAGTATTCAAGGAAGATGTTCGTGTCGAGGAAAACTTTCATGACCTTCTACAGTTGGTACTTATCCTTCAGGTAGTCCTCTACGAGTTCGTCCTTTGTGGCTTCCGTGCTGAAAATGCCGCAGAGTGCCTCATGGCGGTGCTGCTTGCCTTTCTTAGTGGGCTTGGTCTGTGCAATGAGCTGCTCGGCGTAGGACGTGAGCTGGCGCTCCAACAGGTCGATGCGGTACGAACGGGGCACGTTGACGTGTACGTTGATGGTTCTTGCTTCCATAATTCTCGTCGTTTAGAGTTTCACGGTGCAAAGATACACAATTTAGCCGACATTTAGTCGCCTATCGGCGAGAAATCTTTCAAATCTTAACAAATCTTCCAAGTATATTATGTACGATTTGGTCGGTTCTGTCCCATCAGGGGCGCTCCCTCAAAAAATATCCGTTTGATTTTCATATTCGTCCGTCGCGACTCGGCCATTGATGCAAGCATCATGGCTCTCGCTGCTCCGGACGTTGTCTCAGTATGTTAAAGAACGCTTTTGTCTATTCACTCCCCTCGCCCTTCGGAGAGGGGTTGGGGGTGAGTTTTTTTTTCTATTCTGTAGTCACCGACACCACGGCGACGGGACGGAGGCGATAGCTGTCCGTCGTATTGGCGGTGGGCCAGGCAGTCTCTGCAGCGCCGAGGGTACGGTAGCCGAGAGCATCGTTGCTCTTGCGGTAGAGATACTTCTGGCCCGCAAGCGATGCATCGTCGGCCAGGAGTTTTGCCTCCACGAGCTGCATCTGCGCCTTGGTGGGTACGGCCCAGTCGCTGATGCCGACTGCGCCGAGGGTGGCAAGGGCGGCATCGGCATTCCCGGTGGTCGTTAATGCCTGCTCGTTGGGCGAGAGGAGGGTCAGCTCTGCCGAGGTTTCGTCAATATCAGTAACGGCCAGCACGTAGCAGCCTTCGTAGGTGTCGCCTACAGCCGGGAAACTCCCCGCCCCTGTAGGGGAGGGGTCGGGGGTGGGGTCAGTATTATTCTCCGCCGCACTGCTGCCGTTCTCATCGAACTCAAAGCTGATGGTGCGCTCGCCCAGCCATGTGGCGCCGGTGATGGTTCCTGTCAGGCTGACACCCACGGCCTCGGTGTAGGTGCCGTCGATGTTGATCTTGTAGCCCGCCTCCAGTTGGTCGCTGCACGAATAGGTGTAGGTCTTGGTCGTGCCGCCGATGGTGATGTTCACGCTGATGCTCGCGGGCTGAGAGCTGGGGGGAAGAAGGAATACAGACCCCACCCCTGGCCCCTCCCCTTGATGGGAGGGGAGCGGCTGCGCGTTCTGCCACGTGCGCCCGTCGCTCTGCTTGGTGAGGGCGATGGTGGTGCTACCATTCGTCGTGCTGTACGTGCCGCCGATGGTCAGCGACTGCCACAGCGGGGCTATCGTCACAGAGACCGCCGTAGCGGCAGTGGGTATCTTCTTGATGGTCACGTCTTGGATGAGCATCGTCTTGCGTGTCATGCCCAGCGCCACGGTGTTCGTGCCGCCATCGACGAGCGTTGCCACTGCTGAGGCCGTCATCAGGTCGGTGAGCGTGCGGCCCTCTTTCAGTGTAAGAGCAGTTGTCGTGGTGGCGTTGTCCTTCGTCGGCAGCGTGTAGTCAGTAGCCGATGCCCCACCGACGGCATACACTGAGTACGTCCCCTCCACGAGCGCGATGTTCAGCGTCTGCCCCTCGTCGCCGATGGTCTGCACGGCGCGGCACTCGTCGCCCTGGAACACGTACACCTGCACAGGATAGCTGACAGTGGCATCGTTCGCGCCGCCGCTGCGTGTCGTCACCTGCAGCAGGGAGTTGGCATTGCGGGCGCCGTCACTTGTGCCAGCTATATCCTCGGTAGCGTCCTTGCTGCACGCCACGAATAGCAGGAGGAGACCCACCCCCATACCCCTCCCTGTAATGGAGGGGAGTATATACTTTATACCCTTCATAATCGTTATCATTTGCTGTAGTTTCTTTGTTGTTGCTTTCATTGCAATTGTCGTTTATCTTGGTAACCACTCCCCTCCCTCACAGGGAGGGGCCGGGGGTGGGTCTGATGGGTCTGGTGGCCTGATGGCTTTTTTAAAAAGTAAAACTGTTCACAGCGTCCCAGTCGGGGTCGGCGGTCATGTGGAAGTCGCCGCTGCCCGTCTCGCCACCGCTGTTACCGAAAAAACTGCCTGTATATCGCGTCACCTGGTTCCTCGTGACGGGGATGTCCTCGAACACCTTCTCCTTGATGATATTGTCGTTGCCGTCGAGTGCCGTCACGGTGAGTTTCGTCAGCACGTCGTCCTCCGTGTGCGGCAGGGTGTAAATCTCGAAGGTGGTCCCGCTGACGAAATCAGCGGGCACAGGACGAATCTCCGTCTGCTTTGAATTGACGCAGCCGTAGCCGTCCTTAGGCGAGAACGTGGACGAACCGCCGAGGTAGTAGAACTTCATCTTCGCCACCGTTGACGGAATGTTCTCGTCGGTCAGCACCAGCCGGAACATCGCCACGGCGCGAGTCAGCGTGAGGTCATAGTTCTGCTTCTCACTCGTCACCACCAAGTCGCCGTAGTAATAGAATGTATCCGTGACCTTGTTGTTAGGGAATGTCACCTTCTCCTCGCTCGTAATCGTGGCCGAACCCTCGCCGTTGTGCGCGATGACCACCAGCCGGTACGTCCCGGCTGCCAGGCTCAGCCCCACCGTCCCGTAGTTGGCATCCCCCTCCTTCTGCGCCACCGTCTTCACCTTCGTGCCGTCCGCATCGAAGAGCGCGATGTTCAGCCGCGAGCACAGCTCCGTGATGTCAGTGGCGGCGCGAGTGAACGCCTCCTGTTGACTTCGTCTTTGTCCGTCACGACTCGGCCATCTCCGAGCAAGCTCGAATGGCTCTCGCTGCTCCGTCCATTCGTATTGGGTAAAATGCAGGATGACATTTGCCTCGGCAGGATTCTCATTCCCCGTTCTCTCGTCAATGATTGGCTTCTCGCAACTTACCATTCCTATGGTCAGGAAGATAAGCAAGGAATAGAAACTGAGTATCAATGTCTTTCTCTTCATAGTTATATAGTTTTTGGGTTACATAGACGCACAGATACGCCACAAGGCACGCAGCAGCCCCGCTGTGGGACTTCTGCGTGCCTTGTGGACACATTTCGCCTCGGCGCCCTTTTCCGCGCCTGTAGCCGATTTTAGGGGGGGGGTAGCTATGCCACTCACTACCAAGCAGTTACGGCCGCTCAGAGTCAGGGTCCGGGCGGTGGCGGGAGTGTGGGGTATGTGGAGGTAGCGGGGCATGAGTTGTTATTCGATTTGTGGGGTTAGATTGTTTGTTAGAGGTAAAGAGAGGGGGGGCGGGAGGAAGGGACTACGGTTTCATTTCGTTGAACATCGCCACTTCGGCATCAAAACGGCTCACGTCAAGGCTATTCATTACTTTACGGCAATATCGTAGTAATGCGAGTCGGCAGCCTGTTGTCTCAGTCGATCCTCCTCAGCGAATATCTCGTTGGCCCTTTTCTGAAAGGCATCCTTGCGCTCTCTGGCTTTTTGTAGCCATGCCATTACTTCTTCACGTGTGCGCTGCTTGTAATCAGTTGTTGCCATAATCTATATTGTCTTTTGAGTTGTCTTTTGTTGTCTGTCTGCCGTTTCGCAGCCTTTCGGCTGACAAGTCTGCGGTTCTTGGACAAGCCAAGCGGCAAAGCCGAGCGAAGCGAGGGCCATGATGCTTGCATTGATGGCCGAGCGTGAGCAGTTTCGCACGCTTTCGCGTGCAAAGGTACAAAAAAATAATTCAAAAAAATACATTTGGGGAGGATTTTAACACGATTTCTGTGCAGAATACTATTTAATTTGTCAAGAGAAACGTTATATTGGGGATGGGGGCGGCAACGGCAGTCAGCGTCACCATCGCTCCGCTGTGGCAGTCGCTGTGCGTGGGCGGGACTTTTGCCACAGCAGGCACCAGCAGCACCATCGCCCTGCCGACTACAAGCTGAACTACATTCTTGCCATCGGCTATCCCAACGAGGCTCCCAACGCCAAACCTCGCGACGCCGCCAAAGTAAAGTTTGTAACCTCTCGCTCGGCTTTGCCGCTCGGCTCGTCCGAGAACCCCTCACCTCTAAAAATTTTCAATTTTCCCAAGGCAAAATAGCATTGCTTTGGGATTTTTTGTATATATTTGCAGCAGAATTAGCAATTTTACAATTTTGGGAACTATAAATGCAATGAGAAAAAAACTTTTAATACTGGCATTATCTATTACCCTGATACCTATTTTGAATGGATGCAGTAAAGACGACGCCGACTTTAAGAAACGATGTGAAGAGGCAGAGAAAATGGTTTACGAAACCTATCTGCAGAAGGACTACAAACGGATTCTGACGCTGACCGACAGCGTGAGAAAAGACGGTCTGTTTTCTGAGGGAAAGGCCTGCTACTGGAGGGGATATGCCTACGACCGACTGATGCAGAAGCGCATGGCCGAGTTGTATTGGAAGACGGGTATTGCGGCTGTGGAGAACTCGACCGAGGACGAAGACGTGCGCGTGTATGCCGGCATCACCAACCGACTGACGGGACTGCTGACCACATGGACCGAATATGAAGCCGCCCTGAAAGTGGCCATACCCGCTACCGAACGACTCAAAAGTCTGGGCCGCGACACTACCAGCGAATATACCAATATGCTCATCTATATAGGTTGCTGCAGGAGCCGACTGGGATTGAGCGACAAGAATACTTTCAACAGTCTGGAAGAGGCTTATCGCGCCCACCTCGACAACATCAAGCATCACCCTAATGACATCAGCTATCGCGATGCCATCGTAGGTGTGATCAACATCTGTTACAACTATCTGGAAATAGGCGATTATGAGAACGCGCGAGTATGGCTTGAGCGCATGAAGCAACTGATTGACGGCTATGAGAAGCAGGCCGACATGCGCCCCGACTATGCCGAAAAGCAGCAGGCGCGCTACGATATTTATATGGCCAGAGCCTTAGAGGGACTGGGGCGTAAGGACGAAGCCGCCGAGGCCTACAGGAAGTTCTGCGAGACCAGTTTCTTTAAAACGGCAGAAGGCAACATACTGGCCAGCGACTATCTGCGATTGGCTGGCCGATGGCAGGATGCTGCCGACAACTTCGGAAGCATGAACGAAATGATGAAGGCCTACGGCACCAGCTATTCGCTGGAGAACATACAGAAAATGCTGCTCAAGAAATACGAAGTCAACATGAAGGCCGGCCGACTGGACACAGCCCGCGCCGTGAGCATCAGCATCACCGAGCGACTCGACTCGGCCATCACGCTTTCGCGCAGCGCCGAAGCTCGCGAAGAGGCTGCTGTACACCAGAAGGAACTGGAGATGACCGCTGAGAACGAGCGATACATGCGCCAACAGCACATCACCCGACTCGCAATTATGGCGGCTGTCATCCTCCTGCTCTTCGTTTACATCGTGGTGCGCCATCGTGTGCAAGCCCGCCTGGCAAAAGCGCTGGAGCATGCCAAGGAGTCGGACCGCATGAAGACGGCATTTGTGCAGCACATCAGTCACGAGATACGCACACCACTGAACATCATTACGGGTTTTGCACAGGTGGTGAGCAATCCCGACTACGAGCTGAGTAAAGAAGACCGCAACCGCATCATGGCCGACATCAGTCATAACACCACGGAGATTACGAACTTTGTGAACGAGTTGCTGGAGCTGTCGGAGAGCGAGAGCCAAAGCGTTTACCAGTTGGACGACGACGTGGATGTGCCTACCATCTGTCAGGAGGCCATAGAGGCCAGCGAGACCGCGAACCAAGGAAGGCTGGTGCTGAGTGTGAACAGCGAACTGCCCGAAGGCTACCGGCTGAAGAGTAACGCGGCGGCCATCCGCAAGATTCTGGACCGACTGATGAGCAACGCCCTGAAGTTTACCGTGAACGGCAGCGTTACCATCAGATTAAAATCAGAAAAGGGACAACTGAAAATAGAAGTTGAAGATACGGGTAAAGGCATACCGCACGACCAGCAGGAGCGCGTGTTCGAGCGATTTTACAAGATTGACTCCTTTGTACAGGGCATGGGACTGGGACTTACGGTGGCGCGACGTTCGGCTCAGCTGCTGGGCGGCACGCTCACCATCGACCCAACCTACACCACAGGCTGCCGATTTGTGATAACACTGCCCGAGAACAAACA
>CAMVPA010000072.1 GCA_947169245.1 uncultured Prevotellaceae bacterium
ACCGTTCTCTTTCTATCCGAAGGCACTTCCTGCCTCGTCCGCACGGAGCAGGCGGGTCGTCCGCACGGAGCAGACGGGGGAGGAAGTGCCTTCGGGCGACCCGGGAAGTGCTTTCGGACGAGGCGAGAAGTGCCTTCGGATGAGGCGGGATGTGCCTTCGGGCGACGCGGGCCTCGTGCCGATGCCTTCTATGGGTCGTCCGGATACTGCTTTGCCGGTGTTCCGATGGCACTTTCGAGACGAAGGGATGGCACTTTACCCCCCAAAAGTGCCATCGGAACGAGTCGAAGATGCCATGTCTTGCCCACGAAGAAGGCATCTCTTCGACCCGAAGATGACGTTATGTGGTTATGGGAATATTGCTTATTGCTGTATGCCAAAGTCGGCCTGCTGGGCCTCAACCTCCTGAAGCATCTTGGCTTTCTCGGCATCGGAGAGAGTTGGGCTGGTAGAACCAGTCTTACTCGATGTGCTTGTTTTACTGGTTGTACCGGTTTCACTTGTATAGCACATAGGCAGGTCGTAGGGGATGCTTTCTATCTCCAGTTCGGCAGGGGTGGGGGCATGGATGCCAGGGAACTGCACCTCGGCCTTAATCTTGATCTTGCCGGCCTGTCGGGTGCTACGAATCAGTACGGGCGCAGAGCCCCACTCTACAGCACGCGGATTGGCATTGATACTGGCATCGCCAATGATTTCGCCTTCACCCTCTACGGTGAAACGGATGTTTTCCTTTGCCAGACGGCGGACATGCCCCAGGTCATCAGTCACCTCGCAGACCACGACGATGAAGTCGGAACCGTCAGCCACGAGTTTTTTGCCCATTTCATCGGCATAGAGGCGTAGTTTGGTGCTTCGGCGCGACGGCATTTTTTCGTCTTTGCAGACCACTTTACCATTGACGATACCCTCGGCTACCATTTTCACGTTTTGCCAGTTGCGCTGGGTATAGCTGTAGTTGCGCGCCTCGAAGAAGTCCCAGGCATCTTTGAAGACGACGGGGGAGGGGATGGATGATCCGACAGACCCACCCCCTGCCCCTCCCTGTATGGAGGGGAGAGCAATGACGGGTAGCGTCCAGCAGTGCTCACCACCGTACATCGTCAGGCGTACGCTGTCGCAATTGCTGAAGACGGTGATGTCCTTATCGGAGAACTGTGTCATCTCGTGGGCAATCTTCACAACAGGCAGTTCAGTAGGTTGCGACAGAGTCGCAACAAACATGTCGAAGGCGGTCTTCTTCTGGCGGAAGGCATCGTAGATGCCGCCCCAATAGGGGTCTGGGTGATAGCCGCGCTGATGGTCGAATGGGTGCCACTGACAACCACCGATGAACTGTCCCGTGGTCTTGAAAAGCTCTGCGGTAGAGCGGAACAGGCTTTTCGCCTGTTCAAGCATCGGCCGCTCGCCCCATGAGCGCGAGGCACGGTTCAGGTTGTTATGGGCATACCAGTCATCGACCAGTTCACCAAACTCACGCGTAAAAATACATTGGCGGACTTTGGCTGGGTCTCCTTCGGGTAAACCATCGGACTTGAAGTCATCGCCCGGCCAGCCATAGACCACGTCGTAGTGATCTTTCACTCCTGCAGAATGCATATCAGCAGCAGCGACAGGACGGTAGGGATAAGGATATTCGTCTTTGGTGATTTGAAGGGCCTGCAGGGCAAAGTCCTCCGGATAGCGCGTCTCGTTGAGGATCGGTTCCCACATCAGCACACAGGGATGGTTGCGGTCTCTACGGATGATATTGCGGGTGTTCTGGTGTACCTTCTCGTCCCAGCCCTTGTCTTTGTTCCAATATTGCCAGCCTGGTGTGGCTACGATGATGAAGAGTCCCAATTCATCGCAGGCATCCATAAACGACGGGTCTTGCGGATAGTGGGCGGTACGGATAATCGTAAAACCGGCATCACGCAGTCGTTTGGCGTCGCGCCATTGTTGCGAGTTTGGCAGGGCGTTGCCCACGTAGGCGAAGTCCTGGTGACGGTTGGCGCCGACGAGCTGGTGGTAGCGCTTGCCATTGAGGTGGAAGCCGGGGGTGCCCGACGGAAAACCGTCGGGAACAGTGGCTGTTCCGCGGAACTCGAAGGAACGGATGCCAATGCGGGTAATGCCACCATCGAGCGACTGCTTGCCCTCCTTGATGCGGGTGGCGATGCTATATAGAAAGGGCGATTCTGGGCTCCAGAGGCGCGGGTTTTTGACGAGGAAGCGCTGGGTAACGGTGCGAGCCTCGCCGGAAGCAAGGGTGAGCTTTGTATGCTGCGATGGAATCGCAGCAGAAGAGACGGAACCATTGGTGTTTTGCGACTGAGTCGCAAAAGACAAGGCGTTCTCGACGGTGATGGTGCGAGGGCGGGTGTCGGTGTTGTGCACCTCGGTATTGACGAAGACCTCAGCGCTCTTGTCGCTTATGTTGGCATAGTGCACGAAAATGCCGCCACCAGCCACCTTGTTTTCCTCGAGGGCATCGGTGATGGCAACCTTGTTCTTGGCAATGAGCCACACGTCACGATAGATGCCGCCATGATAGGCGAAGTCGAGCGTCATCTGCTTTTTGCCGGGAGGGTAGGTCTTGTCGTCGCTGTTGTCGGCGCAGATGGCGACGACGAAATCGTCGCCCACCGAACCAGCAGAGAGCGAGGAACCATCGGTTAGGGGAATGGTGATGGGCAGGTAGCCGCCCTCGTGCTCCTTCACCTTCTGGCCGTTGACGTAGATGGTCTGCTTGCCCATGATGGCCTCGAAGTGGAGGGTGACGTCACGGCCTGCGCACTCCTTGGGCAGGCGGAAGTGCTTGCGGTACCAGGCTATGCCTTGATAGTTACGACAACCGCTGGCCTCGGCAGGCATCAGCTGGACGGTATGGGGCGTGGAGACAACTTCCCACGATGTGTCGTCGAAGTCCTTGGCTTCAGCACCAGCGATGTCGCCCAAATGGAAGCGCCAGCCGGCATTGAAGTTCCACACCAGACGGCCACTGTTCTCTAAAGGGAAGAGACCGGCAACGGACCCACCTCCTGCCCCTCCCTGTATGGAGGGGAGAGATATGATGGGAAGCGCGGACAAGAGGAGGATAAAAACGGACAGTATCTTTTTCATTTTCTTAATCGTATTAGTTCGGGTTGTTGTAGTCGCCTTTGCTTTGGGTATTGACAGGTTGAGAGTCCCAGTCGTCAGTACGGAACGAGCTGACGGGCAGGCCGTCGTGCATCAGGTCGCCCTCCACCCAGTCGCGCCAGGCATAGCGTACGGCAGCTGGTTGTTTCACCTTATCGCTGACGACGTAGACGCGATTGCGCGAGTACCATACCTTCGTGGCCGGATGGAACACGCGGTCCTGACCTGCCACCTCGAAATTCTTGCTGCTGGGACCATGCTCGAAGTACACCCACTCCTTGCTGCGGTCGAAGCTGATGACACAGGTGTCGTTCTGGAAAGTCACTTCTTTATAGACGGCGAAGTCGGGCAGTCCCTTGACGTCGTAAGTGTTGCTGAGTGCCAGAAGTGCTAAGCGCTCGCCAGCCTGACGCTTCTTGCGGGGATGGATGCCATATTCCAGACCAGCATCCATCAGCACAGCCATGCGGGCATTGGGAATTATCGTCTCTGCCTTCATCTGCTGTTCACGGAGCAGCTGGCTGTCTTTCCAGCCGATGAGGCTGTAGTCGTAGGGGGCTATCTGACAATAGTAGAACGGGAAGTCGCCCTGCTTCCATTCTGCACGCCACCCTTCCACCATCGCTTTCAGAAGTTCTGCATAGTAGTCATAGCGAGGCACGTTATCCTCACCCTGATACCAGATAGCACCACGCATGCCATAGCCAATCAAGGGTTTCAGTTGTCCGTTATAGAGTGCCGTGGGACAGCGTTGCTGCAACTTCTTGACATCCTCCTCCGTGACGTGCTGGTTCACCTTGGGGAAGGCCTTCAGCCAGTCGGCCTGCATCCAGGCCTCGCAAGCCGAACCACCCCAAGAGGTGACGATAAGACCCACGGGAACATCAAGTGTAGAGCGCAAGGCACGACCGAAATAGTAGGCCGTAGCCGAGAAGTCGCGTACGCTGGCACTATTGGCTTCGTTCCACAGTCCTGTCACATCATTGACAGGCGTCAGCGAGGCGTTACGCTTCACGGTGAAGAGGCGTAGCTGTTCATCCTTGCAACGCAGCAGTTCCTCTGTCGTACCCTCTACGGGTTGCTGCTTAAAGCCCTTCATCTGCATCTCCATATTCGACTGGCCAGAGCATATCCATACCTCTCCAATCATCACATTGCTCAGCTGAACGGTATCGCCATCCCTCAGCCAGATGGTGTATGGACCTCCAGCCTTGGGAGTCTTTATTACCACCTCAAAACGACCATCCCAGTGAGCGGAAGTCGAGTAGGATTTCTTGTCCCACGACGTCATGACCATGACTTTCTTCCCTGGTTCTGCCCATCCCCAGATGTGACACTCGCTCTGCTGTTGCAGCACCATGTTGTCGCTGAAGAACTTAGGGAGAGTAACCTTCGCACTTGCGCTAAATGCTAAAATACAAATGATCAATGATAAAAAGATGCGTCTCATATTCATTCGTGCAATTCGTTTAATTCGTGGTTGTTATCATCATGGGTGGTGCGAGGAGTCCGGCAGGCAATAGTTCGTTACCCTTCGTGCGATACTTGGCGTTAGTCCAAATGCCGTCGTAGGGCGCCTTGCCGTTGTCGAGGCCGCGCAGGGCATTGTGCCAGGTGTTCACCACCTCGATTTCTATCGTGTTCTTGCCTTTCTTCAAGGCTTCCGTGATGTCAACCTCATAGGGGGCTGTCCAGGCGATGCCACAATCCTTGCCGTTGACCCAGACGTGGGCAATGTCCTTCACGTTAGGCAGTGAGAGCCATGCACGTCCTTCTACCTTTGTTTGCTGTTTGAAGGTCGTGGTATAGCGGGCATGTCCGCTGAAGTAGCGTATCTTGTCATCGGCATGCTGGCTCCAGTCGAAGAGCTGCTGGGCCTTAAGTGTCACCCCACTCTCGCGGAAAGTGATGTCCCACGGTCCGTCCATCACACAAAGGGTCTGACCCTTTGTGTGGTTTGGCACAAGGGGATAGCTCTCCTGTGTGGTGGTAACGAAGCAGGAACCATAGGCGGGTAGGGTGACGGTGCCGTCGTATGCGGTGTATTCGTCAGTGACGGGATTGTAGACGACAGCATCCTTATTGCCACAACGGAATTGGGGTTTGAAGGTTTGCGTCTCTGCCGTCTGATTCGAAAGGAAATAGATATCCTTATTGTCTGTGGCACGATGGGCGTAGGTAATACCCTCGGGTAGTACGGCGTCAGGGGCAATGCCGTCCAGTGTCGGCTGTTGGTAGGGCTTGTCGATGATGAGTACACCTTGTCGGCGCAGCTGGGCTATCTTAGCCTTAGCTTCCTTGGAGACCAAAGCACCTTGAGGAATGACCAACACCTTATATTTAAAGGGTTGAGTCAGCAGGGCGTCCTTGTTCATCGAGTCGTACTGATAGCCGTGCAGGGGATTCACCCAGTCCTTCAGGTCGAGGATGTTAGCCGAGTGGCGCACACCCACGGGCGACTCCTCCATAGGCTGACCCACATTAGCAAGACGCTTGCGTTCAGAAGCGACACGCTCAGCCCCAAACAAGCCAGGCAGCATGGATACCAGTTTATCTGGTGTTAAGGCTCGCGAAGGGATTTCCTCACCCGTATAGACGGCAATATCTACGACGGGCTTGCCCTTTTGCAACAGCGTCTGACAGCGGGTAATATAGTCGACGAACGGCTTGGCCTCAGGGAACCACGTCTGGTCGCGCTGGAAGAAGAGCCCGATGCCATCGAGCGTCATGCCTGGTTTACGGTCGAGCCACGGGTTGTGGGTGTTGACATGGAAAAAGAGGCGGTTCATACCCAAGGCAAAGTTACGGTCCAACAATGCCTTGATGCTGGCCGGGGTCTCGTCCCATACACCACGCACCTCAGTAAAGCCCTCGGCTTGCACGATATTCTTGCCGTAGACATGGGCACCACTGATGGCATCGAGCATGTCGTTGGGTTTATCGTGAGTAGGCGAGTTGAGCCAGTATTCACCCATCGGCACGTCGACATACTTGTAATGCGTCATTCCGTCGCTGACCATCGTGGGAGCAACGCTCTCGCTGGAGAGCT
>CAMVPA010000073.1 GCA_947169245.1 uncultured Prevotellaceae bacterium
GAAACAAAGTGTTTCGATGGTTGAAACAAAGTGTTTCAAAGGCAGAAACAAATCCACGGAGACGTTTCCTCGTCCCCGTGGAGTATAAATGCGGGAAATAAACCTACTCCCCTACTTTGATAGTCAGTTCCTGCTCTTCCATGTCAGGAGCCTTCACGCGGAGCCGTACCGTGCCTTTCTTGCCCTCGGTACGCAGGATGCACTGTGCATGTCCGCGATAGGCTTGGCACTCTGTGGTGCTGTGTCCGGCAGTACTGCGCGGGTCGGCATTACCCACTGCGATAATCTCAGCAGGGCCTTTCACCGAGAATTCCAGCGGCAGGTCGCTCTTCGTACACACCACATCCCGGACGTCGCACACATTGACATCAACAAAGACAAGGTTGCCGTTACTGAGGCTATAGCTGCAGGAACTGTCACCGTTGCGTGAGGCACCGTCGGCCTGCATCATCAGCGCGTAAGGCTGGCCCGCCGTGCGGATGATATCCTCTGCCATCACATTGCCGCCATTCTCATGACGCGGTTCGGCACGCAGTACGCCTGGCTGGTATTTGATGGTGAACGTTGCCTTGTGCTCTTCCGTCAGGGCCTCGCCTACCAGCTCGTCGTTCAGATAGAGACGCACGACGGGATAGCCCGTATAGACCTCGACGGTGATGGGTTTACCCTCCCATCCTGGCCAGTCCCAGCTATGCTCCGTGGGCCATGTGCCCCACAGCGTCTCCTTGATTTTTCCCTTGTAGCCGTCAGGCTCGCGCACTCCGATATAGACGCCGCCGGGCTTTTTCCACACAATCTCGCGGTAATAGCTGATGGGCTTACGCTGTCCGGTGATGTCGATGTCGCCGCAGTAGGAGCCCGTCCACGGATAGATAGGACGCTCCCAATGCTCGCCGGGCACCTCACCCTCGTAGTAGCTTCGGCCGATGCCTGACTCTCCAATGTAGTCGATGCCCGTCCACACGAAGTCACCGACGACATAGGGATGTTCCTCTACGGCTTTGTGGTTCCTCCACACATCACGCGGGAACGACTCCGTCTGCATCATGACGCGCCAGGACACACGCTGGTGGTCTGATTCTGCCTTTTGTATCAGGTAGTTATAGCCCACGATGTCGTGCTGCGACGCCAGTGGGTCGTAGATTTCCCAGTCGTTGTCCCACGAGGCCAAGGCCTGCGTCACAGGACGTGTGCGGTCGATGGTACGGATATAGTCGCGCATCTCACGTGCCCACTGCACGGCCTGCTCCGACTTACGTTCGAGAATCTCGTTGCCGATGGACCAGCAGAACACGCTCGGGTGGTTACGGTCGCGGCGTACCATCATATCCAGGTCGTAGAAGCGCCATTTGTCGAAGAGCTGGCTATAGTCATAATCCGTCTTCTTCTCACGCCAGCCGTCGAAAGCCTCATCAATGACTAACAGCCCCAGCTCGTCGCAGGCATTAAGGAACGCGGGCGACGGTGGGTTATGACTGGTGCGCACGGCATTGAAGCCAGCCTGCTTCAGCAGGCGTACCTTGCGATACTCCGCCTCGTCGAAGGCAGCAGCGCCCAACAGTCCGTTGTCGTGATGCACGCAGGCGCCGAAGAGCTTGATGCTCTTGCCGTTGAGCTGCAGTCCCTCTTCAGCCGACCACTTGATGGTTCGCACGCCGAAGCGCACGCTCTTCTGTTCGAAGGCCTCGCCGCCAGCCACCAGCCGCACGTTGGCGGTATAGAGCTGCGGCTCGTCGGGGCTCCACAGCTTGATGTTACCCAGACGGAACATCTGCTCCACCTGCTGCTCCTCGCCCGGCGCAACGGTGATGGTCTTACGCACCTCACCGGCACCGCCGATGTCGGCCACCCACTCAAACTCGGCCTCCTGCGAAGCCGTGTTCTCCACGACGCTCTTCACCACGACGGTCTGCTCGTCGGGCGTCTCCACCCACACGCCGTCGTTCTGGAAGTGAACGTCCTCCTGCGGCACCAGCCACACATGGCGGTAGATGCCCGAACCCGAGTACCAACGAGAGTTTTTCTGATGACTGTTGTCAACATGCACGCCGATGGTGTTCTTACCCTTCACCAAGTAAGGTGTGATATTGACATAGAACGAAGAATAGCCGTAGGGATGTCCGCCGGCAAGGTTGCCGTTGACAAACACCTGGCTGTTCATATACACGCCCTCGAAGTAGAGCAGCACACGTTTGTGGAGGTATTCATCCTTGAGCTTGAACTGCTTGACGTACCATCCCGTGCCGTTCTGACGGTAGCCGCCGTCGTTGCCGCTGGCAGCAGCGCTGTCAATGGGCAGGGCAATGCTCCAGTCGTGGGGCAGCGGAGCCTCCTCCCATCCCTGTCGGTTATCCACTTTGCCGTTGACGAGCAGCTTGTCGCCCAAATGGAACATCCATCCGTCATCAAACAGCACCCGCTGCGACATATCATCCTGCGCCGACACCGTGAGCGCAGCCATCGCCAGAAATATTACAGAAAGGATTTCTTTTTTCATTCTGCAAAGGTAACATATTCCATGCAGACTACCAAACAAATTACCAAAAATAATAATCCCGTCTTTCTATAGTCTCTTGATGACGGCGGTGGTGCCAGGCAGCGTCTTGCCGTAGTTGCTCTCCTTGATGTCGCGGATGCGTAGCTCCTTCATGCTGCTACAGCCCGTGAAGGCATCGCCCTGGCATTGCGGATTCTTTCCGCTGACGGTGGCCGTGAGGAGTTTCTTGCAATTGCGGAAGGCGTTGGCGGCTATGCTCACTTTATCACCTGGGACGGTGACGCTCGTCAGTCCGCTATTCGCAAATGCATCGCCGGCAATGCTACGTACGCTGGTGGGGATGGTGATGCTCGTCATCTGCGACTGGTTGGCAAAGGCGTTGCTGCCGATGCCCACCACCTGATACGTCTTTCCCTGATGCTTCACCTGTGCGGGAATCTTCACGCTGCCCTTGTACGTGCCGCGCAGATCGCCCGTCACCTCCACGGTATTGTCGGAGAGTATCTTATAGTGCAGCTTGTCTTCCGTGAACACCAGTCCTGTGTTGCCCGTCGTGGGTTGCGGCGTGGTGGTCGGCGTCGAGACACCTGTCAGCGAGATGCCGTACTTCTTTGCCATCGCCTTCACATCAAACGTCTCCACCTTCTGCTGGCCGTTGGAGCTGACGGTGCTCATCTGTCCGGGCTGCAGGTTCTCCTTCTTGCTCGTCTTCTTGCTCGTCACCTCCATAGCGCCGTCGAGCAGATAGACACGCGACGTCTTGCCGTCATCCTCCAAGACGAAGATGGTGCCCTTGGGATAGGCTGTGCAGTTCGACATCTGGAACGTCGGTTTCTTGATGGTGTTAGCGTGCTTCAGGTATTTGCCCACTATCTTTCCCTTATACACATGCCATCGGTCGGTGCCGTTGGTCAGCCGTTCGCAGAGCACCGAAGAATTCTCCTTGATGATGATACACTCCTCCTCGTCGTCATAGCTCAGCGTGACCTCGTCGTACGCTTTGGTTTGGATGTTGTCGTGGAAGTACAGAGGGTCAATCCCCGTCAATTCCCGATAGGAGCCGGTGCCATCCTTGCAACGCTTGGCAGCGGTGCCCTGTATGGACCTGATCTCATAATGGCTGTAGGGTTGCTTGCACTTCGGACAGTTCTCATCTGGGGCAATGTCGTTCCAGTTGAAGTTCGGCGTTGGGGTGGATGTTGTCGTCGGTGGCGGTGTCGATGACGATGACGACGGCAGGGCATAGTCAGGCACGCGGTCGCCGACATACAGGTTCGCGGTGATGTCTATGCCGCTGTCAGCTCCCTGATGGGGCACTTGATAATAGATGTGGACATAGACCACTTCGGCATTGCTGGGCACCGTGTAGGAATTGCTGATCTTGTCCTTCTGCTCCGTCCTGATCATACGGGCGGCATTACTGAAGCGGGGCACGGCACCCTCCTTCAGGTAGTCGAACGAGATATTAAGACGCGGCGTGTCCTTGCCCGAGACCTTCTCCAACTCGACGGTGATGGTCTGTCCCTTCTTCACGTAGCCCTTGATGGTCTGATGGTGGTCGGTATGGCCCATCTGACCACGCACGAGGTTCGGCGCCTCCTTGAACCTGATGGTGGGTCCCGAGATGGAGTACTTCATCGTGTGCCCCTCACTGGTCACCTGGTCCTTGAACTTTGTTCCGGAGGACACTGTCGAGTAGCCGCCGTTGTTGCTTGACGGCTGCCGCGTCGTGCTTTCCCTTACCACCGTCCATGTCACATCGCAGAGCAATTGAGTCCTGCCGTTTTTATGACTCATCTTGATACTCACTTCGGCAGCATCGTTAGGAACGCTGACAGAGATGGACGCCGAGCCTTTGCCCGTCTTGTTCTGCTGACGGTACTGCCCGTTCTGGTCCTTGATGAGCACGTTGATGGTCACCTCTTGGTCTTTCTTCAGCCCCGTCAGCTTACGGTACGAAGCCGTAAGCGTGCTGCCGGCTTTCACCTCGCCGTCGATAAATACCCCCATCGTTTGGAACACATCTCCAACATAGGGAGTAGCATACTTGTTAGTCACCTTGCCTCCCGAGAGGCTGTACTCCACCTTCCCACCGTGCCGTTCGATGGTGCCCTTGTAGTTGTCGGCACTTGCCGGCAGCGTCATAGCTACCAACAGAAATAAAACAAATAGGATTTCCTTTTTCATTCTGCAAAGGTAACATATTCTATGCAGATTACCAAAAAAAAAATTACCAAAAAAAATAATCTTCAAAAAAGATTTGGATAGTTGCTAAATTTTAGTTACATTTGCAGAAACAACGAAACGAGACATACGTATGAAGAAACTTTATTTAGTACTGCTGAGCTGCATGGTGGCGCTCTGCGTACAGGCCGAGGACGGCCACCGGCTGTGGCTGCGCTATGACACGCTGAACACAGCGAAAGTGAATGTCATCATCCCACCCGCCGTTCGTGGCGGACACGAGAATGTCACCACACCGACCATTGACATTGCCGTGCGTGAGTTGCGCATGTTCTCCAAGAGTGAGGAGGTGACGCTGAAGATTGACAAGTCGCTGCCCGACGATGAGGGATTCACGCTGACCGAACTCAACGAGAAACGTAACTATATCATTGCCGCACATAACGACATCGGTTTGTTGTATGGTGCCTATTACGTTCTCGAGAACGAGAGAGACTGTCGGACACATTGTTATCCGACACCAGCCATCCATCGTCATAATGCCCCCTTCTACAAGCTACGCCTGCTGAACCACTGGGACAACCTGGACGGAAGCATTGAGCGCGGCTATGCCGGCAAGAGCATCTTCTGGAGCGATTCTCAATTATCAATTATCAACTCTAAATTAATAGAGGAATACGCACGCGCGAATGCCAGCATCGGCATCAATGGCTCGGTGCTGAACAACGTGAATGCCTCACCGAAGATGCTCACGACACCTTACCTACAGATGGTGAAACAGATTGCCGACATCCTGCGGCCTTACGGCATCAAGGTATATCTCTCCATCAACTTCGCCACACCGATGGCTCTCGGAGACACCGAGACGGCTGACCCGTTAGTGCCGGAGGTAGCTGCATGGTGGCAGAAGAAGGCGGACGAGATCTATCAACTCGTGCCCGACTTCGGCGGTTTTCTGGTCAAGGCGAACAGCGAGGGACAGCCTGGGCCTGGCGACTACCATCGCTCTCATGCCGACGGTGCGAACATGCTGGCACGTGCACTGAAGCCGCACGGCGGCATCGTCATGTGGCGCTGCTTTGTATATGGAGCGAACCACAAGGGCGAGGACCGCGTCAAGCAGGCCGTCTCTGAATTCAAGCCCCTCGATGGCATGTTCATGGACAACGTCATCTTGCAGACAAAGAACGGCCCGCTCGACTTCCAGCCGCGTGAGCCGTACAGCCCCATCTTCGACCAGATTACCCATACGCCGAACATGGTGGAGCTGCAAATCACACAGGAATACACGGGCCAGTCGAAGCACTTGGTCTATCTCGGCCCGATGTGGCAGGAGTTCTT
>CAMVPA010000074.1 GCA_947169245.1 uncultured Prevotellaceae bacterium
CTGAAACCAGAGAAGGCTTCCTTGGCACTGAGCACCCCAGTGACGAAGAGGATTGAGATGGCTCCGAGGAACACCAGGTCGGCACGGAGCTTGGTCAACAACAATACGGTGAACATTGTGAGCACCGTAACAATGGTAATCCATGCATAGAGGTTAAAACCCCAGAAAACAATTGATTCCATAAGCATTATATTTTTCCATTCATAAGCGATTTATCTTTCATCCGACCTGCTTGATATACTGTATCGCCATCATGGTCAGGTCGTCGCTCTGTTCGGCATCGCCCACGAACTGATGGACGGCCTCGGTCATCCGGGCGATAAGCTGGTGGGGCTCATGCTGTTGCTGGGAAAGAGCCTTGACTGCCACGTCGTTGATGCGCTCCATCTGGAACTCTGCATTGTCGGCATTCATGGCCTCGGTCAGTCCGTCGGTGAAGAGGAGTATGGTGGTGCCGGTGTATATCTCCGCCTCCTGTAGCGAGTATTCCCATTCGGGCATGAAGCCTACGGGAATGTTTGAGTCGCAGGGCAGTTCGCCGACACCGGCGCCGACAAGCAGCGGGGCATCATGGCCTGCATTGCAGTAGTGCAGACAACCGGTGGGCAGGTCGAGTACTCCGACAAAGAGGGTGACGAACATGTTCATCTTGTTCATGTCGGCAATCGTCCTATTGATAGTGTTCACAATAAGGTTAGGCAACGACTCATGGGCCGACACGGTACGGAAGGCAGAACGGGTCACAGCCATGAAGAGCGAGGCGGGCACACCCTTGCCCGATACGTCGCCGATGCAGAAGAAGAGCTTCTCATCGCGGAAATAGAAGTCGAACAGGTCGCCGCCCACCTCCTTGGCCGGGGTCAGCGAGGCAAAGAGCTGCACGTCGTCACGGTCGTCGCGTGTGGGGAATCGCTCGGGCAGCATGCCCATCTGTATGACGTTGGCTATGCGGAGGTCGCTCTCTATAGAGGCTTTCTGGGCAGTGGTATCCTTCAGTTCTTCTATATATTTCACAAGCGACTGCTGCATGTTACCGAACGAATGGCTCAGCTGACCAATCTCGTCGATGCGCTCGAAGTCGGGCAACTCAGCATCAAACTGTCCTGAGGCGATGGTCTCGGCCTCATGAGCCAACCGCCGCAGGGGCTTCAGTTCGCGGGTGATGATGCGGATGAACAGGAAGAGCATCAGCAACAGGCCTGTGATGACAATGGCCATGACGGAGTGACGCAGACGGTCAAAGCCGCCGAAGATATCTTTCTCCGGACAGACGATGGCCATCGAACAGCCTGTCTTGCCAAGTGGTTTATAGAACACGTAACAATCCTTCCCGTCAATACTCATGTGCTTCATGCCCTCCTCGCCGTGCTGCATGGCATGACCCAATGCGACCAGAGCCGTATCAGGCTGTTCCAAGGTCTGGGTAAAGATGGTCTGCCGCGTGATCTTCGTGCTGTCAGGGTGTACGAAGTAAGTACCGCCACGCCCAATCATAATGCTATAGGAGTTGGGGTAGGGTTTTGTGGCAGAGATGGTCTGCGAGAGCCAGCTGATGGAGAGGCTGGTATTGATGACACCTATCTTCTGGCCGTGCTTGTCCTTGATAGTCTGGCAATAGCTGGTCACCATCTCGCTCGTGTTGGTAGCCACGTCGAGATCCATGTAAGGCTCCGTCCAACTCGGTTTGTCGAGCAGCGACGACATGAGATACCAGTCCGTGAAAAAGTACTGGTAGCTGTCGCTGCCGCCTTGTATGGTACGTATCGAGTCGCCGATGTGCTTGGTGTAGGCCGAAAAGTAGCGGCCTTTGTCTTTGAAGTAATAGGGCTCGAAGGCGATGGAACAGTTGTAGAAGTCGGGATTGTTGAGCAGCATGCCACGACTATAGACAAACATCGAGTCGGCATGGTCAGGATGACGCTGCACGAGCCATTTGGTCATGTTCGATGCTACCTCTACACGGTTCAGGATACCCTCGACGCGCAGCGACGTCTTGTCGAGAATCTGTGAGGCGTGACTGATAGCCTCCTGCCGTACAGCCTCACGCGACTGGAGGAACAGGAATCCGAGGGCAACGATGAATATGATGGCAGCAAACAGCACTACCCACAGGCTGACCCTGACGGAGAGTTTCTGGCGGATATATTTGATGATTTCTTTCATTAATGTTTAATGTCAATTGTCAATTATTTATTATCAATTAATTCCTCGTAAGTCACTTCACGACTCAGCATATTGTTTTCCACCATCAGGCGACTGGCCTGCCTGACCATATCGGGACGAAGGCGGAACTCACGTTTCTTCGATTCGCGGTCAACCTGCAGGCGCAGCACTTCCTTGAGCATCAGTCGTTGCATGACACGGTTGGTTGCTATATGCGCATTGTCTACGTACTGCATCACGATGTCGAGCGTTTCCTCAGGATGCTGCGCTGCCCACTCCCACCCCCTTCTGCTTGCTTCAGCAAAACGGCGGGCCTGATCACGGTGTTTCTCGTAATAATCACGCCTCATATAGATACCATCTTCCTGCACGTTGTAGCCATGGTCGCAGAACCGGTAGACGTTCTTGTCGTTCATCTCTATACCTGCCTGCACCAGCTGATAGTATTCATTGTAGCTCATGGCCAGTGTGGCATCGAGCGCGCCCGCCAAAAACAAGTTGATGTTCTGGGCAAAACGTACCCACTCGTAATACAGATGGTCCTTGATACTCATGCAGATGGCCAGTTGTCCGAATCCCACGCTCCAGATGCCCACGCGGGCACCTTTTTGGGTCAGCGGGTCCATACCACGGGCCGAGACTATCACCATCGCATTGTTCATCGACGTCTGCAGAATATTCACCAAAGGAATGCCATTGTCCACAATCTCCATGGCCTGACACAGTTGCAATGTGGTGGCCTGACACCGGTTTTCGCGAAGCCGGCTCATGGCAGGCTGCGTAGCCGACGGATGTTCTATCCTGACCTTTACCCCCGCCTCGCGGTAGAAGCCCTTCGCCTCGGCCACATAGTAGCCCGCGAACTGAGCCTGCGCCGTCCATTGGGGCGTAAACACAAATGTCTCGTCCTGAGCGTATGTAGTGACGCTAGTGAGAATGGTGACCATCACCAAAAGAAAACTCTTCACCATAGTCTATAAAATCTTCTATATTCTTTAGTCAACTTTTCCGTATGCAATAATGACCGACATGCCTGGCTTGAGGTGAGGATGCGGCGTGAGCGTGGCTTCCAAGTGTACCACACCGTTCTTTTCCACCACAGGACTGACAGCGGTGATATGGGCATGATGGCGGTCGTCGGGAAAGGAAACCGGGGCCACCGTGATCTCGGTGCCTATCTCGAATCGCTGTAGTTCGTTCTCAAGTATATCGAAACAAACCTTCAAATGCTCGGTATCTACGATACGGAACAATGTCTCGCCAGGCACAGCCGTCGCATAGAGGACGGCATCGAGCTGGGTCACCACACCCGAGATGGGAGCCTGGATGGTACAATAAGTCAACTCATGTTCCAACTGACGAAGGGCGGCCTTAGACGTGTTGTAGCCACTGTTGATACGTGCCATCTCACGGATGTTCGCTGGTGCCTGGTCAAGGGCACCGCGTTTATAGCCTTGTCCCATCAGGATGTTCTGATACTGGAATTCGGCGCGCTCCAGTTCGGCACGGCCTTTCACGATCTTATCCTCCGTGGCAGTCCTGTCAAGCCGGACTACAACCTGGCCTTTCTGTACGCGCTGTCCCATCTCCACGCCCAACATGACAATCTGCGCGTTGATGCGGCTGGTGACGGCCACTTCTGAGACTGTCTCGATAGTGCCCTTGCTGAAGAAGTCGGCAGCGTAGGCTGCTTCCTTGGCTGACATGCCTGACATGGAATCACGGGGACTGGTCGCTTGATTCGCGCTATCAGCAGGATCAAGGACCTGTCCCTGTGATTCCACACCTACGGGTTCATTCTTCTGTCCATGATGGCAGGCTGTCAGCACCATACTCAGCGCCACAAATGCTACAGTCATAAAATTCTTTCTTTCCATATCTTCAATCTTTCAATTATCTAATTCCAATTCAAAAATCCGTTCCTGTTAGTGTCAATAAATGATAATAGGTAGTCCAATACTTTTCGAGCGCCGACAAATACTGGTTGTTGGCCTCGTCGCGCCGACTCTGAGCCAGCGTGTAGGTGTTGATGTCGCAAAGACCATTGGCATAGTTATCTGCGTTCAGCTCAAACACCTCATCAGCCATGGCGACAGCCTGAGTGGTCTGCTCTAATAGCTGACGATAGATGTTGATGTTGTGCAGGGTGGTCGTGACATCCTCACTCAGTCTGCGCTCAGCCTCATCGAGCGCACTCTCCTCACGCTCTACCCAAGCCTGAGCGGCGGCATGGCGGCTCTTGGCAGCACCGTGGTCCATGAGCGGCACACTAAGTGTGACGGCTCCGAGGGCGTAGAGCCGCTGGTCGCGAAAGGCACGGCCAATAACAGGATCCACCTGCTGCATACCCACATTGACATCGAGCGACACATTGACTCCCTTTTCCTTCTGGGCTTTCTGCTCCTGATGGCGCGATTCCATGACCTCGGCCATCTGGTGCTGGTAGGCAGGACTGTTGGCCAAGGCTAAGCGGATGGCATCGGCAACCGTCAGTGAGACGGCCCTGGGTTCTTGTGGAAACTGCAACGGCATGGCGGCCAGACCTTCTTCATCGAGTTTCAAGAAGGACGCCAACCGTGTGCGGGCCTCCTCTTCTGCCGTGCGGGCCATGGCCAGTGCATTGGCGGCATTGATACGCTGCAACTCCAGTGAGCGCAGTTCGGCCATCGTCACCATGAGAATGCTGGCCTTTTCGCGGGCGATGGCATAGAGGGTGTCGGTGGTCTGCAGGTTACGCCGGTACATGTCTGCCTGCCCTTTTGTGCAGACCAGACGGAAGAAGCGGCGCGTCACCTCCTCGGCAATGCTGTTCATATCGTACTGGTGCTGCTGACGGGCAGCCTTCAACCGCTGGTCTTCAACGGCTTTCTCCCAGCGGTAGGGGTTGTAGCCCAATAGTGTCTGCCGATAGCCCATCAGAATGGGGGCTGCCATGAACTGCCGCACCTCTGTGGCCTGTGAACTGAAATATTCTGTCCAGATGGCCTGTGTGCCGACGTATGCCTCGCCACCCCAGTTGAGCATTTTCTGCGAGAGCGTGACACTGGCAGCAGCCGACAGGTTGTCGTAGTTGCGCAGATAGACATAGTCGCGCGACAGGTCGCTCACCAGTCTGTAGTAGTTCGGAGCCACCCGCAGGTTGAGCTGCGGTTTGCGCAGTGCCAGGAACTCATCGTAATGCAATGCATAGTAGTTGTATTCGTGGCGGCTTTGGAAGGCAACAATCGTACTGTCCTGAGCCTGGCGGATGACCTGGTCAAGACTCAGCGTTTCCTGCCCCGTTGCCTGGGAAACAGAGAAATAGAGAAGTAGATAGAAGAAGAAGTATCTTCTTTTATTGTCTTTCATTTTTTACCTTTTTACTGTTTTACCTTTTCATCTTTATTTTCGTCCGGGAAATAGCCACGCGCCTTGAGTTCCTCAAAGTTACCCTCGGCAGCCACGCAGCCATCCTTCAGCACGATAATGCGGTTGCACTGCTGGATGGTGCTCAGGCGGTGGGCGATAACGATGCGCGTACATTTCAGCTTGGCCAGGTTCTCAGTGACGATGTGCTGACTGATGTTGTCGAGTGCAGATGTGGCCTCGTCCAGGAAAAGCACCTTGGGCTTTCTGACCAACGCACGTGCAATGAGTATGCGCTGCCGCTGTCCGCCTGACACGCCTTTGCCATCCACCGTGATGGGCGTGTCCATGCCTAAAGGGAACTGTTGGATGTCCTTGTCGAGGGCAGCCATGCGTGCGGCCTCCCAGGCATCATCGTCAGTCAGAAGCGGATTGTTGAAGATGATGTTGTCACGGATGGTGCCCTC
>CAMVPA010000075.1 GCA_947169245.1 uncultured Prevotellaceae bacterium
AACAGGTTTTGGTTCTGTTTGTGGTGGTTCGAATCCGCCTTGGACAACGAAAGAAATATGAGAAGTGCCTTTTACGAGGCACTTTTCTTTTAAGAAGAAACGAATAACTGAAAACGAGAATCACATGAAGCGACAACTGTTGATGGTGCTCTGTGGGCTGCTGGCCCTGGGCATGCAGGCTAAGGAGATTGTGATAACGTCGCCCGACGGACGACTGGTGGTAACCGTGAATGACGAGGGCGGACGACTGGCATATACCGTCGACTATGACGGTCAGCAGATGCTGGCACCGTCGGCATTGGGACTGAAGACCGACATCGGTGACTTCACCCAGAGTCTGACGCTGAAGGACATCAAGGAGAGTAGCATTGACCGCACCTATACGATGACGCGTACCAAGGCCTCCAGTGCACATTATGTAGCCCGCCAGACCGACCTGACGTACGTGAATGGCGAGGGTCTGCCGTTGACCGTTACCTTCTGTGTATCAAATAACGACATCGCCTATCGCTACGGACTACAACCCAAGGGTACGGGGCAGAATGTAGAGCGTCTGTCGGCCATCATCTATAGCGAGGCTTCAGGCTTTAACTTCCCCGAGGGAACGACGACGTTCCTGTGTCCGCAAATCAACCCTATGACTGGTTGGCAGCGCACCAAGCCGTCGTATGAAGAAGAGTATAAGACCGACGCCCCGCTGACGGAGTCTTCCACCTTCGGCGAAGGCTATACCTTCCCCTGTCTGTTTAAGATTGGCACCAGCGGCTGGGTGCTGGTGAGCGAGACCGGTGTGGGCAGCAACTACTGTGCCTCGCACCTCAGCGACTATGAGGCAGGACGCGGCTATACCATCGCCTTCCCCAACAAGGGTGAGATGGGTGGCATGGGCAGTCCGTGGGCCGGTCTGTCGCTACCCGGCGTAACGCCTTGGCGCACCATCACCGTCGGCACGACGCTGAAGCCTGTCGTTGAGACCACTATCATGTATGACGTCGTGGAACCGTTATACGAACCCAGCCAGGACTACCAGCCCGGCCGCTATACGTGGTCATGGCTCATCTGGCAGGACACCAGTATCAACTACGACGACCAGGTGCAGATGATAGACCTCTCGGCCAAGATGGGCTTTGAGTATGTACTGGTCGACAACTGGTGGGACACGCAGATAGGCCGTGAGCGCATTGTAGAGCTGAACCGTTATGCCAACAGCAAAGGCGTAAAACTGCTGCTGTGGTATAACTCCAACGGCTATGCCAACGATGCCCCGCAGACACCCCGCAACTGCATGAATACCGCCCTGGCCCGCAACCGCGAGATGGCATGGCTGCAGCAGTTGGGCATTGCCGGCATCAAGGTCGACTTCCTTGGCAGTGACAAGCAGGAGAACATGAAACTCTACGAGGACATCCTGGCCGATGCCAACCGCTACGGTCTGCAGGTGGTGTTCCACGGCTGTACCATCCCACGCGGCTGGGAACGCATGTATCCCAACTACGTCGCCTCGGAGGCTGTGCTGGCCTCTGAGAATGTGTTCTTCTCGGAGTATCATGCCCAGAAGGAAGGCTTCGAGCTGACGATGCATCCCTTCTCGCGCAATGCCATCGGCTCCATCGACTGGGGCGGCATCATCATGAACCACCACCTCAGCCGCGACAACCAGAGTCGCCACAAGCGCTATACCACCGACATCTTCGAAATGGCGACTGGCATCGTACTGCAGACCAGCGTCAACTGTGTGGCGATGTATCCGAACAACCTTCTTCCCCCTACCGGGGGTACTGAGGGGGGCTTGCCACCGTTTGAGCTCGACTTCCTGAAGGCTCTGCCGACGACGTGGGACGAGGTGCAGTATGTGGATGGCTATCCGGGTAAGTATGTGGTCTTAGCCCGCCGGAAAACCGACGGGAATGGCGACCACTGGTATATCGGCGGTCTGAACGGTCAAGACATAGTGAAGACGCTGACGCTGTCGCTGCCCATGTTGGCAGGCAAGACGGTGAAGCTGTATATCGACGAGCCCCAGAAGAAGGGACCGTCGAAGCCCGTACTGAAAACCCTGAAAGTCGACAAGAAAGGAGAGGTGAAGGTCACCATGCAACCCCTGGGTGGACTGATCATCACGGAATAGGTCTCCATGGTGACAAAACCGGTAAGAGTTCGTCTCATATATATAATAATGTATAGCTATATATGAGACGGACTTTTCTTTTGGCAGTGCTGGGAGTGATAGCCACAGCAATGCATGCGCAGCCATCTATTGAGACGGAGCGTCAGTATCTGAGTGGTCACGGCTGTGACGACATGGTGCAGTGGGACTTCTTATGCAGCGACGGACGTAACAGCGGCCAGTGGACGAAGATTGGCGTTCCCTCGTGTTGGGAACTGCAGGGCTTTGGTACTTACCAGTATGGCATGCGCTTCTATGGCAAGGCAACGCCTGAGGGTATTGCCGACGAAACAGGAAAGTATAAGACGGAGTTCACGTTGCCGCAAGCGTGGCAAGGCCGACAGATACAGCTGGTGTTTGAGGCTGCCTTTACGGAGATTCGCGTGCAGATCAATGGTCGCAAAGCAGGCAATGGCACCTATCAGGGTGGCTATACGCGGCATACCATCGACGTCAGCGACCGCGTGTTTTTCGGCAAGAAGAAAAACCGCTTGGAGGTGGAGGTGCTGAAGGAGAGCACCAACCCGCAGGTGAACCTTGCTGAGCGCCGTGCCGACTACTGGAACTTCGGCGGCATCTGGCGTCCGGTGTTTGTGATTGCCAAACCCGCCCTAAACATTCAGCGCGTAGCCATCGATGCCAAGGGTGACGGCCACTTTATGGCCGACGTCTTCCTGAACCGCGCCGTACCCAACAGTTCGGTGGTCGTCGATTTAGTCGACGACAAAGGCAAGAAGGTAGCCACCAGCCCTGCCTTCCCCGTTGCCAGCGATGGCACACGGGCTGACTTCACCGCCAAGAACATCAAGCCCTGGAATGCTGAGCAGCCCAACCTCTATACCGCCGTCTTTACACTGAAGGATGCAACTGGGAAACCGCTGCACACCGAACGTCAGCGCTTCGGTTTCCGTACCATTGAATATCGCCATAGCTATCGAAATGAGAAAGGAGAAATGAGTAATGAGAAATGGGCTTCGCATGTCTATGGTTGTAACGAAGATGGCGTTTTTATCAATGGCCAGAAGGTCATCATCAAGGGCGTCAACCGCCACAGCTTCCGTCCTGAGACGGGCCGCACGCTGTCAAAGGCGAAGAACATCGAGGACGTGCTGCTGATTAAGAGCATGAACATGAATGCCGTACGCCTATCCCACTACCCTGCCGACCCGGAATTTCTGGATGCCTGCGACTCGCTGGGCCTCTATGTGGAGTGCGAACAGCCTGGCTGGCATTGGGCGCATGAGACCATCGTCGGAAGCCAGATAGTAGAAGAGATGGTGACGCGCGATGTTAACCATCCCAGCATTATCTTCTGGAGCAATGGCAACGAGGGTGGTTTCAACTATGAACTGGAGCCCGTCTTCCACAAGTTCGACCCGCAGCAGCGCGTGGTCCTCTATCCCTGGGCCAATCGTAATGGCTTCGAGACCAAGCACTACCGCTCGTGGGGCGAGACGGCGGAATATATGCGACAGAAGGAAATATTTATGCCGACGGAGTTCCTGCATGGATTGTATGACGGCGGTCACGGTGCTGGTCTGAAGGACTACTGGCGACTGATGATGTCGAATCCCCGTTGTGCAGGTGGTTTCCTGTGGGACTTGATGGACCAAGGCGTGGTGCGCACCGACCAGGTATCCAGCGGTTCCTCCGCTGGCTCTGTCCCCTACATCGATTGCATGGGCAACTTCGGTGCTGACGGCATCGTCGGTCCTCACATGGAGAAAGAAGGCTCGTTCTATACCATCCGCGAGGTGTGGAGCCCTATTCAAATAGAGGAAAGGGGACAACAGCTGGTAATTACAAACTGCTATAACTTCATCAACCTGAAAGACTGCAAGTTCAGTTATCAATACCTGAACATGCCTGTCTATGGCCAGTCGGATGTAAAGACCGTCAGTCATGGCGTCTTGAATGTTGGCAGCGTAGAGCCTTTTGCCTCCACCAAGGTTGACATGCCAAAGGGTACTGGTGACGTGCTGCAAATAAAGGCTACCAATCCGGAAGGTGAGGAAGTCTATACGTGGTCTTTCGAATCAGATGCGATTCGCATTTATGATGGAACAGGTACTGACTGCACCCAGACAGAGACCGCAGATGAGCTCTCTGTCAAGGTCGCAGGGAAGACGTATACCTTCTCGAAGAAGGACGGTCGGTTGAAACAGGTAAATGTTGGCAGTAGGACCCTCTCGCTTAACAATGGCCCTCGCTTCATCGCTGCCAAGCGCTCAGACCGTTCAGATGACGGCTTCTATAATCACGATGACAAGGAAGCTTTCAAGAAAAAGACGGAATACACTGAGTATGCTGACCAGGGGGCATTCTGTGGCTTTGAACTGCAAAATGGCGTGCTGACGGCACGCTACCGACATGGTTCCCTCAACAGTGTCACATGGGCATTCAACGACAATGGCGAAGTGACCTTGCAGGCCAACTATTACTTCAATGGTGTCGTTGACCTGTTGGGTGTCTGCTTTGACTATCCTGAGCAACTGGTCAAGAGCAAGACATGGGTAGGAAAAGGTCCCTATCGTGTCTGGCAGAACCGCATGGAAGGTCCGCAGTATGGCCTGTGGAACAACAAGTACAACGACCCCATCCCCGGCGAGACGTTTGAGTATCCGGAATTCAAAGGTTACTTCTCTGGCGTCAGCTGGATGCAGATGGAGACGGGCGAAGGCAAGATAGGTATCCTCCAGCCATCAGACTTTGTAGGAGTCTATACCCCTCGTGATGGTCGTGACCATATTCTTTATACGCTGCCAGAGACAGGAATCTCTATCCTCAAGGCCATCCCTGCTGTTCGTAACAAGGTGAATACCACCGACCTCAATGGTCCCTCTGCACAGCCCTATTGGAGTAAAGGTGAAGGAAGCATCAGTGCAATACTACGATTCGAATAATTGTTTTGACCACAGATTAAACGGATTACACGGATATGAAGCGCCTACTTTATTTCTCATTCCTCATTGCTCATTTCTCATTTAGCGTCAGTGCCTTTGGCACGACGCGCCCTTGGACCTTCTGGTACTGGATGTATGGTGCCGTCAGCGAACAAGGTATCAGAGCTGACCTGCAGGCGATGAAGGATGTGGGACTGGGAGGCTGCTATCTGATGCCTATCCGTGGAGCTGTCGAGCGTCCTGAATATGAAGGGAAGGCTGATGCGCTAACTCCCAACTTCTGGCGAATGGTAGATTGTGCGCTCGCTCAAGCCGATTCCCTCGGTCTGGACATGGGTATCCACGTCTGCGACGG
>CAMVPA010000076.1 GCA_947169245.1 uncultured Prevotellaceae bacterium
TCGCTTCTTGTACTACTTCTCTGTCTATGGAAATCTTTCAAAGAACGCTTTCTTTCGCCACTCTCAGAGGCCGTAACCTCGAAAGCGGATGCAAAGGTACGAACTTTCTGCGAACCCACCAAACTTTTTCACGACTTTTTTCGCTTTTCCTGCAAAAAAAATTGTTCTCTTGACTTGCATCAAGAGAACGAGATGGTTACACCTTTATATATTATATTACTCTTGGGGTGCCTGACCAATCAGGTCCATGAACTCATCGAGCTTCGGAGTAATGATAATCTGGGTGCGGCGGTTGCGCTGACGACCCAGTTCGGTGTTGTTATCAGCAATGGGGTTGTACTCGCCACGGCCACCAGCCGTGAGACGCTTGGGATCCACACCATAGTCGTTCTGCAGGGCCTGGACGACAGACGAGGCACGGAGCGTGGAGAGATCCCAGTTGTTACGGATGTTCTCACGCTTGATGGGCACATTGTCGGTGTTACCCTCGATGAGCACGTCGTAGTCCTTGTAGTCCTTGATGATCTTGGCAATCTTCGAGAGAGTCTCGGCAGCGCGGCTGTTAATCTCGTAAGAACCGCTCTTGTACAGCATGTTGTCGGCCAGCGAGATGTAGACGACACCCTTGAGCACCTGGACATCCACCTCCTTCAGCTCTTCCTTCGTAAGCGAACGAGTCAGGTTGTTCTGAAGCACGAGGTTCAGCGAGTCGCTCTTCGACTTCACCTCCACAAGGTGGCGAATGTACTGGTTCGACTCGTTAATCTGGTCAACAAGCTTCTCAATAGAGATGTTGTTCTGCGAAGCGTTCGACAGACTCTTGTCGAGCGTCTTCTGCAGAGCCTCGTATGCCTTCTTCTGTTCAGCCAAAGCGCGCTTCTGTGCGGCAAGCTGCTCTTCGACACTTGACAGACGAGCGTTCTTGGCAGCCAGTTCCTCCTTAGTACTCTGGAGGACAGCGTTGAGTGCCTTATTCTCTGTCTGACAATTCACCAAATCCTTTTTACTGGCACAGCTGGTCATCATCAGGCCAGCAGCAAGTGCAATCATTAATACCTTAGTTTTCATACCTTTTGAATTAAAAAATAAGAGTTTGTGCGTGCAAATTTACAACTCTGACGGGCAAAATCGCCTTTTGTTCAGTTCAATTAGAATAATTTAACCTCTGTTTCAAAGCTCCTTTTCTGCATTTTTCCCGCATAATCCTTGGTCGGATGAGACTTTTTGCGTACCTTCGCACGCAGAAACAAGCAAGTGTTGACAATAATGAACGTTAGACCACTACTATTAGCCTGCCTACTCTGTGTCGTTACCAACGCCACACTGGCACAACGAAATCTCGACCAACTGACAGAAAAAACCGTGCGTTCCTTGAAGAAGGGCGTCACCAAGGAACTGGCCGACAGTCGTCGGGCCAATATCAGCGACGTACACTACGACCTGACCTTCAACATCCCAGCCGACCCGAAACAGAACGTGACGGGATTGGCCGTCATCAGTTTTATGCTTGAGGAACGCGCCGACGTGGTACTCGACTTCCAAGGACGCTACTCGGGAGCCTGCATCATCAACGACAAGAAACACGCCACACCCTACAAGGAAGAACACATCGTCCTGCCTGTGAAGTTCTTAAAGCCCGGCTTCAATGTCGTGGCCATGAATTTCACCAGCGCTAACACGGCGCTGAACCGTCACCCCAACTACATGTACACCCTCTTCGTGCCCGACCATGCGCGTTCCTGCTTTCCCTGCTTCGACCAACCCGACCTCAGGGCAATCTACACGACGACGCTCAACGTACCTGACGGCTGGAAGACAATGATCAGCGACAGCCAGACGCCGCTGCCCACCTATCTCTACTCATTTGTTGCAGGACGGTTTAATGAGAAGAAAGACCAAGTCAACGGACGCTCCATGCGTGCGCTCTATTTAGAGACCGACCCACAGAAGACCGGCCAGCTCAGCCGCATCTTTGAGGAGGCCGCTAACGCCCTGACCTGGATGGAGAGCTACACTGGCCTGAAATGTCCCTATGAGGAGTACGGCATTGTCATCCTGCCCGGCTACCAGTTTGGCGGCATGGAGCATCCCGGCGCCATCCAGCTGAACGACCGCCGTCTGTTTCTCGGCCAGAACCCCTCGCAGGAAGAGTTGTTGCGACGTACAGAGCTTATTGCACACGAGACGGCGCACCTGTGGTTTGGCGACATGGTGTCGCTGAAGTGGTTTGAGGATGTGTGGACCAAGGAGGTGTACGCCAACTTCATGGCATCCAAAATCACCCGTCAGCAGTTTTCAAAGGTCGACCACGACCTGAACTTCATCAAGACCTACCAGGCACGGGCCATCGCTATCGACCGCACCGAGGGCACCCACCCCATCGCCCAGTCGCTGACCAACCAGAACGAAGCCGCCATGCTCTACGACAACATCATCTACGACAAGGCCCCCGTCATGATGCGTATGCTCGAACAAATGATGGGTGCCAAGAAAATGCAGAGCGGACTGCAGAAATACCTCAAGAAATACTGCTTCTCCAACGCCTCGTGGGACGACCTCATCGAGGCACTCGACAGCGAGGCGCCCAACGCCGGCGTGCGCCAGATGAGCGAGGTGTGGGTCAAGCAGAAAGGCATGCCGACCATCCACACCGCTTACAAGAACAAGCAGCTCATCGTCACGCAGACCGACCCCTACGGCCGCGGCCTCTTTTGGCGCCAGAAGTTCGACATCCGCATCATCAACGACCTGGGACACAGCCGCACCATCACCGTCGACATGCAACAGCCGACCATGACGTTTGACCTGAGCCAGGCCCCCAGCTGTATCATCCCCAACTATAGCGGCAGCGGCTACGGCCGGTTTACGCTCGACAACGTGTACACCAGCAAGCTGGCACAACGGCTCATCATCACCCGCGACGACCTGCAACGCTATGCCCTGCTGCTGACGCTCCATGACAACTACCTCATGGGACGTGTAGCACCCAGCTATTTCGGCGAGCTCTACCGTAACATGACACGCGAGAAGAACCCACTCATCATCCAGACCAGCATCGACCACATGTTCAAGATTGCCTTCGACATGCCAGCGAAAGAGCGACAGACCTTAGAGCACTGCATGCTGGACCTGTTAGGTGAAAACCGTAACACTGAGTGTTTCCGCTCCGTCATCCGCAAGTTGGGCAGCAACGCCACGTCGCCAGATGTGCTCGACAAAATCTACGAAATATGGAGCAAACACAGTGACCCATTCTTAGACGCCCACGACTACATGGAGATGGCCTATCGGTTGGCCATCATGCGTCCCGAGGAGTGGCAGCAGATACTGAGCACCGAGCGCCGCCACCTGTCCACCGACCTGCTGCGCCAGGAGTTCGACTATGTCAGCCGCGCCTGTAACCCCGACGCCAAAGTACGGCGCCAGCTCTTCAACGACCTGCTGAAGCCCGAGAACCGCAAACACGAGCCCTGGGCGCTACAAGTCGTCCGACTGCTGAACGCCGACGTCCGCGAGCCTGAGAGCAACGCCTACATCCCCCTGAGCCTCGCCTCGCTGGAGCATATCCAGCAGACCAGCGACATCTTCTTCAGCAGCGACTGGATGAAGGCGCTACTGAGCGGACACAAGAGCACGGAAGCCCGTCAGATGGTGGAGAAATACCTGAAGGAGCATCGTGACTTCCGCCCGCAACTGCGCAATAAGGTGCTTGAAGCAGCCTGGCCACTGATGAACCGTTGAAAAGTAACATAAAAGGTTTAGCAGTGTCTGCGAAAAGTTGTACCTTTGACTCCGTCGAAGGTACTTTCGTTCGAAAATGCTCAAATTATATTTGGCATTTTGCTCACTTATTCGTACCTTTGCAGCCAAAATAGAACAACAACGTAATTATAAGGTATGATTCTCTTTTTTAAGACTCCACAACAGAGCGTGATAGCTACCGAGACGGACCATCAGCTCAATCAGGAAGAAGTGCGTGAACTAAGCTGGCTCTACGGCGACGCCCAGCTGCTCGACGGCGAGAGCCTCAGCGGCTACTTCGTAGGCCCGCGCCGGGAAATGGTGACCCCCTGGTCAACGAATGCTGTTGAGATTACTCAGAACATGGGACTCAGCGGCATTTCTCGTATAGAAGAGTATTTCCCCGTGGCCGGCAAGGACGCCGACCACGACCCGATGTTGCAGCGTATGTACGACGGCATCGACCAGACCATCTTTACCATCAACATCAAGCCGGAGCCCATCAAGCATGTGGAGAACCTGGAGGAGTATAACGAGCAGGAGGGCCTGGCCCTCTCGCCCGAAGAGATAGAGTACCTGCACGGCCTCGAGAAGCAGAACGGCCGTCCGCTGACCGACTCCGAGATCTTCGGCTTCGCCCAGATCAACTCCGAGCACTGCCGCCACAAGATTTTCGGTGGCACCTTTATCATCGACGGCAAGGAGATGGAGAGCTCGCTCTTCGCCATGATCAAGAAGACCACACAGGAGAACCAGAACAAGATTCTCTCGGCTTATAAGGACAACGTCGCCTTCGCCCAGGGTCCCATTGTGGAGCAGTTCGCCCCGAAGGACCAGAGCACCAGCGACTATTTCCAGGTGAAGGAGATCGAGAGCGTCATCTCGCTGAAGGCCGAGACCCACAACTTCCCCACCACCGTGGAGCC
>CAMVPA010000077.1 GCA_947169245.1 uncultured Prevotellaceae bacterium
CTGAATCTGTGTCATAATTCTCATACTCATCATGAGTGCAAAGTTAAGCAATAATTCTGAAACAGCAAAGGTTTATCGAAACATTTTTCCTGCCTTATCAGCGAAAACAGCAGTCTTTAGTTTCAAACCGGTCACAATTTGTAACCAGTTCCAGAGTGTTTGTACCAGGTCCATGACATACCGTAAACCATCCTGAAATAGAGGCTCGCTGTTCTAAGGGGTGCAACGCCCACTACCTCACAACCGAAAATCCAGACCGTTTCCGCCAGCAGGCACAGATATTCCTACACGAACCCGTCGACGTAGAGAAGATTACACTCGGCTAACAGCCCGTCCGACAGGCGCACGTAAAAATCCGCCTATCCTACTGATGATGAGAATCGGGTGTAGGGTAGGCGGATAAATGTGAAGTCTACTCGCGGTAGTAGGCTTATTTCAGGAATTTGTCGAGGGCGGCGATGATGGCCTGGCGCGACGACAGTTCATATTGCGCACTGTGGAGGAAAAAGTCCTGATGGGTGGCCTTCGGGTCGACGACCATCTCGAGCATATCGTTCTGCTCGATGGCGGCAGCGTCGGGGGCGGCACCCGTCCACGGGTCGTTCTTGCCGTAGACGAAGATAATAGGCTGCGACCGCTCGGTGTAGCACCACTCGCGGAAAGCCTTCATCAGTGCACCGCCATCCTGCTTGTAGATACCCTCGAACTTGGTTTGACGGCCAAGGAAACGCAACACATTGGTAACCTCTGCTGGCGTGAGATAGCTGTTGTTGACCTGATTATAAGTGTTGTCGGCAAAGCCCAGCTCCGTAAACGACTGTACCTCGTAGGGGGTGCTTTTTTCTCTGCGTAGGTCGGTGAGCAGTTGCCACAGAGTCTCGTCGGTGGTGGCGCGAGTGGTGCGGCTCTCGGCCTCAGCTGCTGCGATACGCACCAATAGGCTGTCCCTGTCCATGAGCAGGAACTCGGCAAACTCGTCCATCTCTTCTGCATCGAGTTTGGCGGCCACCTTGGCGGGGTCGGGCACCATGTAGCTCCACTTGATGAACTGCACGTAGGAGAACTTGGAGAAGAGCATGTTGTAGTACTCCCACAGGAATAGGGCTGTCAGGTCTTTCTCCAGGTCGCCGGTGCTGGCCAGGTCCTTGTTGTTATACTGCTGGGCCACTTTGCTGTAGGTGTCAGGGTCAGTGGCGGCCATCTTGGCGATACAGGCACGGCGCAGCTCGGGCGTGGTGCATACGTAGTAGGGCATCTGGTTCAGGCGTTCGCGGGCGATGGCCTCTGTGGAGCCGGCGGCATAGCCCGTACCGCAGACCTGGTCGAGATAATCGCTCGTCAGGTAGTTACTGCACGAGTAATTGCCGTAGCTGTCGGTGGTGCCCACCATAAACGGTGCGCAGAAGGGCACGAAGACATCGATGTCTTTCCACCCCTTCTGGTCGCTGTAGTAGGCATAGAGGGCGGTGGTGATGCCGTCCTTGCTGGTGCCGGTGCTGGCCCACTTGCCGGTTTTGAAGAGGGTGCTCTTCAGTGCCGTGACGATGGCGTGCAGGTCGTATGACTCCTGCTCGGCGTTGAAATAGGTGAACTTCATCTCGTCGTAGGGCTCGGGCTGCGACTGTCCGAAATAGCGGTGCTCGATGTTGAGCTGGTTGGCGTCGAGATGAGCGGCCAGGTCGGTCTTGAGAATCATCTCGGGTGTCTGCTCCATTTCGTAGCCGTGGGTGTTGATGACGACGTTCTTGTCCCAGCCCTTGAATCTCAGGGCGGCGAGCTGTTCGAAGGAGCCTAGCTCGGGGTGGAAGTGGTCGATGGGCTGGGTGAAGGCGATGAAATACACACTGTCGGTGTGGTCTTCGTTGTATTTCACTTCCACGTCGCTGACGATGGGCACTGTCTTCAGGGCTTCTATCACCTCATTGGTGGTAGCGGTAGTAGGCTCCGGTGTGGGAATAATCTCGGTCAGACTGTCGTCCTTGGTACAGCTGGTGAAGAGTGCTCCCGTAAGGGCTACTCCTGCCAGCAGATGTAATATATTCATGTGTCTCATTTTGAGCTATTGTTGTTTAATTTGTAGATGATTAATTTCCTGTTCTGACATACTGTAGCGCACGGTTAAGCTGCGTGTCGGTAAAGTCACGCTTGAAGGCAATGGTGTCTAAGTCAACCTCTATGTCGGGGATGATGCCAATGCTCTCCAGGGGGCGCTTGTTGTTGTCGAAGAGGATCTGGTTGGGCAAGTAGCAGAAGACGGGTGTGGCTCCTTCGACGCCAATGAAGCCGGCGTAGTTTTCTGTGTAAAATTCGTTGCCGGTGAGTCCGCACAGGCCACCGTGGGTGCGCTTGCCTATGACGCGGGCGTTGGGCATGTTCTTAGCCGTCAGGGCGGTAATCTCCGACATGCTGACAGAGCCGCTGTTGACCAGCACGACAATGGGTACGTCGGTGATAATCTCGTGGTCGGCTTCCATCGTGGGAACAGACTCGGGCATCATGGGGGAGTAGTCGTATCGCCCTACGCCGCGCTTCAAGCGCGACCAGCCAATCTGGAAACCGCCGGCCGGCAGCATGCCGCCCAGCAGATACTGCTCGTCAGTGAGCGCTCCGCCGCCGTTGCCGCGCAGGTCGAGGATGATGCCCTTGAGCTGTCCGGCCTTGTGGAATGCCTGTATGGTGGAGAACCAGCTTTTCCACACGTCGACGACGCGGGCTATGCGCTCATAGGTAAAGTCAGTAGCACCCGGGAAGGACTGTTTTATAGCCCTCTCGTCCATGTGGCCGATGAGGTTGAAGTCGCTGAGGTAGAAATAGGCGATGTTGTCGTTGAACAGGCCATACTTCACGCTGATGCCGTCTTTTTCGAAGCCGACGTTGATGGGCTCCAGGAAGGGGATGTTGAGGTAGGAGTACTTTTTGGCGATTTCGTTGAAATCAGAGGCTGAGCCCCCCTTGTCGAGAAAATTCTCCATGGCGTCGATAAACTCTTTCAGGCCTTGCATCTCCATAGCCTCGGCCTGGGTGGGCATTTCTTTCTGCGTCAGGGTGTTGTAACGGTCCTCAGCCCACATCAGTCCGCGGCCTTTGACTTTGGTCATCTCGGCTAACAGGGTGGCAAAGCGGGTGTCGGCCTCCTTGTATTCCTTCAGCTCGCCATTGTAATAGAAGCGGGTGAGGTTGGGCTTGTAGCGCTCGCTGATTGTGATGTCGTCGCGGGTGGCGTTGCGGAGTGCCGACGGGATGGCCATGACGGGCTTCTGAGTCTGATGGTTAATGAAGGTGACGGCGAAGTGGCCGTCGTGGAGCGGGGCTACCATCTCGTTCATCAGCGCTTGAAGCATGGAGTCGGTGACGGCCTCGGTGGATGCGTCGAGGGCTTCAAACTTGGGCAGGAACTGCTCGTAATGCTCGTCCCAGTCGAGACCGAACTCCTTCTCATAGTCCCACAGGCCGTAGTTGCTGTTCATGGCGTTCCAGAACACGCGGTACTTGCCGGCGAAGCTGTTTTGAGCCTCTGCAAACAGCGTGTTGTCGTTGACAGAGTAGTTGTATTGCAAGTCGGCCTCATCGCGGCAGCCGCTGAAAGCCAGCGTCAGCAGCAGAGCGCCTAAGATAAATATCTTGTTTCTCATTGTTGTGTTACGATTTTTATGTTATTCCTATGTTATTCCTGTTTACCTTGTTTAGAAGCTGTACCACAGGCCGGCCTGCACGCCCAGCGTGGAGTTGTAGCGGGGGTCGCTCAGGCGCATGTAGTCTTTCTGCGTGCTCACGGTGCTGTAGTAGTAGCGCATCTCGACCTGTGCGGCCCAGCGCTGGCAGAAACGGTACTCCAGACCGATGCCGCCCACGAAGCCGAAGTCGAAGCGCTGGTCGCGCTCGCTGTTGAATTTAATGTCTTCGCTGAACTCGTAGACTTTCTCGCTGGAGTTGTTGAAATCCGTGCCTTCGCGCCCGCTGGTGAGCCAGTAGCCGCCGTAGACACCAGCGTTGCAGAAACCGCGCAGCTGCTTGCCGCCAAAGCTGAACGAGGCCATCACCGGCAGCTGCAGGTAGTTGTTGACATACTTGTAGTCTAAATTGCTGAGGATCTGGCGCGTCAGCCGGTAGTTCTTCTGAGTCCAGTCCAGCTCGGCGCGCACGCCCAGCCAGTCGTTGACGTCATACTGACCCATGACGCCGAGGGTGACTCCCCAGCGGTCCTTCCACTGATAGTCAGTCATGTAGTGTTTGCTGATGGTGGAGTGGTTGTAGGTAGCTCCACCGTTGACACCCACGCGCCACTGGGCAAAGGCCAGCGAAGGCAGCACGAGGGCGATGAATGTAATTAACCTTTTCATGCGTTTTTTTTATTATTATAGTAGTGTTAAAGTTGTTATCGTTAACTTAAGAGGCGCCGTG
>CAMVPA010000078.1 GCA_947169245.1 uncultured Prevotellaceae bacterium
ATAAGGTTGACTATACCAGCTACGACCTGTCGAAGCGCTATCAGAACATGTCGACGGACATGACGCTGGACAAGCGCTTTACCGTCATCGACCCCACGACGGGCCTAAACATCTATAATGGCGAGTATGCCAACCCCGTCCGCCTACAGGAACTGAACCAGGGCAAGACGATGTGGCATCCGCTGATGAACAACAGCGTGACCACCGACTGGGCTGTCGAAGATGGCTCGTACCTGCGTCTGGGAACGCTGACACTGGGCTACTCGCTGCCACAGAGCGTGCTACGCCACATCGGTGCCAAGAGTCTGCGCATCTATGCCACGGGTACAAACCTGTTCTGTATCACCGGCTATAGCGGTCAGGACCCCGAGGTCAACATCTCATCGAACAATATGGTGATGGGCTACGACCGTTCGGCCTATCCGAAGGCTCGTTCGTTCATCCTTGGCGTGAACCTAAAGTTTTAAATGTAAAAAGGTAAAAAAGTAAAAAAGAAAAGTTATGAAAACCAAGAATATCATACATCAAGTGGTGGCAGCAGGACTATTCTCCCTCATTCTTCCTCCCTCCTCCCTCATCCTTACATCATGCGCCGACTTCCTCGACACCGAGTCGCCCTCGCAGCAGACCTCACAGGTTATTTATGAGAATGAGGGAATGGCCCGCTCTGCCATCATGGGTGTCTATAGCGACTTGGCAGGCACATACGTCTATGGACAGAAAATGTCCGTCAACTGGCAGGGCGTCAGCGACATCGAACTGGCCAGCGGCTATAACAATGACCCTTCTAAGGAGCTGACCAGCGACACGGGAGCTGCCAATTACTATAGCGACTGGTACAACCATACCGTGCAGTGGCAATATATCTTTAAGATGGCCGAGCGTGCAGCAACGGCCGTAGAGGGCATCCGCAACAGCACTGCCTTCAAGAGTGGCAACAAGACCATGCAACGCTATCTGGGTGAGGCACTGACATTGCGCTCGATAGCTTACTTCGAACTGGTGCGCCGCTGGGGCGACATTCCCTATAAGGAGGGCACGTCGAAGAGCGACCTTTCGAACGTCTATGCCGGCAAGACCAGTCGCGACGAAATCTATGCCGCCCTGGTGCGCGACATGCAGGAGGCCATCGAATATCTGCCATGGATGGGTGAGGTGACAGACTATACCTGTGAACGCATCACCAAAGGCTTTGCCAAAGGTCTGTTGGCACGTATCGCACTGTTTGCTGGTGGCTGGAGCGTGCGCGACGGCAATCAGTTTACCGATGACTCGAATATCGAACACTACCCCACTGGTGTTGCAGGCATGGGCGAGATGAACGGCTTCTATGTGGGACGTGTCAAGAACTGGAAGGACTACTACAAGATTGCTGAACAGCAGTGTGCCGAAATCATTGGCGACGGCCAGAATCCTCACCAGCTCGATCCCGACTACGGACACATCTGGAGTACCGTCTGCCATCTGGACTATAACGGCTTTGGCGAGAACATGTTTGAGGTGGCCAACGGACTGGGGTATAGTGGTGACGTAGGTACGCTGATGGGACGCGAGATGGATGGCAACATCGGTTTCGGTAATACGGGCTGGGGCGCCAGCTATGTGGCTACCAACGGCTACTACTTCTATTCGTTCACACCCACCGACCAGCGCCGCGACTATGCCTGCTGGTGGCCTAAATTCACGAAGGAGAACAACCAGCTGGGCGAGCAGATGCGTGGCGACATGCTGAACGTACACTTAGGCAAGTGGTGTTATTTCTGGACCAACGATGCTTATAAGGCACTGGCCAAGGCTGCCAGCGGACGCCCCAACACAGGTATCAACTGGATTCTGATGCGCTACAGCGATGTGCTGCTGATGTTTGCCGAGGCACGTTTTGCTTTGGAGGGAGCCGACACGCAGAGCACGGTGGCAGGCATCTCGGCTCGCGAAGCCTTAGAGAAAGTACGCGAACGTGCCTTCGGTGCTGGCTCACCTGAAATCAAAAACTACGACAGCGACTTCTTCAATGCTATTGTCAACGAACGGGCATGGGAGTTTGGCGGTGAGGGTATCCGTAAACTCGACCTGGTACGCTGGGGACTGCTCGATCAGAAGATAGAGGAAATGAAGGAGGCACTGGTGAAGATCTACGACGGCCAGCAGACGGTCAAGATTTTCGACAAGACCTACGAGCCCAACCAGTTCCCCGACAAAGTCTATTATAAGATGCATACCGGCGAGAGCGGTTATCCCGAGGTGGACATTGCGTCAGTTAACTTCTACCGCCAACTGAATGCCAATCCCGATCCCGACCAGTACAAGGAACTGACCTGGGTACGCAAGGAGAACAACGAGAACGATGTAGTCACCCGATCGGTACGCATCCTGCTCTGTGCCACGGGCTTGCGCGCCAGCTACGACTATAGCGCTTTACTGGGACAACTGCAGTATGGTCAGCAGATTCAGGAGAAGCTGGCAACGTATATCATGGGCAACAAGGTATGCAACTACCGCCACTTCTTCTCCATCTACTACGACGACATCTACAAGTCGAATGGCTACCTGAAGAACTCGTATGGCTATGACCACAGCGTGGAGTGATGCGGACGAAGCCCTGAATAATAAATAAAAAAGAAAAAAGAAGAGTTATGAAAACCGAGATAAGAAAAGAATATAGAAGCCCGAAAGGTTTTATATCTTATATTTTATATTTTATATTTAGTATGATGCTCGCATCATGCACCGAGGATGCCAACGATTGGGCAGTCGACAAAAGCTACGACCGGCTGTATCGTACCACCCATTTCGAAATGGAGAAGGCTATGGCGACATCTGTCGTACTGAAGTTCAACGGTGTGGCCGAGGCTACGAAATACGTCTTCGAGTTTAGTCTTGACAGCATGCAGTTTGCTGACATCATACGTACTGAGGAGGTGAAGGCCGATACGCTGACACCCTATAGTGCAGGTAAGACTGCCGTGCAGACCGAATATCTGAAGCTGTTCGAAGACCTCTATGGCACCACACGCTATTCGACCCGCATCAAAGCCATCAACGAGCGAACGGGAAGTGAATCGGGCTGGTACGGACTGAGTTTCATGACACCTGCCGAGCAAATCTTTACTTCCGTCACACCAGGTATCAACGATGTCAATCTGCGCTGGGAGGCCGACAAAGCCGTATCAGACATCAAGATAGGACAATTGTCGGGCAAAGACACCACATGGATACAGTCCATTAGCGTGACTGCTGCCATGCAGCAGGCTGGCGAGACGTCCGTTGGCGAACTGACGCCCGGCACGAACTATATAGCACAGATTCTGAACAACGGTTTCCTGCGTGGCACGTGGAAGTTCCGAACCCTCGGCTCAGCCGTCGGACAGACCATCGAAGTCAATCCTGGCGACGACCTGCTGACGCTGCTCACTGAGGCTACCGACGAGACTGTGACGCTTATCTTCACTGGCGGTCAGGAGTACGACATCGAGAACCAGCTGCGCATTCCTGAGAATGCCGTCAACGTCTATTTTGCAGGCAAGACGGTCAACGGCCAGAAGCCTGTGCTGAACATGACCAAGGGACTGCGTCTCTCTGGCAACAAGGGTAACATCTGCTTCCAGTCCGTCATCATTGACGACAAGATGGGCGAGGCCTACTGGTTCAATCCCGACAAGAACAACGTCGACACCTATAGCTTCCAGGGCTGCGAAATCCGCAACATTCCACGCACACTGGTCTATGTCAACAACGACGATGTGACGTTCCGCCAGATTCTCATCGACGACTGCATCGTCTATAACGTTGGAACCAGTGGCTACGGCATGATTAATATTGGTAAGAATACTACTACGATGGAGACAATCAGCATCACCAACTCCACACTGTGCGAGATTGGAGACCAGACCATGGACCTGCGCTGTCTGATAGATCTCTTCAAGTTCGACCGCTGCATCTTCTGCAACTACACCACCAAACTGCAGAAATGGATTCGTGCCGACAACAAACGTGCACCAAAGGAGGCTCAGGTCACCAACTCCATCTTCTGTGGACCCAACGGTGGTCAGAAGATGAATGCAGGCTACAACGACTACTCCGGTTGGCTCGAGTTCTCTGGCTGCTACCTGACCAGCGACTTCCCTGAAGATGCACGTCCCTTCACCAATGCCATGCACCTCAACATCACTACCGACGAACTGTTTGCAGACCCACAAAACCTCGACTTCCATCTCAAGGATGGTGTCACCTTCAAGGGCAAGGGCCAGGCTGGCGACCCCCGCTGGTGGTAAGAAATAACATATTTGATTTGTTTTTTGTAAGTTAGTTTAGTTTATTAAAATCCTTTTCAGAGCGGGTACTCGAGA
>CAMVPA010000079.1 GCA_947169245.1 uncultured Prevotellaceae bacterium
GCGACTGGGACGACCAGTACGGCGACCGTATGCAGAAACTGGTGTTCATAGGCCAGCACTTAGACAAAGAGCAGATTACCAAGGACCTGGATTTCTGTCTGGCCTGAAAAAAAACAGAACGGGTGTGTCATAACACTTGAAAGTTCCAGACAAATCCTCAAAAGAAGAGCCCTGAAAACCGTTGCTGGCTTTCAGGGCTCTTCCTTTTGATAATTGTCGCTGCTCGCGATAATGTTACTTCATGTACTTGTTGATAGCATCGACGATGACTTCCTTGGTCTGCGGGGTGTAATAGCCTGAGTTGAGGAAGAAGTCAGTATGCACGGCTATGGGGTCGATGACCATCACAGTCTTCGGATTCTGACTGATGGCTGTTTCGTCTGGGCGTCCGCCAGTCCACGGGTCGTTGTAGGCATAGACGAAGACGATGTTCTGTGTCGACTCTGTGGCTACCCACTGGCGGAAATTGCGCATGAGGGCGCCTTCGTCCTGGCGGAAGATGCCGCTAAACTGATGCTGCACGGAGAAGATTTCGTTGACATCGCGCACCTGAGTCGGGGTCAGGAATGTGCCGTCGACGTGCAGGAAAGCATACTCGGCAGCTCCCAGCTCTTTGAATGCCTGGATAGCGTAGGGATAGCTATTATCACCACGCAAGTCGTTGATGTATTTCCAGAATCGTGCGTACCTGTCGTTCAGCACGCTCAGCACGTCCAGCGCGCTTCTGGTCTCTGTTCCCTCAGTATCATCAACATTAGCACCATTCAGGACTTTCAGCGAGTCAAAGAGGACTTCGTGGTCCATGGTGATGAAGGTGAGCAGGTTACCCAGCTCTTCCTCGTCGGTGATGGCCTTGGCAGGGTCGGGCACCAGTTTAACCCACAGGGGGAACTGTACGTAGGAGAACTTGGTGAACAGGTTGCCGAGGAATGTGGAAATGGTCAGGGCTGTGATGTCTTTCTCCAGGTCGCCTGTGCTCATGGGGCTATGCTGGTTGTACTGGTCCAATATCTTGCGATAGCTGGTGGCGTCTGATGCGAGGATGTATTTGTTGCAGGCATCGCGCAATGTCTTGTTGGTGCAGATATAATAGGGAATGTCGTGCAGCCGCTGGCAGGCAATAGCCTCGGGGGATCCGGCGGCATAGCCCGTACCGCACACCTGGTCCACATAGTTGCCTATGCGGGTGTCCATACACGTAAAGGTGCCGTCGGCAGCGGTGCTGCCAGGCAGGAAGGGCGCACAGAAGGGCACGAAGAGGTCGATGTCGTTCCATCCGTTCTGGTCGCTGTAGTAGGCATAGAGGGCAGAGGTGATGCCGTCCTTGCTGGTGCCGGTGCTGGCCCACTTGCCGGTTTTGAAGAGGTTTTTCTTCAGCATCTGCACGATGGCGTGCAGGTCGTAGGCCTCCTGCTCGGCGTTGAAGTAGGTGTAGCCTGGGTTGTCGGCCGGCTCGGGCAGCGAGTTGCCGAAGTAGCGGTGCTCCACGTTCACCTGGTTGGCTCCCAGGTGTGTGGAGAGATCGTCGCGATAGAATTTGCTGATGTCGTAAATAGTGTAGCCGTGGGTGTGGAGCACCACGTCCTTGTCGTAGCCCTTGAAGCTGATGGCCACCTGCTGGTCAAAGGTGCCGGCATCGGGGTTCGCGTGGTTGATGGGCTGGCGGAAGTAGAAATAGTAGACGGTTTCCTCGCCCGACGAGGTGGTCTCCGCCACTACGTCGCGCACTCCGTCGATGGCTTTCAGGGCCTCGATGAAGTCATCAGTGGTCTTCTCCTGCTCGGCAGGCTTGACGATTTCGTCCATGGTGTTGTCTTTGGTGCAGCCTGTGAGCATGATGCCAGTCAGGAGCAAGACTCCCATGAGGCTGTGTATGTTTATTGTTTTCATACTGTATGTCATGTATAAATTGCTGTTTGTTACTGTTTACTGTTAATTTCCCGTCCGGATGAACTGCAGGGCACGGTCTATCTGCGTGTCGTTGCCGTTGGTTTCATACTCATCGGGGTCGAAGGCCACCTCGATGTTGGGTGTCACGCCGATGCCTTCGAGGGGTTTCTTGTCCATGTTGAGGATACACTCCGTAGGCATGTAGACATAGACGGGGGTAGTGCCTTTCACGCCGATGTGGCCCGAGTAGTTGTCTGAGTTGCTGCTGTTGCCGGTCAGTCCGCACAGTCCGCCGAAGGTCTTCCGGCCGATGACGGTGCCGTTCTCAAGTTGTTGCGCGCTGAGCGATGTCATTTCCGCCATGCTGACAGACGCGGCATTGGCCAGCACGACGATGGGGCAGTCGTTGATGATTTCGTGCGGCGCATCCATCGTGTACATATACTTGGGCGTTAACGGCGAGTAGTCGTAGCGGCCCACACCGCGCTTGTAGCGTGACCAGCCGTATTGCAGTCCGCCCGACGGGATCAGTGCGCCGAGCACATAGTTGGCATCGTTCATGTATCCGCCGGGATTGCTGCGTACGTCGATGACGACACCTTTGAGGCGTCCGCTCTTATGGAGGTCCTGGATGGTGTCGAACCATGCCTGCCATATCCTTACGACATGCTGCCGGATTTCACTGTTACGGTTGTTGCCGCCCAGCTCTTCGTTGAACAAATCGTCTTCGAGGTAGACGGAGAGTGCGAACTCGCTGATTTGCAGATAGACGATGTCGTCGTTGGTCTGTGCAAACTCGAGTTTGATGCCGTTGTCTGCAAAGCGGGGGTCAATCTGCTCCAGGAATGGCACGTTCAGGTAGCTGTACTGCTGTACGAGCGAGTTGAAGTTGCCCAGCCACCCCTCGTCAATCGGCTGCCTGACGAGTTTTTCCATCGCTTTGCTGAGTTTGCTGAGGCCCTCATACTGGATGACCTCGCTCTCGGTGAGGCTGCTCTTGGCCTCAAGCTCCGCCATGCAGGTGCGCACCCATTGGAAGCCGATGCCGGGCTTCGCCAACATGTTGCGCAGCTGACCAAACACGGTGGCGTCGTAGCTCATGTATCGCTTCAGCTGGCTGTTCAGGTAATATGTATATATAGAGGGCTTGAATCCTTTGAGTTCCTCGGCATCGGCGCGTTTGTTGTTACGACCTTCACTCGGCGACACGATGATAGAATTCTTGGTCTGATGGTTCACAAACTCTACATACATGTGACCGTCGTGCAGCGGGGCAACCATCTCGGTCATCAGGGCCTTCAGCACAGAGTCGCTAACCACGGTGCTGGGCTCGTCGAGGGCCTCGAACTTCGGCAGGTACTCGTCGTAGACGGCATCCCAGTCCAGCCCGTTCTCTTCCTCATAGTCCCAGAGGGTGTAGTTTTGGTTCATGGCGTTCCAGAATACACGGAACTTGCCGGCATAACTTTGCTGGGCCTCACTGAACGACAGATCGTCGGCGTAGGCATAGTTCACCAGCGTGTCAGCATCCTTGTGGCACGCGCTGACGGCCAGTGTCAGGAGCAACGCTCCTATTATCTTGATGTTATTCTTCATTGTTATGTATATAAATAGGTGTCTTCCGTCGGAAGCATATTTTTCACTGTTAACTGTTCACTATTCCCTTTTAGAAGCAGTACCACACGCCGGCCTGCACAGCCAGGGTCGAATTGTAGCGCGGGTCGCTGACGTGCTGATAGTCCTTCTGAGTGCTCACGCAGCTGTAGTAGTAGCGCAATTCCACCTGTGCAGCCCAATGGCGGTGGAACCGGTACTCCAGACCCATGCCGGCCAGCAGACCGAAGTCGAAGCGCCGGTCTCGCTGGCTGTTGAACTCGATGTCCTCGCTGAAGTTGTACTGTCGAGAGCCGAAGCTGTTGGTGTCGAAACCCTCGCGGCCGCTGTTCAGCCAATGGCCGAAGTAAATACCGGTGTTGCAGAATCCGCGAAGCTTATTGCCGCCGAAGCTGAACGTCGTCATCACGGGCAACTGCAGGTAGTTGTTGGTGTAGTCGTAGCACATCGACTTCTGCAACTTGCGCGTGTGGCGGTAGTTCTTCTGCGTCCAGTCGAGCTCGGCGCGGATGCCTAACCAGTTGTTGAAGTCATACTGTCCCATGACGCCGAGGGTCACGCCCCAGCGGTCTTCAAAGGAGTAGTCCGTCTGATAGTGTTTGTCGATGATGAAGTGGTTGTAGTCAGCACCACCGTTGACACCCACTCGCCACTGTGCAAAGGCCAGTGTGGGCAGCATGAGTGTCAGCATTGTTAAAAGTTTTTTCATTTTTTTCTTTGTTGTTGTTTAATTTTGACACGGCAAAGGTAAGCAGAAAATCTATAAAATCGTTGCCTTTGGCAG
>CAMVPA010000080.1 GCA_947169245.1 uncultured Prevotellaceae bacterium
GAGCCGTTCTGCGTCATCAACTGCGACGACTTCTATGGCCGCGACGCCTTCATGCAGATTGGCAAGTACCTCTCCAACCTGCCTGCCGATGCCAAGAACCAGTATGCCATGGTGGGTTTCCGTGTGTGCAACACGCTCTCGGAGAACGGTACCGTTGCCCGTGGCGTCTGCGCCTATAATGAGAAGCGCCACCTGACTGATGTCGTCGAGCGCACCGAGATTGTGCGCTGCGCCGAGGACGGCTCGCAGGCCGGTGCTGCCGACCAGCCCATCCGCTTCAAGGACGAAGCCGGCCAGTGGCAGGCTCTGGACGAGAATGTGCCCGTGTCGATGAACATGTGGGGCTTCACACCCGACTACTTCGACTATAGCGAGGCCTACTTCAAGGAGTTCCTCAGCGACCCGAAGAACATGGAGAACCTCAAGGCCGAGTTCTTCATCCCGCTGATGGTCAACAAGCTGATTACCGAGGGCACCGCTACCTGTGAGGTGCTCGACACCACGTCGAAGTGGTTTGGCGTCACCTATGCCGCCGACCGTCAGGCTACCGTCGACCGCATCCAGCGACTGGTTGACGAGGGTGTCTATCCCAATAAACTGTTTTAAGCAAAGTCTCCCCCGCACCCTCTCCAAAAGGGTGGGGGGCTTCTTTTTTTATGCTGAATGATTTACTAAAGCAGGAGGAACTGGCTCTGCTGAGTCAGCTCGTTTCTGATGCACAGAACATTATCATCACCTGCCATACCAACGCCGACGGCGATGCCATAGGCTCGTCGCTGGGATGGGCGGAATACCTCGCCTCACAGGGCAAGGAGGCCACCGTCATCGTCCCCGACCAGTATCCCGACTTCCTGCAGTGGATGCCCGGCACGGAGAAGATTATCCGCTACGACAAGCATCGGGAGAAGTGCGACATGCTGCTGAAGATTGCCGACCTCGTCTTCTGCCTCGACTTCAACGTGCCCAGCCGTGTGGCAGGCATGGAGCAGTCGCTCTGCAGCTCGCCGGCCAAGAAGGTGCTCATCGACCACCATCTCGACCCGGGCGTCGACACCGTGCTCACCGTCTCTCACCCTGAGGCCAGCAGCACCAGCGAGCTCGTATTCCGCCTGGTGTGGCAGCTTGGCGCCTTCGAGGCTCTCGACAAGAAGTTCGCAGCTACCGTCTACTGTGGCATGATGACCGACACGGGCGGCTTCACCTACAACTCCAACAACCCCGACATCTTCTTCATCATCTCGCAGTTGCTCACCAAGCGCATCAACAAGGACCGCATCTACCGCAACGTCTACAACAACTATTCCGAGAACCGCCTGCGCCTGACGGGCTATGTGATGTTTCAGAAACTGGTGGTCGACGCCCAGCGTCACGCCTCCTACTATGCGCTGACGCGTCAGGACCTGCGAAGCTTCCACTTCGTCAAGGGCGATGCCGAGGGACTGGTGAACATGCCGCTCCAGATCAAGGGCCACAAGCTGTCGATAGCCCTGCGCGAGGACACCGAGAAGCCCAACCTCGTATGGGTCAGCCTGCGCTCGGTCGACGACTTCCCCTGCAACGAGATGGCGGCCGAGTTCTTCAACGGCGGAGGCCATCTGAACGCTTCCGGCGGACGGCTCAACTGTACCATCGATGAGGCCGTGAAGGTGGCTCAGCAGGCCATTCTCCACTACGAGGCGAAGCTAAAGAAATAAAACCACAAAGCAATATAACGAACAGATAATGAAGAAAAGTTTATTCTCACTCTTATTCCTGGCTGGACTGGTGTTCCTGGGAGCGTGCAGCGACTACGAGACCTACGGCGAACTCAAGGAGAAGGAGCGCGACGCCATTGCCCAGTTCATCAAGGACTCGGCCATCACCGTCATCTCCGAGACCAAGTTCCTGGAACAGGACAGCACCACCGACCTGAGCCGCAATGAGTTTGTCTATCTGAACAAGAGCGGTGTCTACATGCAGATTGTACGTAAGGGCGACGGTCGTCCCCTCGAGGATGGCAAGAGCATCAACCTGCTCTGCCGCTTCCTGGAACTCAATATCAAGTTGGAGACCATCGTCTACAACCAGTACAGCTATGTCTACAAGGACGACATAATGAACGTGCAACGTACCGGTAGCACCTACACCGCCTCGTTCATCTCCGGAAAGATGTACGAGACCTACGGCGCCTCCGTGCCTGCTGGCTGGCTGGTGGCGTTCAACTACCTGAACATCGGCCGTTCGACGGCCAATCTGGCAAAGGTCCGCCTCATCGTGCCCCATTCGCAGGGCCACAGCACCGCCTCCTCGAACGTCTATCCATACTATTATGAAATCACGTTCCAGCGCGAACGCTAATTCCTCATTCCTCATTCCTCATTCCCTCATTCCTCATTCCCTAATTTCTCATTCCTAATTTCTCATTTGAAAATATGACTCTCATCAAATCAATCTCGGGTATCCGAGGAACCATCGGCGGACCGACGGGCGACACGCTCAATCCGCTGGATATAGTTAAGTTTACAACCGCTTACGCAACGTTCATCTCGAGGAGCCTCCCCAACCCCTCCAAAGGAGAGGCTTCTGAGTCCGCAGGCACTCCCCTCCCTCGGAGGGGTCGGGGGAGGCTGGTCGTCGGCCGCGACGGTCGCATCAGCGGACCCATGGTGCGCGACGTCGTCTGCGGCACACTCGTCGGCATGGGCTACGAGGTCATCGACATCGGACTGGCCACCACGCCTACCACCGAGCTCGCCGTGCGCTGGCACGAGGCCGACGGCGGCATCATCATCACCGCCTCTCATAACCCCACGCAGTGGAACGCCCTGAAGCTGCTGAACAGCGAGGGCGAGTTCCTGACGGCTGACGACGGCGCCGAGGTGCTGCGCATCGCCGAGGCCGAGGACTTCGACTATGCTCCCGTCGAGAAGCTGGGACGCGTCGTGAAGGACGACACCATGAACCAGCGCCACGTGCAGTCGGTGCTCGACCTCCGTCTGGCCGATGTTGAGGCCATCAAGGCCCGCAAGTTCCGCGTCTGCGCCGACACCATCAACTCCGTCGGCGGCATCATCCTGCCCCAGCTCTTTGAAGCACTGGGCGTCGATTACGAGATACTGAACGGCGACTGCACCGGACAGTTCGCCCATAACCCCGAGCCCCTGGAGAAGAACCTGCAGGGCATCATGGACAAGATGAAGAACGGCGGATTCGACCTCGGCATCGTCGTCGACCCCGACGTCGACCGTCTGGCCTTCATCTGTGAGGACGGCCGCATGTTCGGCGAGGAATACACGCTGGTCAGCGTGGCCGACTATGTGCTGTCGCAAATGAGTCATGAGAAATTAGAAATGATAAATGATAATGAGAAAAGTTCAAATGAGGCTGCGCAACCCATTTCTTCATTTAATCATTCGAATTCCTCATTCCTCATTCCTCATTCCTCATTTAATACCGTCTCCAACCTCAGCTCCACCCGCGCCCTGCGCGACGTCACCGAGAAGTATGGCGGCCGGTACACGGCTGCAGCCGTCGGCGAGGTCAACGTCACCACGAAGATGAAGGAGGTGGGTGCCGTCATCGGCGGCGAAGGCAATGGCGGCGTCATCTATCCCGAGAGCCACTACGGACGCGACGCCCTCGTGGGCATCGCCCTCTTCCTCTCGTCGCTCGCACAGAAGGGCTGCACCGTCAGCGAGTTAAGAAAAACGTTCCCCGACTACCAGATTGCCAAGAACCGCATCGACCTGACGCCCGAGACCGACGTCGACGCCATCCTCGTGAAGGTCAAGGACATGTTCGCCAAAGATCCCGAGGCAGTGGTCAACGACATCGACGGCGTGAAGATCGACTTCCCCACCAAGTGGGTACACCTGCGCAAGTCGAACACCGAGCCCATCATCCGCGTCTACAGCGAGGCACAGACCATGGACGAGGCCGACGAGCTCGGCAAGCGCCTCATGCAGGTAGTCTACGACATGCAGTAAGCGCCTCATGCAGGTAGTCTACGACATGCAGTAAGCGCCTCATGCAGGTAGTC
>CAMVPA010000081.1 GCA_947169245.1 uncultured Prevotellaceae bacterium
GCCTCGTCGTACATGCCCAAGGCCATCTGCGTAGGGGCAATCATACGGCGGGCCATGAATGTCTTGCCGTAACCGCTTTGGTCAAAAAGCGAAAGGTATTCTTTCGCTTTTCCCTTCTCATTGATCATGGCGTTGGCTTCGGCCATGAAAGCGTTAGTTTGTGCGCGGCTGAAGTCCAGATAGCGGTCGCGGTCGCTGGGATTATCGCTCCACGACAGACGGTAGCTGTCCTCGGCATAGTCCTTGGCATGCTGCTCGTAGTGGTCGAGACGGTCGAGAATGCGCTGCCCCATGGTAATGATTTCGTTATAGCGGTGCAGGTCGTTGAGGGCGTTGATCTTACGTTTGCAGGCAATGATGAAGGCATCCATGCGGTCGATGCTGCCGGGAGCATCAAGGTGGCTGATGGCCTCGTCGAGCTTGGCAAGACCTTCGTTCTCCTGTCCCAGATGCGTCATCACCAGACCTATGTCGGCCTCAGTACGCCAGCGTTCTGTCTCCTGGCCTTGTTTCTGACAGAGTTCGGCCTTCTGTGTGGCCCAATACATATATTGCTCATAGTCGGGCTTGGCACGGGCGGTAGTTATAAGCATATCGAGGATATTCTCCTGCTCCGTAGGATCGTTACGCACGGAGTCGTGGGTGAGCAGTGACTTGCAGATGAGGATGGCGGAGTCCTGTCGCTGCTCCTTCAGTGACTTACAGTAGATCTTGGCACGGATGAATTGTCCACGATAATCGCTGATGTTGCCTAAGAGCAGTGCCGAGTCGAGCAGCGTGAGTGCGCGCTCAGGATTGGTGGCATAGGCCACCAGCACGGAGTCCTGCTGGTAAGGGGTATCACCCAAGTGCGGCAGTTGCCTCACAGATTTGGCGTCTCTGCAGCCCGCCAGGGCCAGAAGCACAGCACATAAAATAACAAGGCATCGTGTCTGTCTCATATCGTCAGTCTTATGTTTCACTCTGCAAAGATACAATTATTATTCGAGATTGGTCGCAGCACAGCAAGAAAATCTTTTTAATCAATGATACTCATCTCAAAAAAAATTCGTATCTTTGCAATCAAAATTGTCGTACGATGATGAATACAATAAGAAAGATAGCATTGCTGCTCGCAGTAGCGGGCACGGCAACGATGAGTTGTGCACAGCGGGAAGCACTGAAGCCACGACTGGTGGTATGTACGGATATTGCACCCGCTGATGTGGAGCCTGACGACATGGAGTCGATGGTTCACCTGATGGCGTATGCCGATATGTTCGAAATCGAGGCGCTGATTACGTCGGTGGGTTGGAACTGCGACCCTTATCCGATAGTCTGGTCACAGTATCTGTATAGCGTGATGGGTGCCTACTCCGTGGACGTCAAGAACCTGATGAAGCGCTCAGGACAGAAAGCGTTTCTGTCGAGGGAGCAGGAAAATGCGCGTCAGCGGATAGGCTACTGGCCCAGTGCGGAGTATGTGACGAGTCGCGTGATGATGGGTAGCAAGAATGGCGGCATCCGCTCCATCGGCGAGCACAACGACTCGCCAGGCAGTGAGCTGCTCATCCGGCTGGCTGACGAGGATGACACACGACCTATCTATGTGGCTGCCTGGGGTGGCGCGAACACGTTGGCACAGGCCATCTGGCGCGTGAAACAGACACGTAGTGATGACGAAGTGAAAAAATTCGTCCACAAGTTCCGCCTCTTCACCATCACCGACCAGGACATGGACTATGCCCATCGCATGGACCGTGCCCGCAGTTCGCACATGTGGCTGCGTCAGGAGTTCCAGGACGACCTGCAGTTTATCTGGGACGAGGGCGCATGGCAGGAGCAGTGTGAACTGGGCAAACAGAACTGGACGCAGCACCAGCAGCATATCCAGCCGAAGGGTGCGCTGGGTAAGGAGTATCCTAACTACAAGTGGGGCGTCGAGGGCGACACACCGAGTTTCCTCTACGTGATACCCAACGGTTTGAACGACCCGGAAGATCCGCGTCAGGCCGGTTGGGCAGGCTATCATGAACGCGGCCTCTGTCCTGACTCGCTGACCACCGCGTGGACCTCTTGGCAGGAACCCGTTCGCAGCATCAGCGTGGGCTATAAGCAGCGTTTCTATCCTGTTGAGCTCAACGACTTCATGGCCCGTATGCAGTGGGCCGATGAGGGCAAGGGCAATCGTAATCCCATCGTGATGGTAAACGGCCACAAAGGTCCGTCGCCCTTAGTGCTTCATGCCAAGGCTGGCGAGAGCATTCGCCTGGATGCCTCGCACTCGAAGGACCCTGACGGCGACGACATCCAGTTCCTGTGGTGGCAGCAAAAAGAGATCGGTACGGCAACGCTCGCTATCGACAATGCCGAGAAGGGCATCATCAACGTTAGCATCCCTGCCGACGCAGCAGGTCAGACGCTACACATCGTTTGCGAGGTCAGCGATCATGGCTCCTACCACCTGAAGTCCTACCAGAGGGTGATAGTAACTGTCGGATAAGCGGCATCCGTCCCCCTACCCTTTTCCTGCTATTCCCAACACTCTATTTCGTGTTCTATCTCAGGCAACTGGCTGCGATGGAACGTTGGTTCCTTGATGCCACGCCGCTTCTGCTCGCGATAGTCGTCGAGCAGACGGAAGGCATAACGACCTAAGAGGACGATGGCAATCAGGTTGCAGGCCGTGAGGAATGCCATGAAGAAGTCGACGATGTTCCACACCAGCTCGAAGCTGGCCAGGGCACCGAACATAACCATCAGACCTGCCGAGGCAATGCGATAAGCGGTCATCACCTTCGTGTTGGATGTGATAAACCGGATATTCGCCTCGCCATAGTAGTAGTTGCCGATGATGCTCGAAAAGGCGAACAGTAAGATAGAGACTGCAACAAATACAGGACCGAAGCTGCCCACCTGACTCTGTAAGGCCGCCTGCGTGAGTTGGATACCATTATGGTCAGGCACATTATAGAGACCGCTGATGAGGATGATGAACGACGTACACGAGCATACCAGCAGAGTATCGGTAAAGACTCCCAAGGCCTGAATCAGACCCTGTTTCACGGGATGTGACGTCGATGCCGTCGCTGCCACGTTGGGTGCACTACCCTCACCCGCCTCGTTCGAGAACAGTCCGCGCTTGATGCCGTTCATCATTGCCGCACCGATGCCACCACCCGCAATCTGTGTAAAGCCAAAGGCATCGAGCACGATGATTTTGAAGACATGCGGAACCAGATGGATGTTCATAACAATGACGACGAGGGCCAGCAACATATATCCCACAGCCATCACAGGCACCAGAACGGCACTGACATGGGCGATGCGCTGAATGCCGCCAAAGACGATGAACAGCGCCAGCGCAGCCAGAACGCCACCCACCAGGATCGGCGACCAGCCAAAAGCCTTCTCCATCGCGTCGCAGATGGTGTTCGCCTGAATGGAGTTGTTCGACAAGCCAAACTGGCAGGTAATCAGAATGGCAAACGTAATAGCCATCCAGCGCTGCTTCAAACCTTTCTGGATATAGTAGGCAGGACCGCCAATGAACGAGTCCTTGTGCTTCTGCTTGTACAGCTGTGCCAGCGTCGACTCCACAAAGGCCGTCGCAGAACCTATCAGTGCTATCACCCACATCCAGAACACAGCACCCGGTCCACCAACGGCTATGGCTGCAGCCACACCAGCCAGATTGCCTGTACCCACACGTGTGGCCACGCTCACGGCAAAAGCCTGGAACGACGAGATGTGACGGCTCCTGACGCCTGCTTTCTCTTCCTTCACCTGTTCCTCCACTGTGCTCACTGCCGAATCCGTCAACAGGCGCAGCATCTCACCCACCATCCGGAACTGCACAAAGCGCGTGCGCCACGTAAACCAAATGCCGCACCCCACCAATGCCACCATGAGCACATAGCTCCAAATCACATCGTTGATAGTAGTAATCCATTCATTCATGCTGCAAATTTACGAATAAGCGAGTATAATACAAAATAAATGACGATTTATTTTCATTGTAATGGTCA
>CAMVPA010000082.1 GCA_947169245.1 uncultured Prevotellaceae bacterium
CATTGCAGCTCCAACAGTGGCCTCGCTATTCACTATTAACTATTCACTATTCACTCTATTCGGCTACTACGGCTCAGCCCTGCTCATCGGCCTGGGCAACGGCCACATGTGGCCCGCCTTCCAGAACATGACCATCAACGTGGCAGAGAACAACCAGCGCGGCACGGCCAACTCCACCATCCTCATCTCGTGGGACATCGGTATGGGCCTGGGCATCTTACTCGGTGGTATTATCGCCGAACATCTGGGATATGCCTCCGCATTCTGGACGGTGGCGCTTGTGAATCTGGCCGGCGTCATGCTCTATTTCCTCTCCACCAAGGCTTTCTTCCTCAAGCGCAACCTAAATGCCACGGTGCATTAGGGAATAGGAAAATAATAAGCGGCACCAGGGTTCCTGGTGCCGCTTTTGACGTGTGCGAACGGTCGACGTTAGTTCTTCTTGACCTTGCTCCAGTCGAAGTTGCCGCACTTGTTCCACTCGATGATGAAACGGTAGTGCTCATTCTTATAGTCGTACATGCAACCTCTGAAGATATTGTCTTCGATGATCGCATCGTTGTAGTCGATATAGACGGGATTCCAGCCAATGGTCTCATACTCGATCTCAAGACGCTTGCCGTTGATCTTCCACTTCAGGTTGCTGAAGCCTGTCTGGTCGTTCTTGTAGCTGTCGGAATACTCTACCTGATATCCTGTACCGTACTGAGGACTGGCGCCTGAGCCGTTGAAACGTACCACGACGTAGTTGCGCTGGTCGTTGGATTCCCACTGACCGTTGGTCTTTCTCTGCTCGGTGAGATAGCCTTCCCAGTCGATGTTTGCCAGATTCTTGGCAACCTCTACGGGGTCTTTCTCATCTTTACTACAGCTGATGGAAACGATGGCCATGGCGGCCATCAGAATGACGAATGATAAAATCTTTTTCATTGTTTCAATTGTTTTGCTTTAGAATAATTATTTGTTTTGTTGGAATGTATAGTCGAGGGCTGCGCCGATGGCGGTGCAGTACTGGGAGTACTTCGGGATGTGGAAGCGGATGTTGTAGAGCGACTCCAGGGCGGGGAACACCTCTTTGCACTGGGGCAGGAGCGACAGGTTGCCGATGAGCACGAAGTCGCGGATGTCGCTGCCCAGGGAGGCGAGCCATGCGGCGGAGCCTATACTCTGGAGCACCATGTGGATGAGGCCTGCAGCGATGTCCTCCTTCGTGGCGTCACTCTGGGCGCGGGCGAAGTTAGAGGCCGTGGTGTCCATCGTCAGTCCCGGCACGGGGATGGCGCTGATGTCGCCGATGGTCAGGTCGATGTTGCGGATGTTGCCCCTCTTGGCCATTGTGGCCACGGCCTTGATGTCGCTGGTGTTGAGCATGATGCGCGAGAGGCCGGCGAGCGTGCCGCCGCCCACGCCGATACCGCCGATGTGGCGCATGTCGTCGCCTTCGCACTTGACGAACGAGGTACCAGTGCCCATCGAGACGACGATGGAGCGGTCGATCTTCGACTCAAAGCGTGCGCCGAGGCCGTCGGCGATGAACTCCTGCGACTTGCTGGTGGGCAGGCCGTAGATGGACTGCTCGATATAGGCGGCACCCACACCTGTCAGCATGACGTGCTCGACGTCGGTGAGCTGGATGTCATTGTCGTGCAGATACTTGCCGAAGGCTCCGTAGAGCGAGGTGATGGGGTCGGCAGCCGTGATGCGGATGGGCGCCGAGACCTTGCCGTTCTTGATGCCTACAATCTTGGTCGTGGAGATGCCCACGTCGATTCCGATGATGATTCCCATGGTTTTCCTTCTTTTGGTGATTGATTATTTGTTCATCTCGTCGAACTTGGCCAGCTTGTCGAGGTAGTACTGGCGGAGGTCAGCCCATTTGTAGTAGGGATGCTGGTCGGTGGCGACGGGCAGGGTAGCCTCGCGCTCGTTGAGCAGGGCTTTCACCAGGATGTCGCCGGCCTTGCCTTTCTTCGGACGGTAGAAGATGAGCTGGATGTTGCAGCCCATAGGGAAAATCTTGTAGTTCTGCCAGTGGAGGTCGAGCTCGTCGAGGTTCTCTACCTGCTCGGCACAGTTGTTGAGTTCCAGCAGACAGGCCAGGGGCAGTACGCACACCTCATGGCCAAAGCGCAGTGTGGCCTGTGTCTGTGTGACGGTGTCGGCGGTCTCGATGATGTTCTTCAGCAGGTTGCGCTGGCTGAAGGGCATGATGCCCTTTGTCAGTGGGGCAGGGCCGTAGGCGATGTACCAGCCGATGTTGTTCTGCTTCCACAGGTCGTAGATCTCGTCGTCGGTGAAGAGCGAGAAGAGCTCGATGTCGGTATCGTGGCTCTGCATATTGGTGGCAATCTCAAAGAGGCTGCGCATGAACGAGCCGGCGCGCAGGTTACTGAACACCCACGTCTGGTCGTTGAAGAGAGCCTTCATCAGACGCTCGGGGTGGGTGTACTTGTCACGCCAAGGCTCACGGCGCAATTTGCCGTCAGTGCCGGTCTTCTTGACCAGTCCGTCCCAGGGCTGGTTCAGGTAGTACTGCAATGACTCGCTGACATCGTTGTGGAAGCGGGCGGTCGGGTTGGCTGCAGCCAGCTCCTCGCACTCGGCAATCATCGAGAGGATGCAGCGGTTGACGGTGGTGGAACGTGCGTCGATGGGCACATTCTTCGTCTTGAAGATCTCGGGGAAGTTCTCGGCCATGCGCTTGCCGATGCCGTGGTGCTGGCGCTCGCCGACGGTGGAAAGGTCGCCCAAACGCTTGACAGAGGTGGGCTCGAAGGCTTCTATCTTCTTCAGCGTCTCTTCGCCAAGGGGCGTCAGCTTGCCCTGGTCCCTGGCATCGCGGAGGACATCCCTGGGACCCGTGTAGCTGTTGTCGCTGATGAGCCAACGGGAACCATGTCGGCCGTAGTGGCTCATATAGAACGGCTCGTAGCCCTTTGGGGCTGCCGTCAGGGGTTTGTCGGGAAGGCGGCGGTTATAGTCCAGATACTGACTGCCAGACAGATATTTGTTGGCTTTGATTTCTTCGCGTGCAGTCTGTGCGGTGACGGTCAGAGCCATCATGGCGACTGCGAGGGTTGTAAATACTTTCTTCATACCTTATTATATAATATGGGTGCAAAGGTAAGACAATTTTGGGAGATGAGCAAATAATTGTGGCTGATTTTACAGAAAAAAGAAAACCCGGCCGCCAAATGCGAAACCGGGCTAATGAAAGGAGGAGTGGTACCTCCAGGAATCGAACCGGGGACACACGGATTTTCAGTCCGATGCTCTACCAACTGAGCTAAGGCACCATCGTGTCAAATGCGTTCCTTTCGTTTGCGGGTGCAAAGGTACGAAGAAAAAATGAAA
>CAMVPA010000083.1 GCA_947169245.1 uncultured Prevotellaceae bacterium
TTTCACAGTGAAATAAACGAATGATGGGGATGGTTTCGAGCCATCCCCATCATTCGTTTTAGTATGCCTGTTCATGGACCCCTTTGACCGCACGGCCAGAGGGGTCATTCATATTCTTAAAGGCGGCATCCCATTCCAGGGCGATGGCGGTAGAGCATGCTACGCTGGCCTCGCTGGGCACACTCTTGGCAGCGCTGTCGCTGGGGAAATGCTCAGCGAAGATGCTGCGGTAGTAGTACTCCTCCTTGTTCTTTGGCGGATTGATGGGGAAACGCTCGGCGGCATGCGCCATCTGCTCGTCGGTGACGGCCTCAGCGGTAATCTGCTTCAGGGTGTCAATCCAACTGTAGCCTACGCCATCGCTGAACTGCTCTTTCTGGCGCCAAGCGACTTCTTCGGGCAGCATGTCGGCAAACGCCTCGCGAACAATCTTCTTCTCCATCGTCTTTCCCGGGCACATCTTGGCCTCGGGATTGGTACGCATGGCGACATCGAGGAACTCCTTGTCGAGGAACGGCACGCGACCCTCAACACCCCAAGCCGACAGACTCTTGTTGGCACGCAGACAGTCGTACATATACAGCTTCGAGAGCTTGCGCACGGTCTCGTCGTGGAAGTCCTTGGCCGTTGGTGCCTTGTGGAAATAGAGGTAGCCACCGAATATCTCGTCGGCACCCTCACCCGAGAGCACCATCTTGATACCCATCGACTTGATGACGCGGGCCAACAGATACATCGGCGTAGAGGCACGGACGGTGGTGACGTCGTAGGTCTCGATGAAGTAGATGACGTCGCGGATGGCGTCCAGTCCCTCCTGAATGGTATAGTTGATTTCGTGGTGCACGGTGCCGATGTGGTCGGCCACGAGCTTAGCCTTCGCCAGGTCGGGCGCACCCTTCAGTCCCACGGCAAACGAGTGCAGGCGGGGCCAGTAAGCCTTCGTCTTCGAGTCGTCCTCGATACGCATCTCACTGTATTTCTCGGCAATGGCGGAGATGACGCTGGAGTCCAAACCGCCGCTTAACAAGACACCGTATGGCACGTCACTCATCAGCTGACGCTTCACGGCAGCGGTCAGCGCGTCGTGGATGTCCTGCACAGAAGCCTTGTTGTCCTTTACGGCCTCATAGTCAAACCAGTCGCGGCGATAATACCTTGTAAAATTGAAAGGTTTAAGAATTGAAGAATTGAAGTTTTCAATTTTTCCATTTTTCAATTCTTCAATTTTTCCATAAACGTAGTGTCCTGGCAGGAAGGGCTCATAGCGCTCGCACTGTCCCTCGAGGGCTTTCAGCTCCGAGGCCACATACACCGTGCCGTCGCTGTCGTACCCTATATATAAAGGTATCACGCCGATGGGGTCGCGGGCAATGAGGAACTCGTTCTTCTCCTCGTCGTACAAGACAAAGGCGAAGATTCCGCTCAGGTCTTCCAGGAAATCGATACCCTTTTCACGATACAGCGCCAAAATCACCTCACAGTCGCTACCCGTCTGAAACTCGTACTGTCCGGCATAGCGGCGGCGAATCTCCTGATGGTTATATATCTCACCGTTCACTGCCAGCACCTGTTTCCGGTCGGGCGAGAACAGCGGCTGTCCCCCACTCTCAGGGTCCACGATGCTCAGTCGCTCGTGGGCCAGAATGGCGCTGCCGCCACAATATATTCCACTCCAGTCCGGTCCGCGGTGGCGGATCTTCTGACTCATCTTCAATGCCTTATCGCGCAGCTCGTGCGTCTGCTCCTTGACGTTTAATATTGCTACTATTCCACACATATTCTCACTTGACTATTTGACGATTTCGCACAAATTTTTGTGCAAAGTTATAACAAAAAAGAAAGGAAGCCGTCAGCTCCCTTTCAATTTGTTTGTTAAAACAGTAGCAAATTGACTATTTGTAACGTATTCACACTAAATCCCTATCGTTTTGCTTTTCTTTTGCACAGAATCAGCAGCAAATAGTTACAAACTGTCACCGTCACTACTTCCTCAGTTAGTGTCCCCGGCGTCATCATCGTCACCGGGATTGCTACCGCCTCCGGGGGTAACCGTGCCGGTGCCGCCGGGATTGTCACCGCCACCGCTAGGCGTCGGCGTAACCGTAGCCGTGCCCGTGCCGTCGGTCTTCATGACGCGGGCCTTCTCTATCACGTCCTTGCGCTGCAGACCGCTGCCTTCAGCCATGAGCAGTTCCGTGAACTTCTTCTCGCACTCGGCATAGGCGCGCACCGAGACACCGGCTCTCGACACTAGCTCGCCAGCGTTCTCCACCGTAATCTCCGTCGTACCGGGAATTAGCTCCTGGGCACGCTTCAGGTTGATGTTGCCGCCCTTGATGTGGATGTCGGGATAGATGCGCATCAGCACGTCGTCACCGCTCTTGAACTGGATGGCAAAGCCCTGCGCCATCAGGTTGGCGGCAGCCTTGGCAAAGTTCTGCAGCACCGACTCAGCCACCTGCTCGGGTATCAGCATGTTCTCGTGGTGAATCTCGCGGGCCAGTGCCTTGATGTCGGCCGTCTGCACCACCTCGTTCACAGTAATGGTCTTGCCCTCAGTTCCGAAGGCCTCGACACCGTTGTTAATGCAAATGTTGTAGTTAAACATAATATAAATAGTTTTACAAAATTAATAATAGGGTTATTGTTTCTTGTCTTATCCTGGACAAAGCCGTCGGCTTCTACGAGGGTCAAACCGGAAGTTTCTACGAGGTAAAAGGTAGCCGTTTTTACGAGGTAAAAGCCTTTTGGCCGTTTTTCAGCCCCCCGTCGGCCATTTCCGAGGATTCGTGCCGCCTACACGAAAAGAATTAACATTCCGGCGGAGGGCGCCCACTATCTTTCGGGTTCGACATGCACAGAAGGGTCGGTTCTGCTGTGCACTCGTGATTCTTTTACAGGTACGACAGATAGAGGTAGTTGGTCTGGGCAGGATACTCGGCGGCGAGGGTGTCAATCTGGTTGACGGTGGGCACGAGACCCAGCATCTTGCGCCATTTGCGAATGGTGAGACCGGCCTGCTCCATCTTCATGCGGTGCTCCAAACCGACGGCACGGGCAATCTGGAAATCGCTGAAGCCGTAGACCTTGGCGGCGCGCAACAGCAGGGCAACCTCGGGCGACTGCAGGTACTCCTTGAACTCGCTGGGTTCCATGAACTCTGAAACCTCCGAGAGGTGGGCGTACTCGTGCAACTGCTCGTCGATGTTGACGATGTGCTTCAGCTTCTCCAGGAACCAGCGGTCAATCTTGGTCAGCTGATGAATCTGCTCAACGCTGTAACCCA
>CAMVPA010000084.1 GCA_947169245.1 uncultured Prevotellaceae bacterium
CCCTGTACGGGCGAGGGCGTGTACTCTCTCTTGGCCTGCTGCGCCATGAGCGTCGCAGGCACAAGGAGAGTCAATAATAGTAGTTTGTAGTAGTTCATCGTTTGGTATTTTATGGTTTTACTTATAGATGTCTTCCTTCTTCAGTTCCACCACCTTGCCGTAGCGGGCGATGGCCTTCATGTCGGTGAGTTTCTTGTCACCAATGATGATCCAGACGCGGTTCTTGTTCTGGCCGATGTGTTGTTGGTGGAACTGTATGATGTCCTGAGGGCTGATCCCTGGCAGCACACGGGCGATGTCGGCATCCGGGTCGGTGTTATAGCCGCTCATCCGCTGGTTGGCCACATACGCCGTCATATTGCGGAACGAGGGGTAACTGTTCTGAATGTCGTTGAGCACCGTCTGGCGTGCAGACTCTAAATTCTCCTCCTTCATGGGCATCTGGTGCAGCAGCGAGTCGATGGTGGCGATGCACTCTAAGGTCTTGTCGGCCTGCGTGCCGGTGCCGGTGATGAAACCGTTGGTTTCCTGGGGATGCAGGGTCAGACTTGTTGTGATGCTTGAGCCATTGGTTGAGTAGGCCAGTGAACGGAACTCGCGCACGTTCTGGAACAGCACTGCCGACATACCGCCTCCGAAATACTCTTCGAACAGCTCAAGTCTGGCACGTTGCTCTGCTGTCGGCAGCGCTCCGAGGTTATCGTAGGTGATAACATAGTTCTGGCGCGACTTGGGCACGTCGTAGAAGAAGACGGTGGGCTCTGAGTACTGCTTCAGCGGGCGGTAGGTATCGGCCTGCGGTTTCTTGCACAGGCTTAAGGGCAGGGCTTGTTGCGCAGCCAGCGCCACATCCTCTATGGACTGCCGTCCGCAGTAGAACAACTCGCAGTCGTATTGCTGCAGCTCACGGAAAGCGTCCAGCAGCTCGTCGCTCTTCAGGGCCTTGATCTCCTTCTTCGAGAGTTGGGTGAGGTAACTCGACTTCTCACCGTAGAGGATACGATGCAGGGCAGGCTGCATCACGTCGCTCTTTTGCTTGCCAAAGCTCTTGCGGCTCACCTTGTCTTCATCCTTTACCTCGTCGAGGGCCTCCTTGTCGCCCTTGGCAGCGCGCAGGAAGTGGGCCAACAGCTGCAAGGCGGGCTTCAGCTGATGGTCTGGCCCTGTCAGACTGAATCCGAATGTTTTTGCTCCTACCGCTACCTCCATCGTGGTGCCCAATCGCTGCCAGGCCTGTTCCAGCTGCTGCTTCTTCAGCGAGTCGGTGCCTAATGCGCTGAGGTATCCTGCCAGCACTTCCAGCTTGGGGGTGTGCAGTTGGCCGTCCTTGTAGCGCAGGGCGAACGTGAAGATGTCGTTCATGGGATTCTCTTTATAATATAAGGTAGTGTGCTCACCGAGCTGCTTGGTGGTCACGTCTTTCTCGAAGTCCACGGTGCGGATGGTGCTCTCCTTCACGGGCATCTGCTCCAGCTGCCGGGCAAAGACCGACTTCGCATCCGTGTTCTTTGGCGCGATGGGCTTGTAGCCGGGCTGCTTCAGTGTTTCCTTATCAGGCGTGCCGTACTTCTTCGACAGCGTAATGTGGTTGGCGCTGTAGTACTTCTTGGCGGCAGCCACCACGTCGGCTTTCGTCAGGCGCTTGATGCCTTCTATCTTGTTGAGCACATCTTTCCATGTACGGCCTTTCGAGAAGGTCATCACCAGTTTCTCCGAGCGTCCGTTGATGGTCTCTATTTCCCGTTCAGCCTCCATCACCATCTCGCGCTTCAGCGATTCTATCTGCTCGTCGCTGAAGTTGCCGTCCATCACCTTCTGTATCTGTTCCATCACGCGGCCTTCTGCCGTTTTCATCTTACCCAGCAGGTTGGGAATGATGGCGACGCCGGTGCCTGCCGCATCGTCGTAACCGACGCTCATGGCGGCAGCAATCATGAGCTTGTGCTCGTTGGTCAGCGAGTCCAGCAGTCCGGCCTTTTCGTTGAACAGCAGTTTGTTGGCCAAGTCGAGTGCGCTGGCATCGGGCTCATATTCCGTGGGACCCTTGAATACCAACACCTCTGCGCTGATGATTGGGATGGGCAGTTTGATTTCGCAGCCCTCACCTGGACCGATCTCGGGCATCGGACTGTAGCCTCGCTGGGGCACAGGCCCCGTCTGTACGCGTCCGAAGGTTTGCTCCAGCAGAGCCGTCAGCGTCGAGTCGGGAGTGATGTCACCACAGAGGATGAGGCCCATGTTCGGAGCCACATAGTATTTCTTGTAGAAGGCTTCCATGTCCGACAGGCGCGGGTTTTTCAGGTTCTCCGTCGAGCCGATGACGGGGTAGGCATAGGGCTGTGTCTTGAAGACGGCGCTGAATATCTTTTCCTGTGCGTTGCCCACCATGTTGTCGGCGGCACGGTTCTTCTCCTCGTATACATTCTCTAACTCGCCTTGGAAACCGCGGAACACAGGCGTGATCAGACGCTCCGAGTTCAGCCAGCACCACTGCTCCATAAACTGCGGCAGAAATATGTTATGATAGTAGGTCAGGTCATGGCCCGTGCCCGCATTCAGGTCGCTGCCGCCGTATTTAGAAATCAGACGGTTGAACTCATTGGGAATCATATAGTCAGCCGCTTTCAGGCTCAGCTCGTTGATGTGCCGCTGAATCCTGGTGCGCTCCACCTCGTCGTTTGTCTGGCTCAGCAGGTCGTACTGTGCCGAGAT
>CAMVPA010000085.1 GCA_947169245.1 uncultured Prevotellaceae bacterium
AGAGGTGATTTACAGAATCACAAGTCCGAAGACCAATTACACCTTCTTCGAGGGCAAGTTTGCTCTCAAGAACGGCAACGAGGTAAAAGAGATAAAAAAGCTGCTGACCTTTGCTGAGCAGCAGAACGAAGGCTATAACATAAACGACATCGCTGCTTTCCCCGTAGAGGAGGCCATCTGCCTGCACTATGGCATAAAGGATGGTCTGGAGTCTTACGCAGGCGATTATAGTCTGAATTGGGAAATGTCTTATACGGTGACCTCCTATAATGCCGAAGGCTATAAACTCGACAGCCAGACAATCAGTGACCGTTTTAGTGTAAATGGCAAAATTCAGGAAAAGGAAGATTTAGAGATGGATGAGAAGATGTCCTATAGCGAGCTGCATGCCAGCGTAGCCGAGGACGGCATGATTACCCTCAGCAAGGTTAATAAGATGCATCCTGAAAAGAGCGGCATCGACTGGTAATCGCTAACCCCTTGTCGACGCTACTTGCCGCCGATGGTGTCAAAACCTCGGCGACAATTCATACAAAAAACTATAAGTGTTTGATGACATGAAAAAGATTATGAATTGGATGCTCGCCGCCATCCTAATCTGCGGCGCAAGTGTGTTCACATCGTGTACAAACGGCAATGGTGACAATCCCGTTGTGCCCGTTGAGCCCGACCTCAACGTAGCCGAGAAGATTATCGGTAAGTGGATGTTGGCAGAAATGGACGGGCTGCCCGTACCTACCAACCAGAAGGTGGTGCAGACATTCCTCTCAGCGACAAAAGTGACGGAGAGCCTCTCGCGGACAAACTACTCCGACGACACCGACAAATGGCATACCTCGCTGGAGGGCACCTGCTCGATTGAAGGTTGTACAGTGACTATGACGTTCCTGCCCGAGGACGGAGTAACAACCACCTGCATTCTGAACGTCCAATCCATCACCTCGACCGAGATGGTGGCATCCACTAAGCGAACCACCATAGACAACGGGCGCACCGTCCATGAGCTGGAGGCGAAGTTACGCATGGTAAAGGTAGGCGCCGACTACAGCGCCGACATCATCGGCATGTGGGAGGGTCATAGCACTGGTGAAGAGGGCTCAGAGTTCGACGACGGTGAGAACCACCGTTGGGAATACATGACGGACGGCTCCTTCAACTACTTCCACAAAGTGGACGGCCAGTGGCAGATAAGCGACGACGACTACGCCGACTACTTCGTGGACGGCAACCTGCTCTGCACCCGCTGGAAGAACGCCGGCGAAGGCCAGGAGGAGCGCCGCGAGTGGTGGGAGATAGAGTCTATCAAGGACGGCGTGATGAAGTGGAAGGCTCTGCGCCAGAACGCCGACGGCACCACCTACACCGCCACATTCGAAATGAAGAAAATTGACGTTTCTTCCGAGGAAGAGGGCGGTGGCATAAGCGACGACATCGGCTTTTGGTAAGGCCGGGTTACTTTGAAAATACAAGCAGCGCACACGCGAAGAAGTAATGGCGTGGCTAACCCCCACTAACAAAATACAAAAAATCTTATGCGTACAAGACAAATGAAGATGAGCAAAGTTTGGATAGTGGTTGTGGCGATGCTCTTTGTTGGCTGCAGCCAGAAAAAGTCGGAACGGCTGACGTTCGAGGCGGGGACCTACGAGGTGACTGCACAGGGGCACAACGGCGACATCCGGCTGAGCGTGACGTTCAGCGATTCGTGCATCACGGATATCCAAGTGCTGGAGCATCACGAGACACCCCATATCGGCGACATCGTGTTCGACGAGCTGATACCTCAGATCATCAAGGCCAACGGTACCGGCGTGGATGCCATGACAGGGGCTACGGTGTCGAGCCGGGGGCTGATGGCAGCCGTTACGGAAGCAGCCAATATGGCGAAGGTGTCGGACGCTGAGCAGTTCAAGAAAGCTAGTCTGCCCAAGGCGGAACAGACGCCCGTGGAAGGCACGTGGGATGTGGTGATTGTGGGTGCCGGTGGTGCCGGACTGTCGGCGGCTGCCGAGGCGGCACAACAGGGCAACACGGTGCTGATGATCGAGAAAAATGCCGAGATTGGCGGCAACACCTTGGTGTCGGGTGGCATCTTCCAGAGCGTGATGCCATATCTGGTGTGGAATCCTGCCCAGCCCGACGCTAAGACGGGTGTGGGCTACGACGGAAAGACCTATGAGAAGGCGAAGTCGGGGCCTGGTTGTATCAAGGACCTCGAAACCATCCTCGGGTGGGAAGAGAAAGCCTTCGATGCCGACTACTATCAGACGCATGATTTCGAGCCGGGCAACATCGTGGAGTTGGCGCCCCATGGCGTACACGCTGAATACCTGCCCGTGCTTCAGGCGCTGAAGAAGGAGATTACAGCCTACTTGGCATGGGCGCGGCCCAAACTGGCACGCGGTGTGCCGGAGACCGACCTGACGCTGTTCTCGACTAAGAACCTGCATATCTTCCAGACCTATTACGGCGGTCTGCGCCAGAGTGCCGACAAACAGGAATGGGTGTATAGCGACCTGCGCATGGTGAGCCAGATGGTGGAACAGGGGCAGGAGCTGAAGCCCTGGCTGGCTAAGATGGGCGTCACATTCCTCGAAAGGCAGATCATCATCGTGGGGGCCCTGTGGTTCAGAGGCAACAAGATGCTGGGTGC